>NZ_JBHJHQ010000005.1:0-506086 GCF_042219825.1 Quyinboa mangrovi
GGATCAACTACCAGATACGGAGAATCTGCTACTTCTGCTACGCCTCCTGTGGCTCCTCCACTGAAAGCTTTACCATCTTTCAATGCATATACTTTATTATATACAAACGGAACCTCGATACTGGCAAGTCCAAGTACCTTACCTGGTTTCCATACAGCATCTCCTGAACCAAAGGTTTCCTGTGCTAACACTACATCGTATCCACCAAGATCTGTTGTGTCATCTGCTCCCAGCTGAATAACGGTTACTTCAAAGTTATCATCTGCATTCAGCATTTCCACAATCGGATCATTGTACGGATCGGCTGCTGTGGCTACTACTGTTTTACCAGATTTCTGTACATAAGCTACTTTCTTAACTCTTGGAATAACGACAGGTTCACCTGATGCCATTCTCTCTAACTCATTAAAGAAAATTGTTTTTCCTACTTCAGTGAAACCAAAGTAAACAACTTCTGTATTATCATTACCGTTACCCAGATAAGTACGATCTCCTTTTGGAGAATGACCGGCGCCAGGATAGAACTCAACATTCTTTTCCCAACGTATAAATAAAGGCTCATTAATTGTTGATGTCATCAACAACTCACCGTTACCGGCATCATCACCTTCTGTGTCCGGAGCAAATATACTGAACATGCCATTCCAGTAATCAATAGTCGTTTCTGTGATACCGTCAAACACAGCATCTGTCGGCTTAACTATCTGTGCTTTCAACACAGTATCTGCGTTCGCTGTTATGTTATTGGCAACCTGAGTTGGTGTCCAGAATGCTCTACCACTATTAGACCTGATACCATACATATTCATACACAGCACCGGTGCAGTAACTTCATCCCATGCATCTTTCGCTGCACCAACTTTATCACTGCCGATATTACGCCCTATGATAACAACATCGTAATCACTTAAAGCAGTTGCATCATCCATAGTAATTACGCCGTCACCTCCATCAGGAATATAAGTAGTTACCAGATAGTCTCCCTGAGCTATAATAGAATCTGCAACTGCAACATCATATGCAGATGTAGATTTTGTTACCAAAGCCAGTGTGTATGGTGGTAATTCATACAATTCATAATTATCGATGTAGGCAGCAGTACAATTAGAACCGAAATCGCAGGTATTGAAACTATAAAAGTTTGTTCCTGCATTAGGTCCGGTCGTAAAGGTTGTATCAACCAACATCCATTCACCTTTGGTATCAACTGAGAATCCAAAGTTAGGATCAGCTGAACTTGCAAGAAATCCAATACTTCCGTCAATTGTTTTAACCATTACATGCAATTGATATGTAGTATTTGGCTTCCATTTAAAGTTGGCAATATCAAGTGCTGCTTTACATCCTTTATCCGGTGCTTCGAGCAATGCACAACTAGCTCCACAATATGCTTCGGGACCATAATAAATACTTCTGGCTCCCCAGCCTCCCCATAAGTTTATATCTGTTAATTCAGGATCCTGTACCAGATTTTCCAGTGACGGATAAAGTGGTGTATAGCAATCCGGATTTAAAACCATTGTATAAACTGTGTAAATCATAGAATCCGTTTTATCTACAGATACAACCTTTATTTCTATAGTGTCAACAGCTCCTTCAATTGTCACATCACCGGCACCTGTTACAGTAGCACCAGCTGTCATAGGAACAGCAGCTATATTTACATTCGTTGTTCCTTCTGCTACTGAAAGAACATAAGTGGATCTAAATGAATCATAAGTTGGAATTAATTCCCCATCTGCCGACGATAGTTCAGCCAAACGTGCATCAGAAGGACTTAGGAATGCATAAGCATTATCCGAGATAGTCTGAGGATCAAGTTCACCTTCATAAATATTGTATTCATAAATTGAACCATTCCATGTAGCATCAGGCCATCCGCCTTTACATAACCATGCATTTTCCGTACTCATATCTGATATGGACTTAGTATTCTGAACTTTTCCTACCAGATCGCCATCTATATAATATGAGATGGTATCCGGACCAAGTATACTTACCAGATGATGCAGTTTACCATCTTCGAGTTCAGGTCCGTTTACTATGCCACCACCAACATATTCTGTACGGCTTACATTATCATCTCTTGCGATGGTTAAGAGGTATGCATTTGCACCTGCATTTCCACCAAAATAGGCGAAGACTGTCCAGCTTGGATTGGTTCCTGCACCGGCACGCACATAAGCTTCTGTTGTAATCGCACTATAAGTGTTAAGTGCAAGGGCGGCACCATCAAAAGAGATAAAATCACCGTTGGTCGCTGAGATAAATACGCCGTCCTCAATGGTCGGAGTACCATTAATCATTCCATCAACATCACCTACAACATCTATTACAGTATCAGCTACATCAAATGTATATGAATGCATTAAGACAGCCGATGGAACGAATAATTTTCCACTTAACAATCCGTCAATCTGTATATTGGCAAAACCAACGCTTTTTCCTGCATCTAATTCAGTTATGTTTATTTGCAATGCACAACTACCCATGCCTGCAGGGAAATTTAATCCTGAAACATCAATATCAATATGGGTATAATCATCAACTTTTGTCGATCTGTTTCCCTGGAAGTCAACAGGACCAAACGCTGTTTGTGTTCCATCCGGCGACAACCAGTAAAGATTGAATTTACCACCATCTGTTCCAAATCGTGCACAATCAAATGAGATATTGGTTGGTTTAAAGGTTAAATCAGCCTTTGGATTGATAACAAAAGATACCATATTATCTGCACTTGGGTTGTCGTAACTTTTTGATGCTGACGCAACCCTGGTGAATGTTGGAAGCACATATTCTCCGTTCGTTCCTCTCCATCCTTCAGTTCCATTGTAACTAAAATTACTTCCAACAGTAACTTCTTCAGGATCCCATAATGTAGAATCGGTATATGTTGCTTTCTGATCAGCTGTACCCAGATCAAATACCCAATTTACAGCCGCAGCTTCGTCATTTAATACACCTTTTTCCTTGATGACCACACTGTCAACTTCCCATTGAACATAGTTTCCAGCCTGATATTTATAAACAAATGCAAAGTGTACATTATCTCCCTCTGCCATTGAAACATCAACATCCTCTGATTTCGTCCATGTTTCTGCCTCAGCAGTTGTAGGGAAAGTTGTTCCGGATACTTCTGTCCATGTCGCAGTTGATGGATCACCCAATCCAGCGTAATCAGTTGAATAGTATAATTTCAGATAATTATCAGCATCATCATCAACACCATATTTACGCCATGTTTTAAATGAGATAACCTCATCCATGGTTCCTGTCAGATCAAATGCCGGGGAAATAAGGTAGTCGATCTCTTCATCACCCGAGTTAAAGCCGTTAGCTGCAGCATAACCGCTTGCATAGTACCAATCCTTGGTATCACCGGATACGCTGTAAGCATAAAAGTCGCCAAGATCAGCATCAAAAGTTTGTGTGTAAGGTAAAGCAGCCATTGATGGATCTCTTACAACATAGGTCATTTCTGCCGAAGAAGAAGTTTCACTATCGTTATCCATAGCTCCGACAGTAAAATATACGGTTGCTCCATCCGCCTGTGCAGGTATTGTACCTGTATAGACATCGCCTGAACCTCCATTGCTCATAACCACCTGATTATCGGTTGAGCCTGAAGTTAATCCCCAAACCAGTCCCACATTTGCCACTGTTCCATCATCGGTAACGGTAGCACTAACGGTTACATCATCTGAAGACGTAACAGATACAGGATCAACTGTAACATCAGCAATTACAGGTGCACTCGCTGATAATAACTCAAAAGAAAAATCATCATAATTAACAACCGCTCCTGAATAAGTTCTGACTTCAAAATAGAAACTATCTGCAGTTGCAGGTGCAACTACTGTAGTAGAGTATGACGACCATACACCACCGTTATTATCAAAATAGCTGTTGTTAGGACCTCTAAGTTCATCTGCATTATCAGTTAAGTTACTGCCATTACTAAGCCAATATGACCATATCCTGGCATCTGTACCATCACCATCGGTAACCTGGTACCACATTGTGATTTTGTAAGATCTGCCGGGAATAATATCTGATATTCCCTGTCCAAGATCATTCGTACCTCCAAGTTGCTTTGCAGAATACGTACCTCCATGAATACTATCTGCATCGGCTTCCTGAGATACATTCTCAGCCTTCGGCCAACTGGTTGGTGTGTTGACATCGTCCCACGATTCAAAATCACCGTTTAACAAAAGATTTTGTGCACTCATGCCTGTTAAGACAAAAAGACCCAAAACCAATAAAAATGTGTTTAAACGTCTCATAATAAATAGTTTAATTTTAGCATTAAATTAATTGATTTGTATAATATTAAATAATTTGGATTTTCTTCAAATTAGTCAAAGCGCATTGACTAAATAAACAAGCATTAAACCCATTACCTGGAATTAATTTTCTAAATAAAAACATTGGAATAATATATGCACAAGCATATTAAGCGTGTAAAGTTTTTTCATACTTAATAAATTTAGTTAGCACTAAGAGTAAAAATTCACTTTTTGTTTTTCACATACAGTCACTAAAAATACAGAAAGGATTTTAAAATTCAATAAGAAAATGTAAAAATTTATAAAAATAGCGTAAGATTACTACCCAATAATTTCCGGTTTTGTTAGTTTTTCATCGATAAAATTATTCAGATTCATACCCTATTTCAGACAAATACAATCCCTGAGGATAGGCCTGATTCATAAATTTAAACCGTTCTCCGGTATTAAGGTGGTGTTCAAACTCAGCTACAGTCATTCTGCCTGATCCTATTTCAATAAGTTTACCCACAATTATCCTGATCATACCCCGTAGAAAGTGATCAGCAGAAATCCGGAATACGTATGCGTTCAGCGCCGGATCTTCAGTAAACGATGCACTGTAAATTGTACATACAGTATTAGAATGTTTTGCCGGAGTGATACAAAAAGCTTTAAAATTCAACATTCCGGTTAAACATTTAACTGCCTTTCGAACTACACTAACATTGAAATTTTCGAGCGGATAATACGCGCTCAGTTCACATAAAAAAGGATTTTTAGCCGTATGAATTTTATAGGTGTATGTTCTTTGAATGGCACTGAACTGTGCATGTAAATTCCTTTCCACTTCAAATATTTTATGGACTGAAATATCTTCAGGCAATTCTTTATTGATCACAAACAAAAAATCAGGTTGTAATTCTTCATTAAAATCAAGGTGAAAATAATACTGCGACGCATGAACTCCGGCATCTGTCCTCCCGCAACCTGCAATATGCACTTCCTTTTTAAGTACATTTGACAATGCCATCTCTATTGTCTCCTGTACACTTTGCACTCCATGTTGCTTTTGCCAACCATGGAAAGCAGTACCTTTAAAACTGATTTTAAAAAAATAACGCCGTTTCAATTATACCTGTTAAAATCCATATACATAAAACCCTCCGGATAAGTCAGAGGGTTAAAAGTAATACAAATCGTATAATTACTTATCACTTTATCAAAAGTCTTGCACTGGATTTACGATTGAGTTGTACAGTATAAACACCAGGCTGCAGTTTTATATTCTGAACACAAAGCCTGTCTTCTTCCTGTTTAACATTCTTTTCAAGCAGCACCAGTTTGCCGGCTACGTCAAATACTTCAACGTAATTATTCTGCGTTTTATACCGGGATTCAATATAAAACTGTGATCCCACCAAAGGATTCGGATAGAGTTTAACGCCTGAAGCATGAAACTCAGGCATGTCAATACCGGAAATTAAATCGGAATAATTAATCTTTACTTCCGTAAGGCTGTTCCATAAATTGCTGCTGTTGCCAAAACCATGATATTTAACGTATCTTGCGTCAACATCTTCAAAATCAAAATTTTCAAATTCATAATCCGGGGTCATACCGTTGGATTCACCATTAAAAACTTCTGTAAAATTTATACCATCAGAAGACACCTCAATGGCAAAAAAAGTTTTACGAATATTCCCATTATAGAATGCAATGTCAACTGATTCAATATTTTTCAATTCTCCCAAATCATATATAATCCATTCATCGGTCCCTTCTGATGACCAACGTGTACTAAAATTGAAATCCAGAGTGTTTTCAGGCACATTACTTGTATTTGGCTGATAATTGCTGTAATCCACTATTTTCACCTCACCGCTATATACGAAATTAAGAAATTCGCCTACTTCCAGAGTGTTGTGATCTGCACTCAAAACATCCTCTACAAGCAGGGTATAGCTTCCCGGCTCCAATCCTGTGACATTAAGTATTACACTGCTATCATTATCTCCGGCAGTAATATTATTTATCTGAATATTTCCCGTCACTGAATAATTTTCAGGATCTGTGGCACTAACCACATCCACACTTTTGTTAAAGAACACCTGTATTTCTGAATTATCCACAACCACGAGGGAATCGAGATAAAATTCAGAAGGTTGTGGCATCACACCCACAGCTAACTTTGCTACTTCAGTGCCAGCCATTAGAAAAGCGCCCACGCCAAAATCAGCAGTTGAATTATATGTTACAGGCTGGGATGATGAAGGCTGGGATCCGACACCCTGAATATAGCCAACGTAACCATCATCGTGTAGTGCAACTGTTACTAATCCCTCCCATGCTTTTTGAACCACAGGGTAGTAAATCGCACTATCCAGAATTCCGGCATTGATGCCCCATGCCAGACCATAGGTAAAAAAACAGGTGCCGCTGGTCTCGGGTCCGCCAAAATCATCCGGATCATCCAGACTGGGATTCCAAAAACCATCATCCCGTTGCCTCGGCACTAAAGCCTGAGCCATTTCTGTAAACGTTTCCAAATATTCATCCCTGTGATTTTCATCAGAAGGTAAAAGTTGTAATATCCTGACATGAGCTGCAAATACCCAACCGTTTCCCCGCGACCAGTAAATATCCTCACCATTGGGTGTCAATTTCTGATCCGGCAAAAATGATTCATCCCGATACCATAGCCCTTCACTGGAATTATAAAGATTCCTGGTCACTTTTGTATTTGTATAAAGCTTATACATTTGCTCAAAATATGCTGTATCATTATGCAGGTTTCCAAGTTTTGCAAAACCCGGCATTGCCATATACAAGGCATCAATCCACCACCATGAATCATATATATCTCTGTTGACCATACGTGTCATAGCAGCATCTATTGCTTCAATTTTACTCTCATCAGTCGAACCATCAATATTATATAATTCAATATAAGACTGACCGGCACACTGCTGATCAGCATTTACGGTAGTTGTACCGCCACTTAGCTGCCAGTTATGATTATTTGCCCAGGTTAAAGCATAATCCAGATAATCGTGTTTTGGGTAGAGCTTATAAAAATCCAGATCTCCGGTAAAATAAACTGAATTTGCCCATTCGCGGTCGCCCGGATCCTTATGAGTTGACATCCAGTTATTATTAACTTTTTTAAGAACGGCTATAACTTCAGACTTTTCCGGCAGTTTATTCTGGGCTGAAAACCGTAACGGTAATGCGAAGAAAAATACTAATAAAACGGCAATAAATTTCATATGAGTCATTTCAAGAGATACTTTTTACAAAATTCGGTGTCACTTATTATTCACAAACCGGTAAACCTCAGATGCAGCCAGCAAAACTGCTCCTACACCAAAATTAGATGTTGAATTTTCATTGACAATCTGTCCTGGAATTGCACGTTCTCCGATGGGTTGAACGTATCCAACACGGCCGTTTTCATCAATGGCTGTGGTTGTTAAATATTTCCATGCATTTAATGCGGCAGGCAGATAATCATCATCAGACAGAATTCCATGATTCATACCCCAAAACAAGGCAAACGTATAAAAGGCAGTCCCGCTTGTTTCAGGTCCCGGTGCATGTTCCGGATCAAGAATACTCCTTGTCCAGTAACCCTCCGGTTGCTGAGCTGCAATAAGCGTTGCTGCCATACGTTTATAAATCTTGATGAACTCAGTCTTGTGCACATAAGCATCCGGCATATCCTGAATTATTTTGGCAAGACCTGCAAACACCCAGCCATCACCCCTCGCCCAGAAATCCTTTTTGCCGTTTAGTGTTTTATGTCTGGGATATACATATTTGGCATCCCGGTAAAACAATCCTGTTTCATCATCGTACATAATGCTTTGCGCATATTTAAAGTATTCATAAAGCTTGTCCAGGTACTGTTCATTTCCTGTAACATTATAAAGTTTTGTCATTACAGGCATTACCATATATAAGCCATCAGCCCACCACCAGTAATCGTTTCTGTCCGTACTCATTTCGTATTCCATCACTTCCCGTGCCCTGGCAATTTTTGATGAATCTTTTGGTTCCGTTAAGTTAAAAAGATCAATATAAGTCTGAAAACAAATCTGCCAATCCCCGAACAGAACATGATCATTTGTTTCACCATAGTGGTATTTCCATGCAGCCTTATCATCAGATGTTGCACCTTTCCAGTCATTTTTCACTGCCCAGGCCTCGGAATAATCCAGATACCTGTCGATTCCCGTGATCTCATATGCTGCTATATTTCCCGTATGATATGCTGCGTTATCCCAAAATGCCCTGCCATGTTCAGGATGCTTTTTTTGCCAGTTGTCGTTAACTTTAATAATTACTGTTTTAACCTCCTCTTTCGAAGGCAAATCAAACTCTTCACTTTTGCAAGACAATACTAATCCTGAAAACAGTAACAAAACAGTAATCCTTTTTACAGTCATCCAATTCATCATCAATCTATTTCCCGTTTATATTTATTTCTTTTGATCAAAAAAGGTCAGATCCCATTTATCATACCACTTCAAAACCGGCTTGCCATTATCAAATTCAAGCGGCAACCAAATATATCTCCCATCTACCGGATTTCTTGGTCTCCAGCGGTCCGCCATAAAAATATACGCATCTTCTTTACCCGGAACAGGTAAAACAAAGGTACTTTGAGAGTGAAATGTAAGATCTGAGTCTTCACCCACACAAGGATTTCCAAGCGACTGCCATGGTCCCCAAATTGATTCTGCAACAGCCGAACGTGCAGCATTCGGGTCCCATCCGGTACAACCTGATGTGATCATATAATATTTCCCCTGATGTTTGAAAATTGCCGGAGCCTCATTATGCCCCATGGGAAAAACCCGCGTCCATTTACCTGTAAAACCGGTATAATCAGGTGTTAGTTCGGCAATATGCAAAGTCAGATTTTCCTCTGATGCATGAATGTGATATGCTTTTCCGTCATCATCTACAAATAAGGTCATATCACGAGCCATTTGTCCGGGTTCAAAATCACGTGAAACCATCAATCCATTCTTAGCAGCTTCAGTCCAATCCGGAGTCCACCATTCCAGATCGCTTCTATATGTTGCATTTTTCTGTTCATCCGTAAATTCAATGGGCCAAATTCCGGGATTTACACGGTATGATCTGATGTACGTATATGGCCCCGTAACCTTATCACATGTGGCTACAGCAGTTCGTGCTGCGGAATAGCCCTTCCCTTTTAATTCGAGATGAAACCACATAACAAACTTTTTTGTGGATGCATTGTAAATCACCTTTGGGCGCTCCATTACACTTCCCGGCTCAATATCATGACCGGGTTCATCAACTGTTGCCAGTGCAATACCCTCGTTCCTCCAGTTATACAGATCATCCGATGAATAACATCTTATACCCTGCAGTGAAGTATTTCCCCTTCGCCCCTGTGTTTTGTGTTCACCAAACCAATAATAGCGGTTATCATAAACCAGGACACCTCCACCATGAGCATTAATGTGTACACTATCCGTATCAAACCATAACTCTCCGGGTTGAAATTCATGATTAGAACCTGTAACTTTTCCATTTGCTGATTTCACATTACATGAACTTAACGCCATTGTGGCAACTGCCATCGCAAAAAACAAATATTTGGTATATTTTTTTAGCATTCGGGTTAGTATCATAGTAGCTCCTGTTATATTAGTGATCCATAATTAATAACCGGCACAAATCCTCTGGTCTGTTTCGGCCGCACTTAACCTGTACCAAAAATAAACCTATAAAAATTAATGCTATATCAAAAACACAACATACACTATCACAAAATTGATAAAACGATGTATCAATCCATGAATAATATTAATAATTAGGGAACCGGCTAAAAATTTAAACATCACCCCCTTTTTCTATATACTCTTTTGGGGTGCAACCATAATACTCTCTAAAGCAGCGGGTAAAATACGAAGGACTTGAAAAGCCAACCATGTATATAATTTCGGAGATAGATCTTTTGTTTTGCAACAGCATTTTAGCTGCGGCTTTAAGCCTTTGATTACGGATAAATTCCTTGGCGGTTTGTCCGGTTAAAGCTTTAATTTTCCGATAAACCTTATTAGGACTGACACCGATCACCATGCTGAATTTTTCAACATCGAATGAGGTATCATCAATATTATCATTGACAGCCTCAACGGCCTCTTTAAGAAATTTGTCATCCAATGAGGTCAGCTCAATCTCCTCCGGTTCAAGAAGTTGATCGGCTTTTATTTTGTCCCTTATCCGTTGTCTGTTTTCCAGAATATTCTGAATCTTTAGCCTCAGAGAAATCAGATTAAAAGGTTTATGTATATAATCAACCGCCCCCAGCTTCAATCCAAGTATTTCATCCTCCCGCATTGTTTTTGCAGTTAAAAATACTACTGGAATATGCGAAGTTGAAAAATCCTTGCGTAAAGCCTTCATCATCTCAATTCCGTCCAATTCCGGCATCATTATATCTGAAATAATTAAATCAGGTTCATTCTTCTTTGCCGAATCAAAGCCTTCTCTTCCATTATAAACGCCAACGACCTCAAACTCATCTTCCAGACCGGAAACAATAAACTCATTCAATTCCCCGTCGTCTTCTACAACCAAAACTTTCGGTTGCGTAAAAGATGTATGACTTATATTATCGGTAACTTCATCCTGTTCAACTTCTTCTGCAGACACCTCAGAGATTCCCAAATCATTTGATTGCATATCTTCGACGCCATGAGAATCAGGGAGAATAACTCTGAAACAACTTCCCTTACCCGGCTCACTATCCAGTTCAATATTTCCTCCATGCAATTCAACAAAAGCTTTCGATAAAAACAGGCCTATACCACCCGTACTTTGCGTCTGTTTACTGTTTGCCTGAAAGAATTTCTCAAAGACTTTTTCCTGGTATTTCTGCTCAATTCCAATGCCTGTATCTTCCACCTCCAATATCAGAGATTTTTCTGAAACGGATGTTTCTTCCACAAAAACCCTCAGAGTTATAATGCCTCCATCCTCAGAGTATTTAAATGCATTAGAAACAAGGTTGTAAAGTACTTTTTCAAATTTATCAATATCAACATCAGCATAAATGACCGAAGCAGGAACCTCAAGCTTAAGATTAATATTCTTGGAATCAGCCATACTTTTAAATGACTCGAACAGATCGTTAATAATCTCGTTCACATTTGTCTTCTGAAAATAAACTTCCATTTTCTCCTGCTCAACCTTTCTGAATTCCATCAGCTGATTGACAAGTCTCAATAATCTTTGTGCATTACGCTGAATCAAAGTGGCCTGTTTTATTGCATTAGGTGGCAGTTCTGTATTCTTAACAAGCTCCTCAGCAGGTCCCTGAATGAGCGTTAAGGGTGTTCGGAATTCGTGTGTAATATTTGTAAAGAACCGTGACTTCACCTCATTTAGTTCATGCTCCTTTTCGAACTGTAAATGTTCCAGCATAATTTTGCCTTTCTGCCTTACTTCAATGATGGAATATTGTTTAAAGAAATAGAGCAGCCCTATCAACAACAACCCGAAAACAATATATGCAAAAGTTGTATTCCACCATGGTGAAGCAACAATCACCTTTAATTCAGCCGGTTCACTGCTTTCAATACCATCGCTGTTCGTTGCCCTGACCTTAAATGTATATTCTCCCGGACTTATATTGGTATAGGTTGCAGAGTTCCTTGTTCCTGCATCGTTCCACATTTCATCAAAACCTTCCAGTATATACGAATATGTATTCTTTTTGGGGCTTTTAAAATCCATTGCAGAAAACTCCACCCTTAAAATTTTATCCTTATAGGAAAGGTCTAAGGTTTTAACAAAAGGTATCGTTTGATCCACACCATATTTTTCTGCTGTTTCTTTATTTCCCAGATCGTTGTTGAACACAAATATATTTGTAAACTCAACCCGTGGTGGCACTGAAGAAGGCAAAATACTATCCGTTTTCATGGTCATAAAACCATTTGCACCACCATATATCAGTTCTCCTGAATTGTTTTTTATACATGTATTCCGGTTAATTATTATCCTTTGATAATCCTTCGAAAAATAACCTTTAACAAAGGTATCCTTTAGAATATTAAACTTTATCACACCCTGATAGAGGCCCAACCAAAGATTTCCTTCATCATCTTCTTCAATATTCGAGATAATTTCATCATCCAAATGATTCATCGTTGGATATCCTTTGAAATAGATTTGTCTTTTACCGTTTTTTGCCACATACTCAACCTTCTTATTCAGCCCTGAATTTGTTCCTATCCATAGATTATCAAAGGAGTCTTCAAACAGTACATTAATAACGTTATCGTTTATTGACCCTGTATCACTGAATGAATAATGATATTTTTCTATAAATCCGGTTTCAGGATCTAATCTGTTTAAACCATTCTGAGTTCCAATCCACACAATGCCGTCCTTATCTTCAAGAACTGCCCTGACATTATTATCTGACAAGGAATTACTATAGCTCCCACTGGTCCAGATAACCGTCTCTTTTTTCTTGTTCGAATACAAAAGTTTAGCCATCCCGCTTTGAGCAGTTCCAACCCACAGCACGCCCGGATACTTTCTGGAAGCAACCACATTTCCAATTTTATTGCCAGGTAAACGCGGTGTTGTTGAAGAATTTAAAAAGATAAAACGGGGGCTTTTATTCAGCAAGGCACTTTTACCCGGATACAATATTAATCCTGCATCGTCAGTTCCAACCCATATTCCCTGCTCATCCTGAGCTATATCAAGTATTGAAGATGAACCGAAGAACATGTTTCTGAATGAATACACAGGTCTGCTTATGCTTTTATGTATCGCATATCTGTCTGATACAAAATCATAAATCTGCAAGTCATTGGAAGTACCCACTAATAGCTTTCCATCAACATCCATTAAAGTACGAACAGTGTTCTCTTGGACATTACCGTTAACCAGCCTGGAGGTTTTATACCGTGTAAAACCATTCTTTATTATACTGGCTCTGTCTATATTCGCCGCACCTACCCATAAAATACCGGAGCGATCAACAAATAAAGCCGTTATATTATTTCCTGAGATGCTGAATGAGTTGGCAGGATCATGTTTAAATGAATGGAATAAGGCTTTATCCGGTGTCTTTCCCTGCTCCCCACGTTCAAGAAGATATAAGCCATCAGACCATGTGCCTGCCCATAAATTTCCATAATTATCGTAATAAAGCTGATATATTACGTTAGCCGAAAGTGATCTGTTTCCCGAATAATTATTGTAAGCATAAAATTTAATGCTGTCCTGGTTTTCATTGTAAACCATTTTATTCAGTCCACCTCCCCATGTACCGATCCATAAATTATGATCTTCCGACTCCACAATCTGAGTAACTGTATTATTGTTTAAGGAATTTGGATTATTCCTTTCTGGCAAAAAACGAACATAACTTTTGCTGGAACGATCAAAATTGAGCAATCCCTGATAAGTGGCAATCCAGAAAATGTGCCGTGAATCTTCATAAATATCACTAATTACATCTGCCCCGAGAAAATGCTCCTTTTCACCTGTCTCTGGATCAAGCAGATATAAACCACCCCCATTGGTTCCAACCCATATTTTTTTATCCTCATCCTGATACAAAGCCAAAATCCGATACTGAAAAGAATAACGTTTCATCGAATTATACTGCGGATTATAACAGTTTAACCCCGAGGTTGTCCCAATCCAGATATTCCCAACGTGATCCTCCAGTAGTGCAGTTACCTCACGGTTGCTTATTGTGGTTGAGTCGTGATATTTTGGTTTAAAAATCTCCGTTTCATATCCGTCATATCTGTTTAGACCATTCCATGTCCCAAACCAGATAAACCCCTTTTTATCCTGAAGAATTACATTGGCCCGGCTGCTCGTAAACCCGTCATCAATAGTCAGCTTATTAAAATCAAGTATTTTCTGAGCAAAAGAACCTGTTAAATAAAATGATACAATAACCAAGGCAGATATCAGTCGTTGCATTTTAAGTTGTTTAATTTTAGATCAGTTGAATAGCAGGAGTTAGACCAAATTCAATATTTTCTACGTATACCTACCGGACAAATTTACACAAATCATTTTTGATTACAAGAAGCTGTTGGAATACAATTGGTTTTACTCAAATAAAAAAGGTGCACCAGTTAAAAAAACCTGTGCACCTCATTTAAAATTCTTTCAGATCTTATCTCGCCTGGCTTAGAATATAACTATATGTATACATATTATTCTGCAGTCTGTATTGATCATGCGGCAAACGCCCCCAACTGTCATCACCACCTACACCACGCTGTGCAAGATCTACATACAGGTAGATTTCCTTATGCGGCTTAATATCTGTTGTGTGACGCTGTGCTTTCCATCTTCCCGGATCAAAATCTTCAACAGGATTATGCAAAGCCGTAACACTCAATGGTTGAATACCCTTTACGACAATACCATCACCAAAATTATCAGTCAGCGACAACCATCGCACATCAGTTTTATTACCGTTTTCCTGTGGCCGGATGTAAGCAAAGTACTGATCCTGAACCTTGCTCGTATATTCTCCCAGATGCGATGAATAATTACGGTCGGCATAGTTTTCCCATGGTCCGCGTCCGTAATATACATAATCCTCAAAACCCGGAGAAACAACCATTGCCATTCCAAACCGAGGCATTTCAGGCAATTCCGCATCAGTTTTATATGACACGTCTACTTTTACTTCTCCTGCGCTATTAATAGTGTAATCCACGGAATAATCAGCAACTATATCCTTAAGATCATACGCGGTTTTTACAGTTACAACGTCATTACCTTCTTCAACCGAGAAATTTTTGAGCATCGCTTCTTTACCGGCCTTCTTCCATACAGCCAGTTTCTCAGGCATATGATTACCAAAGTCATTATCCACCGGAGCGCGCCAGAAGTTAGGACGTGGAGCAGCAGCAATCAGTTCCTTTCCATGTGAAACAAAGCCGATCATTTCACCGGTTTCTTTATTAAAGGTGACCACAAAATTATCTCCCGAAACAATAATCTTACCATTCTCATCTTTCATTGCCGGTTTTCCTGAAGCGGCCTCGTAGTTCACAGCTTTAAACCACGCATCCTTATTGAGTTCAAACTGATCGTCAGCAAGTTCGAATCCCGCCGGAATCATTTCCGAAGCATCTTTCTTATAAGCGTACAAATTCAATGCATATTCTTTTCCTGCTTCAGGTTTAATTCCGGGCAGGTTCAGAGTTATTTGTTGAGTTGTTTCAGGATCAGCATCCACATTAAATTTATCGCTGGCAATTTCTTTTCCGTTTTCCAGCAACACCCATTTAAAGTTGAATTTATTTAACGAAGTATAATTGTATTCGTTTTTAACTTTAAGAACGCCTTCAAGCGGTTTCACCGGAATGAACCTGATATTCTGATAAACTTTCTTCACCTCATTCAATCCCGGATGCGGTGTTCTGTCAGGATTTACAACACCATTCAGACAAAAGTTCTGATCGTTATGCAGATGGCCGCTTAGGAGATCCCCACCGTAACCCCAGAATCTTTCGCCGTCATCGTTTTGAGTCAGTAAACCCTGATCAACCCAGTCCCAGATAAAACCGCCCTGCATATTTGGCGAATTGTTGATAATATCCCAGTATTCCTTAAAATTACCGGTACTGTTCCCCATGGCATGGGCATATTCACACATGATAAAGGGACGGTCAACAGAGGGGCGATCCGCATATTCCTTCATATTCCTGATTGAAGGATACATTGGACAAACTATGTCTGTGTTCTTATTTTGTCCTGCCTGTTCAAACTGAACCAAACGGGTATTGTCACGACCTTTTATCCAGTCGTAGGCTTTATAAAAAACCGGTCCGTTACCACATTCATTTCCCATACTCCAGATGATAACTGAGGGATGGTTTTTATCGCGTTCAACCAGACGTTTAATTCTGTCCATGTGGGCTGCTTCCCACTCCGGTAAATATGCAGGATGCTTGCTTTTATCAAACCATGACTGGAATTCTGCTCCCATTGCATGCGTTTCAATATTAGCTTCATCTACCACATACATTCCATATTTATCGCACAAGGCATAAAGTTCCGGGGAATGCGGATAGTGACTTGTACGAATGGCATTGATATTATGACGCTTCATCTGCTTCAGGTCCTTCATTATCGTTTCAGGCGTTACATAATGGCCGGTCACATCGTTGTGCTCATGAAGGTTTACGCCCTTCACTACAATGTATTTACCGTTAACCCTCAACTGACCGTCTATCAGTTCCACTTTTCTGAATCCCGTTTTCGTGCTGGTCGATTCTATTATATTCTTTTTTGAATCAAGAAGTGTAAGAACCACCGTATACAAATCTGGTGTTTCTGCGCTCCAGAGTTTAGGATCTTTTATTTTTCCGTCAATATTCACAACGGATTCACCGGATGCAGGAATTTCAACACCTTTTGCTTTCCCCAGAACCCGGTTGCCATTTGCATCAAATAAAGTAAATGCCACAATACCCTTTAAATCTTCCTTGCCAAAATTCTTTAAGGTAATATCAGTACTTATCTCACCATCCCGGTATTTATCGTCGAGATCGGGTTTTACAAAAAAGTCCTGTATCCTGGCCTGAGCTGTAGAATACAAAAAAACGTCCCTGTCAATACCACTCAAACGCCAGAAATCCTGATCTTCAAGGTAACAACCGTCTGTCCACCGGTACACTTCAACCGCAAGCTGATTATCACCTTTTTTTACATACTTGGTAATATCAAATTCAACAGGTGATTTCGTCACCTGGCTGTAGCCAACTTTTTCTCCGTTGACCCAAACATACATCCCGGATGTTCCGGCTTTAAAATGCAAATACACCCGTCGTCCATCCCAATTAGAAGGAACGGTAAAATTCCGTTTGTATGATCCTACCGGATTGTCCCCGTGTGGAATATGGGGTGGTCTCTTCGGAAAAGGATAGGTAATATTGGTATAAATCGGAATACCATAACCTTTCAGTTCCCAGTTGGAAGGAACCTGAATATCATCCCAGCACGATACGTCGTAATCCGTTTTATAAAAATCGGCTGGACGTTGCGATGGGTTCGGGGCCCAGTTGAATTTCCAGGTGCCACTCAATAACTGGTAGTAAGGAGACGCACTGTAATTATCGGCCAGTGCCAACTCCTCTGTTGGATAAGTCATTGAAGTTGCTCTCGGCACCTCTTTATTTATTCCAAAAATCTGTGGATTTTCCCAGTCGGGACTCTTAGCAGATGATGAAACTGCAATAAACAATCCGCAAAACAGCAGCAGAAAGGTCATTGGTTTTTTAATCATATTATTCTGTTTTTAGTGTTTTATTTCTATTAGCATGCATAAGCAACTTTCTCAGGCTGAAATCAGTTCTGAAATAGTTGAATCCCACTTATTCATGTTGCGAAAATAATGAAACACCTCTGACATATGAGAAAATAATTTGATTTTTTATGTAACTATTTCAATAATCACATTAGGGTTTGGTATTCTGATTAACAGGATTAACCTTTCCGCGTCTTAAAATACATATTCCATAATTGCCAAAGAAAACCTTATGATAAGATGCAATTGCTACTTTTTAAAAGATCGGTTTGAGATCTTTGCTATCATTTTTAAAGTTTATGCTATTTTATAACACTTAAAACAACGAAATTTGTTTTGAAGCAGCATCACAAAGCATTAAGTAATCATACGTTTAATTTAAAATGATACAAAATATGAAAGATACTTTACCGGTAAAACCGAATTTACGCTTTTTAATTCCCGTGATATTATTCCTTTTTATATTTATTATAAAATCAAAAGCTCAGGTTAACGGTAGCATGCAACCAAAAAGTCAGGTACCTGAAATGATATTTGACATGCATCTGGTCTGGCATGATGAGTTTAATGAAGATGGCCGGCCTAACCCCGAAAACTGGACCTATGAATATGGATTTGTCAGAAATAACGAATTACAGTGGTACCAACCTGAAAATGCCATTTGCAAGGACGGGGTACTGGTTATTACAGGTAAAAAAGATTCCATTCCCAATACGCATTTTAATGCGAATTCCAGAGATTGGCGTAAACAGAGGCCGTATGCAGAATTCAGCTCATCCTGTCTTATTTCAAGAGGATTGCAGGAATGGAGCAGTTATGGATATTTTGAGATCAGGGCTAAGATAGATACAGCTAAAGGATCATGGCCAGCTATCTGGACCCTTGGGAAAGAGAAGCACTGGCCCGAATGTGGAGAGATAGATATTATGGAATTTTACCGTGTGAATGACCAGCCAACAATACTGGCTAATGCAGCATGGGGCGGAGAAAACGGCAGAGGTGTAAGCTGGGACTCACAACGTTTACCTTTGTCTCATTTTACAGATAATGATCCGGATTGGGTAAATAAATTTCATGTCTGGGGAATGAAATGGGATCAGGAAGTTATAAAACTGTACCTGGATAATGAATTGCTCAATGAAATTCCACTGGATAAAACAAGAAACAATGATGGCTTTAATCCTTTCAGAGAAGGTAATACTCATTATATTCTGCTGAACCTGGCTATTGGTTCAAATGGTGGTGAACCAAATGCGGACCTCTTTCCGATTACTTTTAAAGTTGATTATGTAAGGGTTTATCAGTAAGCCGTAAAACATAAAAAGCAGACATTTTACAGCATCAATAACCTTCAGAACAGTATAATTCGTCAGAAATAACAAAGGCCATCCTTCCGGACGGCCTTTGACATATATCGACGGACTATAGCCTAAATAAAGAACTTCAGTACAAATAAAACGGCAAGAATATACATAACCGGAGTAATGTCCTTTACCTTACCGGATATCAGTTTAATAAGTACATACGATAACATACCAAATACAATACCTTCTGCAATTGAAAATGTTAACGGCATCATGATAATGGTTAAAAATACCGGGATCATTTCGGTATAATCTTCCAGGTTGATCTTGGCAATCGGTGTCATCATCATTGCACCAACCAGTACAAGTGCCGGAGCAGTGGCAGCCGCAGGGACCATCAGAAACAGTGGCGACAGAAACAGGGCCAGTAAAAACAAAACACCTGTTGTTAATGCAGTCAAACCGGTCCGGCCACCCTCAGCCACACCCGATGCACTTTCAACATAGGTTGTTACCGTAGATGTTCCCATTAAAGCACCGAATGCAGTTCCGATGGAGTCCGCAAAAAGCGCTTGTTTTACACGTGGAATACGTCCCTCCTTATCCAGCATGTTTGCTTTTGTGGATACACCAATCAGGGTACCTACCGTATCAAACATATCAACAAAAAGGAAGGTAAAGAGTACCAGAAGCATATCCATTGTAAATATGTGTGACCACTGGAATTTCGCAAATACCGGAGCTACAGAAGGAGGAGTCACATCAAATGTTTCCGGAAGGTGTGTTATACCAAACGGAAAACCAAGAATTGTGCCAATCAGAATACCGATTAACAATGCCCCTTTAACACGCAATGCGAGCAAAGCACCGGTGATGATAATTGTGATCAGCGCTACAAAAGGTGCACCGCTGGCCTTGAAATCCATAATACTTCCCAGGCTTACAAAAGTTGCTTCATTGCTCACAATAATTCCGGCATTCTTTAGCCCAATAAAAGCAATAAACAAACCGATACCAACCGATATGGCATGTTTTACATTGTTGGGTATCGCTTTTATAATAAGTTCCCGGATATTAAAAGCAGTCAACAGGATAAAAATAATACCTTCAAGAAAAACAGCCGTTAACGCAAATTCCCAACTGTGCCCCATTCCGAAGCATACAGTATAAGTAAAAAAGGCATTTAATCCCATTCCTGGAGCCAGAGCAAAAGGCAATTTTGCTAAAAGTGCCATTACGATTGTGGCAACAGCGGCTGAAATAGCTGTTGCGGTAAATACAGCCCCTTTATCCATCCCGGTATCACCAAGAATGAGAGGGTTTACTGCCAGAATATACGCCATTGTCATAAAGGTGGTTATACCAGCTACAACTTCGGTTCGTACATTGGTTTTATTTTCTTTAAGCTTAAAATACTTATCTAACATAGCGATTGTTTATTGAAATTAGAATGTCCATTTACAGGCCACGGTTGGACGAACTTTAAATCCGGGGATGCCACCAAAATCGTTTGATAGTTCTATTTCACTACCAACAGAGAAATTCTTAGTTGCATTATACCAAATCTGCGGTTCAGAAAGGAATATATATGATGAACTTTGAAAATCTTCAACAAATCCATCGAGAGATACGGTATGATCTTCTTTCCAGAAATCTGCAAATCCTGAAAAAGTGAGTTTATTGTTAAACATATTCCAGTACCAAACGGCAGTTAACTGAAAATTATGTGGCTTGTCTGTTGGAGTAAGTGCAATATATTTATACAGTGCCATAAGAGTAATTCCGTAACTAAAATCACTTGCATTATAAGAATATGACGGACCTGCAAGGTATGCGTTACCAATAGAACCTACACCTGAAATTAATCCTCCATCGAATTCAATATGTGCCGAAATAGGAGCATCCCAGAATTTGAGTTCACGTGCAATCTCCCAATAGGCCAAACTGACTCCACTTGATGGCCCATTATAGTCCATATCAATAAAGAAGAAAGTGTTTCCCCAGTTGTCAGGTTTAAACATTTCAACGGTTGATGTAAAATGTTCACGTTCAAAATCATAATGCAACTGAACATTCTGAGCAAAAGTGGCTGATGCAAAAACAAGCATCAATGCAAGTAATAGTTTGTTCTTCATCTCTTAAAAATTTAAGTTAAATGTGTTAAAAAAGAAACCAAAATTAACAGTTGTTAAATTTTGAAGAACAAACCGCTACAGCAATTTTTCAATATGTTTTCAACAAGAGAATATAAGCCGTGTTAACAACCTAAATTCCAGTATTTATGCAAGGTTTACTTTGTCACTTCAACATGCTCTTTTTTCAGGGCCTCCAGCGATTTTTCAGTTGGGATTCCAAGCAGTTTAGTTATCAACGGGTAAATCATCCGGTTCGAAAACGGCTTGTTAATAAAATCTTTCTTAAAGTCTGAACCTTTGGCATAAAATATGGTACGCATATCACTGTTTGTATCGGGATCATATCCGTGATCTGCTGCAAGTGTATATTTTTTCCAGTACAATGTATAAGAGCTGTCAGCTAAGGCCACAACTCCGGGAATGGCAGGATGCGAATTATAATGATATTTTGCGGGCACTTCCTTTTTTAGCCAGGCTCTGATCCCTTTCACCTTATTCAGGGTAGCAACAACAGAATCGGCGAATCCCGGTGCCGGATCAATAAGAGCCAGAGGATTTGAAGTGGATTGATGGGCAACCCAGGCAGCCGGCAATAATTGAGACAGATCGTAGGATTTGTCCATATTCACCTTTGCCATACCATGATCCGACAACAAAATAAAATCTATGGAATCGGCAATATCCAGTGAGAATAGTTTTTTCTGGACAGCTGCAAGGTAATTGTCAAGCGATGAAATTTCTTCCGTGACCTCTTTGCTGTCCGGTCCGAAACTATGTGCAGTATGATCCGGCTCATCCACGTAAAACATTACGAGATGCGGACGTTGGTTATATGGAAGTGTTAACCAGTAAGCCACCGTATCCAATCTTGACTGGTAAGTAAGGCTGCCATCATATTTCAGCCAGTAAGAAGGACGCACACCTTTAATAGGCGCTTCACTTCCCGGCCAGAAACATGTTGCCGCTTTTATACCATGCTTTTCAGCAGTCACCCAAATGGGCTCACCACCATAAAAATCAGCATCCTGAACCGCTGAACGATTTCCCAGGGAATACGACTTTTTCAGGGAATCGTTATAGAATGAATTTGCCACAATACCATGCTCTCCCGGATACAAACCCGTGGCAAGCGTGTAATGGTTTGGGAAGGTCTTGGTTGGAAACGAAGGTACCATGTATTCAGCTTTCACTCCATCTGCTGCAAGTTCGTCGAATGCAGGCGTAGAAGTTCTTGAAGTGTAATCCCATCTAAACCCATCCATAGACAACACTACCACATATTTGGTTTTTACTGGTTGTTTAACCGGCTTGCATGAAGCTGTTAAAACGAAAACTGCAATAAATAGAACAAAAACTCTCATGGTGTATAAAATTAAAAAAAAGAAGCTGACCGACAAGGCCAGCCTCTTTAAACTGTTAAACAAAGTTTTATTCAGATCAGAAGATATAACGCAAACCAACCTGTAACTGCCAACATTCGTTGTAGTTATAGTAGGTTGAATATGTTTCTGTCAGATAATTTCCATCAGCATCTTTTGCCATAGAGAAACTTGGAACATTATTAGCATCCACGCCCTCGTAAGTCAGGATCTGACCATTATTTGCTGAGAACATGTTTTTAGTTACGCCCCATTCACTATTTATCAGGTTACCAAAGTTAAGGAAGTCAAAGGTAAACTGTAAGGTATGTGTTCTGCTACCAGCCTTGATACTAAAATCCTGTGCTAAACGCAAATCAAAACGGTGCGTCCATGGGGCTCTTGCTGCATAAGCTTCAGCATATTCACCCTGATGTGCTTTCAGATATTTATCCTGATCAACGAAATTAAAGAATGCATTTTCATCAGCCTGACTGACAAACTGAATTTCACCCCTTTCTTTTGGAATGTAAATCAGATCTGTTGAATAACCATCACCATTCATATCGTTTGAATAGGTAAAGCTGTAACCATTGTGTGAATAACCTGAGTAGAACAGGTTAATGGTGGTTGCCATATGATCGTTCAGGTAAGGGATTCTATATGAAACCGATGCGATGGCTTTTTCCGGCACCACATACTGCGAACGCTGAACATCAGGTAAATGAGGACCGTTAATTTCGATTAAACCATTGTAAGCTGAAGCAGCATTACTTCCAGGCATTCCTGAAATCTCCTTGGATTCAGTGTAAGTATAGGCCGCCATAATATTTAAATTTTCAACCGGTTCAGCCTTAACAGTTATGTTACCAATTGCTCCCCAACCTTCACTGTTATTGGTCAATACATATGCACTTTTTGACGTATAGGTTATGTCATCCGGATAGATGTATCTGTTGTCCGGTCCGTTGAATCTCTGCCATGTATTATCCGGCTCCTGAAGATTATAATTTTTCAACATTACGCCATTAATATTTTTGGTATATATTCCTTCCAATGTCACTGTCATTGGAAACGATACAGGAACATTATAATCCAGAGCCAGTGAAGATTTCCATACCTGTGGCATTTTAAAATCAGGATCAATACTATTAATGTCTCTTGGTAACACACCCTGCTCTGGTGTAATTGTGGTAGGAAGTCCGAGCCTGCTGATCATTTCATCCACATCAGTTATCATTGGACCGGCAAGGGATGCCAAAGCCGGATCCACACTGGTTATTGTTCCATCTGATGCATCATACCTGGTGACTGCGGCATAACTACCCTGCACCATACCCGAGTTGGTTGGCATATTGGTAAAGAATACCAATGGCAGTCTGCCGGCGAAAATACCGGTACCTCCACGTAGCTTCATGGTCTGGTCTCCCAATATATCATATGTAAAACCAACCCTTGGAGAAAGCTGTACATTGGCAGTTGGCCATTCTCCGGTATCGATTTTTTTACCGCCAAAGCTAAGTTCATAAATAGCATTGTTTCGGATTATATTATCCACATACTTCAGATAATCTGCCCTGATACCATATGTAAGTTTTAATTCCGGCGTAACGTTCCATTCATCCTGTCCATAGATACCAAACTGATTAAAAGCAACTTCAGCAGCCGGATTTTGCTCTCCGTCATAACCATAAGTCAGCGCAAAGTCCCGTGGAGCAGCCTGATTCAGGAAATCTTCAATACTGGCGTACCTGTAATAACCTGTTCCGTTTCTCATATAGGAATTATTTGCCATCTGGTGTTCAAAACTTACACCACCAGTGATCTTATGACTTCCCAAATAGAAAGTAGCGTTATCAATAATATTAAAGATGTTATTATTCACACCATTATTCCAGGTAAACAGCTCATAACCGGCAGACATATAAGGTTCAAGAATTTGTCTGCCATCTGTAGTAACTCCGTTCATAATATCAATAAACGGGAACTTGGAAGAATTGGATCCCCTTATATCCTGAATTTTGGTATACGTCGCCAGGAACTGATTTGAAAACCGATCCGAAATGCGGCTGTTTAAATCAAGTGAGAACGAGTTCACAATGTTATCCATGGAATAGATTGAATTTGAGAAAGCCATAGAGTATTGCGAAATACGATCCATGGAGCGGTTTCTGAATCCACCGTCTGTTGAATTACCGTTTGTAGGATTCCATGCCTGATTCTTTGTGTAGTTATAACGCACACTCAGTTTATTAGCTGTATTGATGTTCCAGTCGATGCGGGCAAGTAGTTTTCTGTTGCTCTCATCAGCAGGATAATCACTGTATGATCCGGGATCATATCCATAATTGTCAATCAGGTGTTGCCTCACCAGCTCCATATCGGAAACGCTGGTACGTGAAAGCATCAGATCTGTATTTGCAACACCATTATCCGAAGGTCTCCAGGTTACCACCTGTCCCGGACGTAATTCATATTCACCGTTTACAAAAAAGAATAATTTATTCTTAATGATCGGACCACCTAAGCTTACACCATATATATGTGTCGATTCTTCATCGCGTTCACCAAAATCAACACTACCTATTTTATTACCTCTCATATTCTGATTGGTCAAATAGGTGTAAGCCGAACCTTTAAATGAATTCGTTCCTGACTTGGTAATTGCATTGATACCACCACCGATAAAGTTGGTCTGACGAACATCGAACGGTGCAATAACTACCTGAACTTCTTCGATAGCATCCAGAGAGATCGGATTACCTCCACCAGGCAGGTTTGAACTGAGTCCAAAGTTATTGTTGAAGTTGGCTCCGTCAACTGTAAAGTTAGTGGAACGGCCATCGCCACCGGCAATACTCATGCCGTTGGTAAAAGGTGAGAGCCGTGCAATGTCGGACACACTTCTGTTAATGGTCGGCATCAGATTCATCTGATCGTTGGAAATATTGGTTGACGCTCCTGTTTTACTGGTTTTGAAAGCCGATGCTTTTGTACCCACTATCATGACTTCCCCCATATCAACAGCACTTTCGGTGAGCGTAACGTTTAAAACAAAAGATTCACCAAGGTACAACCTGATATCAGTGTAAACACCTTTGGAATACCCTATGAATGAAACCTCAACCTTGTAAGGTCCGCCTGGCCTCATCCCCTGAAGTGTAAAACGGCCATCAGCGTTGGTGATAGTACCGTATTGTGTCCCCGAAGGTTCATGAATGGCAATCACGGCTGCCCCGGGTAAAGGCTCTCCCTGATCTGTTTCTACAATACCATTCATTCCTGATGTTGTAACCTGTGAAAACACAGTAACTCCGGTTATAAAAACCATTAAAATAGAAAATAATAGCTTTTTCATTTTTGAGTGTTTGATTAATAATTATGATTATAAAGATCAAATTTAAATAATTACGGGTACGAACCTACATATTTAATAATAAATATATGTGTCCAAAACTTTTCATTTTTATTAAAAAATGGACTTAGACGATAAAATATTTTTATATCAACACAAAAATAATCGTGCGCGCACACGAACAATTCTTAAAAAGTTTCGTACATTTGCCGTGCACGTGCACGAAAAATCAGTTTCATCCATGGATTCCAAACAAAAAATCCGCATCAAGGATATCGCCAGAAAGGCCGGCACATCTGTCGGCACGGTAGATCGTGTGTTGCATAACAGAGGCGAAGTAAAAGAAGAAACCCGTGTTAAAATCCTTTCTATTATAGAGGAACTCAATTATACACCGAATCTTTTAGCCAAATCCCTTGCATCAAAAAAATTATTTCGCATTGCGGTGCTTCTGCCAGCCGGAAATGCAGGTAATCCATACTGGTCAAAACCCATTGCCGGCATTAAAAGAGCTGAAGATGAGTTAAAAGATTACAATTTTGCGGTAGATATTTATACCTTTAACGATGCAAACGAAAAATCGTTTTTCGAAGCACGTGATGAAGTACTGAAAAACAATCCGGACGGAGTTCTTTTCAATCCTGTATTCCGTGAAGCGGCCATGCAGTTTACCATTTTGCTGGATGAATTAGAAATACCGTATGTATTTTTTGATGTCAATATTGATTCCGGTAATCCACTGGCCTATTTCGGACAGGATGCCTGGCAAAGCGGCTTTGTTTCAGGAAAGCTTATCAATTACGGCATTTCGGATAATTCAACCGTACTTGTATTGAAACTGGCAAACAACAAGGTGATTTCTCACCATATTTTAAAGCGGGAAAAGGGATTTTTGAGTTATTTTGACAACTACGGATTAAAAAACATCAGGATCATCTCAAGGGAAGTTGACCTCCTCCACCCCACAGAATTGAAAGATACATTGCAGAAATGTATTAAGCAGGTGGACAATCTGGCAGGAATTTTCGTTTCCGGCTCAAGGGTATATCAGGTTGCAAAATTGTTTGATGACCTTGAAATAAATAATACAATTTTGATCGGATACGACCTGATAGATGAAAATCTGAAGTACCTTAATAAAGGGGTTATCGATTTTTTAATCAGTCAGAAACCGGAAGAGCAGGGCTATAATGGTGTTATGTCATTATTCAGACATTTAGGTGCTGGAAACAATATAGAAAAGATTAATTACAGCACCATTGATATCATCATGAAAGAGAATCTGAAGTATTTAAAACAATAATTATAACTAACTAACTAAATTATTAATATTAAAACTTTATCATGACAGCAGTAACAAAAAGTATTGGCAAGTACAGGTTTAGAATCCTGGCCATGTTGATTTATGCTACCACGGTCAACTACTTCGACCGAAGTATTATTGGTATTATGGCTCCTGATCTTATGGAATGGTTCCATTGGACAAATACGGATTATGCACATATTATGGTTGCATTTAAAATTGCTTATGCAATCGGTATGTTAAGTATGGGTGGAATCATTGACCGTTTGGGAACCAAAAAAGGGTACATGCTTGCAATTGGAATATGGAGTATTTTTGGGATGTTGCATGCAACTGTAGTGAGTGAAGTTACTTTTCTTGGTTTCACATTAAGCAGTGTGGCACTGTTCGCCATCGCACGTTTTGGACTTGGATTTGGTGAATCAGGCCACTTCCCTGCAGCACAAAAAACTGTTGCCGAATGGTTTCCCAAAAAAGACAGGGCTTTTGCAACCGGCATTTATAATGCAGCAACCAGTATTGGTGCCATCGCAGCCCCTTTTGTGATTGGTGCTGTTGTATGGTGGACCGGAGGTGACCGAGGTCAGGGTAATTTTATGCATTGGCAATATCCATTTTTAATAACCGGTGCCTTAAGTGCTTTTTGGGTATTCTTATGGATTAAAACCTATCAGAAACCTGAAGAACACCCAAAACTTGGCAAAGAAGAATTGGAATACATCAACAGTGATTCTGTTGTGGAAAGTAAGGAAAAACTATCCTGGGCAAAAGTGCTTCCAAAGCGCCAAACCTGGGCATTTGCCACAGCAAAGATTACAGATGCTGTATGGTGGTTTTACCTTTTCTGGGGAGCAAAATTTTTGGCGGATAAATTTGAAGTCGATATTCACAATATAGGTATCCCATTCATGATTATGTATCTGCTGGCGGATGGCGGTAGTATTTTCGGTGGATGGCTATCCGGTAAATTCATGCGTCAGGGCTGGTCAATCAATAAGGCACGTAAAATGACATTATTAATATGTGCATTGATTATCCTTCCAGTAGCTTACGTTGCTATAACCGAAAGTAAATGGTTAGCGGTGGTACTGATTGGTATTGGAGCTGCAGGACACCAGGCCTGGTCAGCGAATATTTTCACACTGGTATCCGATGTATTCCCCAAAAAAGCTGTTGGTTCAGTAACAGGTATTGGTGGTATGATTGGTGCAGTTGCAGGTATTGTTGGCGACCTTGCACTTGGAGAAGTTCTGGATGCTTCCGGTAATGCAGGTTATTTCTGGGCATTCCTTATTGCAGGTTCAGCTTACCTTATTTTATTAGGTTTCGTACACTTATTAATGCCTAAGATGACACCAATGGATGAAAATCTTAATCTGGTAAAAACAGAAGCTTAAACACAAAAATAAATTATATTATGAGTCATATTAAATATGAAATTCGTTACGCGTCTCACCCGAGCGACGCAAAATTGTATGATACACAAAGATTGCGTAAAGAATTTCTGGTTGAGACAATTTTTGAACAGGACATGATTAACATGGTATACACCGATTACGACCGAATTATTGTTGGCGGTGCTTATCCTGTAACAAAACCATTAAGTCTTGATGCAATTGATCCTTTAAAGGCAACCTATTTCCTCGAAAGACGTGAACTGGGTATTATCAATATCGGTGGTAAAGCTAAAATAACTGTCGATGAAGAAGTGATTGAGCTGGACTACAGAGAAGCATTGTATCTCGGAAGAGGTACAACCAAAGTTGTATTTGCATCTGCAGATGCTGCAAAACCAGCCAAACTGTATTTCAACTCTGCCCCGGCTCACAAAGCATACCCAAACAAAAAGGTAACACTGAAAGATGCGATAACTGTTGAACTGGGCGATTTAAATTCGTCCAATGCACGGAAAATTAATAAGCTGCTTGTCAACGGTGTGGTGGATACCTGTCAGTTACAAATGGGAATGACCGAGTTTAAGGAAGGTAGTGTCTGGAATACTATGCCGGCCCACACGCACACAAGACGTATGGAAGCATACTTCTACTTTGAGGTCCCTGAAGATCAGGCTGTGGTACACTTTATGGGTGAACCGCAGGAAACAAGACACATTTTTATGCACAATGAGCAGGCTGTTATTTCACCAACGTGGTCTATCCATGCAGGTGCCGGTACAGCCAAATATACATTCATCTGGGGTATGGGTGGTGAAAATCTCGATTACGGAGATATGGACACCCAACAACCTTCTGATTTGAGATAAGAACCAAAAAATAAAAATAAAGATGATTCAGGAATTATTTGATTTAACCGGCAAAGTTGCACTTGTTACAGGTGGAACCCATGGGATTGGAATGGCAGTAGCCACGACACTGGGAAAAGCCGGTGCCAAAATTTGCGTAAATGACATCTTTGACGATAAACTTGAGGCCTGTAAAGCAGAATATGCCAAAGAAGGCCTTGATGTGTACACATTAAATTTTGATGTTACCAGCGAAGAAGATGTAGATAAAGGAATCACAGAAATAGAAAAGAATGTTGGTCCGGTTGATATCCTGGTTAACAATGCAGGTATCATTAAGCGCATTCCGATACTGGACATGCCGATAAAAGATTTCCAGCAGGTAATCGATATCGATTTGGTGGCACCACTTATTGTTGCCAAACGTGTTGCACCGGGAATGATAGAACGCCGTTTTGGGAAAATCATTAACATGTGTTCCATGATGAGCGTTTACGGACGTAACTCTGTATCTGCGTATGCAGCAGCAAAAGGAGGTTTGAAACTGTTAACAGCGAACATGACCTGCGAGTGGGCTAAATACAATGTTCAGATCAACGGCATTGGTCCTGGTTATATCGCAACATCTCAGACTGCGGCCATTCGCGAGGGCAACCATCCGTTTAACGACTTGGTTATGACCCGGACTCCGGCGGGCCGTTGGGGTGAACCGGAAGATGTAGGGCATGCCGCTTTATTCCTGGCATCCAAAGCCAGTGATTTTGTTAACGGACACGTGCTTTACGTTGACGGTGGAATCCTTGCCAACTTTGGTTACGTAAAAGGAGAAAACGACATCTAAATTCAGAAAAAACCATTAATACCAACGTGTCTGGCAAAACTAAGACATGTTGGTATTTAATGCTTTTCACCAACTACAATCAAAACAACAAAACGAAATAGATTTTAAAAGATGACTTTACAGGTTAAACCAGCATCGGAGTGTACCTACGATTGCATTTCCTTGGGTGAGGTAATGTTACGCCTTGATCCGGGAGAAGGCAGAATCAGAACGACCAGACAATTTCGCGCCTGGGAAGGTGGCGGAGAATATAATGTGTCACGCGGACTGAAAAAATGCTTTGGGAAAAGGACTGCCATAATAACGGCATTGGCTGACAATGAAGTAGGAGCGCTAATTGAAGATTTCATGCTTCAGGGAGGACTGGATACCCAGTTTGTAAAATGGGTGGATTATGATGGTTGTGGCAGAACCGTTCGCAACGGGTTAAACTTTACCGAACGTGGCTTCGGTATTCGTGGAGCCAAAGGAGTATCGGATCGTGGCAATACGGCTGCTTCTCAACTAAAACCGGGCGATATTGACTGGGAATATATCTTTGGAACCTTAGGTGTTCGCTGGATTCACACCGGTGGAATTTTTGCTGCGTTATCGGAAACGGCTGCAGAAACAGTGATCGAAGCCGTTAAAATAGCCAAGAAATACGGAACTATCGTTTCCTACGACCTGAACTACCGTCCGTCATTATGGAAAGCCATTGGTGGCGAAGCCAAAGCTCAGGAGGTCAACAAGGAAATTGCGAAATATGTGGATGTGATGATTGGTAACGAAGAAGACTTTACAGCCTGTCTGGGACTTGAGGTTGCCGGAAACGATGACGAACTGAAAGAACTGGATCTGGGTGGATACAAATCCATGATTAAAAATGCAGTGAAGGAATATCCTAACTTCAAGGTTATTGCAACAACCTTGCGTACAGTAAAATCAGCCACTGTAAATTCATGGGGAGCTATTTGCTATGCCGACGGGGAAATCCATGAAGCACAACACCGCGAAGACCTGGAAATTATGGACCGTGTCGGTGGCGGAGACAGCTTTGCCTCCGGACTGATTTATGGCTTCCTTGAATTCAACGATGGTGCTAAAGCGGTAGAATACGGTGCTGCTCACGGCGCCCTGGCAATGACAACACCCGGCGATACTACCATGGCAACCTTATCGGAGGTAGAAAAGATTATCGGTGGTGGAAGTGCAAGAGTGGACCGATAAACAAGGCAAAAGGGGGAACGGTAAAGGAAAAAGTCAAAAGGAGAAAGTTAAAAAAGACGTAGAGAATTCAATTTTACAAATATGTGTTTTTTATATAATTTAATGATAAAATAAAGCGCATCATGAAAAATGATTTGGCTGAACGTCTCTTTAATTTTGCTGTAAGGAATATATTATTTTTGGGAAACCTGCCAGGAGAACCGGAATACAATAATATTCGATATCAACTTTCAAAATCATGTACTTCTCCCGGTGCCAATTATGAGGAAGCCCAGGCAGGCTCTTCAAAAGCTGATTTTATTTACAAAACTGAAATTTCGCTTAAAGAGATGCGGGAAAGTAGTTACTGGCTTCGTATAATTGATGCAACAATTTCTTTTGAAGGAGAGCTTAAAGAAGAGTTACGTTATTTACAAGATGAATCAGAACAATTAAAAAAAATATTAGGAAGAATCGTGGTAAATTCAAAAGCAAATATTTAAGATAAAGATAAATTGTAAAAATGTTTTTGACTTTTTACTTTTCAATTTTGCCTTTGTTCTAAAAACAGCTTTTGCCTTTTACCTTTTAATTTTAAAATTGATTATTATGGCCAGATTTGACAGAATGCATGTACTGAACACGGTAGTTGAAACCGGATTGGTACCTTTATATTATAACAAAGACGCCGAAATCGTAAAAAAAGTCATTAAAGCTTGCTACGATGGTGGTGCCCGTGTTTTTGAATTCACCAATCGCGGTGATTATGCACACGAAGTATTTTCTGAAGTGAATAAATGGGTTGCCGAAAATTGCCCTGAAATGGTTATGGGTGTAGGTTCTGTGGTTGATCCTGGAACAGCATCGCTGTACATTCAGCTTGGGGTTAACTTTATCGTTTCCCCATCACTGAATCCTGATATAGCTAAAGTTTGTAACCGCCGTAAGATTGCATGGATGCCTGGTTGTGGCACATTATCCGAAATCAATCTTGCTGAAGAACTGGGTGTGGAAATTGTAAAGATTTTCCCTGGCTCTGAGGTTGGTGGCCCTTCATTTGTAAAATCAATTAAAGCGCCATGTCCATGGACTAAGATCATGCCTTCCGGTGGTGTATCAACTGATCCTGAAAATCTGAAAGCCTGGTTTGATGCAGGTGTGTCCTGTGTTGGATTAGGATCAAAGCTTTTCCCTGCTGATGTCATTAAAAATGAAAAGTACGACGAAGTAACTGCAAAAGTAAAAGCTGCAATGAAAGTTGTACACGATCTTAAAAAATAACGTTATAATCCGATTGCCATGCGCATCAAAAATTTAATCTACGCATCCATAATTGTTGTACTTCTTGGTTCGTGTACCAAGGAAAGCGGAGTTACGGTAATTGTAAACAATTCAACCAAGGTTGAACGCACTCATGAAATCGTTTCTGTTCCTTTAGGTGCACTCCAAAAACACAGCCTTGATCTTTCCGGGACCTTGGTCGCAGAAAACCTTGGGAACGGATTATTTTTTCCGGTTCAGCTGAGTAAAGGGAAAGATTCTGATACGGCAACTGTAGCGTTGTTTCAGCCTGAAATAGCCGCAAATTCATCTGCTGAATTTTTGCTCAGAAACTTAAAACCGGGTGAAGCTGCACCGGACGAAGAGATTGTATGTTATTCACGATTTGTGCCTGAGCGCATAGACGATTACGCGTGGGAGAATGACCGTGTGGCTTTCAGGGTTTATGGTCCTGAAGCGCAGCGTCTCACTGAAGCGGGCGATCCGGGAGGAACTCTGTCAAGCGGTGTGGACTGTTGGCTCAAAAAGGTGGATTATCCCATTATCAACAAATGGTACAAAAAACCATCTGAAGGTGGAACATACCATGAAGACACCGGCGAAGGGCTGGATAACTACCATGTTGGCAGTAGTCGTGGCTCAGGTGGCACAATGGTTTTTGATGAAAAAACCGGTAAAATGTACGCCGCTAAAAACTATATTAAATGGCATAAGATCGAAGACGGCATTCTTCGGGGCGATTTTAAACTGGAATATGCGCCGTATGCCGCAGGCAACGACACGGTGACTGAAACAAAGTATATTTCGATTGATAAAGGTTCGAACCTGACGCGTTTTGAAGTGACCGTAGAAGGAACGGATGCCATTACTGTCGGAATAACACTGCATGAAAAGAAAAAAAAGATCAGTGCCGATGAAAATGCAGCCTGGTTCAATTTTGATGACAAAGCATATTTTGGTTCAGAATTAAATAATGCGGTTGTGGTTGATCCGAAATATGTAACCGGATACGAGGAATACATTGTAAATCAGCCCGAAAAAAGCCATCTACTATTCCACATGAAACCTATAGATGGCAAAATAATTTACTATGCAGGATTCTTCTGGAAAGAAAGCAAACAATTTGCATCAACTGAGGAGTGGGAAAAGTATCTGAACGATTTTGCGGTTCAGATTACAAAGCCACTTGAAGTAACAATTAAATAGAATATTAAGGTTAAATAAAAAAAAGCAGTGGCTATGACAGTCATTGCTTTTTTTATGTCATGAATTATACACGATTTTAGCTACATTTGCTAAAACCGTCATGTAATATGGTACTTAATTACATCTGGATAGCCTTTTTCGTAATTGCATTCATTGTCGCTCTCATCAGATTGATTTTTTTTGGCGACCTTGATGTTTTCCCCGAAATGATGAAAGCCACATTCGACAGTGCCGAAACAGGTTTTACAATTTCCCTGGGATTAACTGGTGTGCTTACCTTATGGATGGGGCTGATGAAAATTGGGGAAAAAGCCGGAGCTATTAACGGATTCGCAAAACTAATCGGCCCGTTTTTTCAGAAAATTTTTCCTGATCTCCCCAAAGGCCATCCGGCGTACGGTTCTATCGTCATGAATGTTGCAGCTAATATGCTTGGCCTCGATAACGCTGCTACGCCTATCGGATTACAGGCCATGAACCAAATGCAGGAAACCAATCCGAATAAAAAAGTTGCCAGCAATCCAATGATCATGTTCCTGGTACTGAATACCTCAGGGCTCACCATCCTGCCGATCAGTGTAATGGTTTACCGGGCACAGTTGGGAGCAGTAAATCCAACAGATATATTTCTCCCAATTTTACTTGCTACATTTTTCTCAACGTTAGCAGGACTGGTAAGCGTTGCCATTTACCAGAAAATAAATCTGTTTAATAAGGTGATACTATCCTATTTGGGAGGATTGACTGTTTTGGTTGCCGGAATGATTATTTTATTCATGAACCTGGATGAAGAGCAAATCAAGGTTGTCTCGAGTCTTACTGCCAACATTATCCTGTTTTCAGTGATCATTTTGTTTATAGGAATGGCAGCCATACGAAAAATAAATGTATATGATGCGTTTATTGATGGCGCAAAGGATGGTTTTAAAATAGCCATAAAAATAATTCCATATTTAGTGGCAATTCTGGTAGCTATTGGCGTTTTCAGAGCATCGGGTGCAATGGATGAACTCATCAGTTTTATTGCTGCCGGATTTCATCTTTTGGGAATCAATACTGATTTTGTGGAAGCACTTCCAACAGCTTTTATGAAACCATTAAGCGGAAGCGGCGCACGCGGTATGATGGTGGATGCCATGACGACGTACGGAGCAGATTCATTTGTTGGAAGAGTAGCGTCAACCGTTCAGGGTGCAACCGACACCACATTTTATATTATTGCCGTTTACTTTGGATCAGTGGGCATAAAAAATACAAGATATGCCGTTACCTGTGGTTTAATTGCCGATTTTGTAGGTATTGTAGCTTCGATATTGCTGGCCTACCTGTTTTTTCATTAATTTATTAGAATCAAGACTAAAAATTATCTTATATCTTGAATCTTGTTTCTAAAAATTTGAGAGATTAACAACGCGGTAAACTTCAGTTTTACTCTGATAAATAATTCTTAGTATATAAATCCCACTTGCCTTGGTTGCAAAGGTTTCGTCATATGAAGAAGAACCGGAAGGCATATTCTTTTCGTCAATCTTGGTACCATTTAGCGTATACACAGAAAGTACAGCATCTTCTGAAAGAGGATCCGTAAAATGCAATGTAAAATAATCACCTATAGCCGGCGAGGGTTCAATAAACTTTACAATTTTTTTATTGTTTGTGGGAATAAAGGTATCGCTCGGATTTTTATAAATCCTTACCACGGCATCCACATACAGGCTGCTATTCACAGGTGATCCTGAATAATTTGGGAACGTATTCCATGCATCATTCTGATAAAACCATGCAGTATTTTCACCACTCCCGCCACGATCAACAACCTGGTATAGTGCAAATGTATCAACCGGACCGTTTGACACTATTTCATACCCCGCATAAAAATCGTTACCAGTTTCAACATTCTCATCAATTTCTATAAAGTTTTCTTTATCGTTGTAATATGCCTTTGTATAATATCCTCCAGTGTTACCAAATTTGCTAACCGTTCCATCAATTTTCTGTGTTCTGAGCCATTCTTTTATATAAACCTGTTTACTCCACAATTCATTTCCGGGTTGCGCACCACCCTCCCATACTTTGAAGTTAATACTGGACGCCGATGATGCTGATCCCAGTTGTGGCACGAAATAAAGCCCCAGAACCTGCCCTTCATAGCCTTCTGTCAACTGGTAGTGTTCTGCATATTTTGTTATGCCTGCTTTATTAAATCCGCCAAGGTATCCATTTGAGCCCAGGCTGACAACGTTAATATCTTCTCCCTTTTTTACATTACTTATGCGCTCTACTGTATCCAATTCTTCCGGAATATAACCATCCAGTTTCAGTGAACCGGAATTTAAAGGATCGAGCCAGTATTTCAAGGTTTTCGTCTGATCCGAATGTGATGTCCATACTTTACTCAGACAAAAAAAGAAATCATTGATCATATTGGTACAACTTGCCTGACCAGCACTCAAAGCTCCAATAATATACCCTTCCTGATTAAACAGTGGACAACCGGATGATCCACCTTCAGTCACTCCTGATTCCCAATCCTTAATCCACCAGTGGGAATAGGTTTTATAATAATAATTGTTTACAATAAGTGATGTGATCCCAACAGCATCTTCGTCACGCGATATTTTTTTTACATCACCATTAGGATGATGTATTGCAACAACATCAGTCACTGAAGTTACTGAAGCATCCCATCCACTGTAATACGCCCTGTATGCGGCTGGAGGAATCACACTCATTTCAACCAGTGCATAATCAGAATTTTTAAACTCTTCCTGCTCGGAATATGCCCTCATATATCCGCCTGCAACGGTTTGCTCACGGCTTCCTTCAATCGTGTTGTAGCAATTGGGCACCTGGTAATTAAATATAAAAATGGTACCGTACGCATTAAAGCTATGATCTGTATAACAGTGTGCAGCAGTAAGAACGTATGGAGTACCGTCTTCTGCTGTATTATTGATCAATGATCCGGAACACAACTCATTACCGTCGATAATCATTTTAACAACACTCTGCGATTGCTGATCCCAGCCATTTTCACAACTCAGATTCACCTCGCAGGCCTGGCTGCTACCAAAATTACCAATGGGAATATCCTTTAAAATATCATTTATTCCCATAAAATCGTGATTAATAGTGCCGATCTCCAGTTCACCTCCGAAAGCCACATTAGCAGGTTCGATGTATTCTACAATGAGCTTGTCTCCATCCAATGGCATCACCGGTAAAATTCCACTTGCTTTATTGTTGGCAGATGTAAAACTTCCCAAAATCTGGGTCATTTCAGGATTATAAATAAACAATTGAGCTCCTGAAGGAATATGATATTTACTGAATATGATATTTAAAGATTTGGCGCCCTCTGACGAAACAAGTAAGCGCCATACTTTAGAACCATCACTTAGTGTGCTCCACACTCCCGAGTTATCCGGTGTCAGATCTACAGGAAAGCTTTCAGCAAACTTTAAGGTTTTTAAGTGGATTTTATCAGCATCAAAACTTTGCGATTTTAAAGCGCTTCTGATTTCGGGCATTTTTACCTCATCAAATGATAATCTCTTCATTCCCATCGCAGAAATTCCTACCGGCTTTCCGCCATGACTGATTTGTGCCGTACTGCAAAGCGCAACAAGAGAGAGTAATATCACCAAGGGAAAGGTCCTCATCCAAATTATTTTGTACAAATATAGAAAATTTTATTTCTCTGCTTTTTATCCATAATCAGTGCTCAGACTCTGTTGATGCAGGCAGCTCAGCCCCTTTATCCTTTTTATCTCCTTTTACTAACGAAAAAGCCATGATAATATTGGAGAACAGTATAATAAATAAAAGTATGCCAGCTTCAAAATCCGGTAGTTTCAATTCTTTAGGAATGGCAAAAAACAGAAGTACTGAAATCAGGCCCCTGGGAGCAAGAAATACCTGTGGATACATATCTTTTCTATCTACAAAATAAAACTGTATCCATCTCGATCCATAAATTACAACCAGACTAATAAGACTTAGCACTATGACCTGGGCATGAAATAAACTGGTAACAGCCAGCGATGCACCAAATATGACGAAGAAAAATGTTCTGACCACAAAAGCAGTTTCTGCCGTCAGAAATTTAAAATCATTTAATATGATAGAGCATCGTTCCGGGTTATAATGTTTTTTAAAGAACCTGCGAAAAAAGATCTGTGGATTCGCCAACGCCAGACCAAACATAAGAATGATCAGTAACGATGAAATATGGAACATTTTCCCCACCGAATACAGCAAAAGCAAAATAGCAATCAACAGGGTTAACTTTATATTCTTCTTAATTTTTTGTAATCCTATTAATAATGCATATGCTACTACCACTGATATAATAATAGTAACCAGGATATTTCCTGTAACTTCTATTCCAATCATGGCTGAATTAGTCTCACCGATATTCTCAATCAGAAGATAAAATGCCATAATACCGAGAATATCTGAAAAGGTGCTTTCGTAAATCAGAAACTCTTTTTTGTCCTCGGCCAGATGGGCCACACTGGGCAATACGATAGCACTGCTTATAATTGAAAACGGCATAGCATACACCAGGGATATAATATACTCAATATGTGGAATGAATGCCTGCACAATAAATGCAATCAAAAACGTATTGACCACAAAAGATATAAACGCTACCGTAAAAGACGTCATAATCATCTTTGTCTTTTTACGCGTAAGTTTTAAATCAATTGATGCCTCAAGAACAATCAGAATCAACCCGACAATTCCCAGAACCTCCAGTACCGGCATCCAGTTAATTTTATTGTAACCTGCCATATGCAATCCTTCACGTAAAAGCATACCCAATATAATCAACATTAAAACACTGGGAATACGTGTCTTAGATGATAACAGGTTAAAAAAATAAGAGATCACCAGTATAATGGATGCCCCTATGATCAGCGTATATGAATTAAATTCCATTTCAAATATTTACGACAAATGTATTCAAACAGTTTAAATTATTTAACATTGGTTGAATATTTCCCAAAATTCTCAATCTTTTTATTCAACTACTTAAACAAGAAAATTCTCATAATGTTAATATTTGTTCAATAATAACCGTAGGAGATTCCAATTTAAAAACATTAATTTCGAAAAAACAATATCCTAAATTCTGCGAAATCTTAGGAATTATAACATTTCACCCCTGTTTTTATTCTAAATTGAATTTTTCAGGGCATTTTTACTAATATTTTTTTGCAGGTATCAATATAAGGTGTACATTTGTCAATCAAAATTTGAAATTGATGATATCAAAATTACATACAGTTCTTAGCCTCGTCGTGGTGGTCATTCTAATTGGATACAGAATGAAATGAGAACGGTACGTAATTAAACAAGGATATTCTAAGGCCTTTCTCACTTCAAACAGAGAAAGGCTTTTTTAATGTTAAGGGAGATACAGAAAAGATTGATGAATATGAAGACACCACTTAGAAGTGACACCGTCACACAGGGTAGAAAAATGGCAGGAGCCAGAAGTTTATGGAGAGCAAACGGAATGAAGGAAGAGCAGATCGGCAAGCCGATTATTGCCATCGTAAATTCCTTTACACAGATGGTTCCTGGTCACGTTCACCTTCAGCATATAGGACAGCACATTAAAGGTTTAATTGAAGAAAAAGGTTGTTTTGCAGCCGAATTTAATACGATTGCTATCGACGACGGTATTGCCATGGGACATGGAGGGATGTTATACTCCTTACCATCGCGCGACCTGATTGCCGACAGTGTGGAATATATGTGTAACGCACACAAGGTGGATGCCATGGTCTGCATAAGCAACTGTGACAAGATTACTCCGGGAATGCTGATTGCTGCCATGAGGCTTAATATTCCAACGGTATTTGTATCAGGAGGACCTATGGAAGCCGGTAATGCACTTGGAAAACAGTGGGACCTTGTTGATGCCATTGTGATGGGAGCCGATGATAGTATAGATGATGAAACCGTAAGGGCAGTAGAACAGAATGCCTGCCCTACCTGCGGATCATGCTCCGGTATGTTTACGGCCAACTCTATGAACTGCCTGAATGAAGCCATCGGTCTGGCACTACCAGGAAACGGAACCATTGTGGCAACCCATAAAAACAGAACTAGATTGTTTGAAAAAGCAGCCGATATTATCGTTGAAAATGTATGGAAATACTACCGCGACGGTGATGAATCGGTTCTGCCCCGCTCCATTGCAACAAGAGATGCATTTATGAACGCTATGACACTGGATATTGCCATGGGTGGTTCAACTAATACAGTACTGCATATTCTGGCAATTGCGCATGAAGCCGGTGTAAATTTCACTATGAAAGACATTGATGAACTGTCGCGCAAAATTCCGGTTCTGAGTAAAGTGGCTCCCAACTCAAATTATCATATTGAAGATGTAAACCGTGCCGGTGGTATTATCGGGATACTCGGCGAACTGGAACGAGGCGGCTTACTGGAAACAGGCGTTTCAAGAGCTGACGGTTTATCATTGAAAGAAGCCATTAATCAGTGGGACATCATGCGCGATACTGCCAGCGAAGAAGCCAAACAGGTATTCCTTAGTGCTCCGGCTGGTGTCCGCAGCAAGGAAATGGGTTCACAGGAAAAATATTACCGTCAGCACGACAGCAACCGTGAACGTGGCTGCATCAGGGATATTGAACATGCCTACTCCAAAGAGGGTGGATTAGTTGTGCTTTTCGGAAACATTGCACAGGATGGATGTGTTTTGAAGACTGCCGGTATCGATGAGGATTTGTTTGATTTTTCAGGAACAGCTAAGGTTTATACCTCTCAGGATGCTGCTGTGGATGGTATTTTAGGCGGAGAGGTCAAAGCCGGCGATGTGGTAGTGATCACCTACGAAGGTCCGAAAGGAGGTCCGGGAATGCAGGAAATGCTCTATCCTACGTCCTATATTAAATCACGCCATCTGGGCAAAGAATGTGCCCTGATTACAGATGGACGATTCTCAGGAGGAACATCCGGTCTGTCTATCGGACATATTTCACCGGAAGCAGGCGCAGGAGGCAATATTGGTCTTGTAAAAGATGGCGACATCATCGAGATTAGTGTTTCAAAACGTTTGCTACAGGTAAAACTCAGCGATGTGGAATTAGCAGAGAGAAGAAAAGAAGAAGAAAAATATGGCAAGGATGCATTCACTGCCCGCAACAGGGATCGTGAAGTATCCAATGCATTAAAAGCATATTCAAAATTTGTTACAAGTGCCGACAAAGGCGCAGTTAGAATCATAGAATAAACGCAATAGATATGGCAACAGAAAGAATTTCAGGCTCAGAAGCAGTTATTCGCTCTTTGATTGAAGAAAAGGTAGAGTTGATCTTTGGTTATCCGGGTGGTGCAATTATGCCCATTTACGATGCCCTTTACGACTACAGAGACAAAGTAAAACACGTTTTAACCAGACATGAGCAGGGTGCTATTCACGCTGCACAGGGTTATGCCAGGGTCACCGGAAATGTCGGTGTATGTTTTGCCACTTCAGGTCCGGGTGCCACAAACCTCGTGACAGGACTTGCTGATGCAAACATCGATTCAACTCCGCTCGTCTGCATTACCGGTCAGGTTGCATCACCACTTTTAGGTACTGATGCATTCCAGGAGTCTGACGTTGTGGGTATTTCTATGCCGGTCACAAAATGGAATTACCAGATCACTAAAACTGAAGAAATTCCTGAGGTTCTGGCCAAGGCATTTTATATTGCCAGAACAGGACGTCCGGGTCCGGTTTTAGTTGATATAACCAAAGATGCACAGTTTAAAGAACTGGACTTCTCATATACTAAAACCAAAAAGATCAGAAGCTACATTCCGGAATATGAAATTGATCCGACCAAAATTGACGAAGCAGCCGAGCTAATTAATAAAGCACGTAAACCACTTCTGCTTTTTGGACAGGGAGTTATTTTATCGCACGGAGAACGTGAGCTTAAGGAATTTATTGAAAAAACAGGAATTCCTTCTGCATGGACGTTACTGGGAACCAGTGCACTGCCTACTGATCATCCGTTGAATGTTGGTATGCTGGGAATGCATGGCAATTACGGTCCAAACATTAAAACCAACGAGTGTGATGTATTGATTGCTGTGGGAATGCGTTTCGATGACCGCGTTACCGGCGATGTGAGCCGTTATGCCAAGCAGGCCAAGGTGATACACATCGAGATTGATCCGGCAGAGATTGACAAAAACGTAAAAACTGAGGTGGCAATTTTGGGTGATGCCAAAAAGGCACTCCGTTTCCTTACGTATGCGGTTAAGCCAAACCATCATGATGCATGGTTACAGGAATTTAAAGATTGTTACGATATCGAACTCAAAAAAGTCATTGAGAATGATATCCATCCTAAAAAACCTGGATTGACCATGGGAGAGGTTGCCCGTATCCTTGCTGAAAAAACCGATAACAACTCTGTTTTGGTTACCGATGTTGGTCAGCACCAGATGATAGCCAGCCGCTATTTTAAATATACCAAATCCAGAAGTGCCGTAACATCAGGTGGTCTAGGAACCATGGGATTCGGCCTTCCGGCTGCCATTGGCGCAAAATTCGGTACTCCTGACCGCGAAGTTTTTGCCGTTTGCGGTGATGGCGGATTCCAGATGACCATGCAGGAAATGGGAACCATAGCACAGGAAAAACTTCCTGTAAAAGTTGTGATCCTGAACAATAACTTTTTAGGAATGGTACGCCAGTGGCAACAGCTGTTTTTCGAAAAACGCTACTCATTTACGAACCTCAACAACCCTGATTTCATTAAACTGGGCGACGGGTTTGGTGTTCCTTCTGTAAGGGTGACCGAACGCAAAAATCTTGAGGAAGAGATTCAGAAAATGATAGATCACAAAGGTCCTTACCTGCTTGAGGTTATGATTGAAAAAGAAGACAATGTATTCCCGATGGTTCCAACCGGAGCATCTGTATCAGAGATTCTTCTTGAAGTACCAAAAAAATAAGGAGTAACAACACAAAAAAAGAAAATCATGAAACAGGAATATATCATATCTGCTTTTACTGAAAATAACATTGGTTTGCTAAACCGGATCACCATTATTTTTACGCGCAGAAAAATCAATATCGAAAGTCTTACCGTTTCGGAATCTGCCATAAAAGGCATCAGTAAGTTTACCATTGTAATTGAAGTAACCGAAGATACCGTTAAAAAAGTGGTAACACAAATTGAAAAACAGGTTGAGGTTCTGAAAGCATTTTATCATACCAACGATGAGATGATCTTCCAGGAAGTGGCCTTATATAAAGTTCCAACTGAAGAATTGATGAAAACAGATCTTATTGAAGGGTTGATCCGAAAATATAATGCCCGCATTCTTGAGGTAACTCACGATTTTACGGTTATTGAAAAGACAGGCCACAAATCAGAGACACAGGAATTTTTCGACCAGCTGAACCAGTTTGGTGTAATGCAGTTTATTCGCTCCGGACGAATAGCTATTACACGTTCTTCTATCGAAAGACTTTCAGAGTTTCTCAGAGAAAGGGATGCAATTTTAGATAAACTGTCAAATTAGTATCAAGATACAAGAATCAAGACACAAGACATAAGACTTGATCTTAACATGTAAAAGTCACATGTTCTCCTTTAGGTTGCTAAGTAGTCCCGAAACAATGCTGGAACATATCGAAGCAAAAAGGAGGTGTTCCTGACGCTTCGGTCAGGAATAGAGGATTTAATCAAATTAAGAAATCCTGATACGTGATACATGATACTTGATTCTAACATGACAAAGCTCATATTTTGGGTAAAATTGACTATCTTTGCAGCCGTCTAAAAAATTTGATTTTAAACAGGATATAATAAATAAATAAACATGGCAAATTATTTTAGCTCACTTCCTTTTCGTCTGAAAGTACAGGAGTTAGGCAAATGCGACTTTATGGACAGCGCCGAATTCGACGGAGGTGTGGATTATTTAAAAGGGAAAAAAATCGTTATCGTTGGTTGTGGTGCACAGGGTTTAAACCAGGGACTTAATTTACGCGACAGCGGTCTGGACGTAAGTTATGCACTGCGCCAGTCAGCAATTGATGAAAAACGTGCATCCTATCAAAATGCTACTGAAAATAATTTCAAAGTTGGCACTTATGAAGAACTGATCCCCACTGCTGATTTAGTGATCAACTTAACACCGGACAAACAGCACACCAATGTAATTGAAGCTGTTGTTCCGTTAATGAAAAAGAATTCATGTCTTTCTTACTCTCACGGTTTCAACATCGTGGAAGAAGGAATGAAGATCCGTGAAGACATTACAGTAATAATGGTAGCACCTAAATCTCCGGGTTCTGAGGTTCGTAACGAATACCTCCGTGGCTTTGGTGTTCCTACATTAATTGCGGTTCACCGCGAAAACGACCCGAATGGCGACGGTATGGAAATTGCCAAAGCATATTGCGCCGGAACAGGTGGTCATAAAGCCGGTGTTCTGCACTCTTCTTTTGTTGCTGAAGTGAAATCAGACTTAATGGGTGAGCAAACCATTCTTTGTGGTCTGCTACAAACCGGATCCATTCTGATGTTCGACAAAATGGTTGAAAAAGGCATTGACAAAGGATATGCTTCTAAACTAATCCAGTACGGATGGGAAGTAACAACTGAAGCGTTGAAATTCGGTGGGATCACCAACATGATGGATCGTCTGTCAAATCCAGCCAAGGTTGAGGCTTTTAAACTGGCTGAAGAAATGAAAGAGATTATGCGTCCGCTGTTTATCAAACATATGGATGACATTCTGGACAGCACCTTCTCTACCACCATGATGGAAGACTGGGCTAACGGCGATAAAAACCTGTTGACATGGAGAGCTGCAACAGCCGAAACAGAATTTGAAAAAACTCCGGCTTCTGATGTTACGATCCCGGAACAGGAATATTTTGATAATGGCACGTTAATGGTAGCCTTTGTAAAAGCAGGTGTGGAACTGGCATTCGAGTCCATGACCGAATCCGGCATCAAACCTGAATCTGCTTATTACGAATCGCTGCACGAAACGCCTCTTATTGCTAACACCATCGCCCGCAAAAAACTGTACGAGATGAACCGCATTATTTCTGATACTGCAGAATACGGTTGTTACCTTTTCGATCATGCCTGCCGTCCGCTTCTGGCCGATTTCATGTCGTCTGTTGACACCAATGTTATCGGAAAGAACTTTAACGATGGTAAAGACGCCCACGTCGATAACAAGGAACTGATTGAAATTAACGATGAGATCCGTTACCACGATGTGGAAATTGTTGGTGCCGAGTTGCGTGAAGCCATGGCAGCCATGAAGAAAATCGTTTAACAGATTATTCAGATTCACAATAACAAAGAACCCGCTTAAAGCGGGTTTTTTTGTCTATAACGCTAAAATAGCGAGGGTTTCGTTCCAAACGAAGCCCTCGCTTTGTGTTTTTAAAGTTTTATCCATGAAATATTTAATGTAATTTTAGATTCTCAAAGTTGAAATGCCCCTGTTCCCAAAGGAACCTTCTGTAAAGAATTACTTGATGAATTAGAAAGATAATATATAAGGCAGAAATAACAACAATTGAGTAGATAAGTCTAGCTTGGTGAAAGGTTAAAAAACAGCTCTCCATGATATTTAAGTCTGAAATTGAAGATATTATAACGAATGATTTAAAAAAAGTTATAGAAACTGAGATTTTTTATCAATATGCAGTATTTGATGTGGCGCTTAAGGAAATATTACTAAAGCAATCCTTAAAATTTTCTGATCCAAATACTTTTAATGACCCTTTTGATTGTAACGAGAAACTATTAAGAATAAACTATGACGAAAAACTAGTTGAAGAGACAATTAATAATTTATCAGTAAAAATTTCACGACAGGAAAGAAGAGAACTAAAAAGAAAGTTCAAGAATCAGAGTAATCAGGCTGAAATATTAAAAGAGAAAAGGAAGGAATACAAATTGTCATGCTTTTCCGAAGTTAATAATGAGGTTTTAATGTGGTCATACTATGCTGATAAGCACTCTGGTATCTGTATTGGATTTAATTTTCCTCATAAATATGATGGTAAATTCATTTTGTGTCCTGTTAAATATCTCGCCGAATTGAGAGAACTTGATGGTGCAACCGATCTTTATCGGATTATTCTATACTGGTTGACAACTAAATCAATTAGATGGAAATATGAAAAAGAAATTCGAGCAATTTCACGATGTAAAGATCAAAAATCGGAACATGAGTACATCAATTACGAAAGTAAATATGTTAAAGAAATAATTTTTGGCTGTAATGTTCCTGATAAAAAAATTGAGGAGGCGATTGAGAAAATAAGGAAAAGCAATTTAGATTTTAATAATATCACTATCAAAAGAATGATAATCAACGAAAATAATTTTTTACTAAGTGAAAAAACCATAAAACCCTGCAAATAAGATTGTTACACAACAATAGAGTTAAAAAAATAAATATAAAAGCAAAATCTTTTTTTACAAGTGGCTAAGATTCTACTGCTGCCCCTCAAACATTTACTCAACATTTTGTTAAATTCACACACATGAAAAACTTTAAAAATACATTGATTCAGATATCACACGATGGCATGGGATCAGGCGATGAAGCCTTGGGTCTGCAACTTATTACCAACTATTTTAAGTTGATTAATGAAGAAGATGAATTGCCCCGTTTTATTGTATTTTACAATAGCGGCGTAAAGTTAATTTGTAAAGGTTCTCCTGTTACTGACGTTGCCAAAGCATTGGAACAAAAAGGGGTAAAGCTGATGGCCTGTAAAACCTGTCTGAAGCATTATGACTTAATGGACAAAATTGAAGTTGGCATTGCAGGAACGATGATGGATATTATTGAGCTGCAAAAAATAGCTGATAAGGTTATTACGCTGTAAAATCCTTATAAAACAAAGCGAGGGTTTCGTTTTGAATGAAACCCTCGCTTGTTATATCGGAATAATACTAATTTTTTCCTAATGCTTTCAGCATGGTACGGCCAATGTCAGATGGTGATTTTACCACATGAATGCCACAATCTGCCATAATTTTCATTTTGGCTTCTGCCGTATCGGCTTTACCACCCACAATGGCACCCGCATGTCCCATACGTTTTCCTTTTGGAGCAGTCTGACCTGCAATAAACCCAACAACCGGTTTGGTTCCGTTTTCCTTAATCCATTCGGCAGCCTCAACCTCCATGCTACCACCTATTTCACCAATAAGTATAATACCCTCCGTTTCCGGGTCATTCATAAACATTTCCACGATATCTTTGGTGGAAGATCCTATAATAGGGTCACCACCTATACCGATACACGATGACTGGCCTAAACCAACCTGCCCTGTCTGATAAACGGCTTCATATGTTAATGTGCCAGAACGTGACACGATACCAATTTTACCCGGTGTATGAATAAAGCCAGGCATAATACCAACTTTACCGGCTCCCGGTGTAATAATTCCCGGACAATTCGGACCAACCAGACGGGCTTGAGTTTCTTTCAGATATTCCTGAACCTTAACCATATCCTGAGTCGGAATGCCTTCCGTAATGGCTACAATTGTTTTAATTCCGGCCTCAGCAGCTTCCATAATGGCATCGGCAGCAAATGGCGGCGGAACAAAAATTACGGAAACATCAGCCCCTGTTGCTTTTACTGCTTCAGAAACTGTATTAAAAACAGGCAGGTCCATATGCAATGTGCCTCCCTTACCAGGAGTTACACCACCTACCACATTTGTGCCGTATTCAATCATTTGACCGGCATGAAAGGATCCCTCTTTTCCTGTGAATCCCTGAACAAGTACTTTTGATTCTTTAGTGAGAAGTATTGCCATCTTTTTTTTGAACTAAGGTTAAGTATTGTGTTTACGTTACAGAACAAGATGCCTTTGCAAAATGTTTAAAACGGCTGTAAAAATGTTGTGTGACAAGACATTATTTACGGCTGGTATCTTCATTTGTATTGGCGTTATTTTCTTCTTTCTTCTTCAGAAGGCTCTTGTAATGCTGAACCAATTCACCAAAGCTATTGAATTCTTCCTTATAAACAAAACCAAATCCCTGTGTTGTTGGAGAGTTTTCGTAAATGATGTTATCATTGGTATGGGAATACGCTTTAAGTTTAAAATTACCTTTGGGGTTCAGGCGGTAATCCACATCAAAATCTCCCACAAAATTCGATGCAGATGTCTGTGTTTCCCGGTAACCAAAGTTTCCGTTAATCGACAATTTATCGTTAAACATTTTAGTACTGAACATCATCTCTACCTCCTGCTTTGTTAACGATGCAGCATCGGCAGGCCTGTAATTAACTCCCAGGTCAAAATCGTCGCTTAGCTGTGACAGCATGTTACTTAACTGATTCGATGCAAACTCACTGGCTGTAACTACCGCAGCCTGGTTGGAAGCGCCATAGTTGCCATTTCCTTCAATTGAATAAAAACGGTTAAACATTAAAAGATAAATCACCTGCCGCTGGACTTCATTCTCATTACTCAGAACGTTAGCAACACTTTGCTGCGTCACCTGATCTGCCGTTGGAAGAACCACATCAAACTTAATCGTCGGGTTCATAAGATTATCAGTCAGCATCATATGACAATTTACCGGAACCCGCAAACTTCTGTTAACATCATCCACCGCTCCGCTTTGTAATAAATCATACAGGGAAGCTTTTGTTCTGTAATAGGCATCGAGGTTCAATGTCGCATTATACGGATCACCACTCCATTTGATGACACCACCCGGTTCAATATCAAATCGTTTATTAATGACATTCTGAGCCGTAAACAGATATTCACCACTGGTCACTGTATAGTCTCCGTACATTTTAAAGTCGGACTTGGTATCGTAACTAAAGTCCAACGTCCCACTCCCCTGTCCTTTTATAATATCTCCGATTCTGGAATCAAAGATAAGTTCCACCTTTGCATCCGGTGTTGCTTCCACTTCCATATTGAAAGAGAATCCTGACAAATCCAGATTCTCCTCTTCTTTTTCAACCTGTTGAGAACTCTCTTTTTGAGAAACAAACCGTACAAATCCGCTTTCTGCTGCCACTTCTGTCGATGTCAATGGTAAAAAGATTTCTGAATTGCTTTCAGTCCTTGCATTGATATCCATATGCACTTTCGATCCCTCGCCATAAATTGCCATAACGCCTGTTCCATAAACGGTTCCATAATAAATATCATTATCCTTGGACGTTGTATTTAATGCGAGCATATTGTTAAAGTCAAGGAACATATCGAACGACATATCCTTAAAGGTTTTGTGCTTAAGTTCACCATTGAACGTTCCACTATGACCATAAACATCATAAACTTTTATGTTCCTGAACTCAATAGCATCCTCCACAAAATGAACGGAATCCGACAGAAAATACCGCGTATTAAGGTAACCAACGTCAAATGATCCGTTTTCAAGGTATACATCCCCTACCAGTTTCAGGTGTTTAACATTTCCTTCCAAAGCTATTTTTCCTGAACCCAATCCCTGCATATTTTGCATGATGGTTTCCAGGTATGGTTGTATGTATTTAACCGGCAGGTTTTCCATATCTCCTGCTAAATAAAGTGAGTCATCTGCGGGGAAATAGGCCCCGTTAATATCCAACTGCTGATCTTTACTGATGACATTTTCACCATAGATATTCATCTTCCGGTTTACCTCATCCCAGTCGCTCTTTACGTCCATATCGCCGGCATAAATATTATTCAGCACAAAATCTGTTATCCTGAAATCCGAATTTATTACCGGGGTCCCGAAACCAGCATTGATATACGACTGACCTGTTATCCGTCCCTGTAGCAACAGATTCTCAGCGTTTAAAAACTGTGAAAAATATTCCAGCTCAAAACCTTCCACATCAAGGCTAAAGGTATCTGATTTAAGCTTTGAGAGTTTTCCGTTGGCTGCCAGGAACCGGTCGTTGTTACTGATAAAAACCGAAGCAAAATCAGCACCTGTAGTATCAATAACTACTGTGGCGGGCGAAATCGTCCAAAGTGAATCACTGATTGTCATATGCGAGGGACGGATATTAAACGTAGACTGTAAAAGGTCATCCTCTGTGCGCTTTAACTTAAACCCGGTATTAAGATCTCCTTCATAAACCGTACTGCTGTTATTTTTCCAAACTACGGAATTCTCAATGCTGTCACCCTTCGACATCATCGTATACCGTATGTTTTCCAGAAATTTATTATTCATGTCCAGTTTATCCATGGAAAGCACCGCTTCTATATCCTGATTGTTGTTTTGTTTGAGGTCGAAATTCAAAGTATCAATGCTGAATTTTTTAAACCGTGCCTTATCAAATGAAAGGGACAAATTCAAATTATTGTCAACATCATTTATACGACCATTCAGATTTCCTGAAGAAGAGATAGAAAAAGGCAGTTCAAAAACATTAGCAATATTTTCAATACTTGAAACCGTAAATGAAAAATCAAATTGGTTCTCTGTGACTTGCTTTTTATCACTTATGGAAGAAGCCAATGTTGGCAGAAATGGGTGAACGATTTCAGCAAACGAATTTTTAAGCTCACCAAATTTATATTGTCCGGAAATCTGTCCGTTTAACCAGTCTGAATTGATTTGAATTGATGAGTGGTCAAATTCCCTGTTAAAAAAGACTGTCGCATTCGAAGTAGTAATATCGCCATTTTTGTTGGAGTATTTCAGATCATACAATCCAATATAGCCTTCCAGATTTTCCAGTGCGTCACCTTTAAGTTTTGTTTTTAGCTGTGTATTTAAGATGCCGTTTTTAAATTTTTGGGACAATTTAAGCTGATAAGGAGCTATTTTACGAATATCGGCTTCAAAGTCAAAGATAGGCATGACGTCCGAGAAATCTATCCTACCTGTAAAAAGCATGGATATATTCGGATCGTTAATGTTTACTCCCCCGTTAAAATGCTTGTTCCCGAATACACCGCGCAGGAAGATATTTGAATAGGTATACCCATGAAACTCCAGTGAAGAAATCTCGCCGTTTATAAACATCGACATATAATCGTCGTAAGGATCATCGGCCTCAAGTTCCACATTCATGCTTGCAAAACCAAGCTCATCTTCTTTATCAAGAAGTTTTCCAACATTAAATCCTTCGGTATTTACATTACCGGTTATCTCAATTTTTTCCTGCTTCACATTATCCTTTAAAGCTACATCGGCGTGAATTGAGCCCAGTTCAGAATTCAGTTCCCCAAATGCGACAAAATCTCCGGGGAAACCGGTTAGTGAACCTGTATAAAGTAGCCGCCCGAATTTTATCAACTCATTCTTAAACGGCATCTCCCTTTTCAAATGCTTCTCCAGTTCCGGGATAACATTTTTGGGAGAAATAAACATGCGGTTAAAATCGGCAAAGATGAATGAATTGTGAAAATCAGGAAGACCTGTTATACTAATATTGAAAAGCAAGTCAAAGGCTCCACCGGCAGACAATAGCAGGTCATTCCCCCTGATGTCACCCAACGAACCGTTTATCTTTCCACTGAAATTTATCTTTTCAGAAATGTCCGGATACTTTTTAATAAACCGTCGCATATCAGATGATGCAATTCTCAGTTCGTTCACATCAAAGGTAACAGCCGTTTTAGGATCAATAATATGATGCAGAACGCTATCTCCTTTTATCTCAGCGGTCACAACATCCGCTTTCGAATGATCAGTCTGCAATTTTAGACCGGAAAGACTGAGTTTATTGGGGGTTAGTATGAATTTTGTACTAAAATCGTTTAGCACCACACCAGCCGTATCAATAAATTCAAGATCTTTCACCAAAAGGTTTATAGAGTCTTTAGAGACATTCAAAAGGTCAACACGCAATTTTGTATCCCTGATCCTGTAATCCTGTTGCCCGTAAAATGCCAGATCACCATTTTCAACATCAAGGGTCTTCAACCTAAAATCCCATTTCTCTTTCCGCAAAGTATCCTGTGTAAAAAGAGAGTCAATTAAAAACGAAAAATTAAAATCATCTTTCGTAAACTGTTTAACCCTACATGTTGTTTCATTTAATTTAAGTGAAGAAATATGAACCTTTTTATCAAAAACGTTCAGAGAATCGAAATTAGCCTGCAACAAATGGGCATAAAACAACGTATCTTTTTTCTGATCGGCAACAAAGACATCTTCAAGCGAGAGGTCGTGGAAGAAGCTGAACTTAACCTTTCCAACGGTAATTTCACTTCCTGTCTGTTCCGATATATCGCCCAAAATCCTGTGTACCAGCATAGTTTGCACACCATGTTGCTTAATCATAAAATATGCTGTCAGGGGAATACCAATCAGCAGAACCATGACTATAACCGCTATTTTCCAGAGATTTTTAATACCTTTGAAGCCATTTTTTGTTCGAATACAAAAATATAAAAAATAAGTGCACAATTAAGGTAACAAAAAGCGTGCATTTCTTTAAATAACGTAAAAAATGAGTACAATTATATTAGGCATTGAATCTTCATGCGATGACACATCAGCAGCGGTTATCAGGGACGGTGTTATCCTTTCGAATGAAATCGCCAATCAGAAGGTACACGAACAATATGGAGGTGTGGTTCCTGAACTTGCCAGCAGAGCACATCAACAGAACATAATTCCGGTGGTTGACAGCGCCATAAAAAAAGCTGACATTCATAAAGAAGATATCACGGCTATTGCCTTTACGCGTGGCCCCGGCCTTTTAGGTTCATTACTCGTAGGCACATCTTTTGCCAAAGGGTTTGCCCGCAGCCTGAACGTTCCCATGATGGAAATCAACCATCTTCAGGCACATGTGCTGGCTCACTTTATTAAGGAAGATGATAATGACGAGAACGCACCGAAATTCCCGTTTATCTGCCTTCTGGTATCCGGTGGTAATTCGCAGATCATCCTGGTTCATAACCACTACAAAATGGAAATCATTGGGCAAACCATTGATGATGCTGCCGGTGAAGCTTTCGACAAGTGCGCTAAAGTCATGGGACTGCCTTATCCAGGTGGCCCGGTAATTGACAAACTTGCGAAAGAAGGTGATCCTGAAAAATTTGAATTCAACAAACCAAGAATAAAAGGATACGATTACAGCTTTAGCGGACTGAAAACTTCGTTCCTGTACTTTTTAAGGGATCAGATAAAAGAAGATCCGGATTTTATAGAGCATAATATAGAAGATCTGTGTGCATCGCTTCAAAAAACCATTATTGATATTCTTTTGGCAAAACTTAAAAAAGCTGCTATGGATTATAACGTTAAAGAGATTGCTGTAGCCGGAGGTGTTTCGGCTAATTCGGGTTTAAGAGCAGCGTTACAAAAAACGGCAGATAAAGCCGGATGGAACCTGTTTATTCCAAAATTTGCTTATACAACAGATAATGCGGCCATGGTAGCCATAACAGGTTATTACAAATATCTGAACGGTGAATTCACATCGTACGATGTTGCCCCGTTTTCAAGGACAACGATTGATTAATGCGTGTAAAGCAACATATCGACAGGTTCAGAGCCCTGCTGAAACCTTACAGGGAAATCCTAAGGTTTATGTTGATTGTTATACTGGTTCATATTATATGGAAAGTATCATTTTCCGCATCCGATGACGACAGTTTTATAACGTTTCTTACACTGAATGTCTCCAAACCGTTTATTTATATTTCGAATCATTTCACATCTGTTACTCAGTATATTATCAACAACATTTTAGGGATTGAAACCTTCAGGTATAACCAGCAATTGTATTTTGATAATTCTCCCGGAATTTCGATTGTGTGGGCATGTTCAGGTGTAAAACAATACCTGATGATGGTTTTTGTGATCCTGTTTGCATCCGGAAGCTGGTTGAAGAAACTATGGTACATTCCTCTCTCTATTCTTGGAATGTATGTTCTTAATGTTTTCAGGCTGGTGATACTTACCCTCGTCACCCGTTTCCATATCGAGTGGTTTGACTTCACTCATAAAGTCATTTTCAGGGTTATCATTTATGGCGGGCTCTTCCTGTTTTGGTGGCTTTGGGTGGAAAGAATTACGAAAAATCCTCCGTCACGACTCAACGTGACACCTCCTTTGAGAAAGGAGGACAATCCTGCTTCCTGATACTTGCGTCTTGTGTCTGATTTACAATTTTGTTCCGTAAGCCAGATCGCCGGCATCACCAAGTCCTGGAACGATATACGATTTATCATTCAGCTCCGGATCGATAGCTGCAATCCATAAATGCACATTATCAAACGGCAGGTGTTTCTGAATATAGTCTACCCCATCCTGACTTCCAATGATACACGCTAAATGCAGTATTTTGGGCTCGCCCTTTGTCTTTAATGCATTATAAGCCAGCTCGAGCGATGAACCAGTTGCCAGCATCGGGTCAGTAACAATCAGTGTCTTTCCGGTTATGTCAGGAGAAGAAATATATTCGATGGCAATTTCAAAACTCAGCTTATCCTTGTATTTTCGGTATGCAGATACGAAAGCATTTTCAGCATAATCAAAATAACTTAAAAAGCCCTGATGCAAAGGTAGTCCGGCACGCAAAATCGTTCCAATAACAATCTTATCCTGAACCATTGGAATTCGTGCCACACCTAACGGCGTATTCACGTCGCTTTCTTCAAAATCCATTGTTTTACTGATCTCAAAGGCCATCAGTTCACCAATTCTTTCAATATTTCGTCTGAACCTTAAAGGATCTTTCTGAACTGACACATCCCTGATCTGGGCAATAAAATTATTTAAGATTGAATTTTCTTTTGATAAGTCGTGTAAATGCATTTCCTGTTGTTTAAAAACCTCCCAAAGATGGCAAAAAAATCGATGAGTTGAAAATAGAATTTTAAATATAGTCACCGGGTGAATATTCTGAATTTGCGTGTAATCACCCGGTGACTAAAATGAAAACTATTATGAAATTACACTTAATTGTTTGCCAATTTTCACGAAGGCCTTAATTGCTTTATCCAGATGCTCTTTTTCATGAGCTGCGGACAACTGCACGCGAATCCTCGCCTGACCTTTAGGAACCACTGGATAAGAAAAGCCTATCACATATATTCCTTCATCCAGTAATTTATCTGCAAATTCCGATGAAAGTTTGGCGTCGTACAACATAACCGCACAAATAGCGGAAGCAGTTGGTTTAATATCGAAACCTGCACCCTTCATTTTTTCCATGAAATACGTTGTATTGTCATGTAACTTATCCTGTAATGCATTGGTTTCCTCCATCATATCAAACATCTCAATTCCTGCTGCCACAACCATTGGTGGCAACGAATTAGAAAAAAGATAAGGTCTGGATTTCTGCCGTAGCATTTCAATAATTTCCTTTTTCCCGGTTGTAAAACCACCAATAGCCCCGCCAAAAGCTTTGCCCAGTGTTCCGGTTATAATTTCAACTTTGCCCTTCAGGTTATACAATTCCGTTACACCTCGTCCTGTATCTCCTACAACACCTGCCGAATGCGATTCATCCACCATAACCATGGCATCGTATTTATTGGCCAGGTCTACAATTTTATCCAGCGGGCACACATTTCCGTCCATACTAAACACGCCATCAGTTACTACAATCCTGAATCTGTCAGCCTGAGCTTCTTTCAACTGTTTTTCCAGGTCAGCCATATCGGCATTATTGTAGCGGTAACGGGCAGCTTTACAAAGCCGCACACCATCTATAATAGAAGCATGATTGAGACTATCGGAAATAATAGCATCGTCCTCCGTCAATAACGGTTCAAATACACCACCGTTGGCATCAAAACAAGCTGCATACAAAATTGTATCTTCCGTACCAAAGAACCGTGCTATTTTTTGCTCCAGTTCCTTATGCAGGTCGGTGGTTCCGCATATAAACCGAACCGAAGACATGCCATAACCATGCGAATCCAGTGCCAGCTTTGCAGCTTTAATTAACCTTTTATTATTTGACAAGCCAAGGTAGTTATTCGCACAAAAATTCAGAACTTCCTTCCCGTCCAAAGTTCGGATTACAGCACCCTGCGGCGATGTAATTATACGTTCATTCTTAGATAAACCTGCTTCTGTAATTTCGTCTAACTGTTCCTGTAAATGTGTTTTGAAATCTTCGTACATAGCTTATAATTTTATTATTCCCAATCCAGAATTACTTTACCGCAGTTTCCCTCATCCATTATTTCAAAGGCTTTTTCAAATTCATCAGCTTTCAGGCGGTGAGTAATCATGGGTGAAATATCCAGACCTGACATCAGCATTTGTTCCATATGATACCACGTTTCAAACATTTCCCGGCCATAGATACCTTTAATGGTAATACCTTTGAATATAATTTTGTCCCAGTCAACATACGTGTGCGAGGGTGGAATCCCCAGCATTGATATCTTACCACTGTTGTACATATGTGCCACCATGTCATTAAAGGCATCGGGTGATCCGGAACATTCCAGTCCGATATCAAATCCTCTGATCTGAAACTCTTTAACTACATCGTCAAGGCTTTCTTTCAGCGGATTTATCACTTTGTTAGCACCCATCTGTTTGGCCAGCTCAATCCGGTAAGGATTGGTTTCCGTGGCAACCACATAACGCGCACCGGCAAAACGTGCAATGGCAATACACATGCTACCGATCAAACCGGCACCGGTTACCAATACATCTTCACCAATAATCGGAAAACTCAGTGTAGTATGTGTGGCATTGCCCAGCGGGTCCATAATGCTCACAATTTCATCCGGAATCACTTTATTAATTTTCAGCACATTGGAGGACGGCACTACGACGTATTCTGCAAATGCACCATTGGTATTTACACCAATCCCAATGGTTTTCTCACAAATATGCTGGCGACCTCTGCGGCAGTTTCTGCAAATGCCACAGGCAATATGCCCTTCGCCTGTTACTCTGTCCCCGATTCGCAAACCGATTACTTCTGAACCCATGGCTGCCACAGTCCCTACATATTCGTGGCCAATGACCAATGGCGGCTTAATGGTTTTCTGTGCCCACTCATCCCAGCGGTAAATATGTAGATCTGTACCACAAACAGCAGTCTTTTTTATTTTTATCAATACATCGTTATGCCCGACTTCAGGAAGCGAAACATCTTCCATCCACAGTCCCCTTTCAGGTCTGGCTTTAACAATAGCCTTCATTTTTGCCATAAAAATCCAAGTTTTAAACCAAACTTAAATTTCTATGAATTCAAAAAAAGAAACAATGGGATTTGTCATGAATCAATTAAACAGACAAAGTGATTTAAGAATATTTCACAGGTGCCATTAATCCTTTATCTTTTTCTTCCACTGTTTAGAAAATGATTGTTGTGAAAAGTCAGGCATGTCACGTCGTGGCCCCCAAAGTGGTTGACCAACCATCTTGCCTCCTGCATTTTTCAACGAACCATTCAGCATGTCCATTTTTTTGCGGTCTTTCAACACCATTCTTAAACCGCTCATAGCTATTTTTTCGCCAGTCTCCACATAACCTTTTTCAACTCCATCGCGACGGTTGGATAATAATAATTTGGGCAACGGAATTTTAACAGGACAAACCTCACCGCATTTTTCGCACAGGGAGCAGGCATGGCTTAAATGTTTGTCACCCTCAAAACCATTCAGGAAAGGTGAAATAATGGACCCGATAGGGCCGGTGTAAGTTGTATCGTAGGTATAGCCACCTACCAGACGATAAACCGGACAGGCATTCAGACAGGCACCACATCGGATGCAGGCCAGCGCCTCCTTCTGCTCATCGGATTCAAAAATATTCGTTCTACCGTTATCCAGCAGAATTATCACCATACGTTTTGGTCCTACACCTTCATCAGATTTGGCAGGCCCCGAAAAGATAGAATTGTAAGCTGTAACCTTTTGGCCGGTTCCCTTATGAGCCAATAATGGCCACATGGTATTTAAATGTTCCAGCGAAGGAATCAGTTTTTCAATACCGACCAGAACAATGTGCGTCTGAGGCATGGATGCCGATAAGAGAATGTTACCCTCGTTTTCTGTAAGGCAAACGCTTCCACTATCAGCAACTAAAAAGTTAGCACCTGTAATCCCGACATCGGCCTGAACGAATTTTTTCCTTAATACGCCTCGTACAAATCCCGTTAATTCTTCCGGAGTGGAATTTTCGTCTGTATTAAATTTCTCATGGAATAAATCCGCCACATCTTCTTTGGACTTATGCATGGCGGGCGTCAGAATATGATACGGTTTTTCTCCTGCTACCTGAACAATGAACTCACCAAGATCTGTTTCTAAAGCTTCATATCCCCAGCCTTCAACGGTTTCGTTAAAGTGCAGCTCCTCGGTTATCATCGATTTCCCTTTAACGATGAGTTTTGCGTTCTCATCCTCCATCACCTGCTTAACATGCTGCATCGCTACATCCTTGTCAAGCGCCCATCGCACTTCTGCTCCGTTGGCAATGGCATTCTTTTCAAACTGAACAAGGTAATCAGCCCAATTGTCCAGCATATGTCGTTTAATCCATGCGGCCCTGTTCCTTGCAAGTTCAAGATCAGCATAATTATCCAAACCTCGCTTTACGGCTCCATCATACCTGTTGATATTAAACGACAACGTTTTACGATGTTTCGCATCAAAGCTTTTTGCTTCGGCATCTTTAAGGAACTGTTTATATCGTTTACTCATATATAATACCGTTGAAACAAAAGTAAGATTTTAAATACAATCGTCACACACTCTGGATAAACAGTCTTATTTTTTTATCCTTTGAAGGCTCACTTTTTTCGACTAATTTTGTTTACAGCAAAAACTTCTGCATGAAATTATTTACAGCCGATCAAATACGCAGTCTCGATAAATACACGATAGAAAACGAACCCATAAGCTCAATCGATCTGATGGAAAGGGCATCGGGCAAATTATTCAGGGTCATAAAAAAGCTTTTTAAACAGGACACTGAAATTGCTGTATTTGCCGGCCCGGGGAATAATGGTGGTGACGGACTTGCACTGGCACGGTTACTGACAAATGATGATTATACCGTATCCGTTTACCTTTTTACAAAGACAGACAAGTTATCACCCGATTGTAAAACAAATTACGACAGGCTTATTTCCATTGGCGTTCAACCGGAAACCGTTAATCCCACAAAGCTTCCTGGTCTTGAAAACAAGGTGGTAATTGATGCTATTTTCGGATCAGGCCTTTCCCGAAAAGCAGAAGGAACATATAGCAAGGTTATACAATTTATAAACCAAAACAAGTGTACCGTAATTTCGGTTGATGTTCCATCGGGGTTATTTTGTGAATCCAATTCGGACAACGATCCTGAATCAATTATTCAGGCGCATTACACCATTTCGTTTCAGGTGCCAAAAATGGCTTACCTTTTTGCTGAAAACGAGCAGTTTACAGGACATGTGATTGTTGAGGATATCGGTTTAATGAGAGAGGCTATGGATAAAACGCCTTCACCTTACAAACTCATTGACAAAGCAGATGCTGCTTACACTCTAAAGAAAAGAAAAAAATTCTCGCATAAAGGAACCTATGGTCATGCACTGTTACTCGCCGGCAGCTACGGAAAAATGGGTGCTGCCATCCTTTCATCAAAAGCCTGCCTGAAAAGCGGAGTCGGATTGCTGACAACACATGTTCCAAAATGCGGATACGATATTTTTCAGACAGCCGTTCCTGAAGCTATGGCCTGTATTGACCGTTCAGAATACCTGATATCAGGACTACCGGATCTTTCACCCTTTAATGCTATAGCAATCGGGCCCGGCATCGGCACCAAACCCAATACAGTTTCGTTAATGAAGGATCTGCTTGAACAGTATTCAGGAGACATGGTAATTGATGCGGACGGATTGAATATATTGTCCCAGAATAAGGAGCTGCTGGAAAAATTACCTCCCCATACTATCTTAACTCCTCATCCCGGAGAATTTGCACGATTATTCGGATCATACAAAGATGGCTTTGAACGGATGCAAAGGCAGATTGAATTGTCAAAACAATACAACTGTATTATTGTTTTAAAAGGAGCACATACGGCTGTTACAAACCCCGAGGGAGAATGTCACTTTAATACCACCGGAAATCCCGGCATGGCAACTGCCGGAAGTGGTGATGCTTTAACAGGAATGATCCTTTCTTTTTTATCGCAGGGTTACCCTGCGTTTGAAGCGGCAAAATTAGCCGTCTGGCTTCACGGAAAATCTGCTGATATGTTTGTACTAAATCAGGGCATGGAAGCGTTAACTGCAACAGATATAATTAACGGAATAGGAACAACAATTCATGAACATTTAATTGGTTCCGCTAAAGAAAACTATTTTTAAGATGGACAGAATGAGACACATCATCCCGTTTTTGATTGCGATAATTTTTATTACCGGATGTAACAGCAACCAAAATATGCCGGTAGAACCGGAAGCATCAATCCAGGTTACACGTCTTGATCAGCTGGAAGTAGCAAAAGACAGTACGCTTGTATACGCCTTACCTCAGACCAGGCTTAAATTTAAAATTACAGCTGAGAAAATAATTAAGAAAACCGGACCGCTATACCGTTATTCGGAACGTTTTTTGGGGATAAAGGATGTTATACTTAAAGATGAGATCTCATATAAAATTAAAACGATAGAACTGGAAACAGTTAGTGAACCTGATCCGGACCAGTATTACCAGGTTTCATATTCAGGAAAAGGATTCATACCGCCACTGCGTCTTACCGAAGACGGATGTATTGCCGGATATAATACTAATCCTGTGATGATTGAAAAGGAAGAAGAAATAATTTTAACAGATCAGGAGCCTTTGGACACATCGTTTAAATACACTCCATACCTGGAAGACCAACTGGTGGTAAATTCAACTGCTAAAATGGCCGAGGAAGCAGCTAATTTCATATACCGTATCAGAGATAACCGTGCTTCACTTGTATCCGGGGAACTGAATTATTTTCCTTCGGATGGTAGTGCCCTGTCCATCAGTCTTAATGAGATGGATAGAATGGAAAAAGATTTCCTTTCGTTATTCTTAGGAAAAGAAGTAAAAGAAGAAGTTGTTTTTAATCTCGATTATCTTCCGGAATCAGAAGTCAGTAAAGCATTATTTTTCAGGTTTTCACAATTTAAAGGTTTGGTTGATAAAACAGATTTGAGTGGTAGCCCGTATTACCTGACCGTTCAATTAAAAACGGATAATCTCATTACAAACGATACCTTGAATAAGGTAACATATCACGGACTTTTCTACAGGGTTCCGGCAAAAGCTACAGTAAAACTTTTAGATGGAACAAATACGTTATTCACCAGTGATGCCACTGTCGCACAGTTCGGATCAGTTCTGAGCCTACCTGCTTCACTTTGCACGATTCCTGGTATTTCCATCAGTTTTTACAAAGAAACAGGTGCGATAAATTCAATTGACAAGCAATAAACGAGTATCAGGAGGCAAGACATAAGACACAAGACAAACACAAAATACACACAAATGAAAATTTACGAATTAGAACCTCAGATTCTTTGGAAACATTTTTATAATCTGACACAAATTCCACGTCCGTCCCATCACGAAGAAAAAGCCCGGGAATACGTTACAGAATTTGCAAAATCACATAATCTGGAACATCTGGTGGATGAAACCGGGAATGTTGTGATCCGAAAAGCTGCAACAAACGGACTTGAAAATCACAAAACTGTTACATTGCAGAGCCACCTGGATATTGTACCACAAAAAAATTCGCATATCACGCATAATTTTGAGACAGATCCGCTGAATGTGTATATTGACGGCGACTGGGTAACAGCAAAAGATACTACACTTGGTTCAGATAACGGTATTGGGGTGGCAGCATCTCTTGCGGTTCTTGAATCAGAAGAATTAAAACACGGTCCCATTGAAGCCCTGTTTACCATTAACGAAGAAGCTGGCATGGAAGGTGCTTTCGGCTTAAAACCTGAAGTACTTAGAGGTGATATACTGTTAAATCTGGACTCGGAAGATGAAGGGGAATTATTTGTAGGTTGTGCAGGAGGTATAAATGTAACAGGGACTCTACAAATGATTAAAGAAGAAGTACCGGATGATTATTCTACTCTTGACATTGTAATAAAAGGTTTTAAAGGAGGACATTCGGGACTGGATATAAATCTTGAAAGGGGCAATGCCAACAAAGTGCTGTTCAGATTGCTAAAGACCCTGGTTGCACAATACGGCGTAAGAATGGTTTCTGTAAACGGAGGTAGCCTGCGCAATGCTATACCAAGGGAAGCATTTGCAACAATTCTTGCAGAGCCCGGACATGTTGGGGATATTGAAAACGCTGTTTCTTCTTTCGAAGCGTTAATTAAGAATGAATATTCGGCCACAGAACCCAATATTGACATATCTGTTCACAAAGCAACTGAACAAGCCGCCTATGTAATGAATGAAATGGTTCAGGATGACCTGATTAATGCTGTTACAGCCTGTCCTACCGGCGTTCATCACATGAGTGCTGAAATGCCAGGAACAGTTGAAACGTCTAACAACCTGGCCATTGTGAAATCGGATGATGAAAAAATTGAAATACTGAATCTTGCCCGCAGCTTTTCTGAATCGAGAAAAGAAGCCCTGGTTTCAGAAATTGAAAGTGTTTTATCATTGGCAGGGTGCAAAATAAGTAAAGACGGCAATTATCCCGGTTGGAATCCAAATCCTGAATCAGCGATCTTAAAAACCATGAAGGACATCTATTTAGAAAATTGGGGTAAGACACCGGCAGTAAAGGCTATTCATGCGGGTCTTGAATGTGGTATTATTGGCTCAAAATATCCTGAAATGGATATGATCTCTTTTGGCCCAACCATAAAATTTCCTCATTCTCCGGACGAGAAAATCATGATTAAGACTGTTAATGAATTCTGGAAGTGGTTGGTATTAACCCTTGAAAAAATCTAATTCATTTCAGGATTACTGGGGAAGTTTGTCCAGCGGGCATAATCTTCCCCCAGTGATTCTACTGTGCTTCTCCAAAGTTTGTTAATAGGAGCATGCAAAATATGCTCTGCAGAAAGATCTGTAACAAGCCATGAAGATTCTTTTAACTCATCAGCCAACTGACCGGGAGACCAACCTGCATAGCCAATAAAAAAACGTATATCATGTAAGAGAGCCGGATTTATCGCCAGCAAATCTTTTACATACTCAAAATCACCACCAAAAAAGAGACCTTTTATCAATTCTATGGCTCCGGGAACGTTTTTGAAACTGTGAATATAAAACAACTTATCCGGGCTAACCGGTCCACCACATATGAGTTTAGTCTCAGAAAATGATACATCCTTCAACACCGATCCTATTTTCAAATCAAGTGGTTTATTCAGAACCAATCCCATACTGCCTTCAGCATCATGTTCGGTAAGCAGTACAATTGAACGTGAAAAATAATACCCCTGTAAAAAAGGTTCAGAGATCAAAACCCGCCCTTTTTTAGGTTTTACATTGTTTTGTTTAATCTTAAATATGTCAATATCTAATTTCAAAATTCCAAATCTTAATTACAAGATATAGAATTTATTGAATAAAACAAAACATATTTTTTATTCCAGGTCAATGATATAAAACGTCAAATAATATAAATTACACGGGGTTAGAGTGTATAGACAAACAAAAAAGCTGTCCAGGAAAAATCCGCAGACAGCTTTTTAAATTAATACCTATTTGTTATTTTACAAAAACCTTTTTAACCTGAGAATTAACTTTTACAATATAAATACCACGATCTACATAAATATTTTCTGAATTTCTAACAGTAACGAGACGACCGGTTATATTATAGACACTCACTTTCTCATCTCCTTTCAAATCATATATCCTTATCAATCCAGGAATTGAAGTATCAACCCTGTAAGAATCGTCGACTTTTACATCTTTTACAGGTACAGACAAGAGATATGCAGTATAAAGATCATCCGAAACACTGCTCATTGTACTAATCTCTTCCGGTGTCAACTTTTTATTGAACAGCTGGAAGTCATAAAGCATAGCCTGTGCCAGATACACATCCCCTTCAAAATTGGATCGACCAAGGAAATTCGCAGTAGTTCCGACCATTCCGGATTTAGGAATTGTTGTGTTTGGCCACTTCTTAACCGTAGCTGTATCAATAGCAATTCCATCCTGGTAAATATAGCCTAAAGTATCATCCTGAACATATGCATAATGATGCCATTCTCCCTGACTTGCGGCTGCATCTAAACCGGTTGTTCCAACCTGACCATTATCCCAACGATACGGCGAAATAGCATAGGTATTATAACTGGCCCGACCAAACAAATAACCATTTTTATATGCAGCTGATGAATCACTGTTTGAAAAGGCATACAGGAAGTTACCATTGCTGGTAAAATTATCTTTAGTCGGATCAATAAAATAATAAACACTGATTGAAAATCCATCCTTTAAAGCGTAAATTACTTTACCTACTTCGTCACCCATATCAAAATAGGATGAATCGCCTGCCAGATTAAGCACACCAAAATCCGTAGTTCCCTTAAGCACCCTGCTACCTGCACCTTTCATCAGAGAACCCTTAAAATGCTGTTCAGACAAATCTGTAACTACATCACCATTTACATTTGAAGGGTCAAAGTTAAAGTGGATCAACATGTCAGATGTGTATTTAGTTGCTTCCGCCGCTGGTATTGTAGCTATAAACTCTTTCGTTAGTTTATATCCTCGTTTAGATAGTACAGCTGTCAATTTAACGTCTGTATCCAGGTAATCCGGACGGGTTACAACACCATCAGCACTGATTAATCCCGGTGCGGAAGACCATGTAATTGTTATGGAGTTATCCAGAACACCCTGTGATGGCAATGTCAGGTTTGTGGTCAGATTACTCAAATCACCTAAATCCAGATTTTCGTATTCTGCATCCAGTTCATCCGGATAGCTGGCGTCTTTGTTTTCTGCATAAGCAGTATTCAGATCATCCAACACACTATAAACGTCCAAACCTATTCCAAATGGTGATGATAACTGAATCTCACCTTCGGAAAGGGCCTTACCGTATAATCTGAAATCGTAAACCAGCGTATTTTTAAGATATACATCTGCAGTGTAACATGAACGACCGATCCAGTTAAATAATGTACCTTCCATTCCGGCTTTTTTAAGAGAGGTAGACGGAAGATTTGTCACTGTTCCTGTTGCGGCGACATCACCATCAATGTAAACAGTTCCTACAGAACCACTCTGTACATAAAGAACATGATGCCATTTACCTTTCCAGCCGTCTGTCGAAGCAGGATTAACACCAGGATTTACGGCCTGTTGATCTCCACCATAAATAGTTGGCGTTATGGAGAACCGGTGATCCGTTAAGCGTTCGATCATCGCTCCGTTTCTGTCCGCATCAATGTCATCGGTATTGGAGATACACCAGATAAAGTTACCGTTTGAACCGATATCTGTATTTTCCTCTTCTACCAGGTAGTATGCTGATATTGTATAGTCCCCCAACTGATAAATATCCTTTCCAATATCGGTTCCCATGTCAAAATATCCTGTTCCATTGCCAAGATCCAGCACATTATACTGATTTGTATTTCCGATTGTCCGTATTTTGGCATCATTATGTAATGTTCCGGTAAAACCACTATTAGAAACATCTGTTACGGTTATAGCATCCGGATTACTAAAATCAATGTCATCTTCTGCAAAATCCCACTGGGCGACCAGATCTTCTGCCTCTGAAAGTGCCAGAACATAGGCATCAAATTTCTTGGTCATTGTATACGTTTTACCATTGCTTTCCATGGAAAGTGTTGCCGTTAGGATTACTGTAATATCAAATTTTTCAGGACGGGTTACATTACCAACACTATCGATGATTGTTGTATCTGAAGAGGACCATTTAATTGTAACATTTCCGTCTGCTTCAGGCAAAGTAAGGTTTGAAGTCACCTCGTCAAGACCGGCGGGATTAAGATTATCAAATGCTGTAGTCAATTCTTCAGGAAGTCCGGCAAGATTTAAAATTTCAGATTGAGACAATGCACGGTTATAAATCCTGAAATCAGATAGTTCACCTTTTAAGAATGAATCGCCGTTACCAACCCACTGCGATTTTCCAATCCAGGCAGCAAAATTAGATGTATTTATCCCCATGGTTGAAGGATTAACGGTAACACTCTCATTAACTCCAACAGCTACGCCATTCATATAAATGGTTCCGGTTGTTCCCTGCAATGTAAACACTACATGAGTCCATTCATTTACGGGAACTGCAGAGTTTGCAGCTACCACATCCGCATCAGGAATATCTTCATTTCTGATTTTCAACTGACAAACCTGGTTACCATAAAACCATGGCGTTAAGGCTGCATTATTATAACGACCTGTCCCAATATCGAGCAAACGGGCATTATACCCTTGTTCATCAAGATATACCCAGGTAGCAACCGTGAAATCAGAATAGGTTGCAAAATCCGATCCGTATGCCGGATCAATCTCAACATAACCTGAATCCTGATTAAGGACAAGCACATTTCTCCCATCATCCGAAACACCTACAGTGGCATTATTATTTAAAATGCCATCATTACTGTTTCCCGATGCATCAGGAACCACACCATCAGTGGCTGATTCAAAAGTATAGTGAACTTTCAGACCATTCTCCAGGGTTTGCGCAAACACGTAATTGCCCATTATGAATGCCACCACTAAACTCAAACTTCGAAGAAGTTTCAAAGAGTATACATATTGTTTCATAAATAAAATGTTTTGAAAAATAATTAATCGGAGTTTTAAAACATCTCAAAAATAACAGAATACCCAGCGCTTAAATATTAATTTTTCAACATATGCTAATCATAAATGGATAATACGAATGACCGGATTTTTAAATATTACATAATTGACCCGAAAGTGGCACTTTTTTAAAAAAAGAAAGGCTGCCCGAAACGGACAGCCTTTCATATAGCTAAATTACATCATCTATTTTACAAGAACTTTTTTGACCTGAGAATCTACTTTAACAATATATATACCAGGATTAACAGAAATACTTTCTGCATTTCTTACTGTCATCTGACGTCCAACCAGGTTATATACATGCACTGATTCATTACCCTTGAGATCAAGAATTCTGATCAAACCGGGAGTTGATGTATCAACTCTCAGGTCAGATTCCACACTTGTTTCTTTAACCGGCACTGATAACATATAGGCCAGGGCTATTCCATCAGAATTATCAATGTCTACCAGGGAAGCCATTGTTTCAATATCTGACGGACTCAGTGTTTTATTATACAGCTGGAAGTCATACATCATAGCTTTTGCAAGATAGGCATCGCTCCAGAAGTTTGAACGTCCCAGGAAGTTATAGTTTGTTCCCAGTAATCCGGCCTTGGCCACATCAGTATTGGGCCACTTTTTAATTGTAGCTGTATCAATCGCCACACCGTCGAAATACACAATACCCAAAGTATCATCCTGTGTATAAGCATAATGATGCCATTCTCCCTGGGTTGACAATTCACCTCCCGCTGTTCCGATCTGATCACCTCCCCAGTAATCGGCAGCAATGTTATAGGTTTTATACGATGCACGACCGAAGATATATCCATTGCGTTTTTCCGATGAGGAGTCGCTGTTTGAAAATGCATAAAGGAAGTTTCCGTTATCTGCCAGGTTTGTTTTTGCCGCATCTACCATGAAATAGGTGCTTATTGAGAAGTGTCCTTTCAAAGCATAAATAACTTTACCCACTTCATCACCCATATCAAAATAGGATGAATCACCGGCCAGGTTTAATACACCAAAGCTTGTACCTACTCCTTTAAGCGTTCTGTTACCGGCGCCATTCATTAATGTTCCCTGGAAGTGTTGTTCCGAGAGATCTGTTACGGTTGAACCACTGACATTAGCATCATCAAAGTTAAAATGGATTAACAGATCTGAAGTATATTTTGTGGCTTCCTTAGCCAATACAGTGGCTACAAAAGTCGTATCCGTTCTGAAACGTCCCTTAATCAGGGTAGCTGTTAAACGTACATCAGTATCAAGATAATCCGGCCTTGTTACTACACCTTCCTCCGAAATTAAAGCTGGTGCAGATGACCATCTGATTTTAATGGTATTATCTAAAATACCCTCTGCAGGAAGTGTAAGATCAGATGTTACGGCACTTAAGTCACCCAATGATAATGCATCTTTTTCGGTATTCAGCTCTTCAGGGAAACCGGCATTTTTATTCTCATCATATGCATTGTTCAATTCATCCAAAACATTATACACATCAAGGCCAATACCAAACGGTGAAGACAACTGTATTTCACCTTCAGACAATCCCTTACCATAAAGTCTGAAATCATACACCAGTGTATTCTTCAGATATACATCAGCAGTATAACAGGAACGGCCAATCCAGTTAAACCAAGTTCCTTCTCTACCTGCCTTTTTTAAAGAGGTTGAAGGAAGGTTTGTTATTGAACCGGTCACTGCAACATTTCCGTCAATATAAACGGTTCCAACAGACCCATTCTGCACGTACAGTACATGATGCCACTTTTCTTTCCATCCTGCAGTATTAGCCGGGCTCACACCAGGATTAATCTGCTGCTGATCACCACCGTAAATCGTAGGAGTAATCGAGAACCTGTGATCCAGAAGGCGCTCAATCATTGCACCATTTCTGTCTACATCAATATCATCCGTATTCGATATACACCATATAAAGTTACCATTTGAGCTTATATCCGTATTTTCTTCCTGCACCAGATAGTAAGCTGATATGGTATAGTCTCCCAGTAAATATATCTCTTTACCGAAATCCTGTCCCATATCAAAGTAACCTGTTCCGTTACCAAGATCCAGTACATTATACTGTGTTGTATTACCTATAGTTCTGATTTTTGCGTCGTTGTAAAGGCGTCCCACAAAACCGTTATCAGAAACATCTGTCACTTTTATGGAATCAGGATTGCTAAAATCCAGATCTTCTTCTGCAAAGTCCCATTGTGCTATTAAATCGGCAGCTTCGGTACTTGCCGGCACAAAGGCATCAAAGCGTTTTGTCATGGTATACACAATACCATCCTGCTCCATGGAAAGAGTAGCTGTTAGAATAACAGTTATATCGTATTTTTCAGGAGGTGTTACATTCCCCAGACTATCAATAATTGTAGTATCTGATGAAGCCCAGTCAATGGTTACATTTCCATCGGCAAGAGGCAAAGTAAGATTACCGCTTACCTCTTCAATTCCTTCCACTGTAAGATTCTGATAAGCTGTTGTCAGCTCTTCAGGCAGACGGCTCCACGCAAGGCTCAATACCTCTTCATCTGTCAATGCCCTGTTGTATACCCTGAAATCGGCCACACTTCCATCCAGGAATGGATCAGGCCACATGGATTTACCAATGTAGTTCTGTGTAAATGCTTCTGTAATTAAAGACGGATTCAATGTAAATGCATTACTCTGTCCATCCACAACACCGTTTACGTATATTTTTCCTACGGAGCCTTCAAGAGTTACAACCAGGTGAACCCATGTATCCAGAGGAAGCGGAGTGGCCGCATTAATCTGCTGTTCCTGCGTACCGGCACCATTTTTAAAAGAAAACCTTGGTGAACTTCCATTTGAAACAGTGAAGAACATGTAATAATCTGTACTTGAACCAAAATCAAAAATACGGGCCCATGTTGCTTTGGAATTCAAATAAGCCCAGCATGAAATCGAAAAATCGGTATAAGAGTGAATTTTATCACCAACAGCCTGTTCAAAGCTGAAATAAGGTGAATTTGTATTAGCAGCACCACCGGAGAGAGTCAGCACATTTAAGCCGTCCTTTACGCCGATTACGGCACCATCTGTAAGCGTACCACCCGCACCTGCAACTACATCTGTCACTACACCTGCGTCCTCTGACTCAAATGTAAATTGGTAATCCAGACCGGATGTCAGATCCTGGGCATTTAAGAAAGTACCCATTAATAATCCAACTGCAAGAAACAACATTCTAAACAGCGAATGATGGCTTTGTATTAAGTGTTTTTTCATAAATAAAATATTGAATTTAGTTAATCAGAAAATCTAAAATACCCAAATTTAATTATTAAAATCAAAATTGACTATTCGTGTCCCAAAATTAAAACATGTATTATATAAAATAAGGCTGTTGAGTATCAACAGCCTTATTAAATTACTATGTTGTTTTATTATTTTACAAAAACCTTTTTAACCTGAGAATTAACTTTAACAATGTAAATGCCGCGATCAACCGAAATGCTTTCAGCATTTTTAACCGAGATCTGACGTCCAACAAGGTTGTATACATGAACATTTTCGTCACCTTTCAGATCCAGGATTCTGATCAGACCTGGTTTAGAAGTATCTATTCTAAGGTCGTCACCAGCTGTAACCTTCCTGTCAATACCTGTGTGCCATTTTGTTTTTACCAATACCGGCAATCGTTCTGTTCCTTCATAATTGTTGATAACCTGACTTGCATAATATACAGTATTCGGCACAATTTCCTCATTCATTTCTAATGAGTCAACACCATTAGAAGAACTGTACCATTTAAACCTCACATCTTCTGTCAGAAGCGCTACAGAATCTCCTTCAACAACTAATGAATCAAGTGTACTGCCTTTATAAACATACTGTACTGCATCCCCGGTAGGAACAGGTGAATAACGATTAATATAACCATCTGCATCAGCCAACAAGTAGGCAATAGATAAATCTCCTTCCCCGGAAGCAGACAGATCAGCCATGGCTCCAACCTCTTCAGGTGAAAGCGATTTATTGAAGATCTGGAAATCATACATCTTTGCCCCGGCAAGGTAAACGTCTCCCTCGAAGTTGGATCGGCCAAGGAAATTATAGGTTGTACCAAGCATACCCGATTTAGGAAGTGTTGCATTGGGTAATAATTTAATTGTTGCTGAATCCACAACCTGACCATCCAGATAAGTAATACCTAATGTATCATTCTGTACATAAGCATAATGATGCCATGTTCCCAAACTTGTTTCCGCACCTCCGGCTGTTCCAACCTGACCATCATCCCAACGCTTGGGTGAAATGGCATAAGTAGTATAGCTGGCACGACCAAATATATAACCATTCCTGTATGACGCTGATGAATCGCTGTTGGATAATGCATACAGGAAGTTACCATTGCTGGCAATATTGGTTTTAGTTGAGTTTATGTAATAATATACACTGATTGAAAAGGCATCCTTTAATCCATATATTACTTTTCCCATCTCATCTCCCATGTCAAAATAAGATGAATCACCTGATAATTTTAATAATCCGTAATTCTCCATTACTCCACGCATAGTATCAATACAGGCACCTCGTAACAATTCACCTACAAAATGTTTTTCAGATAAATCTGTTACAAAATTACCTTCAACATTTTCAGGATTAAAGTTGAAATGAACTAGAAGGTCAGAAGTATATTTAGTAGCCTCATTCGCTAAAACAGTTGCAGTAAAGGTAGTATCAACCCTGTAACCATCCTTAGACAAAGTAGCTGTTAATTTTACATCTGTATCCAGATAATCCGGCCTTGTCACGACACCCTCTGATGTAATTAAGGCTGGTGCTACAGACCATGTAATGGAAATGGAATTATCAATACTTCCCTGTGCTGGCAATGAAATATCTGAAGTTACAGCACTTAAATCACCTAATGTCAAAGCATCTTTTTCTGTATTGAGTTCTTCAGGGAAACCCGCATTATCATTCTCCTGCCAAGCTGCATTCAGGTCATCAACGGTAGTCAGTACGTCAAGACCAATTCCAAACGGATTACTGAGCCTTATCTCATCCTGAGAAAGTGGTATGGAATATAACCTGAAATCGTACATCGCTGTATTCTGCAGATAAGCATCACTTGGATATGGAGAACGTCCTAACCAGTTAAATGGTGTACCTGTTAAAGCTACGCCATTGACACTATCTTTATTAACAGTACTTACCGGATAATATGTAATCGGCTGTTGTGATAAAATTTCACCGTCCAGATATACTGTACCTGTAGTTCCTTCCTGAACATACGCTAAATGATGCCATGCTCCCTGAGGCGCATTTCCTTGTGAGCCCGTACTTTGTTGAGTAGTATAATCTGTTCTCATAATATCTGCTTCCATGTCTCTTCCAATGAAATACATGGCACCACCACCAGCATAAATATCTTCAGTGTTACAGAATGACCAGAAGAAGTTACCGTAACTACCTATATTGGTATAATCTTCATGAACGCGGAAAAATACACTGATAGTGTACTCACCCAAATGATAAATATAATCTCCTACTTCCGCACTCATATCAAAATATCCTGTACCTTTCCCCATGTCAAGCACATCATACTGAGTAGTTTCTCCAATTGTACGGATCCATGCATCATTCTTTAGGGTACCTACCAATCCATTTCCTGAAATATCATCAATACTTACCCCATCTTCTTCCATTTTTTCCCTGGAAAAATCCCATTGTGCAATAAGCTCAGGTCCAAGCCCACCGGTTGGTTGAATATAAACTGCAAAATCCTTCGTTTTGGAACGGGTAATTGTTCCTACAGTATGGTAAAATGTTACTCTCAAACTTACAGGAACCGGGTATAATTGAGGAGTTACATCCTTTAAATGTCCCGTAGAATCGATATATGTAGTATCACCAATCGTCCATTCTGCAGTTACGTCGTTATCAAATGATGTAGGAAGGGTAATATCCTGATCTAAAGCATTAACATCTATACCTGCATTTTCAGGAACATCCGTCAATTCAAAAGTCTGACTCAGACTTGCCAGTACCGGGTCGCTACCGATTTGCTCAACTTCTGAAGCAGATAACGCGCGATTGTAAATTCTGAAATCAGAAACAGATGCATCAAGGTTACCATCAGCGGTATATTGAGATCTTCCAATATAACATTGTGTCAAAGCTACTCCCATATTGGTAGGATTCAGAGTCATGCTCGTATTCTGATCACCGGACTGATAACCATCTATATATATTGTTCCAACAGCACCATCAACAGTTACTGCGATATGCGTCCATACTCCCTCGGTTAAAGGTTGACTGGCATTGATAACTTCCTCAGCCGCACCTCCACCGCCTACTGTTATTGCAAAACGGGCAGTACCAGTTACTGAGTTACGTGGTGTTAGGAACATATTTACTGTCGTTCCGGTTCCAAAGTCAAACAATCTGGACCAGGTAACTAGCGTATTAATCTTAACCCACATAGAAACTGTGAAATTTGGATACGTTTGAAAATTTTGAATAATAGCAGGATCAAATTCCATATATGGACCAACATCATGTGCCCCACCAACTAATTCCAGTGCATTCAAACCATCTATAACTCCCAGTGTAGCACTATTCTGCAATATACCGCCAGCATTTTGAATTGCATCAGAAGTTACTCCTGCATCTTCATTATCGAACTTAAACTGATACTGAAGCCCATCTGTTATATCCTGGGCAAAAAGCATCGATCCCATTAAAAAACTTACTGAAAGAAACAACATTCTGTTCAGCCAACGCCTTGTTGCATAAAGATTTCTTTTCATAACAAAATTGTTTAAATCAATTAACATTAGGTACTAAATAAATTCACTTAAATGCATTATAAGTTTCATAAATACATTAGTTATGACACTTTAATAAAACATATCAATTACTACTCTATTAAAAGTTTTTCACTTAAATTATAATTTTTAAAGGTAATCCAATTAGAAGATTTCACCAAATTTTAATTGTCATTTTTACACTAATTATTGTTGTTATACAACATACATACCTTAGTATAAAGACTAAATATATTACCTGAATAAAATCAAAATGACAAAAATAAAACCTAAAGTGGTGGATTACTTTTCAGATTTATTGAATAAAAAGGGAAAAAATATTCCCTTTTTATTATTTTCTTGGTAAGTACCAGTTATCGGTATTACGGAGTAAAGTTCTTATGGCTTCCTTATTTGTAGTATGCTTTTCAGCCACCCGGTCCGCAAGAAAATCCGGATCACTTCTACGTAATGCAAAACGCATCAGGTCCTGAAAACGGTTACCCTCGAATGCAGTTTCCAAAGCCAATTCTTTTATAAGAAGATCATCAACATAACTTACAGAATCATCCAGCGTTGGTAAAGCCGGAATAACAAATGTTGAATCAGTAAGCGGATCACGGGCGTCTACCCAAACATCATTTACATTTTTTCTTACCCCCTGACCTCTCATCACAGTACCAATGTTGCTATTAAAGCGTAAATCAGTAAAGTCCATATACGAAGGTATGACATCACCAATTTCACTTGCCGGAATCAGATCCGGATTAGTCATCGTTCTGTTATTTAATCCATTCTTCAGCACAGCAAATGCCATGTTTGGTTTGTTCAGCTGATTTACAGCCTCGGCATAACGCAGATACACTAAAGAGTTACGGTAAATCCTGGTTTCATATACATTTTCGTCAGTTTCACCTAATACCGGACTGTACTTGATTATTCGATCATAAGCATCTATATTACCTTCATTATCAATGATCTGCATAGTACTGATTGATCCGAACTTACCTCTCAGGTCATGATCAATGTCAAAATCATCCTTGAAAAACAGGTCCTTGTTCCAGTTGTTTAATGCTACCTGCGATGGAACTATCATCTGGTTGGAAATATCAGAGGACATATTATCAAGTTCTGAAGCATGACCATAACGCGAGGAAGTAGCAATATCTGTAATTCGTTCTGCTACTGAGCTGGATTGAAAAAGCATCATCCAGCTAATTGAAAGCTGATTATCAGTCAACACGTCGTTTTCAACAACCCAAAATGACTGATAATTTTCGCTTACTGTATAGTTGTTATCATATAACAGATCATGATATTCTGTTGCGGCATTCAGATAGTCGCCGGTCCATAGATACAAATCCCCAAGAACCATCCTAACAGGAAAAAATGAATACCCAAGGCTGTAATCCATTACTGATCCCAATCTGGGTTTTGTAACATTCTTCCAAGGTGAAAGGTCCTTTATCAAAACATCCGCAAGTTGATACAAATCGTATTCAGGATAATCAGCCTTAGCTTCATCAATGGATAATATAGGTTCCTCATAATATAATGCTGATCCAAAATTCAGAACCAACTGCAGATAGGTCCATGCTCTGATTGTTTTGGCCTGAACAAACTGACTGACCAGAATTCTCTCACCTTCACTTTCGTACGTTGTATCAATATACCTTATAATGTAGTTGCAATTATTGATGATGCTGTAATAGTCTGCCACATTAACATACGGATTATCAGTAGTAATATTGAAATTATTCAATTCTTTCAGACTAACATCTGCATTTTCAGTAACATCCAGCAAGTCGCCACGAAGTTCTCCTAACAAAACATAGCTGTCAGAAAGCTTTTGTAACTGCGTTAAAACTCCTATCATAGAATACAGTGAATCTGAAGGAGAATTTACCCTGTAATTTTCATCTGTAATAAAACGATCAGAGTCCACATCTAACAGTGAGTCGCAACTCATCAATAAAAGAGAAACTGCAAATAATGATACTATCAGTTGATTTATGCGCTTCATATTATTTTATTTATTTCTTTAACGGATGTTTATATTATTACAGGTTCAATCGTAAACCGACAAAATAACTCTTTGTTAACGGGATTAAACCGGCATCAATTCCCTGGGATAAAACTGAATTTCGAGGAGAAAACTCAGGATCAAGTCCCAGATAATTTGTAAGTGTCCATAAGTTATCAGCAGATACCCAGATATTCAGACCTTCAATAAAACCGCCTGAAAGAGGAACATTATATGATAACTTAAGTGATTTTAATTTCAGATAGGAACCATCCTCAATCCATCTGTCAGAAAACCTTGCATTCCCCATAGGATCATTGAATACAGCCCTTGGCTGGTCTGTAATCTGCCCTTCAGATGTCCATCTGGTCAGCATTATCGTTGTTTGATTGTAATAATCATTACCGGACTCAAGCTTATGACGCAAATAATTATACACATCATTGCCATATGAATATGTAAACAACGCATCAAGCGTAAAATTTTTAACTGTAAATTTACTGGTAAATGAACCATAGATATCCGGATTTGGATCACCGATAACCTGCATATCGCTGCTACTGATGATACCATCGCCACTTTTATCGACGAACCTCATGTCACCAGCTCCAAAATAAGTCAGAGTTCCGTTCTCTTCCTGAATTTTCAGCCCCGAAGCATCGGCCTCAGTCTGTGTAGGAAACACTCCATCTGTTTTGTATCCATAGAAGACACCGGCTGCCTGTCCAACTTTGGTTTGAACGAATGCATCATATACCGGTGTAACAAAATCGCCTTCAGGCAATGCAGTGATTTCGTTTTTATAATGCCCTACACTTAACCCCAGTTCCCATCTGAAAGTATTCAGATTTAACATTTTAATATTCGCATTCACCTCATAACCGGTATTGGTAAGTTCTCCTGAATTAGTAAGATAGCTCTTAAAACCAGCTACGTCAGGTGAAATTTGATATGTAAGTAAGTTACTGGTATGACTTGTGTATGCATCAAGTGACAATGAAATTCTTTCATTAAAAAGGCTCATATCAAGACCTGCATTCAGGCGTGCTGTGGTTTCCCACTGAATCTGATTATTTGCCAGGTTGGCAAGATAAACCCCTGAAGTTCTTTGAATAAATCGTTCAGACATAAAATACGCAAGATTGACATAATCCTGTATATCATCATTACCGGTATAACCATATCCAGCTCTTAATTTCATGAAATTTATGGCATTTACATTCTTCATGAAATTTTCTGAGGAAATAAGCCAGGCACCCGAAAGTGAGGGGAAAAAGCCCCAGCTGTGACCAAATAACTGAATACCGCCTTCCGTTTCTGATCCAAAGCGTGAAGAACCGTCAAGAGCAGCAGATAAATTCAGAAAATACTTATTCTGATTATTGTAAGCGACATTCAGATAATTAGATATGGATCGTAAATGATTATTGATACCAGTCACGGACTGAAAATCAAGATTCCCGGTAAAGTTTCTTGTATCATCTGTTCCTGTATTATAACCGAGAACCTCATCAGATTCAAAAAAGTTATCCAGGTATCTCCAACCTAATACTGCATCAATGGAGTGATTATCCTTTGTATAAACATATTTCAGGCGGGTATCATCATAAACCGCAATATTCCTCATCTGTTGGTTTGCCACCCGGTTTTTAATAATACCGGTATTGGTTAAGCTGGCATTGTAAACAAATGTCCCCATCCCTAACATCGGAGTAAAATGAGATTCTTTTGTTTTATCAAGGCTGTAGTCAAACTGCGAACTCAATGACAGACTTTTTGTAAAGTTAAATGTTGGAATTGCCCCGATATTGAACCTGTAATGTTTTGAAGTATTCAGTGCCCTGTTAATAATGGCAACAGGATTACCAACATTAAAGACATCTGCATCTTCATAATCCTTTGTTATCAGTCCACTGTTGGTATATACAAACGGACTTAAAAATGGAGATTTTATCTTTGCCAGATAAGTTGGTGATGTTCTGAAATTAACACCGTCATCCAGTAATCTTCTGTCGATATTGGAGTATCCGACATTCAATCCCAGCGAAAACAGTTCCGACATTTTAAAATCGGCATTAAATCTGGTACTCAGGCGTTCCAGATCTGTTGTTTTTATAATTCCCTTATTGTTGGTATAGCCCAGTGAAAAATAATACAATGCCCTGTCATCACCTCCGTTAACATCAATACTGTAACTTTGTGTTCTACCCAACTGATAAATCTGATCATTCCAGTTAGTAGAATTGTGATATTTTTTATAATACGTTGTGGTTGGATCAGTATCAAGAAATTCCAGGCTACCTACATTTTTAGGACTAACACTTGGATCAGTTCCCAACATTTCACTGATGTAAATCCGGTGATCATCTGCATTCATCATGGGTATTGAACCTGGTTCTGAGGTAACACCATATGTTGCATTGGCATTAATTTTAGTTACAACCCCTTTACCTCTCTTTGTATTAATGAGAATAACTCCATTTGCCGCTTTACTTCCATATATTGAGGTACCGTCCTTGAGCACAGTAATGCTTTCAATATCAATCACATTAATATTTGCCAAGGGATTTGAAAAGAAACCCTGATGAATAGAATTAACATCATTCATGTTGTTCCAGATCACGCCATCAATCACATAAAGAGGCTGAGCATTAGCCATCACTGAGTTTAAACCCCTTATAAATATTGAAGCCCCCATAGCAGCAGTACCCGACCGGCTTATTGATCGTACATTACCACCTAGTTTAGTCTGAATAAGGTCATCAGCGGTTAACGCAAAATTATCGGAGACATCATCTATACTCTGTGCAGAATTTACGAGATAGGAGTTCTTTACCATACCAGTTTGTGTCTCAATGGTTTTATACTGATCAGTAAATGACTCCGGATACAGATCAATAATGACATCATTCTTGCCTCTTAACGGGAATTCTCTAACGTCATAATCAAATGCTGTAACCCTCAACACATCATTACCATCTGGCAGATTTATGGTAAACTTACCGTCTTCATCCGAAGTTGCTGATGCAGGATATTTCATCGATTGAATCTGGACTGCTGCCAATGGTTCATTGGAATGTGCATCCCTGACAACCCCTGTTACTACGAAAGATGCATCGTTATCATTACCTGACTTCTGGGCCGTAGCAATTTCAGTTGCAAAACATGCTGACACAAAAATGAGTGCAGAGAAATATTTAGTTAGTCTGGATGTACTTCTCATTCTGAATATATACTTTAAGTTTTTCATTCTCATTCAAATGTTTGTTACCTATTCTAGAACAGGTTCTAAGATTATACAGTCAATACACATTCTACGCGTAAGTTTTGTGGTTTCCTTGGTATTCATATTTACTACCCATAATGTTACAGTAGTATTATTTTCAACCGTTTCCTTGTCTTCAAGGTCAATTATATTCGAATACGGAAACTCGAAATCCGTAACATACATTTTAGTTACACCATGAGGATCAGTCACAAAATCAGGATTCGTAATATTAATAAACTTCTGTTCACCCTTTGTTCCCGCTTTATTTAAGTCATTGTAATATAACGCATAAGCCAGATTACTCACTAAGGTATCTGCACTTCCAGTTACCGATAATGGTGCAAAAACTACATATATCTTATATTTTGCAGATAAAGTATTCGGTATTTTGAAAATCACACCGGTAATATTTCTTGCTGTTGAAGGATTAACAAGGATATATTTGTCACCAGACAGATTAAAACCTGTACCTGCACTGGATCGTTGTGAAACAGTAGACTGATATAAGGTACGGGTATCCGGATTTTCAGCTTCCACTCTTATTTCTGTAAGGAAAGTTTCAGTAGGCTTGTACTTTAATGAATCCGTAATATATGACCAGCCATTACTCTGTTCTGTAAAAGAAGCACCTTCGAAAATTGTAGCAGGATCATGAAATACATTACCAGTGGTTGTTGTTAATGAATCATATTCAGAAGGCACTAAAACTTTTTCCCTGAATACCATGTTCTGAACGATATTATTCCTGATATACTTTTTTTGTTGTTTTGCTCCACCTTCTTCAGGAAGTACTTTATAAAAGCACTCCATATAGCTATATGAAGATTTCCATGCTTCATTATCGGGTAATAATACTGTATATAAGCTATCTTCATTATCAAGCGCACCAATAACATTCAAAATCTCATTACTGTAAACAAATCCAGATGCAGAGTCGTAAATTGGAGTTCCGTCATCATTATAGGTAATAATGGTACTTAAAAGTGGATTGAAAATAAGTTTCGTTTTGGATTTCATATAGTCGCTCAAAGAATCAAGTCCGTCAGCGGAAATAATGTGCTCCCATATATTGTTGATATAAGGCACATAACCATCAATAACATGAATAATTCCATTATTCGCCAGAATATCAGGACGTACCACGCTTTTATTGCCAAAAGTTAAATTTCCTGTAGATTTAGTGAAGTTTATGAACTTAGCATCTATCATAAAAACGCGTTTACTTTCAATACCGGAAGAACTGATGGTAAAACGGGCAATATGATTTTTAACTATCTCTGTCACTTTATCCTTATCGCCCAGATCAACACCTTCCAGAGCTGCATTTTGAGGTACCCAAACCGTAAAGGACTGGGATGCATTCAGTAAGGTATCATAACCGGATATCTGTAACATTTGATAGAACTTGCTCAGATCTTCCTGACTGTTAATAAAATCTGCTAATCTCAGATCTGTTCTTTCCTGTGCTGTTTGTTCATAATGATTAATCCATGTATCTGACTCGTTACATGAAAACAGCAGCGGTAGAAACATTAACAGATAAAACCATTTACAATTAAACTTTTTCATATTTAAAACTTTTATCTTCTTAACAATTTACCGGTTAATCAATCCCTTCGTATTCAAGCACTTCTACAGGAACAAATTCCAGAAAGTCCATCATAAACTGCCCCGCACGGGCTGCCTTAACATGGAATGTATGCTCAGAAGGTTCCGGAAATGTATAGATGCCTAATATCTTTCTTGCACTTTTTACACTAGCTCTTGCGTTTGCTGCCGGATACCATACATGATCAACAGCACTGTAACTGGCAGCTCCTTTCATGTATCCCCTGTTGCGCATTAATTTATCATTTTCATATCCGTAAGGATCACTGGGTACCGATCCGGGAACTTCATGACCGATTGCAGGGTCATTGGCATCCAGACTCAGATCCAATGGAATACCACAGGGAATACCGTCAAAATACAGTTGTGCTGCTCCCCTCCATGCAGTAGGCTGCCAGCTGAATCTCACTTCATATGTGCCGGCAGGAACAGAAGGTGTGGTTATTGTAAAATCGTATAAACACTCCCTTGAGAAGAGCTCATCACCCTGATAATCCTCGTAACGTCCGTCTGCATTAAGATAACTCAGAATTGTTCCTTCTGAGAATTCAAGACGATCCAAATAGTTATAAGGTATAATATAAGGTATAATCTTACCGGGAGCACGCATGTTATTGTTTGCTATTTCAGGGAAAAACGAAGCAACATCCATTCTCAGTCTTTTACTGGAAAGCATGGATGCAACATCAAAATTATACGTCAGAATTTTGTCAATTTCATGGTAAACGCCATTAAGAGCATCATTATCGTAGTTTGTTTCAACTATTCTTACGGCAGTTGATGGGTCATCATTCAATGTGTTCAATAAAGTGTACTCATTGGTACTCACATTGGTTCTTGCCTCAAGTAATGTATGAGGAGCCATCATTTCAATGTATTCATACATATCATAACTTTTTATCTGATGACCTGTATTGAAATAATCTTCAACGAATTTCGTTTTCGACAGGTTTTTATTAATAAGGTGATAAGCAATAAACCTGTTGAAGCTGTTTTTCGGATCTGTAATATCTGTTATACCAGCATCTTCAGGATATACTTTATCGTATACCTCTTTTGCATAAGCCTTTATTGCATCCAGACTGGTCAAGCCATTAGCTATAAACGTTGAATCGGACTCCATTAAAGCTGTGTATCCATACTTTCTGTGTGGCGGAAAAATCTCGTCGTTACCGTTATTTTGCTGAAACTTGTATTCCCCGAGACTGGGATTATAATCCTCATCCTCTACCAACATCATTTTCTCGTAAAGTTTGGTCTGAATCAATGCGTTATAGAACATTGTAAACTTCGGATCATCCGCAATGGCTTCTATAATTAATTTTTCAGATGGTCTTAACACTTCACCAATTTTATGTATCACCCCGTTGTGTACTTCAATGTTTGGTTCCAGGATCGGAGAAGAAGTATTAACCCTGATAGTTAAGTCACCTGAAGAAAAGCTGCCGTAGGATACAGAAAAGTATCTATCACTCATAGACTTCTGACTTAAACGTCCTTCAACAAAATCATCTGTTGTAACTACGTATCCGTTAATAATATGATCATAAACAATTTTCACAATTGAATCATACGGAAATTCCTCAATAGAACTTCTTCCCATTGAATTGTAGAAATTGCGCATCGCTTCATTGGTTGGGGCAAAGCATGTATATTCCCCATAAGCATCCAACAACCCCATAACTTTTGTAGTATCCAGAAGTTTTGTAAATTCTGAATATTCATCCGGGTATTTAGCCAGGTATTCCCCAAGCATATCCCCAGTAAATGTATAATAACTTTCCTGTGAAATCTTATCGCTGTTACAGGATGATAATCCTGCTGTAAAAAGAACAGCCAGTACCATCAGACTACCGATAAAATTTATTCTTAATCTCTTCATGATCTAACTCTTTAGATTTACTCCCTTAGTAATATTATATCCTATTCAGTTGTTGAGCTACTACCCGTTATCTCGTAAAACGGATTTTGCTTTAAATTAGGATTCGCATTGATTTCACTTTGTGATATCGGGAAATAAAGTGCATCCATTACAGACATCTTACTGTACTGTAATGCCTGATCACCTGTAAATTTATAAACTACATAATTCAAAAGACGGACTGGATTTCCATCGCGTCTGGCTAAACGCATTAAATCATACCATCTTTTACCCTCGAACATCAGTTCACGCTGACGTTCCCTGAGTACAAGTTTTTCCATTTCATCCTGAGAATTATAATCAGCCACCTGCAAAGAATCACCGCTCAGCTCAGGATTTGCTCTGAGATAAGTCCGGTTAACCATATCCATAGCCCCCTGAAGATCAGCCTCACCCCTGTTTAGTTGAACAAGTGCTTCAGCTTTCATAAGAGTAACATCTGCTAAACGGTATACAATCCAATTGGGCGATTTAGAAGCATAAGTATAACTGCTGTAACCTTCATTATTCTCGGTACGTTGTAAACCTGCATATTTGAATATGAAGTTATAACCACCAGCTGCTTTATTCTGATTGATAAAGTCTTTATATCTTATATCTTCATCTTCATCACTTTCTATAAGGGAACTGGATACTTTGTGATGGAAAATGCTATGTTCCCCATTCACATCAGTCAGAAATAACGGCATAGAAAGCTGACCTTCCCCTCCGTTACCCAGATACCCATACGCACCTCTCACAACAGTATTTGAAATTTCGTCGTCATCAAAACTGAATTCAAATATTGATTCCTTAGATGCCCCAACGTAAAAAACGTTATATAGAAAATCTTCTGCATCGACAAATTCCAGTTTGGGATCCTGAAGGATTTCATCACACTTCTGAACAACACGATCATATTGTTGATCCCATAAATAAACGTCAGCTAAAAGCGCTTTTACAGCATTTTTTGTAATTCTCACTTTTGACATTTCCTCAGTATCATAATTATCCGGTGCAAATTTCTCTGCATATAAAAGATCGGATATAATACTGTCAAGCACCGCCCTTTCAGTGGTTTGGTAAACATCATAATTTTGAGTATCATCAATACTTGGCTCAGTAATCCATGGAATATCCCTGAAAGCCCTAACCAGATAAAAATATGCCAGAGAACGAAGGGTAAGAACCTCAGCTTCCATGGTTTTTAATTTACCTTCAGTAAAGGTCTGATCATAATCCAGTACCTGCGGGGCAAAGTGCATAAATGTATTGCAGTAATTGATAACCGTGTACATGCTTCCCCAATGGCAGAATGTATTAGCTGAAGTTATATCCACATCAATAACCTTACTGGCAGGTTCATTTGTTCCAATACCCTTTATTAAATTGTCAGATCTTAGCTCTCCCCATACAATCATTCTTTCAATATTAGAAGATTCTGTAAAATACCTGTAACATGACATCAGAACGGCCTCAGCCTGAGACTCGGTTTTCCAGTATTCTTCAAGGATTGTTTCACTTTCAGGTCTTACATCAAGCCAGTCTCTACAGCCTGAAAAAGAGAATAGTACCAGACCACTAAATACAATTGTTATAATTTTACTTTTCAACATTTTAATGAACTTTTAAAGTGAAATTGTAATACCCAGTGTCACATCCTTCGAACGTGGAGTTCTTGAATTATCCGTACTCACGTTAAATCCACCGTAACCAACTTCAGGATCCACTCCTGAGTATTTTGTAAATACCAATACATTATTAAAGGTCAGATAAAAGTTTAACTGCTTTAAATTATACTTTTTCAATGCTTTGGATGGTACAGCATAATTGAATGTTAAATACTTGAACCTAAGAAATGAACCATCCTCAACATAGCGGTCACTCCCCAACCAGTTAAATCCATACTGGTAAAGTGCCCGGGGCATATTGGTAATATCACCATCCTTTCTCCAACGCCAGTTCACAGCGATGCTCTGATTATCATTTCCATACATATTTTCAGCATTCATTCTGGCTGCATTTACAATCTTATTTCCATATCTGAAGTTAAAGAACATATTACAGGATAAATTTTTATACCTGATCAATGAACCAAATCCACCGTTCACTTTAGGGTTTGAATTTCCCAGGTAAACAATATCGAGCTCATCAATACTGCCATCATGATTAATATCCTCATAAATGGCATCACCACCCTGAAATTCATATTCAGATGATTTTCCGTAGGCGAATACCATTGGTAGGGGATCCCCGTTTTCATCTACAATTACGTTTTTCAGTTCGTCTCTTGCGACAGGAGCATTTTCCTGTGTTCCAGGCACATATTCACTGTATTGATAAACGCCTTTGTATTTAAACCCATAAATGGAGCCAAAAGAGTTACCTTCCTGTATGCGTGTCAGATACGATCCGTTTGTATAATCGTATTCACCATTAAAGGTATTCAACACTGCAGGAATAAGATGAACAATTTTATTCACATTATTGGCAAGGTTGAAATTAAAGTCTGCACTGAAATCACCCTTCTTAATTATCCTGTTGGCATTAAAGTTAAGCTCCCAACCGTTGTTATCCATCGTTCCAACGTTCTGATATGAATAACTTGATGCTCCGGATGTAGAAGGGATCGACAGATTCTTAAATAACTGGTCATCTGTTCTTTTCTGATAGAAGTTAAAATCCATAATATACTTATCATTAAAGAATCCCAGATCGGCACCGTAGTTAAATGAAGAGGTCCTTTCCCATCGCAGATCCGATAGCTGCAGGGACGTTGGACGGGTCGCCGGAATTCCGGCGTAACTACCATAATTTCCGTAACGGCTGAAATGCAGATATTCTTCATCCGGTGGGTTACCGGTAACACCCCAACTGGGACGGATGGCCAGCATACTCAACCAGTTCTGAGTAGATTTCATGAAAGGTTCATCAGAAATAATCCATTTAAATGAGATACCCGGGAAATTTCCAAATTTACGGTCGTTACCAAATTTAGTACTACCATCTCTTCTGATACTTGCTCCCATAATGTATCTTCCCTTATATGCATAATGCATTCTTGCAAGCATACCCATTGAACGCCAGGCAAAACGACTTGTATTAATCCCGTCCAGATAGGCATCTACTGATGCATCACTATAAAACGGAACCCCATAAATTGAATTTCCCTGACTTTGTGAATTACCGGTCCTTAACTGAAACGAACCATACAAGGTAAGTGTATGTGCCGGATTTGAAAATTTTGGTTGCCAAGTAATATTATTGTCTGTCTGAACAGTCATACTTTCAGAGTCCCCACTTACAGAACGGTTTACATTGGAATTATCCCAATATGCATTGGTTGCTTCGGCAGGGAGAAAACTTGTTGTTTTGTTGTTGTTAATATCAAACGAAACATATACACTGTAGCGAAGATACTGAACATCGGGATCCAGTATATCATAATTTAAACGGAAGGTTGGTAAAATCCTGTAAGTCTTTAAATTATTAGTTGCAAGATAAGCTAGTGCAACAGGATTATATAAATCCCTTTGTGCTCCGTTTAACCGTGAATCTCTTCTAATATTATAGAATTCATCCGTATTTCTACCAAAAATATCCTGTTTGTAAACACTTACGTTAGGCATCTTTCTGTATGCGATTCCTAACAAGTTGCTATAATTTCTTTGATTATCAGAATATGTAAATGAAAATTCAGAAATGAACCTTAACCTGTCTGAAACCATATAATCCAGGTATGCACGGGATGAAACCCTGTTCAATACCTGTCCGATAATTGTACCGCGTTGCTTATAAAAACCACCTGATACCCTGTAAAGTGCTCTGTCGCCACCACCGGAGACAGTTAAATAGTGGTCCTGTGTAAAACCTGTTTGAATTACTTCGTCAATCCAGTCGGTGTTGTTATTGAAATTTTGATATTCTGAAAATGTAGGATCATAATTAAATTCATCCACGTCAGACGCAGCCTCATTCTGATAAGGATTAAAATAAGCCTGCTTCATTAACATGGTGTAGTCGTCACCTGTTAACATTTTAATTCCCTTAGGCTGACGGGCTGCTGTTGTTCTTAGCGTATATTGAATACGTGTTGGACCAGAAACCCCTTTTTTAGTCGTGATTAACAGTACCCCATTTGCACCTTTAGAGCCCCATACAGCTGTTGATGCAGCATCCTTAAGTACTGTAATTTCCTGAATGTCATCAGGGTTAATACTCAACATATTGGCATACTGTTCTGTATTGGCATTCGCGAAGTCGAAGTTCGGGTCAATATTTACCTCATATGGTATACCATTCAAAACAATTAACGGCTCCGTGTTTGCATTAATAGATGATGTACCCCTTATACGCATGGAAGAACCGGCACCCGGGTCACCTGAATTAGCCACAATGTCTAAACCGGCAATACGTCCTTGTAACGCATCATCGATTGTTGTGACCTGTACACCTTCAAATTTCTTGGTGTCAATGGTTTGAACGGCAGTTGAAATTTCACGCTCAGGAATTTTAAAGTTTCCTTCGCTATGTGTTCTTTCAGCTTCTGCAGTAAACTCACCAAGTACCTTAACATCCTCAACCATTTCAACATTGATCTCCCTGTTGCTGCCAATCTCAAATGACTGATCCTTGAAACCTATAAAACGGAAGTTCAGTTTATTGGAGGTATCTTTAACTTTAATAACATAATGACCATTGAAATCCGTAATAGCTGAATTGACGATCCTGTTATTTTCGTCAACCTCTGTTACTGCAACGGCGATTAAGGTCTCTCCATCAGCTTTAGATGTTACAGTTCCCTGAATTATAACATCACCTGTTGATTGTCCAAATGAAAAAAACGGCAACAGAAGGAATAAAGCTAATACTAGTATTTCTAATTTAGATTTCATATTAATTTTCATTTGTTTCAAATCTCAATACGTTATCAATCTGATGAATTACAGCAGTTGCAGAAGTATATATCTGCGATGTTGAAAAGGCTGCTCCTGAAGCACCTGTACCATCTACCTCTTTTAATGTCTGAGGATCTGCGTTAAAAATATAATCTCTTGCAAGTAAGTTATACAAACCAGGTTGCACAATAACCGACGCACTAACTGTTCCCCTCGCAGCTTCACTTTCTGTTGTTAAATTCAAATAAGATCCGTCACCCACAACACCGATTTTATAATATTTATTTTTATAGGTATTGTACAAGGAGTAACCACCGTTCAGTTTAATGGTAGATGACTGATAAACTTCATCCACAGATTTTCCACCGATGAATACAGAATTATCCTGGAAGTGATATCTCAGAAAACGTTCCAGTTTAACAATTGCCGCATTTCTGTCTGCTGTCCCCTCAATAGAATTTATACCCATTATTGTATCACCGGAAGCTACGACATAGTCATCCCACGGCTGAATAATGCTATCCTGAATTGCTTTAGCAATAGCATCATTTGTTGGTACGTAAATGGTATAGTTAAACGTATTTAAGAATTTTACAGTGAAGTCGATACCGAAATAATTGGTTCTTTTTACAAAAAACACAGAGTTTGAAGTTTCAGGAAAACCAGAAAGCAATTCAAAAAAAGCACTGAACTCAGGCGTTTCACTTAGCGTTTTGTACACTGAATTGGTAGGTGTTTGAATTGGTTTATCTATAAAATAGGTATAACCGTTTTCCACTTCAAAATTGTCTACAATATTCACCTCATCATTGCGTTCGATATCACCACCTCCCTGAACAACCATATTCAAACCAGAGCCGGCTCCTTCAACCTTTATCACATTACCACCTTTTGTAAGGTAGTATCCATCAGCATCTTCAACACCGTTAACCACAATATTGGTATTCAACATGTCGAGTAACCTGTTAGAAATGAAATCAGGATCCTCAATTGATGCTATAGAATCACCTACAGTATTAGTCGCAGCATCATAAGCATATACTGTGGCTAAAACAGTTTGTTCCTCTTCGTCATACCGGAACTGCAGTGCTCCTTTTTTATCTTTTGCAAATGCTACCGGATCAATATAGTTCTTAAGATATTCATCTGTAGGTACAAAAAAGCTGTATCGGCTGATCAAAGAATTGAGGTATAACCTAAAGTCGTTCTGGCGGATCGCCCAGTTGAAAACTTTTGTTTTTTCGCTGAATAAAACCGGTGCATAAACAGAAATATAATCATCCGGGGGATATACGTTGTTCATTAAATAAACTACGCCGTTAACACCAACATATGTATCTACAATATCATCTTTCCCGGCATATATAACCGAGTTTTCTGTATCTGTCATTTTATCAAAACGGCTTGGAGTTGAAGCCAGTAAAGAAGTTCTCAGATGCCTTTGAAGAAATAATACAGTTATATCATCCGGAACGTTAGCCCAGCTTCCAAAACGGTCTTTCAGAATTTTACCTGCACCAACATTAAAGTAGTGATCCATAGCCTCATCAGTTGGAGCAAATATTGCTCCCATATCTGCCTGCAATGATGTTCCGTTAATCATATCGTTATAGCTGTTCCATCCCGGATTGTAAGGAAGAAGCAGATCTGTATTAATCAATCGGCCATTCGGATATCTTAAGGTTCCTCCATTTTCAGAAAAGTATTCCTTGACATAGATGGAATCAATATGTATATTATTCTGTTCGTTATAATCAATATTATTGAATCGATCGGTGTTCTCACCATCATAATAAGGCGCAGAAAACCTCTCAAGCAGCGTTGAAAATTCAGAAGTTCTGGGTTCCTTCATTAAAAACTCAGCCATATTAACAGGAGGAACCAATACATCTTCCAGAACATTTATATAACCATTCTTACAGGTTATATCCCTTTCAATAACTTTTTTATCGAAAATAAATGCATCATTGGTCTGTCTTTCTTTTCCCGTAATTAAAAAGAAATCCTCATTAGTTATAGCTGCATAGCTTAATTGTTTTTCCAGAAAGTGAACTAAAGGAGATGTCGTATTATCTTTAAACAAATGTATTCCTCGTGTCTTATAGGCAGTCCATTGCTTAGTATCCGGCAAATCATCACCCTTATCAAAATATACAGTATCCAGAGCGGTAAGTGCAGTTTCTCTTCTAATGGCCTGCCCCTTATTGAGTTCCCCGTTGTAATAATTTGATAATGTTTCGATGAGATATGCATTGTTAATCATACTGAAATTAAGAATAAGCTTTTTTTGTGTATGACTCAAATCAGCATAGCTTGTAACCCCCCACTCATTATTCTGATAGAAACGAGCAAAAGCATCATCATCAGCAACGAACAACGTTTTACTACCGGTTTTTCTCAAAACCTCTGTATACCCTACATCCTCGATAATTTTCACATAATTAGTGTAATTACCATTCTCTTTTAAATAATCATAGATACTTGCTCCAAGCCAATCCGGTTCCTTATTATCATATATGTATGGATCTTTGCACGACATGAAACCCAAAGATCCGGATACTAATACAGATATTAATATCAGATACCGAAAAAGATGATTCTTAAAATTTCTTTTCATCGTATAATAAAATTTTAATTTAAGCCCCAATTTAAAATCTCGGAAAAACCGCATAAGACGTATGCGACAGAAGAGTAAATTTGGGTTTTTTCATATTTTTCAATTAGTGTTGTGTTAAAAAGTTGCAATTTATTTTGTCAAATTCGATGAGTGTAAATAAAACACTAAAATTTGCAACGGACAAATATAGGACTAAATTAGTTCTTATGCAACACAAGTAACAAAGTATTATAATTTGTTAAAAATGTTAATAAACATATTGAAAATAGCCGTTTTCAGGCTTGCAATTTGGGTTTTTGAAATATTTTTTAACTTTTCTCCTCATCCTATCCCTCCTATTATCAATCTATTTTTAAAAAAATATACACTCTTTGCAGAAAAAGTATTATTAATTTTCACTCCAATAACGTTCCAATTTTAAATAAAATTGTCTGATTAAAACATGAATTATGTTAAAATTCAAATTCCTTTTAATACATGTTGTTTAAAAGTTAAAATACGGACTATATTAAAAACAAAAAAGGTCGATCAAAAAAAATGATCGACCTTTATAAAAAAATTTATATATTTCTTAATCTCTGAATTTTGCTTTAAGGAATTCCCTGTTTAAACGGGCAATGTTTGAAATTGAAATATTTTTTGGACATTCCACTTCACAAGCACCCGTATTTGTACAATTTCCAAATCCAAGCTCATCCATTTTAGCCACCATAGCCTTAGCTCTTCTTTTAGCCTCAACCTTACCCTGTGGCAGTAAGGCAAACTGGCTGACTTTAGCGGATAGGAACAACATAGCTGAACCATTTTTACAAGCTGCCACACACGCTCCACATCCAATACATGAAGCGGAATCCATAGCCTCATCTGCATCAATTTTTGAAATAGGAATAGCATTCGCATCAGGCACACCACCAGTACTTACAGATACATAACCACCGGCTGCTATAATCTTATCAAATGCTGATCTGTCAACAACAAGATCTTTAATTACAGGAAATCCTGCTGAACGCCAGGGTTCAACCGTAATTGTCTCACCATCTTTAAATTTACGCATGTGCAACTGACAGGTTGTTACATCATCATCAGGTCCATGTGGACGGCCGTTTATATAAAGCGAGCACATCCCACATATTCCCTCACGACAGTCATGATCAAATGCAACGGGTTCTCCACCATCGTTTATGATTTGTTCATTCAATATATCCATCATTTCAAGGAATGAGCTGTCCGTTGAAATTCCGGTTAACTGAAATGTTTCAAATTTACCCTTGGTTTTGGCGTTTTTCTGACGCCATACTTTCAGTGTTAAGTTAATTGTCTTCTCCATTACGTATCAACTTAAATTATTTGTAGTTTCTTGTTTTTACTTCCACTTCCTCATAAACCAGATCTTCTTTCAGCAATTCCGGTTCTTTATCATCTCCTTTATAATTCCAACAAGAAACATATTTATATTTATCATCCTGTCTTAACGCTTCACCTTCTTCAGTCTGGTATTCCTCTCTGAAATGTCCTCCACAAGACTCCTCTCTGTTCAGAGCATCGCGAGCCATAAGCTCCCCAATTTCTATGAAATCAGCTAAACGATTTGCCTTCTCAAGTTCAGTATTGAAGTCTTCAACATCACCCGGAATTCTGACGTTTGTCCAGAATTCCTTTTTAATTTCCTGGATATCTTTAATGGCTTCCTCAAGGCCATTCTTATTTCTGGCCATCCCAACGAAATCCCACATTACCAAACCAAGTTCCTTATGTATAGTATCAACTGATTTTTTACCTTTAATATTCATCAGTTTTTCAATACGCTCGTTGATTGATTTCTCTGCCTCTACAAATTCAGGTAGATCCGTAGACATTCGTGGAACGTGAATCTCATCGGCCAGATAATTCTGAATAGTGAATGGTAAAACAAAGTATCCATCAGCCAGACCCTGCATCAATGCGGAAGCACCAAGACGGTTAGCACCGTGATCTGAGAAGTTTGCCTCACCAATTGAGAAAAGTCCCGGAATAGATGTCATTAATTCATAGTCAACCCAGATACCACCCATAGTATAGTGAATGGCAGGATATATCATCATCGGCGTTTCATATGGATTATCATCCACAATCTTTTCATACATCTGGAAAAGATTGCCATATCTTGCTTTTATTGTATCCTCACCTAATCGCTCAATGGCAGATTTAAAATCGAGATAAACTGCCAATCCGGTTGAACCAACACCATAACCGGCATCGCAACGTTCTTTTGCGGCCCTTGAAGCTACATCCCGGGGAACCAGATTACCAAATGCAGGATATCTTCTTTCCAGATAATAATCCCGATCTTCCTCTTTTATATCAACCGGCTTCAGTTTTCCGGCACGTACAGCTTCTGCATCTTCCTTTTTCTTTGGAACCCAAATTCGTCCGTCGTTACGCAACGATTCAGACATCAGCGTCAGTTTACTTTGAAAATGTCCGTGAACAGGAATACAGGTTGGATGGATTTGCGCAAAACAAGGGTTTGCAAAATATGCACCCTTTTTATAACATATCCAGGCTGCAGAACCATTGGATCCCATCGCATTGGTTGAGAGGAAAAAAGTATTACCGTATCCTCCTGTTGCTATTACCACTGCATGAGCAAAATGACGTTCCAGCTTCCCTGTCACAAGATTCCGGGTTATAATACCTCTTGCTTTACCATCAATAATTACAAGCTCCACCATTTCTGAACGGGTGTGCATTGTTACGGTTCCTGCATTTACCTGACGCATTAATGCAGAATAGGCCCCAAGCAAAAGCTGTTGTCCTGTCTGCCCTTTTGCGTAGAATGTACGGCTTACCTGAGCTCCACCAAATGATCGGTTATCCAGATAACCTCCATATTCACGTGCAAAAGGAACACCCTGCGCTACACACTGGTCAATAATGCTGTTACTTACTTCAGCAAGTCTGTAAACATTAGCCTCCCTGGCCCTGTAGTCACCACCTTTTACCGTATCATAAAACAACCGGTAAACTGAGTCCCCATCGTTTGGATAGTTTTTGGCAGCATTAATACCTCCCTGCGCAGCAATTGAGTGAGCCCGTCTTGGCGAATCCTGAATGCAAAAGTTTTTAACCTGAAACCCCATCTCACCAAGCGAAGCCGCTGCAGAAGAGCCAGCCAGACCTGTACCAACCACAATAACATCAAGCTTTCTTTTATTGGCAGGATTAACCAGCTTTTGATGTGCTTTATAATTACTCCATTTCTGAGCCAATGGCCCCTGTGGAATTTTTGAATCTATCTTTTTTGCCATAGCAACTAATTTTTCTGATTACTAAAAGAATAAGTATTGAACAACTGCAATTACACTAAACCCACCACCTATGATCCATGCTACCACAAGACTGATCACGCGTAATCTTTTCAGCCATAAAGTATTATTCCAACCGATAGTCTGGAAAGCAGACCAAAATCCGTGTGCCATATGAAAGGCCAGAGCAATTGATCCAATAACGTATACAATAACAACCCAAAGCTGGCTAAATGTAGCGTTTACCAACGAATATGCATTTTCACCGGTTGCTGTTAGTCCGAAGAAAGGAAACTCCACTTCTGCCGCATGCCACGGTAAATAGCCTTTCATTTTCAGGTAAAAGTCATACAAGTGAACAAGCAGGAACGCAAATATTGCGATGCCCAACACCAGCATATTTTTTGATGCCCACTCTACTCCCTCTGTATTATTACCCGACTGGTACTTCTGGTTTCCACGGGCTCTCATGTTTTGGAATGAAATAATCAGAGAATAGATTATATGAACAGCAAACCCAAGCGCTAAAACAGGCTCAACAACCTTAATTAACGGATTTGTAGCCATAAAATGTGAAGCCGCATTAAACATCTGTCCTATTTCTGTTCCGAAAGCCCAGTCCAGAATCAGAAACGAGTTCGCTGTTAAATGCACAATCAGAAACAAAATAAGAAAAAGACCTGATATACTCATCAGAAATTTTCTTCCGATTGAAGAACTAAAAACATTAGCCATACATATCAATTTTTAGAATTATTATCGTTTTTAATGAACAGATCGCAAAATTACATGAAACATAATTACTGGCAATATATTAATGAAATTTTTCCTTATTTAAAACGGATATAAAAAGAAATTCCAGTTTTTTGTCAAATGCCTACAAAAATAACAGATAGATTGTTTTTTGCCAGCTTTTTAACAAATAGATTTACGAAAAATGTTACATAACAAATATATGATGAAGGTTTTTCGTTTTAACTGATACGTGCCAAACTGAATATCAAACTAATGTCGATTAATTTTTTTAAATTTGATAAGCTGAAACTTTAATTTATGCCCGAAATTACCGACCATAACAACGATACTATTTCAAAATCCTTTTTTGAGGAAAACGGATTAGATATTTTAATGGAGGAAAATGGGAAAGTACTTTTCGTTACAGAACAAATTGCTGAATACCTAGGCTACAGTTCTTCTGAAATCACCAACAGACCTTTTCTGGAATTTATACATCCAGCTCACAGAACAGAGATACAAAAGACCTACAGGCTGATAAGGCACGTAAAAAAACTTATTTTCAACAGCTACCAAATATGTCTTCAGCACAGAAGCACCACAAAGGTATTTCTTGAGGCATCAGGGACGATTGCGTATCATAACAACAAAACATCCGGTATTATATGTCTGGAAAAGATAAACCAAACGCGCTGGGATCAGGCACATACCAACCAGAATGCGAAACGTTTAAGACTTGCTGAACAAGCTGCAAATTTTGGCATCTGGGAATGGAATATAAAAACAGGTGATATATATATTTCCGATCATGTAACAGAAATACTCCACATTGGAAAGCATAGTTTTGACGGAAAGTTTGACTCTTTTATGAAACTATTCGACACCGATGGAATTGATGAGTTAAAGTCAGAACTGGATAAATGTTTTAAAAGTGACCGTAAACTAAATCAAACGCTGCACATTGCATCTCATTCTGCCAGAAAGGGATGGGTTAAGTTTGTTGCCGACCTCGAGAGGGACTCCGACGGTGAACCGTTTAAGATGTTCGGCATCATTGAGAACATTGATGATATTATAAAATACGAAACAAAACTGCTGAAAAAAAACAAGGAGCTATCGACCATTAATGAAGAAAAAAATCGTTTTTTTTCAATTATTGCACATGACATCCGAACGCCGTTTACAGCAATTCTTGGTTTTTCGGAACTATTATATGATGAATATTTTGAACTGAACGATGAAACCAGAAGAAACTACATAAAAACAATTAAAAGATCTGGGGAACAAACCTATCAGTTTATAGAAAACCTTCTGATCTGGACCAGGTCGCAAATGAATAAAATTGTTTATAATCCTGTAAAAATAAAAGTCTGTGATCTTATTAAACTTATGGAAGATATTTTCAGACCGGTTTACGAAAAGAAAAAAATCCAATTTATATCCAGCTGCAAATCAGACATGTACATTTTTGCCGATGAGGATATGTTAAAGACATCCCTTAGAAATCTTATCTCAAACGCCATTAAATATACATTTCCGGGAGGGAAAGTTGAATTGAATTCAAATATTTCAGGCAACAAGATCAATATTATTGTAAAAGATAATGGTGTTGGGATGGATGAAGAAAAGACTGCTCTGCTGTTTAGTTTAAACAAGGGTTTCAGCACGCCCGGAACAGAAAATGAGTCCGGGACCGGCCTTGGAATGATTATCTGCAAAGAGTTCGTCACCAAAAACAAAGGAAGCATAAAAGTTTCCAGCAAAAAAGGCAAAGGCAGCACCTTTACACTTACCTTCCCATCTGCTTCTTAACTGTCTTTGCCATCCAGTTCCTTCCTTTTTATCTCTACCCAGCGTTTAAGTTCAGGGAAAAAAGCATTAAAAGTTTCTGTAATAAATGTGTCATTCTCCCTCATGAATCGGATCAATGCTTCAGTATGATCCGGAAGCGAAGTCCGGCTCGACATAATATCTAAAGAATTCCTTATTCCATCCAGTGACGCGTACATTTGCAATCGGCGGGATTCGCGTATTCTGTCTAAAATAGAAGATACTCTTTCAGGCAAAACATTCCTGTTATCTGAAAGAATATTATAAGTGTAGTGCGAAAATCTGTTTAAATCCAGTTCTGACCAGTAATTAAAGTCCCTTGCCAGAATATGATCAAACACAATATCAGATACTACACCGGCATATCTTTTATATATTGGCCTAAGTGCGGTAACAAGTTTCTTTGCTTCTCCGTGCTGATCGGTGTAATGATCAATAGCCCTGTGAATCAGAATACCATTCCTAATCTCCATGGGGTAATTCAAATAATTCCTCCCTTTCACAAAATCTCCCATAAAATTACCGGTCATTTCTTCCGGATTAGGATAAGACAGAAAAAGATGCGCTAAAAAATTCATGTGTAAATATAAGTAAACCAATTCAGACTTTCAGATTAGCCTTAAGGTCCGTAGCATCTCCAAAGATTTTATATAGGGAATATGAAAATATAACAGATACACTGGAAAGAACTACTTTCATGAAAGACATAAAAAAAGCGGGCAGCGCCCGCTTAAATGTTTTAGTTTCTGTTGTATGGTCTGAAAGACCTTTTCTGGTCTCTTCTCTGACCACCACCTCTCCGATCATTTCTCTCTTCTCTTGGCTTAGCTTTTTTAACTACAATTTCGTTTCCGTTCAGAGTAGCTTCATTTAACTGGTCAATAGCTGTTGTTGCTTCATCATCATTAGCCATTTCTACAAAACCATAACATTTAGAATTTCCGGTTTCGCGGTCCATAACAACTTTAGCAGAGATTACTTCACCATACTCGCTAAAAACTTCATTTAAATCCTCTCCGGTTGTTTGAGGATTTAACTTTGCAATAAAAATATTCATCATAAAAAAAATAAAAAATAAAATAATTGAAAAAACTAATAGACAGGATAGTACGGGTTTTCATTCTGTATAAAAGAGGAAATCGGACTAAGAACTTCTATTAAATAACTGACACGAAGATACGGCATTTTTTTAACAAAAAACAAAAAAGTATATTATTAAAATAACATTATTAATCTACTGATAATCAATATTAAAAAACTTTTACGTCCGCATAACAAATCGATTACTTATTTATAAATAAGAATCACAGAAAAAAATTTAGAATTTTAGTTTTGCGCATACTGATTTTTCTTCTATTTTTGCACCGCTATTTAAGCGGGATAGTATAATTATTGTGATTAAGAAATAGCTAAGTTGGTGTTCCTGTAAAAATCAGGAACGATACTTAAATCTATTCTTATTAATTTTTGGAGAGATGGCAGAGTGGTCGAATGCGGCGGTCTTGAAAACCGTTGTACCGCGAGGTACCGGGGGTTCGAATCCCTCTCTCTCCGCAAAACAAAAGCCCTGGCAAAATGCCTGGGCTTTTTTATTTTAGACTTCATCAAACTTGTTTGAGGGAAGGTTAAAATGAAAATGGATTTAAGGCTATGCCTTAAAGGCTATTGTTTTGAATATCTCCCACTCCAGGGGATCACCAACCGAAGGGAGGTAATCCTAATTGACTATATTCATAATTTCACTATATTCACGCCCTGTTTAAGATCTTAAAACCCTTGTTATGAAAAAAACTAAAATCCTGCTTCCTCTATTATTTTCCCTTTCACTGTTGAGTTGCGAAAAGACACAGGAACCTGCCGGAGATTTCACATATACGTTGTCTCAAAACTTTTCACCAGTTGAAGTCACCTTTATAGCAGATTATACTGACGCTGAGACCTATTCCTGGGATTTTGGCTATAATCAAATTATGTCAGGGAAAACCGTCACCAAAACATTAACAGAAGGCCTCCATACTGTCACACTGACTGCTTCAGGAGCCGGTGGTGAAACCAGAAACACCAAAACAATCAACATTCCCGGCAAGGCAACAAAAATGAAGGTAACAAGCATAGACGTCAATAACTTTCCGGCAACAAATGCAGAAGGAAAAACCTGGGATAATGATCCCGGATCAAATCCTGATATTTTTGTCATTGCAGGTACAGAAGGAGATTCAGAGTTTGCCCAAAGCAGCAATTTTCATGACGATGCTGTCAGTGGCAAAACTTACTCTTTTGACATTGAGTACACGTTTACCAAATTCGATAAAGGGTTCTTTGTGAATATATACGACATTGACGCTGCCAGTTATGAATTTGTAGGAGGATTAAAAGGATCCATGGAATACCACAGAAATAATGGATATCCCGATTCTTTTGACATGATATTGAACGAGTATAGTTTTACCGTACATGTAGTATGGGAATAAATCATTCGCTTTTTCTCATGTGCTTTTTAAACTCTGTTTATTATAAAATATAAAACAAAGCGAAATGCTAAATTTAAATTGACAAATATTGAATAAGGAATTTATGTTTTGAATTAATCTCTGAAGATAAACAGTACTTTATGAAAAAACCTTCTTATAATTTACAGGCTATGAAAACATCAAAATCTTTAATCAGTATATTCTTAATTGCAATTGTCTTTGCAGGTTGTACATCTGAACCAAAACAACAAGCTGATGCGTTCATGTACGGAGGGGATTTCTCCATCCTGAAGAAAATGGAAGATCTTGGTGGTGTGTATAAATATAACGGTAAGCCGGTAGATGCCCTAGCACTTTTTAGACAAAACGGTTACAACTATGGTCGCGTCAGGATATTTCATACGCCAAACATGGAAGGACCTGTTTGCAATTCCCAGGACTACACCATTGCACTTTCAAAAAAGATTAAAGCATCAGGAATGAAATTGTTGCTGGATTTTCACTACTCCGACACATGGGCTGATCCTCAAAAACAATACAAACCAAAAGCCTGGAAAGAACTGCCATTCAATATCCTGACCGACAGCGTTTATACGTACAGTAAAAAAGTTATTCTGGCAATGAAAGAAGCTGGTGTAATGCCGGATATGGTTCAACCCGGAAACGAAATAACCTACGGTATGATCTGGCCGGACGGGAAAATTTATAAGGATTCCGCAGAAGACTGGGACAGTTTTTGCACCTTGTTAGCTGCCGGAATAAGTGGAATAAAAGATGCCAGCGGAGACACGAAAATTCCAATTATGATCCACATTGATCGCGGAGGGGATCAGGCCGAAACAAAATACTTTTTTGACAACCTTAAAGCACACGGAATTGAATTTGACCTCATCGGACTAAGTTATTACCCATGGTGGCACGGCACTTTTCAAGACCTTGAGGAAAACCTCACGTGGTTATCGAATAATGACGAACACGATATAGTAATTGTTGAAACAGCATACTATGCCAACGGGCATTACCCGGAATCACAGGAATGGGTGATGGATGTTCAACCCTTCCCGCCGACAGAACAAGGGCAGTATGATTTTCTTGTCACGCTGGATAGTATTGCGCACCTCTATCCAAAGGTTAAGGGAATTTTTTACTGGAAACCGGATGGCCTGTACATTCCTGACTCTAAGGTCTGGTTCATTGGAAGAAGCCTTTTCGACAAAGATGGCAATGCATTAAAAGGCATTACAGCTTTCAAATAAGTACCTACCATACAGGATTCACACCTATCAGTCTCAAAATGAGATAAATTTGTTTGGTTCAGAAGTTTTATTTCACTAATTTTAATCCAATCAATTAGATCTCTCACTATGTTAAATGATGTTATCCCCACCCCGGATACCTTACCCGTACATTGGGTCTGGTTTCAGATTTTGTTAACGTTTACATTTGTACTTCATTTGTTACTGATGAACCTGGTTTTAGGAGGAAGTCTTCTGGCCATTGGCGATTTGGTACGAGGGAAGAGTATTGACAAGGAATCCCAACACATTCCTACATTGATTGCACTTACAATCAACTTAGGGGTACCTCCACTACTGTTTGTGCAGGTGCTGTTCGGAAACTTCTTTTATTCCAGTTCGGTCATGATGTCGGTTTACTGGATCATGATTATTCCGATTTTAATTCTGGCTTATTACGGTGCCTATATCTTTTCAAGAAGAATGGACACCAATTCTACCTTTGGAAAAGCAATGCTCATCTTGTCCACATTGCTCATTCTGTATATCGGGTTCATGTTTGTCAACAACTCCACCTTTTCTATTCAACCGGACAAATGGAGTGCCTACAACGACAATCCGGGAGGAACCCTGCTGAACCTTCGTGATCCATCGTTCTGGCCGCGTTACCTGCATTTTATAACAGCTGCAGTAGCAATTGCCGGTTTAGGAAAAGCTATCTGGATACGGTTCTTTAAAAAAGCAGACCCCGAGGAAAAAGAACAAGGCATAAAAAAGAATTTGAGAATCTTCGGATTTACTACCATGATACAGTTTATTTTTGGCATCTGGTTTTGGCTGGCATTGCCTAAAGATGTTACCATGGCATTCATGGGACAGAACATTATTGCCACCATCCTCATGATGTTGGTATTAGTATCAGCAGTACTTATCATCATTTTCGCGATGCGCGGGAAACTGATTCCTTCTTTAATTCAGGGATTGTTTCAGGTGATACTGATGGCCGTTGTGCGGGAGATAGCCCGCTATACTTACCTCGACGGAATTTTTAAACCATCACAACTTGAAAATGTACACCAAAGCACTCCGCTTATTGCATTTTTGCTTGTTTTTATTCTGGGTTTGTTCCTGTTATTCTATATGTACAAGCTTGCTGTTGAACCTAAAATCAAAAAATCATGAATTATCCAATTTGGTATCTCCCAAATATTGGCGGTGGTCTGCTCATCGCAATCATTGCAATATTACATGTAGTTGTAGCCCATCTTGCCGTTGGCGGCGGTTTATTCCTGGTAATGACTGAACGCAAAGCCATAAAATCAAATGATTCTGGTATGTTGCAATACGTTAAAAAACATACGTCTTTCTTCATGCTGCTGACCATGGTGTTTGGAGGTGTTTCCGGAGTTGGCATTTGGTTCATCATCTCATTGGTAAATCCGGGTGCTACATCGGCCCTGATCCATAATTTTGTGTTCGGCTGGGCTATAGAATGGGTATTTTTTATTGGGGAAATTGTGGCGCTGCTTATTTATCACTACCGGTTCGATAAAATGAATCCTAAAAACCATATGATCATCGGATGGCTTTATTTCATTTTTGCATGGTTAAGTTTATTTATCATCAATGGCATCCTCGGATTCATGCTAACACCCGGAAGATGGATTGAAACCGGAAATTTCTGGCTAGGATTCTTCAATCCCAGCTTTTTACCCGGTCTGTTATTCAGAACAGCTATAGCGGTAACATTTGCCGGTGTCTTTGCATTGGTAACCGGATCATTTTTAAAAGACAAGGAGTTAAGAACCCGCGTATTCCGGTATAGCGCAAAATGGATGTACATTCCGTTGGTGGTTCTGGCATTAACCGGATTTTATTATTCAACCGTAATCAGTGAAGAATCATTCAGAAATCTGTTTCATGTTAATCCTGAAAGCCGCGTCTTCATCAGCCTTCTCATTTATGCTTCCATAGCTTTATTCGGACTTGGCTTACTGACTATCGTAAAGATGAATAGTTTTCTTCAAAAGCTCCTGGCATTTGCATTGGTAATAATTAGTCTGGGCTGGATGTCCGGGTTTGAATACATGCGCGAAATAGCGCGAAAACCCTATGTACTATATGATTATATGTATTCCAATGGCATTCATCCTGAGGATATTCCAATAATAAATGAGACCGGCTTTTTAGCTTCTGCTAAATGGTCCAAAATAAAAAAAGTTACCAATGACAATAAACTTCAGGCCGGTGCCGAAATTTACCGCATTCAGTGTATGTCCTGTCATACCATTGATAATTATAATGGAATCAAATCCAGGACAAACCGTTTAACGGAACGCGGTCTTGTTGCACAATTAACAGGGATGGGAAAAGTAAACACATACATGCCTCCGTTTGTAGGAACAGAAAAGGAAAAAGATGCATTAGCGGCTTATATTTATGAGGATATCCAGGGCAAAACAACTTCAGTTTCAAAACCGTACATACCCACTCCACTCACAACAGAAGTACCTCCCTTTGACCCCAAAAAGGATGACTATGTATTGTTAGTATGGAATGACCTCGGCATGCACTGTATCTCTGATGATGAAAAATATTTTTCATTCCTTCCTCCCGCTAACACACTGAATGCACAACTTTTTAAACGTGGTGCTGTACCACAGGTTGTTACAGAAGGTGTTGAACTGCTGTACGAGGCAGAACCTATGCATGCGCATCCCGAGAAAACGCATCCTTCATTCTGGGAATACTCGAAAGAAATTTTCGGAGTGGATATTCCTTTAGGCAAAGGCTTAGCCGGAAAGACCGTTAAAGATACCATGGATGTTCATGGCAACCACTTTGCAGCAGATTTCATCCCGGTGGTTCCATACCGTGAGGATAATATCTACAGCCCTTACCCGATGTTCACCATACGGGCAATCGACAAAAATACCGGTGAATTACTGGTGACAACAAAAGCGGTTACGCCGACGTCCACAGAAATGGGATGTAAAAACTGCCATGGTGGCGATTTTGCATGGAACGGAATATCAGGTGTATCAAATGAAACATCACGAAATATTCTTGCTGCTCACGACAGATATAATGGAACAACCTTACTGGCTGACGCAGAAAACGGTCATCCAAAACTTTGTCAATCCTGCCACGCCGACCCGGCAGTGGGCGCAAAAGGACAGGATGGCATTCTAAACTTTTCGTCTGCCGTACACGGTTTCCATGCCAATTATTTAGCCAATATGGACAACACGTCGTGTAATATGTGTCACCCGTCAGCTACAACAGGAAACACAAACTGTTACCGGGGAAGACATACCGAAACGGGCATAAATTGCACAAATTGTCACGGAAGGATTGAGGATCATGCCTTAAGTCTTTTGGCAGCACAGAAAAACATTAAGCAGGCAGAAGTCCTTGCTAAAAACCTGGAGCCATATTTTGCTGCTGACAAAGCCAGCATTAACCCTCGTACGCCCTGGTTGAACGAACCGGATTGTAAAGGTTGCCATACTAACTTCAACATTAACCAGGACGGTTATACCGGAACCGCCTTTAACAAGTGGGCTGCCAGCTTTAACGATCTGTATCGCAACCGCACGGACAATAATGGCGTGATGTGTATTTCCTGCCACGGCTCAACCCATGCAGTGTATGGGGCGCAAAACATTTATGAAAAACAAAGGGATAATATGCAGCCTTTGCAGTATCAGGATATGGCAGGAACAATAGGCACCCATAATAATTGTGCAGTTTGTCATATAAAGGCTATGGATGTAAATGGCCATCACCGGAATATGGTGAACAGAAAAGATAATGTAGCTATTGTTAAGTAATAATTCAGACAAATATGAGCGAGGGTTTCTCTTAAAGAGAAGCCCTCGTTTGTTATCTATTAAATCTTCTTTTTATTTGTTTCAAAACCCCAGCTCCGCACCCCCTTTTTCAAAGGTGGACAATTTTATAAATTCTTTGAATATTCGTTTTTATTATCCAAAACAGATTCTATAAGTTCCAGTTCATCGGCAGAAAAACTGAGGTTATTAAGTGCCGCAAGATTATCCTCCAACTGACTAACAGAACTTGCTCCGATTAAAACAGAGGTGACTCTGTGATCTTTCAGTAACCAGGCTAAAGCCATCTGCGCAAGCGACTGATCCCGGCTGGTAGCCAGTTCATTTAATTTAATTACTTTTTTAATCCGTTCTTCCGTAATCCATTCCTTCTGCAAATGGCCGTAATTTTTTGATGCCCGCGATCCTTCCGGAATACCAGTAATATATTTATTAGTTAACAAACCTTCAGCCAGAGGAGAAAAGACGATACACCCAACACCGTGCGCTTCAACCGCATCCAGTAGATCTTCCTCTACCCATCGCACAAACATATTGTATTTAGCCTGATGCAACAGACAGGGTGTTTTATTCTCCTTTAAAATTTCAAAGGCCTTTGCGGCTTGTTCTGCCGGATAATTGGATATGGCAGCATACAATGCTTTGCCAGAACGAACAATGTCTGTTAAAGCCTGCATAGTTTCTTCCAGCGGAGTTTCCGGATCGGGCCGATGATGGTAAAATACATCCACATAATCCAGCCCCATACGTTTCAGGCTCTGATCCAGACTGGCCATAAGGTATTTTCTGGAGCCCCAGTTTCCGTAAGGCCCGTCCCACATATCAAAACCGGCTTTAGATGAAATAAACAATTCATCCCGATGATGATGAAAATCTTCTTTTAAAATTCTTCCAAATGTTTCTTCCGCCGAACCGTATGGAGGACCGTAATTATTAGCCAGATCAAAATGCGTTATCCCTCTGTCAAAAGCTGTACGGATAATATCTTTTGCATTACTATAGTTATTCACCCCACCGAAATTATGCCATAACCCGAGCGAAACAGCAGGCAGCAACACACCACTTTTGCCACTTCGGTTATAAACCATATTCTCATACCTTGTTTTGTCAGGAGTATAATCCATTGTTATCGATTTTAAGATTTTATCATCATACCGGTCAAAAACCTACCTGTATTTCCATTTTCCATTCTATACGAATAAAACTCAGTATTGTTCTTCCATGTGCAAAATGTACAACTCTCTATATTTGATCCCGAAACACCTGACTGTTCTAATTGAATTCGTGCCGCTTTCTTTAAATCAAAATAAAAGCTTCCGTTTTGTATGAACCAGACTGATTCTCCAGGCAAGACCTTCTCAATTTCATCAATCACCTCCTGCCCTACTTCATACTTATCACCTTCAATACAAGGGCCAATACCACAAAAGAGATTTTCAGGCGAATGTTCAACGCCCATCATTTTTAAGGTTTTCCCAATTATTCCGTTGGCAATACCACGCCAACCCGCATGAATTACACCTATAATTCCGGAAGGTTTGTTGTAAACCGTAACCGGCACACAGTCCGCAGTTCTTATACCAACGAAAACAGCCGGTAAAGATGTTATCAATGCATCACAGGATGATAGAAGTAATTCCTTTTGCTCCTGATCCTTATTCAGAAAATCTTCATTTATCGTTACAATATTATTCCCATGAACCTGAACCGGTAAAATAAATTGATCCAATCCTGCTAAAAAAGAAATATCTGACTTTACCAATTCAATATTGCTTTCTATCAGCTCCGTATCATCAGCCGTATTTTCGCCAAGATTTAATGCATCAAACGGAGGTGAGCTGTAACCTCCCACCCTGGATGTAGTTATCTGAATCAACTCAGGAAAATCATTGAAGATCTCATGCTGATATACCATGATATGTTGCAGCTTCTTTTGGATCATGGCAACATGGCATTATAGATTTTTTGCTGAATATTGGTCCGTACGTTTTCATCTACCAGCTTATTATTGTATGCATCAGGATTTACCCTGTTTGACAAAAACACATATACAATCTGATATTGGGGATCGATCCATACATAAGTTCCTGTGAATCCCGAATGACCAAAACTTTTTAAAGATGCCGACAAACACGCCGGACTAACTTTTGATGTATCCGGCTCTGGCTTATCGAATCCTAATCCACGCCGGTTAAGCTGGTTACCGGTTTGTGTATAATAATCTATGGTTGAAGATTTAAAATAGTGCGTATTTCCATACCAGCCATCATTCAAAAGCATTTGGCCATATTTGGCTATATCAGTGGCATTGGAGAAAAGACCTGCATGACCGGCCACACCGCCTACCATTGCCGCAGCCTGATCGTGGACATAACCTCTTAATAAACGTTTACGAAAAAAATGATCATCTTCGGTTGGGACAATTCTTTTCAGATCAACCTGCTGTATTGGTCTGAACATCGTGTTATTCATTCCAAGCGTATTGTAATACATAGAATCGGCCAGGACATCAAGTGTGGAGTGTGTTACAAAATCCACAACCTTTTCAAGGTAATAGAAATTCAGATCACTATAGCGGTAACTACGTGTAGAATCTACATCACTTGTGTCGATCCATGTATAGATTGAATCCTTAATGGCATCGAACATATACATCTCCGGAACCACTTCTATAGAATGATCTGCATCCTTTCTTTTACTCACAAATCCATCCTTGAATTTTGCATAACGATTCACGTAAACACCTTCACCTACCTGTATATTAAAAACCGATGTTTTCCGCCGGCTAAAAAGTCCATCCTTTAAATTATCGGTATTAACAATCATATAATGAAAAGGGATGTAAGGCTTCAGACCAGACTGATGCAACAGTAATTCGCGTATAGAAATATCGCTTTTGAAGGTATCCGTACACAGATGATCAAATTCCCTGAGTTTCATGTCAAGGTTCAGCTTTCCGGTTTCATTTAAGTGCATCACCACCGGTAAAGTGGCAGCTATTTTTGTTACTGATGCCAAATCATACAAATCACTCCAAACAACAGTATCCTTTTCCTTATATGTTTGATATCCATACGATTTATCAAAAACAATCTCTCCGTTTTTTGCAATCAGCACCTGACAACCAGGCATCGCTTTGTCTTCAATGGCACTGTAAACCAGCGAATCAATCAGGTCAAGGGTGTCATTATTAAGTTTTTCATTTTCAGGAAACCCGTAATTCAGGCGTATTTTTGTAGTATATAAACCCGTTCCTTCAGGAAATTTCAGCCCCGCTGATACAGGAAGCATTCCCATTGCCGGCAAACCACCCATAATAATCTGCGCTGTTACCTTTTCTATTTCAGGTTTATCCTCATATGCTACCAGAATTGACCCAAACCGTTTGAGTAAGGATTCCTTAAGACCTTTTAAAAGATAGGGATTTGAAAACAATACCAAGGAAATATTTTTTTGCGATGGCAGTTTCAGCAGTATATCCTGAACTTTATTATTAAATCCGTAATTTGTTGCTACTGAAAAAATATTTCCTGTATATGCCACCACTATGTCATCGTAGCCTGAAGCTTTCAACAAAACCTTATTGATTTGCTCAGGGCTGTTTATATCAAGATTAACCTGATCAAACTGCCTGTAACGATTCAACATATCACCAAATTTATCAAATGTCCCGCCAATAGTAACTAACAGAGCCTGCCTGTGGTTATCAGTAGAAAACGGAAGCATCCGGTTATCATTCTTTACTAATGTAACGGCATGCCTGACCGCCTTATCCAAAATATTTCGGAATTGCAGATAATCCTGTTTTTCACCATACATATCTGGTACCGAATCAATAAGATATTTATTTTTATCGATGAGAATTCGTTTGACCCGTGCATTAATTTCCTGTTCTGTTATAATACTATCTGAAACGCCAGCCTTTATTTCATTTACCGCTTTTTCTATGTCAGCAGGAAATAAAAGCACATCATTCCCTGCCATAAAAGCCTTTAAATAATGTTGATCAAATCTGTCATCTACCGAACGCATATTCAATGCATCAGAAAAAATCAGTCCTCCGAAATGAAGTTCGTGTCTCAAATAATCCAGCGCCTCTTTAGAAAGCGAAACAGGTAATCCTGTTGAATCCAGTGCAGGGACCAAAAGATGGCCGGCCATAATCCCTTCAATTCCCAGATTAATTGCCTTTTTAAACGGAATTAATTCATTTTGGGATAATTGCTGTAACGATTTATTAATTACAGGAAGATCATGATGCGAATCGAGGTTTGTATCACCATGTCCTGGAAAGTGCTTCCCTACAGCCATCACACCGGCATTTTGCATTCCCGAAAAATAAGCATATCCTTTATCTGCCACACGATATGGATTTTCTCCAAAAGAGCGTATGTTGATCACCGGGTTTGCTGAATTACTGTTCACATCAAGAACAGGAGCAAAATTTATATTGATCCCAACACCACGACACTGCTGTCCGATGGCGTAACCAACTTCCTTCACAATACGGTTATCACGTATGGCTCCCAGCATCATGTGTTTTGGAAACCATGTTACAGAATCCAGCCGCATGGAGACTCCCCATTCTCCATCTATAGAATAAAACAGTGGAATTTGGGAAATACCGTTCAGGTCCCGCATCAAATTTAACTGTTCTGATGGTGCGCCCTGCATGAACAGTATTCCTCCAGGATGATACTTTTCAACCCGTTTAATAAGTTGCTGTCTTCCCCTTTCCGATGAAGTACTCTGCACATCAATAAAAAACAATTGTCCTATTTTCTGCTCAAGGCTAAGAGTTGAAATAAGCGAGTCTATCCGATCAGAATTTTCAACCGGATGAAGTGGAAAATTTTGCTGCGCATTAAATTTTTGGACCGAAAAAAGGATTAAAAATAGTATGATTAATTCACGAATTTGTCTCAACATCTGCCAGAAAACAATTGTATTGTCTAATTTTGCAACGAAATTAAGATATACTTTGCAGCATGGGAAATTTTGATGTAAAAATTAACATACCTGTTACTAACAATGCATTAACAGAAATTTTGATCGCGTTATTGTCTGATTACGGTTTTGATGGTTTCATTGAAGAAGACAGACAACTCAGAGCTTTTATTTCCGATGATAAAGCAACAAAAAACGAGATTACGGACGTCATAAATGCCTTGTCCGTTGAAGAAAAATTAAGTTTCGAAATTTCAAAGCTGGAAGAAAAGAACTGGAACGAGGAATGGGAGAAAAACTTTTTTCAACCGATCAGAATTGGCGATAAGTGTTTAATTAGAAGCAGCTTTCATCCTGTTCAGGGAAAAGCGGAATATGAAATCCTGGTTGATCCGAAAATGTCATTTGGAACCGGACACCATGCCACAACATACCTTATGATTGAGGAACTCCTGGAAACTGATCTGCAAAACAAAGTTGTGCTGGACATGGGTTGCGGAACCGGAATCCTGGCTATTCTTGCAGCTATGCGAGGCAGTTCGGATCTTACAGCCATTGATATTGACGAGTGGGCTTATAATAACACTAAAGAAAATATTGCCATTAACAATGTTGATGGAATTAAAGTAGTACTTGGTGGAGCAGAAAAACTTGGGAACAGGCAGTTTGATGTGATTATTGCAAATATCAATCGCAACATCCTATTGGAAGATATGAAGTACTATTCGCTTGTATTAAAGTCCGGAGGAAAGATACTGTTTAGCGGATTTTACCTTTCTGATCTTGATATTATCAAGGAAGAAGCCGAAAAAAATAATCTGGTTTACCATCATCATCACACCAAATCGGACTGGACTATGGCGGTCTTCTATAAAGCCTGAAATGTATGATCAGGGTAACGTGCGCCATTATTGTAAATGATAATAGAGTCCTAATTTGTAAACGAGGACCACAAATGAACAATCCTGGTAAGTGGGAATTTCCAGGGGGAAAAATAAAACCGGAAGAAACTGAAGAGGAGTGCATTATACGGGAAATTCAGGAAGAACTAAACATAAGCATCGAACCATGGAAACAAATCCGGCATTTTGTTTACGGTTCAACCATAGAGCTGATACCTTTTATATGCAGCGGTTATGACGGAAAGATTTTATTAAATGAGCATGCTGATTACCGGTTTTGTCATCCTGAAGAATTTGGAAATTACGATTTTACTTCACCGGACGTTCTGCTTTATGAATACTTGTTGAAAAACCCTGATTTATTAGGTTAATCGCCCCGCAAACATTATTTTAGTACATTTGCACATCACGAAAAAAGAGATATATGATTCAATCGATGACCGGTTACGGGAAAGCCGTTTGTGAATTAAAAGACAAAAACATAACCATTGAGATAAAATCGCTTAACAGCAAGCAGATGGATATCAACACCCGAATTCCAGGTATATATAAGGATAAGGATGTTGAGATCAGATCCACCATCTCAAAAACACTTCAGAGAGGTAAGGTTGATATGTTTTTGTATGTTGAAAATCTGGGAAATGATACATCTACTGTCATTAATCCCAATATTTTTGAAAACTACAAAAAACAGATACAGGAAATTTCAAAAACCTGCAACGTACCGGTTCCTGAGGATCTGTTTTCAACCATATTACGTCTTCCGGATGCCTTGAAAACGGAAATTGAAGAAATTGATGACGAAGAATGGAATACAATTTTAGCCGCTCTTCAGGAAGCACTGAAACAGATGATTGCGTTCAGAATTCAGGAAGGAAAATCACTGGAAGAACATCTGATTGAAAAAATTGAAAACATCAGGTCATTGCACAAAGAAGTACCCCAATATGAAAAAGAAAGAATTGAAAGAGTACGTGCGCGAATTACAGACAACCTGAATGATCTGAAATCATCCATGGAATTTGATCCGAATCGTTTTGAGCAGGAAATGATCTACTATATCGAAAAGCTCGATATCAGTGAAGAGAAAGTGAGACTGGAAAATCATCTGAATTATTTTATTGAAACACTGAATCTTAAAGAATCTTCGGGTAAAAAACTGGGGTTTATTTCTCAGGAAATCGGCCGGGAAATAAATACCTTAGGATCCAAGGCAAATCACCACGATATTCAGAAACTGGTGGTTCAAATGAAAGACGAGCTGGAACAAATTAAAGAACAGGTATTAAACGTGTTATAGAATGCAAAACGGCAAACTGATCATTTTTTCTGCTCCCTCGGGTTCAGGCAAAACAACCATTATCAAACACTTATTGAACCAGAATTTCAAACTGGAATTTTCAATTTCAGCCACAAGCAGAAAACCAAGAGGAACGGAAAAACACGGGAAAGATTACTATTTTTTAAGTCCGGAAGAGTTCAGGACAAAAATTGAATCGGGCGCATTTTTGGAATGGGAAGAAGTTTATAAAGATATCTGTTACGGCACATTGAAATCAGAAGTTGAGCGCATTACGGAAAGCGGCAACAATGTTATTTTCGATGTTGACGTAGTAGGCGGATTAAATATAAAATCCTTTTATGGCGACAGGGCACTGGCAATTTTTGTTCAGCCTCCTTCGGTAAAAGAACTTGAAAACCGACTGAAAGCAAGAGCTACAGATGATGCGGAAACCATTGAAAAACGTGTTGCCAAGGCAGCACAGGAATTAAAATACGCCGATAAATTTGACGTTATTATTGTGAACGACGACCTGAAACAGGCTAAAGCAAAAGCGGAAAAGCTTCTGACAGATTTTTTAAAATAAAAAAGTACCATTTGAAAACCGGTTTATTCTTCGGCTCATTTAATCCAATTCATAAAGGACATGTTGAAATCGCAGAATTTATTTTAAAAAACAGCGATCTGGAGGAAATCTGGTTTGTGGTATCACCTGAAAATCCATGGAAAACAGAACAAAAGAAACCATCGTCCGAAATAAGACTTAAAATGGTTCAGCTTGCCATTGAGAATAAAACGGGATTCAGAGCTACAAACTTTGAGGAACAACTTGCAAAACCATCTTATACATACCAATCCTTACGGTATTTAAGCTCTAAATATCCTGATAATAACTTTGTTTTACTCATTGGCGGAGACAACCTTGCGGAATTCCGAAAATGGGGAAATTATGAAAAAATATTATCTGAATATGAGGTTTGGGCATATCCCCGAAACCAGACCACTGATACAGATAAAAGCCTCAATATCAAATTAATTAAAGCGCCATTACTTAACTACTCAAGTACAGAGATACGAGAAAACTTACAGAACAATGCGTCTAAGGATACCAGAATTGACAGCAAAGTCCTTAAATTTATAACCAAAAACAAATTGTACCAGTCATGAGAATACCTGAATCAGAATTAATTATTAATGTCGACGGATCAGCATTTCATTTACATATTAAACCTGGAGAACTTGCAGAAAAAGTAATTTTAGTTGGCGATCCGGGAAGAGTAGAAACTATTACGAAACATTTTGACAGCATAGAATCAGAAGCAGAAAACAGGGAATTTGTATCTAAAACAGGTTACTATAAAGGGAAACATATTACTGTTCTTTCTACAGGAATTGGAACAGATAACATCGATATTGTGGTGAATGAACTGGATGCCCTTGTCAATATTGATTTTGAGACCCGCGAAATAAAGTCAAATCTTACATCACTTGATATCGTTCGTATTGGAACGTCGGGAGGACTTCATAAAGATATTCCGGTTGATAGCATCGTCATGTCGGAAAGATCCATTGGATTTGATGGGCTGCTGAATTTTTATGAAGGAAGAAATGAAATTTCGGATTTGAAATTTGAATCATATTTAAAAAAGGAATTGAAATGGCTTCCGGAACTGGCTTCACCCTACGTGGTTCATGCATCCGAAGAACTTATTAAAAGGCTGGATAGTGAGCATATTATAAAAGGCTGCACAATTTCTGCACCTGGATTTTATGGGCCTCAAGGCCGAGAACTCCGGCTCAAGACCTCAAACCGGGAAATAAATAAAATAATTGAATCGTTTAATTTTAACGGATCTATTATAGCTAATTACGAAATGGAAAGCTCTGCAATTGCAGGACTATCAAAATTACTCGGTCACAATGCTGTTACTTTGTGTGCCATAATTGCCAACAGGGTAACAAAAAAATACAGCAAAGACTATAAGATAGTAATCAGTCAATTAATTGAACATGTATTGGAACTGATATAAGTTTTCAGAATTAAGATTTAAAATATATTTTTGCTTTAATAAATTATTATCTCAACACATATGAAAGAGGACAAAACAAAAGAGATTGATTTGCTCGATCTGCTTCAATCCATTGGAAGATCAATTGCTAAATTCTTTATTTTTCTATATAATGCCATGTGGTGGTTTATAGTTTTTGGAGTAAAAAACTACATTTTCATGATCATCTTTGTTATCATTGGCTTGGGTTGGGGAATATATTCTACGATGAATTCAAAAGATGTTTATCAGTCCTTTATGAAAATCCGATCGAATGCTATGACAACGAGGGATCTTAAACCATTTATCTCTGAAATAAATACTTACATTAGTAATAAAAATAGTTTTACTTACCCAATTCTTGAAAAAAATTTAAACTCAGATTCGTCAGAGATAAGTAAAATCACTGCCGTAAAGCCTCATTTTTATATTGATTATTGGGGGGACGGTATTATAGATGAACTGGATATTAAAGATAACCATTCTACCCGGGACACTTTAAACGTCCTTGATTCAACCTACATGTGCATAGAAGCTAGGGTGCAAGATCCTGCACTATTTGAAGTTCTTGGAGAAAAAATTGTCACTTACCTTAATAATAAACCATCAATAATCCGAATTAACGATTACAGACTAAAGGAAGTTAATTATAAAGTTGCTTCATTTAATCATGAAATTCGGTTATTGGACAGTCTGCAAAATTTCAGTTATTTTAACGGCTCAACAGATTTACAGCAATTACAGTTCAGCAACCGCCAGGGACTAATATTAGGTGAAAACAGGCAACAACTTTTTCACATTTATAAATTACGATTAGAAAACCAAAAGAAACCGTTTGTTACTGAACTTAATTTGTATACTGATCCTGTAACAATAATTGACAACTTCCCTATTGTGACAACAAAAATGGAATCAAGTTTAATGGATATCATCATATCAGTAATAAAAGTTGCCTTACTGGGCTATGTTATTTTACTGCTGATTTACGTCTTTAAAAAGAATTACTCAAAATATGCTGATAAAGTTTGATTCTGACTATACCTCAGAATCAAACTCTTTATTTGGCTCAAGATCACTCACCGGTGTTAAGCCGGCAATGTCTTCTGTTCCATTATCATCTTTAAAGTAAGGAAATACATCCATAATGGGTGTTTCCTGAACCGACTGAACACTATAGTCTACTGTACAATCCTTCATAGATTCAGTTAAGTTCGACAGAGCTTCATCAATGTTCGTTGCCTGAACCAACATATAGTTGGATGTCTTTTTTTCAACACCTTTTTCTTCATCAAGCGTTACAAAAACAACTTTACACTTAAACCAACGATCACCTGAATCATAAAAAAATAAATCGGAATAGTTCGCCCTTTTAATATTCAGAATGTTAAATTCTTCACCAAGATAAGGCTTTAACTCTTCATATATCCGTGATTCTGCTTCTGTAAATGAAACTGCATCTACAAGGTAGGGCTCAGAAATTTTCTTTTCCTTTCCCTGCTCATCAATTTTCTGATACTTTACTTTTACTTCAAACCAATTCATAATTATTTCTGATTTAAGCGTGCAAAAATAAAGGTTTTTCCCGGCGGGAAAAACCTTTATTAAATTATCTGAATATTAATAAATTTTCTAATTGTAAATAAGGAGGTTAGAGTTTAGGTAATGGTAAAGACCAATACCATTACTGATTAATGACAAAAGACTTTCTGATCAGATCTTTGTCTGTCCTCAGCACTGCAACATACTCTCCACCAGGCAGTTTATTCATCAGTACACGACTATGAACCATTGGTTCATCCCTGAAATACTTTGAATAAAGCATGTTTCCATCTTCATCGTTTACTGAAAAGAATACCCTTTCCCTACTACTGTTTACATAGCTCAAAGTAAGAACATCCTCAGAATAATACATAACCATTTTTCCCGGCTCTTCTATTAACCTGAGTGCTGATTCGCTCTCTTCACTGGCAACAGATGAAGATTTGGAATCATTAACTTCGATTGGTTGGATTTCAATATTAGATGCCAGATAAAAATCGTTGTCACTACCTGCAAATTGCGCATTCATACTTCCAAAAGGTAAAACTGCTAACAGCAAGCTTAAACCTAAAAATAAACTTCTCTTTTTCATAATGTTACTGTTTAAATATAAACCTAATTCTAAAAACAACTTACTCGAATTTCTACTTCTTCCACCATCTGTGCTATTTCGAGATTCTCATAACATTATTTTTGACAGTTCAAAGATACAATAAATATGTTTTACAACATAATTATAAAACATGATTTTAAAACATATTTAGACAAAGACTTCAAATTCTGTAATTTAGACTGAATTAAAATTTGTTAAAAAAATTGACGGTTTAAATAAAAGACCTGAAAATGATCTTGTTTATATATATTTTGACGCCTATAAAATGATTTAAAACAATTAACTTGCCGCATTAAATTGTATATTTGCCACGATTTAAAGGAGATATATTAAAAAACGTAACGCGTAATTAGAAAAAGAAATGTTACAAGTAAAAACGAAAACAATTGAATTAAGTGATGGAAGAACCATCACAATTGAAACAGGAAAATTAGCCAAACAGGCTGATGGTTCTGTTGTTGTCAGAATGGGTAATACAATGCTTTTGGCTACTGCCGTAGCAGCACAGGAAGCAGGTGAAGATGTTGACTTTATGCCCTTATCAGTGGATTATAAAGAAAAGTATGCTTCATTCGGCAGATTTCCCGGTGGTTTTCTTAAAAGAGAAGGCCGTGCATCCGATGCAGAAATTCTGACAAGCCGTCTGGTTGACCGAGCGTTAAGACCGCTTTTCCCGGATGATTTTCATGCTGAAACCTTTGTTACTGTAAACCTGATCTCAGCTGACGGTGTTGATATGCCGGATGCGCTTGCCGGATTGGCAGCATCTGCTGCATTAGCTGTATCAGACATTCCATTCAACGGACCAATTTCAGAAGTTCGTGTAGCCAGAATTGATGGCCAACTGAAAATTAACCCAACCTTTGAAGAACTTGAAAAAGCCGATCTTGATATCATGGTTGCTGCTACTATTGACAACATTATGATGGTAGAAGGTGAAATGAGCGAAGTATCCGAAAAAGATCTTCTGGAAGCCATGATGTTTGCCCATGATGCAATTAAAGATCAGTGTAAAGCACAGATTGAACTGGCTGAAATGGTTGGTAAAATAAAACGCGAATATGACCACGAAAAGAAAGATGAAGATCTGAAAAAAGATATTTGGGAAAAAACTTACGATAAAGTATATGCTATTGCACTTGAAGGGAACGCTGATAAGCATGCCAGGCAGGATGCATTTAGTTCTGTAAAAGAAGAATACATTGCTGGTTTATCAGAAGAAGAAGCGGAAGAGAAAGCTTTCCTTATTGGCAAATTCTACCATGACGTAGAAAAAGAAGCCGTAAGAAGAGCGATCCTTGATGAAGGTATTCGTCTTGATGGCCGTAAGACTACAGAGATCCGTCCTATTTGGTCAGAAATTGATTATTTACCGGGTGCACATGGTTCTGCGATTTTCACACGTGGTGAAACACAATCCCTTACAACGGTAACACTTGGCACCAAACTGGATGAAAAAATAATTGATGACGTATTGCTAAAAGGAAAAGAGAAATTCCTGTTGCATTATAATTTCCCGCCATTCTCAACTGGCGAAGCGCGACCACAAAGGGGTGTTGGCAGAAGAGAAATTGGCCATGGTAATCTGGCATTCAGAGCATTAAAGAGGATGCTTCCAGAACAAACACCTTATACCATCCGTATTGTTTCGGATATTCTGGAATCAAACGGTTCATCTTCAATGGCCACAGTTTGTGCGGGAACCCTGGCACTCATGGATTCAGGTTTACAAATTAAAAAACCTGTTTCAGGTATCGCTATGGGACTTATCACAGATAAAGGAAATGAGAAGTTTGCTGTATTATCTGACATACTGGGTGATGAAGACCACCTTGGTGATATGGACTTTAAAGTAACGGGAACACGTGATGGCATAACTGCAACACAGATGGATATCAAGGTTGACGGTTTATCATACGAAATCCTTGAAAAAGCATTGAACCAGGCTAAAGACGGAAGAATGTATATCCTGGACAAAATTGCAGAAACAATTGAAGAACCACGTGAAGATCTTAAACCAAATGCTCCAAGGATTGAGGCATTCTCAATTCCAAAAGAAATGATTGGAGCTGTGATTGGTCCTGGTGGTAAAATTATTCAGGAGATCCAGGAAGTATCTGGTGCTGTTATTACTATTGAAGAAGCTGATGGAAGAGGTCAGGTTCAGGTTGCCGCTGCAAACCTTGACAGTATCAGCAAAGCGATGGCAAGAATCAAAGCAATTATTGCAGTACCGGAAATAGGTGAAGTTTACGATTCTACCGTTAAGGCACTTGCTCCGTTTGGTGCTTTCGTTGAAATTCTTCCAGGCAAAGAAGGTCTTTTACACATTTCAGAAATCGACTGGAAACGGTTCAAGGATATGGAAGAAACAGGCCTTAAAGAAGGTGATAAGATTCAGGTTAAACTCATCTCTATCGATGAAAAAACCGGTAAATTCAAATTATCACACAAGGTTTTGATTCCAAGGCCTCCAAGAGAAGATAAACAAAAAGAGAATAATTAATTCCATAAAGCCCCGGTTAAAACCGGGGCTTTTTTCTTCCCGTTCAAATTACTATTTTAGCAAAAACACAAAATAATGGATGTTAAAATAGAAGACTCCTGGAAGGAGGTACTGGAACCTGAATTTGAGAAAGAATATTTTCAGTCACTGGTTAACTTTATTAAAAATGAATATAAAACTAAAAAAGTTTATCCTCCAGGAAACCTCATTTTTAATGCATTTAATCTTTGTCCGTTCAATAAAACCAAAGTAGTAATTATCGGACAAGATCCTTACCACGGCCCCGGACAGGCTCACGGACTTTGTTTCTCTGTTCAGCAAGGCATTGCATTTCCACCTTCACTGAATAATATCTTTAAAGAAATTAAGGGAGACTTAAATATTCCGGTTCCGGCAAACGGAGATTTGACCAAATGGGCTGAACAGGGTGTATTACTTTTAAATGCTACTTTAACGGTTCAGGCTCATAATGCAGGATCGCACCAAAAGAAAGGCTGGGAAACCTTTACAGATGAAGCCATAAAGCAACTGGCTGAAAAAAGGGAGAATCTGGTCTTCCTGCTTTGGGGAGCCTATGCACAGAAAAAAGCCGAAATGATAAATCCACAAAAACACCTGATTTTAAAATCAGTACACCCCTCTCCTCTTTCCGCTTCACGCGGTTTTTTCGGGAATCATCACTTTAGCAGAACCAACGAATATTTGCGCTCAAAAGGAAAGACTGAAATAGACTGGAAAATTTAAGAATTACGAATCAGGATTATGTCTTACAGCTTGCATTTTAATTCTTGTGTTCTATAAATTAAAAAAATTTGAAAGCCATCATCACCAATGCATAGATCATGGTTGCAAGGATAACACCACGTCCTGCTTTCCATTTTTCCTTTTGCATAAAAAAATAGAAAATAATAAGGTTAATAATTGAACTTACAGCAACCAAAGCCGGAAATATTCTCTGCTTCACCATTTCCTGAAAAAAATCAAGATAGGCATCGGTAGAAACATTCACGAAAAAATATATGGCCATAATAACCGGTGGCAAAACAATCCCCGGTAAGAATCCCCACCAAAATTTACTGTAATCCGGATCCGGTTCAACCATTTAACCTTTCATTTAAATTATCCATAAAGTTGTATGCTGTCAAATCAATCATACAGGGAACCACAGAAACAAAACCATTTTTCAGTGCCCATTCATCCGTTTCTTCTGAGTCCGGTTCATGATCTTTAAAATACCCTGTGAGCCAGTAATATGTTCCGCCATGCGGATCAACCCGTTTCTCAAATTCCTCCGACCACACGCCATTAGCCTGTCTGCATATCTTAACCCCGTTAATCTGTTCCTCGTCAGGCACATTAACATTCAGGCAAACACCATTCGGCAAACCGTTCTTCAGAACATCCTTTACAATCGTTTTCGCAAATTTTTCAGCCTGTGTAAAATCAGCATCCGGATCAAACGATTTCAGACTTATTCCAACGGAAGGAATGCCGTTAAAACATCCTTCAATTGCTGCTCCCATAGTCCCGGAATAATGCACACTAATAGATGTGTTTGAACCGTGATTTATCCCTGAAACAACTACATCGGGTTTACGGGGCAACAGTTGATTAATAGCTATTTTAATGCTGTCTACCGGCGTACCGCTGCAACGATAAATTGAAATTCCCTCCTCTTCCCACACCTTTGCTATCCGTATAGGTTCCTTTACAGTTATAGCTCCGGACATACCTGATCTGGAACTGTTCGGTGCGATTACGAAAATTTCGCCTAACGGTTTCAACGCTTCCACAAGGCTGTTTATACCTTTAGAACGAAATCCATCATCGTTTGTTATGAGTATTAATGGTTTAGCCATGAAATAAATTTTTACAAAATTAATCAATTGAAGGTGACAAAAAAACCAGCCTGACGGTTGTAACTAAAAATTACTACATTTGTTTTTATATCGTAATCTTGAAGTTTAAATCTGCCATATTATTCCTGTTTATAAGCATATCCGGCTTTGCACAATATGTACCTGTATCTCCGGACGATCATTTAATGTTATTCCTTAACGAACTGGAAACTGAACATATAATTGATAACCTCAATCAAAGTTCATTTGAATGGTCAGAAAAAAGCATTTATAATATTCTTGAACAAGCCGAATACAACGCCAGAGATCTTAACCAAAGGCAAAAGCAGGAACTTGGATTTTATGTCAGGTATTTCAAATTGTACAACGAAGCAAACCGATGGTACGAGCACGATGTGGATATTGCACGATTTGAGAATTTCTCTCTGGGAATTAATCCTCCCGGACTTTATATCCGAAATGAAAATGGAGGCTTTTCCCTAACACCTTTAGCAGGCACAATGTTTACTCTTAACAGCGTTGACAAAAACCTGCAATATCATTACGGGTTAAAAACATCAGGTAACATTGGTCCTGTAGGATACTATTTTTCTTATCGCAGAAATGGCAACTCACAGTATACCTACGAACCATATATACAGGAGCATTTCCCTGCGCTGGGTTTTAGTTACGCATCACGAAACGAAATCAAGGCGGGTATTTCATTCTCTAATAATTTCCTTACTACGGCTTTTTCTTTCGATAATCCGAAATTAATGCCGGTTGCTAAAGAAATTAGTGTTTTGAATACTTACACACCCGCATTTCCTAGTATTTTAATCACAACCAGCCCATTGCCATGGTTATCCTATCAGTTCAGAACCGGATACATTAATACAAGTTTTGATAATACACAAATTTCAAATTACTTTTCAGGCACCAACCTGATAACCTCATTTGCTACTAATCAATTGATCATTAATCCGTATAAATCAATTGAATTAGCACTGGGTCAATCGGCTTTTCTAAAAAATAACGGCTTTAAATCAACGTACCTGATTCCGGTAAATTTTTATGTTTCCAATGATCCGAAACAAAATACCTTTCTGTTTTACAGGATCAATATCGCATCGGTTAGACATCTGAATTTTTCCTTCAGCCATATTATTGATGCATTCAGCATGGAAAGGATGCAATCAGACTACGATAAAAATGTGCATGCTCTTTATTTTGACATCTCGCTCAGCAACTGGCCTGCACCAAATCTAAACATCCATGGATTTTACAATGTTCAGTCTCCGTTATTTTTGGATCACAAAACGTCACCCTTATATAATTTATGGTTAAGCACAAACAGGTATTCAGTGGACAACAGAAGATTTTATGGATTGGAATTTGTGATGAACCCTACTTTTAATCTCATGATTCAGGCAGGCTATCAAAGGGAAGCCTGGGGTGATAGTTACACGTATTCAAATCCCTACCCCTACGATTTTGAAATACTTAGCCCTGTTAAACGCAAAACAGATATTTTCAGCTTTGAATTTACGTTAAAATCGGGATACAGTTCATCTTTATTTGCCGGAATACATTTTATAAACCACAAGGGTGATGATCCGTCATTCAGGGTGGTGGATTATAATGAGAATGTGGATTTCTTTTTTAGAACCGGATTCATCATTGGCCTGTAACAATAATTACTATTTTTGATCCTGTAAATTTTTGAGAATGAAAATTAAAATAATCATATTACTGTTCTTTTCGTTTCAGATTATTTCAGCCCAGGATATACCTGTGAATATCCATGAAACAGATATTTATGCCTTTCTGGATGAAATGGCAAACGCAAAGCTGATTGTTTTAAATACTTCCATTAAACCGTATTCGCGTAAAACAGTTGCAGAATTATTACTCCAGATAAAAAATCAAAAAGATAAACTCAGTGCACGACAAGCCAAAGAACTGAACTGGTATTTGAGGGAATATCAAAATGATTTAAATTACAAACCCAAAAAATCAGGAAATATTGATTTGTACAAACCAAATCCCAATACCTCATTTTCTCTTCATCCCTTAGGCTTTTACTATGCCGATTCCGGATCACAACTGGCTATTAAACCCATCTGGGGAATCAATAATTTTTTCAATGATAATGGATCAATGTATCATCGCTGGGGCGGTGCCGAAGCTTATGGATCAAAAGGGAATTGGGGATTTTATGCAAGCCTGCGCGATAATCATGAATCTGAAGCGATATCAAAACCTGCTTTTCTGACACAACGTACAGGAGGCAACTACAAAGGACTGGATTACAGTGAAATGCTGGGTGGAATTACGTATCAAAAAGACTGGGTATCAGTAGGACTGGTCAAAGATTTTTATACGGTTGGAACCAATTATTCGGGATCCAACATTATTTCTGACCGGGCACCTTCTTTTGCGCACATCAAACTTAAACTCACTCCCTGGGATTGGTTTGAATTCAATTATATGCACGGTTGGCTGATCTCAAATGTGATTGACAGCACAAATTCCTACGTTCTGAATAACGGAATACATCGTGACGTGATGCATAAAAAATACATTGCTTCTAACATGTTTACATTCAGACCATGGCACACACTGAACCTGTCGTTTGGTAATTCCATTGTCTACAGCGATTACCAGATTAATCCGGGCTATCTTATCCCCTTTTTATTTTATAAATCAGTTGACCACTCTAATAACTCCACAGATGGTGTAGGTAAAAATGTGGGACAGAATTCCTCCATGTTTTTCGACATCAGCTTCAGAGGGATTAATCATGTACATCTGTATCATGTTCAGTTTATTGACGAATTAAAAATTGCACGTTGGACATCACCGGATGAACACAATTTCTACAGTCAGAAAACCGGCATAATGGTTAGTAACTGGCCGGTTGAAAATCTTTTTTTTACAGCCGAATATACAAAAACAGTTCCTGTAACCTACCAGCACGATATTGCCACAACTACTTATCAAAGCAATGGCTACAATATTGGCCACTATATGCGGGATAATGCTGACGTACTATTTTTTGAACTCCGGTTCCATCCGGCAAAAAACCTGAATATTACCGGTAACTACACGCTGGAACGAAAAGGAGAAGAATATGGCTATAATCGTACATCACCAGATCTTGTCCGGCATCCCTTTATAGAGGAAGTCAAATACAGACGATCAGTTGCTAACCTGTGTTTTAACTATGAGCCTACTTACGGGTTACATTTGTTTGTAAATGCATCATTTAGCAATACAGACGGAGAGATGGCTGACAGATATATTCCTGCTTTTTTCAGAGGAAATCTGTTTACCTTGTCAACAGGCTTTAACATTGGGTTTTAGGCAAAATAAGTATTTGTTACTTCATCGAGTATTGAAAAAATTTCCTGCACAGATTCGGATCGTAACATTTTAATTCGCAGCGGTCTGAAATTATCCAGGGCCTTAAAAACAGGTGAAGCAGCCAGGTGTCTTCTGGTATGTAATATACCCCTTATTTCTCCTGACTTTTCGCAGTTTTCATAAAGCATTTGCTTCAGTATATCCACTTTTTGTGCGTTAGAATACCACGTCTTATTTTCGCCTGTTGTAAGGTATTCTGTAATCTCTTTAAAAATCCATGGAGCACCTATTGATGCACGTCCGACCATAATAGCATCCACGCCAAACGTATTGAATGCAAATTCAGCTTCAGCCGGTGTTCTGATGTCTCCATTTCCTATGACTGGAATTGTTATTTCCGGCATCTGCTTGACTTCTTTAATTAAAGTCCAGTCAGCCGAACCTTTGTACATCTGCTCCCTTGTACGCCCGTGAATGGTTATGGCTTTAATACCGGCATCCATTAACTGTAAAGCAATCTCTTTAATTTGTTTTGAATTGTTATCCCAGCCCAGCCTAGTTTTAACCGTAACCGGAGTCTTAACAGCATTAACAACATGCCTTGTAATTTTCATTAAAAGAGGAATATCGCGCAAAAGCCCTGCCCCAGCTCCCTTTGTGGCAATTTTCCGGGCAGGACAACCAAAATTAATATCGATAATTTCCGGTGCTGCTTCTTCTGCAATTTTTGCTGCTTCAGCCATCGCTTCCGGGTCTTTGCCATAAATTTGAATGGCAACGGGCCTTTCTTCCGGATCAATCTGAATTTTATTCACAGTTCTGTTGACGTTCCGAATCAAAGCATCTGCCGAAACGAATTCTGTAAATACAAGATCAGCACCAAATTTTCTGCACATTTTCCTGAACACACCATCCGTAACATCTTCCATGGGTGCCAGAAGCACAGCTCTTTGATTAAATATTATGTCGCCAATTTTCATTAAGCTTATATAACGCGTTTTGTTATCAAACCGCGAAGATAAAACAAATGTTTTTACTGACTTAAAGGGAACTTAATATGAAGGTATTTATGTTTAAAATTTATAATTCTATAATAATTTTAAACTAAAAATGCTCACACAGAGTTGCTACCAGCACTGCTTTAATGGTATGCATCCTGTTTTCAGCTTCATCAAAAACAATTGATGCATCTGATTCGAAAACCTCATCGGTCACTTCCAGCGCTTCCATTCCGAATCTTTGAAATATCTCCTCACCTGTTTTAGTTTCCCTGTTATGGAATGCAGGCAAACAATGCAGAAATTTCACATTCTCCATACCTGTCTTTTGCAGCATTTCGGTATTGACCTGATAGGGTTTCAGCATGTGTATTCTTTCGGCCCAAACTTCAGGTGGTTCTCCCATACTGACCCAAACGTCGGTATAAATAAAATCACATCCCTTTACACCTTCATCAACGCTTTCTGTTAATGTTATTGTTGATCCGGTTTCAGCGGCAATCATCCTGCATTTTTTCACAAGTTCTTCGTTTGGCCAAAATTCCTTTGGAGCCACAGCCCTGAAATCCATTCCAAGCTTTGCAGCTCCAACCATCAACGAATTTCCCATGTTATAACGGGCATCACCACAATACGCAAATGTGATGTCCTTAAGCTCCTTGTCTGAATGTTCCTGCATGGTTTGAAAATCTGCCAGAATCTGAGTAGGGTGATATTCATTGGTCAATCCATTCCAGACGGGTACACCTGCATATGCAGCCAGTTCCTCAACAATCTCCTGACCGAATCCACGATATTCAATGCCATCATACATTCGACCCAATACGCGGGCCGTATCCTTTATAGATTCCTTATGCCCTATCTGACTGCCGCTTGGTCCCAGGTACGTGGTGTGCGCTCCCATATCTTTGGCAGCAACTTCAAATGCGCAACGGGTTCGTGTTGAAGTTTTTTCAAATATCAGCGCAATCTGTTTGTTTTCAAGCCTTGGTATCAATACACCCTTTTCCTTTTCCGCTTTCAGTTTTGCTGACAAATCAAGCAGCATTTTTATCTCTTCCGTACTGAGGTCCAGTAATTTAAGAAAATGACGATTAAATAATGGATTCACCATAACAATTGCTTTTTTTGCGTTGTATATTTGCACTAAAATAGTAAATCTGAAGTGTAGTAAATCTGATAACCCTCATAATTTATGGAATCCTTTTTTGAACTTATCAAATCGAGACGTAGTTGCAGGAAATTTAAGAGTGAAAAACCTGACAAAAGTATAATTGATAAAATATTACAGTCTTGTTTGATGTCACCGTCATCCAAAAGCAGAAGCCCATGGCATTTTGTTTTAATTGATGACCAGGCGCTACTGAAACGTCTATCTATGAGTAAACCACATGGATCAAAACTAATTGCAGAAGCACCGATCGCCATCGTTATTCTGGCAGATCCGGCAACCAGCGATGTATGGATAGAGGATACATCAATTGCATCCATCAACCTGCAAATGGCAGCTGAAGATTCCGGTCTGGGAAGCTGCTGGGTCCAGATAAGAAACAGAGATTATGACGAACAAACCACCTCTGAGAAATATATCCGGGGGATACTGAATATTCCTGAAAACATGATGATAGAATCCATTATTGCCTTAGGATACAAAGATGAAAACAAGGAACCGCATGACATTCAAAAATTGAAAAAGGACAGAATATCATACAACCAGTTCAAAAACAAATATAGCTTTGACTAACGGTTTTTCTTTTTCCTGAATAAATTTCCCAGTTTTTCCAAAAACGATTCCTCTTTAACCTTTGTGGAATCACTTTTTACATGTTTTTTATTTCCTGCAAAAATATCTCCCACAATATCTATTAACTGTTCAATTCTGTCAGCAGGTTCTGCGTGATCGCGGTACATTGCCACATCGAACTGCCGGGCCATTCTGTTATTCATCATTTTAAATGAACTATCGAAATACCGTGTGTATTCGCCATCAGCCTGCGTATTTTTTACCATATTGGCAAATATTGGCAAAGCCATGTATGCGCCCTGTCCGTATGTTATGGTACGGAAATGGATTGCCGGATTTTCTGCTCCGACCCAAATACCGGTGATCAAATCAGGTGTTAATCCTATAAACCAGCCATCAGCATTCTGCTGAGTTGTACCGGTTTTTCCACCCATATCCATTCTTATACCATACGTCGAGCGAATAGATCGTGCTGTGCCGCTGTCCACCACCATTTTTAGCATATAAGCCATGGTAAGAGCCACGTCCTCATCCAGTACTTTAACCGGTTTTACTGGTCTGAATTCTTCCAGCACTTTCCCGTTTCTATCTTCAATCCGTGTCAGATAATACGGTTCAACCCGATATCCGCCATTTACAAAGGCAGCATAGGCCGGCACCATCTCAATAAGTGGAATCTCAGCTGTACCAAGCGCTATTGAAGGCACATCCGGCAAGCTTGTTTTGATCCCAAGATCATATGCCGTTTGTTTTACATTTTCAAGACCGCACTTCATGGCAACCTGAACGGTAACCGTATTTACGGAATTTACCAAAGCACCAAGAACCGAGTATTCCCCTCCGTATTTGTTATCTGAATTCGAAGGAGTCCAGTTGTCATAATCCGTGTAAACAATGCTGTCATTTTTAAAAAAATCATCGGGTTCAATGCCATATTCAAGTCCTGTAGTGTACACAAAAGGTTTAAACGTTGAACCAACCTGACGCCTGGAAAGCACATGATCGTACTGGTAGTATTTATGGTTTATTCCACCAACCCAGGCCTTTACATATCCGCTGTCGGGTTGCAATGCAAGCAATCCTGTATGCAAAAACTGAAGACTGTATTTTATGGAATCCAATGGAGTGATCGTCATATCTTTTTCCCCGTTCCACGAAAACATTTTACGTTTAACAGGTGCATTAAATGCAGAATCAATTTCAGTTCTTGTTTTATTCTGCTTCACCATCCGCTTAAACCTGTCAGAATTTTCAATGGCATTTCTAATGATTTCCGGATGTTTGTTCCATGGTTTACTGTTTTTCCAGTGATTATCAAAATCGCTCTGAAGCCGGCTCATATGATACTTCATTGCATCCTCTGCATCCCTTTGCAACCCGGCATCAATGGTGGTATAAATTTTAAGACCATCCCTATACAAATCGTATGGATCCCCGTTTTCTTTAAAGTGTGTGGCACACCACTTCTGCAGATCCTGCCGCAGATATTCCCTGAAATACGGTGCCAACCCACTGTGATGAGACAATAGTTTATAGTTTATTTCAAGAGGTATTTCCTTTAGTGAATCGGCTACATTTTCTTCCAGGTAATTGTATTTAACCATTTGATTTAAAACGATATTTCGCCGAGGCAGTGCGTTTTCCGGATGATAATACGGGTTGTACAAATTGGTTCCCTTCAACATCCCAATGAGAACAGCAGCCTCCTCCACTGTCAGATCTTTGAGATCCTTACTAAAATAATGATCTGCTGCACTTTTAATTCCAAATGTATTGTCACCAAACGGAACCGTATTCAGATAGAGGGTCAGAATCTCATCCTTGCTATAGATATCTTCCAGACGCCTTGCTGCAATCATTTCCTTCACTTTACTGAAAGAAAGACTTAAAAATGAATCCCCAATTCGGGGATAAAGGTTTTTAATGAGTTGCTGGCTGATTGTACTTCCTCCACCTGAGCTTCTGTCTCCCATCAATATGGATTTCACCAAAACTCTTATTACACTGCGCCTGTCAATTCCTCCATGCTCAAAAAAGCGGGCATCTTCAGTTGCCACCAATGCCTGAATAATAAATGTGGGAATCTCATCAAAAGATGCATTAGACCGGTTTTCAAAAAAGTATTTACCCAACAATTCATTATTGTCACTGTAAACTTCTGAAGCCAGGTAATTTCTTACGTCTTTCAGTTCCTCTTTCGTAGGAATATTGCCCCATCTGCCAGAAAAAAGCATACTAAGCCCCGCAACAAGCAGCAGAACAGCAGACAGAAATAATATAATAACAATTCTGAGAAAACGCTTTTTAGATTTCAGAGCCATAAAATAGATTTCGTTTTACCTATAAACGACAAACTACAGATAAATTGCACGTAGCGGTAAAACGCATCTGTAATTTATCACGTCAACCATTATAACAATCCCAATGGACGATCTGATTAAGGGGTTTGCGTTTTTTTACTTTTGAAGACAGATCATCATTATCAGCAGGGATTCCGACAGGCAGCATTGCAATCGGTTCAATATTTGGAGGAAGATTCAGAATTTCACGTGTAAGAATGGGATTAAAATTACATACCCAACATGTTCCAAGTCCCATTTCCGCTGCCTGTAATGTCATATGATCTACAGCAATTGCCACATCTATATCGGTATGATCCTTCCCATCAGCCTTTCTGTGCCATCCTTCAGCATGATCCCCACAAATTACGATTACAACCGGAGCCGTTTTGAACCATTCACGGGAATAACAGGAATGTATTTTTTCCAACATTTCCGGTTCACGAATGACAATGAATTGCCAGGGTTGATAGTTTACAGCTGAAGGAGCTATCCTACCAGCATCCAAAATCATTTCAATTTTCTCCCTGCCAATAATAATATCTTTGTATTGTCGTACTGAATATCGCTTTTGGATCAGTTCTTTAAAATCCATAACTAAAAATATTGACTTACCTCTTTTTGCAACTGATTCTTTGCCAGATCTACAGGCGTTTTACCTGCATCGTGATAATCCTCAATGAATTCTTTTGATAATTCAAGTGCAGGTGACTGAGGATTTATTCCTGACACTGTTGAATTTAATAATCTAACTACACTTTCTTTTGCCGTTACGATCAATGTCCATGCTTCAGGCGAAACGTATAATTGTTGCGACAAATTATGCTCATATTCCATGCGGATAGTTTTTAAAAGTTCACTATGCAACTGCATGGCATTCATATCGTGACGCTGAACCCTGAGTACAAGGTTTTCTGGTGTTATCCGTTCAAGAAAAAGAATCATGCGTTCATACGCACGAAACCGTAATGGTGTTGTGACCTTAAGATTATTATTCTTCAATTCAAAATACCTGCGGTTTTCTGTCAGCTTAAAAAACCGCTTCTGTGTAGTATAAACCGCCAACCATACCAATAAAGCCGGCAATAAGTACTTAATCACATCCCAAAGTTCATTCATAATCAAATTTTTTCGGCAATAAGGTATTTATTACGTTCGGCCCCGTTACGCGAAACCAACTCCGCAATAAAACCAGAAAGGAACAGCTGTGCCCCTATGATCATTGAAGTGAGTGCAATATAAAAAAATGCATTATCAGTAACCAATGGTGCTTTAAGATGATGCGACAACGCTAACAATTTTTGAACGCCAACCCAAACAGCTGCTATTACACCAATTAAAAACATTATAATTCCCCAGACTCCGAAAAAATGCATTGGCCTTTTCCCGAATCTGGAAATGAACGTAACAGATAACAAATCCAGCGGGCCTCTGATAAATCGTTCCAGCCCAAACTTTGTTACGCCAAACTTTCGTTCCTGATGCTGGACTACTTTCTCACCGATTTTTTTGAACCCTGCCCATTTGGCTAAAACAGGAATGTAACGGTGCATATCTCCGTAAACCTCAATACTCTTAACCACTCTATTTTTATAGGCTTTGAGTCCGCAGTTAAAATCATGCAGTTGAATTCCACTCATTCTTCTCGCAGTCCAGTTGAAGAATTTACTGGGGAGGTTCTTTGAAAATACAGGATCGTATCGTTTCTTTTTCCATCCCGAAACCATATCATATCCCTCCTTCATAATCATATCATACATGGGAGGAATTTCTTCAGGATTGTCCTGAAGATCAGCGTCCATGGTAAAAACCACATCACCTACAGCCGCATCAAATCCACAATATAAGGCAGCAGATTTGCCATAGTTCCGCCGGAAACTTATAGCATTTATTGTTATGGTGGTGTAACTCTCTTTAAGTTTTTTAATGACATTCCAAGAATCATCATTACTTCCGTCATCAACAAATATAATTTCGGTTGCAAATTTATTTTTAACAACCACATCATTTATCCATTTTGTCAACTCCGGCAATGATTCTTCCTCGTTAAACAAGGGAATTACAATAGATATATCCATCAAACTGTTTTCTATTATTCTGTTATGTCTTCTTCTATTCCCGCAAAAGGATCTTTGTTCACTTTTTTAACAAAAATGGAGGTTAGCAGGCTGATGATCGTTCCAATAATGATCCCATTTGTTATAGATCCGAATGCAAAATCCTGTGGTGTTGAGATACCATTTTCCTCAAGTTTAGCCAAAGCCTGATCCACTGCTTCTGCCGGAGCATTAAAACGGTCAAGCATATCCATGGTAAGTTGCCTGGACATCTCATACAATTCCTTTCCGTAATCAGGATTCACCCATTGCGCATATACATAACTATATACAGCAACCAGTAATGACGCAAAAACGGTTACCAATAACCCAAACGTAAATGCTTTACCATATGTAATATATCCGCCCAATTTTCTGTTTCGGTATTGTTGCTGAGAAATAAAAACGCCACCAAAATATAAGATCAGAGATAGCAGCATCGACATCATCGACATTGTGAAACCACCTGAAATAAGCGTTTTATTCATACCTGTTGTAGTAAGAATAATGTTGTAAATTACCAGCACTATTCCAAAAATGAAACCGTAAAACATTGAATTACTAATAATTGATTGATCCTTTTCCATAGTATTTTAAATTAATAGGGCAAATATATTAGTTTTTAGTCAAAGAGCGATGATAGAATTTCTTTATTCTGAGAAATCACCATGCCCTGTATGAAATGAAACTGAAATATACCATTCAAAAAAAGTTTAAAAAGTTTGCGATGAATCGTAAAATTTCTACTTTTGCGCCCGGGCAAGTCCCGTACGACCAGCTCCTGCTGAATTCCCCCAGGGCTTGACGGCAGCAAGGGTAGGCGGTTGTAGCGGTGCGATACGGGCAGCTTGCCCTCTTTTTATGCCGGATTAGCTCAGTTGGCCAGAGCACGTGATTTGTAATCTCGGGGTCCTCAGTTCGAATCTGAGATCCGGCTCTTAAGAGGTAAATTATATTGATTTACCTCTTTTTTTATACCTCGACGTGTACGTTAGTTAATTTAAGTTACAAAATATAACATATTGAAGTATTTTCACGTAATTGTAAAACGCTAAAAACTCACTTACATGTCAAAAGCATTTCTTATAACCGGTTGTTCCTCAGGTATCGGCAGAGCCACAGCAGAATTACTTCTTAAAAATGGTTTCGTTGTTTACGCCACGGCGCGCAAACCTGAAACCATCACTGATTTGAAAAATAAAGGCGCCGTAACCTTATATCTTGACGTCACAAATACAGAATCCATTAAAAATGTGGTTGCAAAGATTGAAAAAGACGAAATTCAGCTTTACGGCCTGATTAACAATGCCGGATACGGACAAATGGGTCCGATTGAAGAAATAACCGAAGAACAGGCATTTAACCAGATGAATACCAATGTTCTCGGACTGGCATCAGTGACCAGGCATGCATTACCTCTGATTCGAAAACATCAGGAAGGTATCATTGTAAATATCAGTTCCATTGCAGGAAAAGTTTCCATGCCTTTAAGCGGCTGGTATTGTGCATCAAAATTTGCAGTAGAAGCATTATCAGATGCGTTACGCCTGGAAGTGGGACAGTTTGGCATCAAAGTAATAACCATTGAACCAGGACCAATACGCACAATGTTCGGAGAAACAGCATATTCTTCTGCCGATCATGTTCCGGAATCAAGTGTATATAAGTCAATGATCAATCGTTTGACGGGATGGTCAAAAAACACATTAAGTGACCGTGTGGCAGGAAAGCCATATGATGTGGCCAATGTAATTTTTAAAGCTGTTCATAAACGAAATCCACGTGCAAGATACAGAGTAACACTACTTGCAAAATCTCTTTTCATTCTCAGAAAATATGCTTCTGACCGTTTGATGGACTTTTTGTTTAGAAAGCAGATGGGGATAAAAAAATTCTAACTGTTTATTCCCCAAATTTTCCATAAACAAACCGTTGTTTTCCGAAAATATCTTTCAAAATAACCACATCATGGAAAGAGTTATTTTCCAGCAAACGCTTAACCTCGGCTCCTTTATTTTCATTAATTTCTAACCATATTTCACCATCATTCGCCAGATATAACCGGGCAAATTCAGATATTCTCTGATAAAAAATCAATGGATCATCATCGGGAACAAACAAAGCACTGTGTGGCTCATACTTCAGGACATTGGCTTCCATTTGAACTTTTTCACTTTCCAGCACATAGGGCGGATTACTTACAATCATGTTAAACTTTTTAACGGGCAATGTACCGTTTTGAGATAAGATATCGTAATAAAAAAAGTGTACGTCCAGATTATTTAGCTTAGCATTTTCATTGGCCAGTTCAATCGCAACCTGCGATATATCACAGCCAAACACCTTGGTTCCTGGCATATACTTCTTCAATCCAAGTGCTATGCAACCTGATCCGGTCCCAATATCCAGTATATTAGCTGAATTTGCTGCCACTTTATTGCTGATACGAGATACCAGTTCTTCAGTTTCCGGTCTGGGAACCAATACTCCGGGTCTAACATTAAGATTCAGTCCTACAAATTCAGTATCACCCGTTATATATTGGATAGGTTCGTACTTAGTAAGACGATCAACAATTGACGAAATCCTTGATGACACATCTTTAGGTAGTATCTTGTCATTATTCAGCAAGATACGTGTTTTGTCATATCCAAGAACATGCCCCAGTATCCAGACAACAAAACTTTCGACCTCGCGATCCGGATACAGACCGCCCAGCTTTTGTTTTATGTAGTTGATGTTTTTTTGCATAGCTTTGCAAAGGTAAGAAAAGGTTAGAGCATTAAAAACATGAAAAAAGTTAACTCACCGGAGTTATTTATGCAGCGCTGTTTAACGCTGGCAGGATTCGGATCGGGGCACGTATCTCCCAATCCAATGGTTGGATGTGTTATTGTACATAAAGATAAAATTATAGGCGAAGGCTACCACATTGAATATGGAGGGCCTCATGCCGAAGTAAATGCCATCAACAGTGTAAAAGATAAAACACTACTCAGAGATTCGACTTTATATGTAAATCTTGAGCCTTGTGCTCATTTCGGTAAAACCCCACCATGCAGCAACCTTATCATAGATAACAAAATACCTCACGTTGTTATCGGAACTATCGATCCATATTCAAAAGTAGCTGGAAAAGGGGTTGAAAAAATGGAAGAGGCTGGAATTAAAGTGGAAGTCGGCTTATTGGAAGAGGAATGCAGGGAAATTAATAAAAGGTTCTTTACCTTTCACAATAAAAAAAGACCTTACGTAATTCTTAAGTGGGGCGAAACAGTTGATGGATTTATTGACAGGGACCGATCTAAAGTCATTAGCAAACCAACCTGGATTACTTCGGATGCCTGTAAAGTTGCGGTTCACAAACAGCGGGCTGATGAGGATGCTGTGATGGTCGGAACCAATACTGCTGAAAGAGATAACCCTTCGTTAAGTGTACGCTACTGGACAGGTCACAATCCGTTACGACTGGTACTGGACCGCCAGCACAGGCTCCCCTCAGAACTTCATCTTTTTGATTATGTTAATCCAACCCTGGTTTTTACCAGAGATGCCAAAAAGAACGTAAAAAACCTGGAGTATTTTGAAGTTGATTTTGAAGACTATCTTCATGAAGATATCTTGGATGAATTGTATGAAAGAAATATCATGTCTGTTATCATCGAAGGTGGCACACGCCTTCTGAAAGGATTTATTTCCAAAGGTCTTTGGGATGAAGCATGGCGTTTCATCGGCAATAAATCGTTTATATCGGGCATAGATGCGCCACGCTTAACAGGAGAGTTAACTGGCAGAGAAAAAATGTCTGATTCCATATTGCTTGTATTTAAAAACAAAAAACAGTAATTTTAAGATAAGAATATAATTACTGTATATGTTTAATAGCTTCGAATTTCCTGAAGTAGTTCTCCAGCTTCTCAATCATATTTATATCGTTACGGTATGGAGCATTGCCATACTTATTGTTCTGGAGAACAGGAATCCGGTTAAAACCATGTCGTGGGTACTGGTTCTTATTTTGCTACCATATGCAGGTTTGATCCTGTACATATTCTTTGGACAAAATTACCGCAGGCAAAAAATAATTTCCAGAAAAAGCATCAAACAGATCGAACTGATCAATGGGTATTATGACGTTCTGAAAAATAAATTCAACATCAAAAAAATATTACTCCCGTCCGAACTGGAAAAACACAGAAAGCTCATATCTCTCTTATTTAGAAACAATCACACATTATTTACAGATAATAACCAAATAAAACTCCTGAATAATGGAAGCGAAAAGTTTCCTGAACTTTTGAATGATATTCAGAGGGCTAAATCTTTTATCCATCTGGAATATTATATATTTGAGGACGACAACATCGGAAACACTATCCTTCAGGCTTTGTTTGAAAAAATAAAAGAGGGTGTAGAAGTAAGATTAATTGTGGACGATGTTGGAAGCTGGCATTTAAAGCAGAAATTTTTCAAAAAACTACGTTCCGGAGGAATCGAAGTCTATCCTTTTCTGAAGGTCAGGTTTCCGTTTTTTACAAGCAAAATAAACTACAGGAATCACAGAAAAATAGTAGTTATAGATGGAAAGATTGGATACACGGGTGGTTTAAATGTAGCTGACCGCTATGTGAAAGGAGTTAAAAAACTAGGAGCATGGCGGGATTTACATGTTAAAATTGAGGGTGATGCTGTATCAAGTTTACAAAGTATTTTTATTTTAGACTGGTATTTTGTAAGCAGGGAACGCATTAAAGCCAGCAAATATTTTCCTGAAATCATCCCAACAAGGAAAAACAACCTTAGAATGCAAATCGCATGGAGCAGTCCGGATAGTGACTGGAAAACCATAGAACAGGCATTTTTCACTGCAATCAATGGCGCAGAAAAGTACCTCTACATTGAATCCCCATATTTTTTGCCTACAGAAAGTATTTTAATGGGATTAAAAACAGCGGCTCTGAGCGGAACGGATGTCAGATTAATTGTTCCGGGGAAATCTGATGCTGCTATAACCGAAGCATCTTCACATTCTTATTTAAGAGAAATAATGGAAGCCGGTGTCCGTGTTTATTTTTATCAGGATGGTTTTCTGCACAGCAAACTTTTAATTACAGATGACAGCCTGACAGCTGTCGGTTCTGCCAATATGGACTTCAGAAGTTTTGAGGACAATTTTGAAGTTACAGCATTTATTTATGATCCTGATACAGCTGCTACTGCAAGGGAAAATTTCATGTCTGATCTGGCATCATCCCATGAAATTTCGCTGGAAGAATGGAAAAAAAGAAAACGATTTCGAAAATTTACTGAGTCCCTGGCAAGGCTCTTCAGCCCTCTGCTCTAATCACTTATATATTCAAAAGATAAGAGGAGCAAAGATAGGCATCTTTGCTCCTCTAAAATTACCCTAAACCTAAACCTATGAAAAAATACGTAGAAGTAATACAAATGTATAGTATATAATTTATATCGGCAAATTTTCAGCTAAAATTTGTCCTGAAAACGTTTACACGCCCCATTAACAAGGGGATCAAAATATTCATTTCCAATAATTTAATGGCTTAAAAACAAATTAACATTTTTTCATATATACATCAATACATCTATCCGGCAAGGACAAAAAATTAAGGATGAGCGGGCGCTCATCCTTAACCTAAATTACCCTAAACCTAAACCTATGAAAAAAATTACCTGTTTGTTGTTGAATACAACAAAGTAACGGCATTTTTTAATATTTGCCAAATTTTTACTTCAATTTTAAACATTTTTAAAATGACAGGTATATAAAAAAATTAAGGATGAGCGGGCGCTCATCCTTAACCTAAATTACCCTAAACCTAAACCTATGAAAAAAATTACCTGTTTGTTGAATGGTTCAAAGAAAAGACAATTTTCAATAACTACCAAATATTTTTAAAATTGTTTTGCTATTTTTTTGATAGGATAAATACCAGATTTCCTTTAGTCGCTCTAAATCAAAAATTTAATTTAAAATTATTTTCTATTTTATTGAGTGGATCATCAGAAATTATTAACCAGAAAGTTATAAAAACAAAAAGGGAGTTGAATATTCAACTCCCCCCGGTTTTCATGCAGAAAAATCCACACAAAACTGTTTGTTGGCGAGCCAAATATATCATTATTTTATTACATACTTCCCTTTTTTTATGATAATTAGTAACAAATTATCATCATAACATTAATTCTGCTATCCCAGCTCAACTTTTAACATTTTAATAATCTCACTTTATGACAAATAGCCTTCACCACTTACTTTTGCATCTGATTTATTACAGAATCAAAAAATAATTTGCAATTGCTCATTAAAAACCCGTAAAATATTTTTGGGACTTAATAAAAAAGTCTATTTTTGCATCCCGATTTATGGAGTAGAAACAGAGTAAATTAAAATAAAAATGAAACGTACATTTCAACCTTCAAACAGAAAGAGAAAAAATAAACACGGTTTTCGTGAAAGAATGTCATCAAAAAACGGTCGTCGTGTTTTAAATGCTCGCCGGGCTAAAGGAAGAAAAAAACTTACTGTTTCTGATGAGCCTGCGTTAAGAAAATAATATACAAGAGAAGTAAAGAGAGATCTTTACTTTTTTTGTTTTCAGACCTATCAATTACTTTTTACCTGTATTTTTTTCCATTCTATTTATTCATTACTTTTACGCGTAAATTTTTTAACACGCAAAATGAGTATCATTCGCTTTCTAACCTCAAAGGTCTTTTTTAAAAACCTTATAATCAGCATTATTTTATTAATTCTGATCCTTGCCTCTGTATTTATTGGACTTTATTTTTACACCAATCATGGCAAATCTGAAATTGTTCCCGATTTAAAAGGGATGAATGAACTACAAATAAAAAGAGTACTGGATAATCAGAATCTCAGATATGAAATAATAGACTCTATCTACACCGACTCTGTTCCAAACGGAACATTATGGGAACAGGTTCCTGAAGCTGGTTCGAAGGTAAAAAAGCACCGAAAACTTTTTCTCATATTTAATGCATCCACCAGAAAGAGTGTTGCGATGCCTGATATCAGAGATCTTTCATTGAGGCAGGCCAAAACAGTGCTTGAAAGTGCAGGTCTGAAAATTGGCGATACGATTTACATCCCTTCTGAATTCAGGAATCTGGTAATTGGACAACATTTTGAGGGCAAAGAAGTAGAACCAGGAAAACCGGTTATTGAAGGAAGCCGGATTGATGTTTTAGTCGCAAATGGTTTGAGTAGTGAGAAAACAATGTTACCCGAATTGAAAGGTAAGTTTTATACTGATGCAGAAAAGCTGTTAACAGGCAAAGGACTAAATATTGGAGCAACAATACTGGCCGACAAGGATTTAACAGAAGATCAGGACAAAGATTCTTTATTCGTATTAAATCAAAAACCAACATCTGGTTCACTGGTTAATATTGGATCATCAATTACCTTGTGGCTTACAGCCGACACACTGAAACTCTTGCCGGATACACTGAATACAGATATTACAAAATGAGTGAAGCTTTAAATAAAATAGATGAAGACAGCCAGGACCAGGAACTTTTTGAACATTACAGATTTGAATGCGATCCGGGTCAAACCCTGTTAAGGGTAGATAAATTTTTGGTTGACCGGATAAAAAATGCTTCAAGATCTAAAATTCAGTCTGCTGCAAATGCCGGCAATATTTTAGTTAACAATAAAAGTGTTAAACCAAACTACAAAGTAAAACCGAACGATATTGTAACCATTGTACTCGAATATCCGCCCTATGAGTTTAAAATTATTCCGGAAGATATCCCTTTAAACATTGTTTACGAAGATGATCATTTGATGGTGATCAATAAACCCGCCGGACTGGTTGTTCATCCCGGAATAGCAAACTATACAGGCACTTTGGTAAATGCGCTGGCTTATCATTTAAGTGACTTACCAATGTTTAACGGAGATGATCCCAGACCAGGTTTAGTTCACCGTATAGACAAAGACACCACCGGACTTATGGTGATTGCGAAGAACGAACTGGCAAAAAACAAGCTCGCCAAACAGTTTTTTGATAAAACAACTGAACGCACCTACAACGCCATAGTTTGGGGAGATTTTGAAGAAGAATCCGGAACAGTAACAGGCAAAATTGGACGAAACCTTAAGGATCGTATTGGAATGGATGTATTTGACAATGAAGGAGACTATGGAAAAGATGCTGTAACACATTACGAAGTTCTTGAACGTTTTGGTTACGTCTCGCTGGTAAAATGTAACCTCGAAACCGGAAGAACACATCAGATTAGGGTTCACATGAAACATATCAGTCATCCACTGTTCAATGATAAAACTTATGGTGGCGATAAAATCCTGAAAGGCACAACATTTACTAAGTATAAACAGTTTATAGATAATTGTTTCAGCATTTGTGACCGACAGGCATTACATGCCAAAACATTGGGTTTTGTACACCCTGCAACCAATAAATTTATGCAGTTTAACTCTGAATTACCGGATGATATGAGTCTGTTAATTGAAAAGTGGCGGAATTATGTTGCTAACCGAAATCTCGAATAAATTCATTTATGATAAAAAATATTGCAATTGTAACCGGTGGTGATCAATCTGAAATTGTGGTTTCACTAAAAAGCGCAGAAGGCCTGAAATCATTCATCGACCATTCAAAATACAACCTCTATGTTGTTATTTTAGAGAAAAGCAATTGGCGTTTAAGACTCGATAGCGGTATTGAGGTAACCATAGATAAAAACGATTTTAGTGCAATAGTTGACGGGCAAAAAGTAACATTCGATTGTGTTTACAATACCATCCATGGCATGCCGGGAGAAGATGGAAAATTACAAGGTTATCTCGATATGCTTTCCATTCCATATACCTCCTCCGGGGTTTTGGCCTCATCTGTTACCTTTAATAAATTCTTTTGCAACACTTACCTGAAGGCTTTTGGTATTAAATCAGCTGAATCTTTGATGCTCAGGAAAGGCATGGCCATCACAACAGATGAAGTTATTAGCCGCGTTGGCCTTCCATGTTTCATCAAGCCTAATGCCGGTGGTTCAAGTTTTGGCGTAACCAAAGTAATTCAAACCACAGATATATTACCTGCCATTGAAAAGGCTTTTAAAGAAAGTGATGAAATTATTATTGAGTCATTTATTAAAGGAACCGAAGTCACAAACGGTATTTACAAAACACTGGATCGCGAAGTAGTTATGCCCGTTACCGAAGTTGTACCGAAAAATGAATATTTCGATTTTGAAGCTAAATACACCCCCGGAATGGCAGACGAAATTACACCTGCACGAATTTCAGAAGAACTTACACAGCGAATTCAAAAACTGACTTCCGCTATTTATAACATACTGGGTTGCAAGGGCATTGTGCGTATCGACTACATCATTTCCGACCAAACTATTTATCTTCTGGAAGTCAATACAACGCCCGGCATGACCCTGACAAGCTTTATTCCTCAACAAATAAAGGCAATGAACGTTCCCATTGCCGACGTATTTACCGAGATTATTGAGGATGCAATAAAGAGAGCCTGACTTATTTCACCAATTTTGAAATTGCTTTAAATTCAGGTGCTTTTGCATTCTGGGTAAGTTCGAATAATACCGATTCATACGTGGTAATTATTGCACCTTCCTGTCTCAGTCTTTGTAGTGCCGATTCCTTATCTTCATCGTAACGACTTGACACACAGTTTTCAACAACGACAGGTTGATAACCAAAATTAATCAGATCAATGACAGTCTGTAATACACACACATGTGCTTCAATTCCTGCAACAATCACAAAGTGTTTTCCGGTAGATTTGAGCTTCAAATTAAATTCCGGTTCGTCACAACAACTAAATGAAGTTTTCTCAATATATTCAAACCTGTCAAATGCTTCACGAAGATAACCAACAGTCTCCCCCAGCCCTTTTGTATATTGTTGAGTTACCAGTAAAGGAATATCCAGTATCTTCAATCCTTCAGTAAGTTTAACACAATTTTCAAGTACTGTTGGTTGCTTTTTCATGTGCGGAAGTAATTTTTCCTGCATATCTATCATCACTGCAGCAGTATCTGATTTTACAATTCTCATCTTTATATTTTTTTACAAAAATAAGCATGATTGGCTGTAATAAAAAGGATTTGAGAGTTATAAATAATGAATTATTTCCTTATTGTTTTTTTTTCTATTTTTGTATGTATATTTTTATATATCAAAAAATAATATGATAGGTAAAGTTCCGGAGCCAACAATTCGAAGACTACCGTTTTACTTGGCACATATAAAATTATTGAGTAACAGTGGGCAGCAATTTATCTCCTCTACACAGTTGGCTAAAGATATTGGTGTTGACTCTTCGCAGGTAGCCAAGGATCTTTCATTTATCGACATTACTGGAAAAACCCGTGTAGGATATGAAATCAAACCTTTGATTGAAGTGCTTGAAACTTTTCTCGGATTCAGCGTAAAACATAAAGCATATTTATTTGGAGCCGGGAGTCTTGGCTCAGCCCTGCTACAGGATACCGGACTAAGGCAATTTGGTCTTTATCTTTCCGCCGCATTCGATGTAAATCCGGATATTGTTGGCACAACGGTCAGCGGAGTGCCTATACGTCATGTGGATGAATATTTTGAAGTCAGGAAAAAAACCGGAGTTGAAATAGGAATATTAACAGTTCCTGCAGAAAAAGCTCAGGATGTAGCGGACTTTATGATTGAAGGAGGCATCCGGGGGATCTGGAATTTTACACCGGTAAAAATAAAGGTACCCAAAAAAGCAGTGGTGCAAAACACATCACTTTATGCGCATCTGGCCCTTATTTTTAATAAACTGATACACGGCGATAACTATTGATGAGTTATCAGTTCCTTCATTTTTTTGAAAATTTCCGTATTATCCATTATTCCCCTGAATTCTTCAGAACCTGGCCCCCACGCAAATACCGGCACCATAACACCTGTATGCGATTTTGTAGTATAAGCAGCCTGTATCTCTCCTTCTGAATAACTTCCACCAGCAATTGCCATTCCTCCGGTTTCATGATCAGCAGTAATAATGACCAGGGTATTTTTATCCTTTGCTGCAAATTTTAATGCCTCTCCTATGGTATAATCAAAATCAAGCATCTCTCCTACAATATAATCCGTATTATTGGCATGGCCTCCCCAATCAATCTGCGAGCCTTCAACCATAAGGAAAAATCCCTTTTTATTATTGTCAAGAATATCAATTGCGGTTTCTGCTGCCCTGGGCAACATATCTCCTCTTTCATCAAATGGAGGATTATGCCCTGTTGCTGTTAGCCCTACCAGCTTCCCATCCTTTACATTTTCTATCTCATCCATATTGGTCATAACCTGGTATCCTTCGTCTTTAAATTTTTCGAGGAGGTTTCTGCCATCCTTTCGTTTTGCAAAATTATCATATCCGCCACCTAGAATAACTTCGAAATCCGTATTCATAAAATCTGCTGCAATATCCTCATACATATTTCGGGATACCTGATGTGCAATAAAACTTGCCGGTGTGGCATGCGTTATAGAAGATGTTGAAACCAGACCTGTACTTTTCCCAAGCTTCTCGGCAATTTCAAGAATTGTTTCTACAGGAACTGAATCCGGTGTCATAGCTATCATTCCGTTTTTTGTTTTATAACCACTGGATAAAGCAGTTCCTCCTGCGGCAGAATCCGTAATGTAATTATCCGCAGAATAAGTTTTGGAAAAACCTGTATTTTTAAAGTAATTCAAATATAAAAGTCCTTTATTTACAGTCATTCCTGCCTGAATCTGGGCAATTCCCATACCATCACCAATAAGTAAAATAATGCTTTTAGGTTTTTTCCCTTCTTTTATGTCCGGGAGATTCAGTTTATCTACTTTGTAAACAGGAAATTTATTACTTTTAATTTCCTCGTTATAATGAAACTGGGCTGTTACATTTATACCGATTAACACAAATAATACCGATAGTGCGTATTTCATCATTTTTAGATTTTAAGCTTCGAATGAAATGAATATCTTTTATTTTAGCAAATTTAAAGTATAAACAATTTTGTTTGAATGTTAGTTGTATTAAAAAACTGTTACAATGATCATAATAATCTCTCCAGCCAAAACAATTGTAAGCGATCTGCCTTGCAGCACCGATCATTCAACTGATCCCGTCTTTGAACACGAGGCCAACAAGTTGGCAGCGCACCTTAAACAATATACAACCAGCGATCTGATCGAACTCATGGGAATAAGCCCAAAACTTGCTATCTTAAACTATGAACGCTTTCAGTCATGGGATCAACCCGGACTTGAAAGACTTAGAGCTATCTGTTCATTTAAAGGAGAAGTTTTTAACGGTTTAAAGGGATGGGATTTTAACGAAGAAGAACTAAAATACGCACAGAACCATTTGCGTATATTATCCGGACTATTTGGAATACTGAAGCCACTGGACAAAATAAAGCCTTACAGGCTTGAAATGGGTACCGAAATGGATTTTGGATCGTTATATGAATTCTGGGGTGATAAGATCACAAACGAAATAAACAAGCAAATTTCAGTTGTAGGCGGACCGGTGATCAATCTGGCAAGCAAGGAATATTACAGAGCCCTTAATCCACAAAGACTCTGTGCGCCTGTTATAACGCCGGATTTTAAAGATCTTAAAAACGGTTCATATAAAATAATCGCCATTTATGCAAAAAAGGCCCGCGGATTAATGAGCAGATTTATACTCCAGAACAAAATCACAGATCATGAAGAAATTAAAGCGTTTAACGAAGAGGGATACTACTTCAACAGCCATTTAAGCACACCTGAAAATCCTGTATTCACAAGGGAGGTCTAAAAAATCATATACTACGGGCAGAATACACCTTATTTGTATCGATACAAGCATGTAGCAATGCTGCTACCGAGACTTGTTTTGTTGGATGTACCATTCTAGAAGCGATCTCGTATAAAGGTTCAAGCACAAAACGACGCTTGTGCATATGTGGGTGCGGAATAATCAATTCCGGATCATCAAACATGATGAGATTATCATAAAAAATGATATCAATATCAACAACGCGATCCGTATATTCGCCATTAAAAGATTTACTTGTTCTTCCAATCGCTATTTCAATGTCCTTGATTTCTGCCAAAACATCGTAAGGTGCAAGTTTTGTTGAAACAATCAGTGCCTGGTTAATAAACGGAAGATCCGAATCGAATCCCCAGGGCTCAGACTCATAATATGAACTGGAAACCAACACATCACCAATTTTCTCCTCTATCTCTCTCTGCGCTTCTGAAAGGGAATAATATCTGTTCCCTACATTACCGCCGGTAACCAATGTAACAATTGCCATTTTTTAAATCTTCTCAATAACATCTTTTACAGATCTGTAGGTATTAGGCAATACCTTATACAAATCCGTTTTACTAATCCATTCAGCCTTTAAAATATCTTCCTCTAATTGTGGTTTTAAACGCAATTCCGCTGTAGTCATTCTATACCAGTAGGTCTTTTTTAAAACCTTTTTATCTTTTAAATGATAGGTGTGATATGTTGCCATTAAATATTCACCAACATTACAATCGTTCAGTCCACATTCTTCCTTGACTTCCCTCACAGCAGTATCCTCAACACGTTCACCCTTTTTCTTTTTACCCTTTGGCAAATCCCAGTTACCTCTTCTGTAAATAAACAGAACTTCTCCCTTTTTATTGCATACTATTCCTCCGGCAGCCTCAATATATTTAAAACAGGATTTTAAATGTTCCATCAATTTTTCAATCGATCCGGAACTGTAAAGAATCCCCTGCTTTAACAAATGATTTGAATCAAACTTTTCAAGAAACAATTTCAAATCACTATGCGAAGAGTATTCATGAATTGCATCAAACCCGGAATCAATGGTATCTTCCAGATTATCAGTAAGTTTTAATACGCGATCATCAAAATAAACCGGAACAATCAAAATCAGTTTGTTTTAAACTTAAACTTAACTTCTTTTAATTCTTTATTTGCTTTCACAATTTTTTCCTTCAGTTCTTCCTTAAACTGAACCAATCTGTTTTGTATCTTTTCATCGCCTACAGCAATCATCTGGGCGGCAAGAATTCCAGCATTCATTGCACCATTAATACCTACTGTAGCCACAGGAATACCGGGAGGCATCTGAACAATTGCCAGCAAAGAATCCATCCCGTCAAGACTGGCTTTAACGGGAACACCTATAACCGGCAGGGTAGTCATGGCGGCAATTACTCCGGGTAAATGTGCGGCCATACCTGCAGCAGCAATTATTACCTTAATCCCCCTATCCTTAGCACCTTTTGCAAATTTTTCTACTTCTTCCGGCGTCCGGTGTGCCGAAAGTGCATTTATTTCGAAAGGAATCTCAAAATCGTCCAACACTTTTGCAGCCTTTTCCATCACCGGAAGATCACTTGTACTTCCCATTATAATGCTTACCTGTGGTTTCATTCTGATATTTTTACTATTCATAAAATAAAGCGCAAAATTATAAAAACTATAGCAGCTTGTCAATATAAATAAGCTCAAGCTTTTCACCTTCCGGGATAAATATAGTTTTAAATCCCATCTCTGATGCCGCTTTTATATTGGCTTCGCTATCATCAAAAAATAATGTTTCTTCAGGCTTTATTCCTGTTTTAGTAATAACATATTCAAATGCCCTCGTATCAGGCTTCGCCATCTGTGACATATATGAACAAAATATCCCCTTAAAAAAATACTGTGCCCCAATCTTATCATCGTCATATCGAAACATCGGATACCAGTAATCATAATGGATCTTACTTGTATTGCTTAATAAATAGAGGTTGTATTTTTGTTTTAGTGTTTTTAAAAATTCCAGACGCTCTTCCGGAATACCGATAAGAAAACTGTTCCAGGCATGCTTTATTGAATCATCATCGGCATCGGTTTTATATTCCTTCCTGAACCGGTCATAAAACATGCTTTCTTCAACTCTACCAAGTTCAAGTTCACCCAATAAACCTGATTGTCCATAAAAACCCAGTCCCTGTCCATTTAAATCCACACCAAGGTTCCGAAATGAGTCAAAGCATTTTTGCTTGTCAAGATCAAGAATCACACCTCCTAAATCGAATAAAATATTCTTCTGTTCACCCTTTTTCATGGTCACAAATATAAAAACGATATGCCATATTTTGATGATATCGGAATCGTAATACACTTACACAAGCTAATATCTCTCAGTATTTCATATCTTTGTAAAAATAAAAAAGGCACCTCCCGCCGGAGTATGCCTTTTTGAACTAAAGAAGAGATGGTGGTTTTCTGTAGTGTATATGGATGCCACCATTTCAACTTTAAGACTGACGAAGATAAAAATTGAAGTTAACCCACTTAATTTGACCAAAATCTCTCAAAGCATGAATCTCTTCGTCGTCTCATGAGTGTTTCTTTTCAATCAGAATTTCAAACTATCAATAAAATGATAATATCTAATAGCTCTTCATAGATCAACAAACTGAAAAGTCATAATACACCATAATGACAATGTTTAAAATAAAAACACGTACAATTAACTTAAATTTTACAGATTTTTTTATCAGAATTTAATACCAAGCGAAAAACCTGGCCCTTGACGCCTTTGTCTTACCGGATAAATCTTTGCATAATCGGAATTTAGCTGCCAATCGTAATTAAATTTAACGAACCAATCAAGATTTTCAGACAGAGGGCTTTCAAAACCTATTCCTAACGAGATAAATGCACTAATTGGGGACAATGGCAGATCAGATAACGGAACCAACTCGCCATAGGGAGAATCGGACAAAGCCATACCTTTTGTTGATAGAAGAAAATCAACGATTAAACCAAATTCACCATAAATTTTGCTTTTATTAAATACAGGGACCTCCCATCCCATATAAAATGGTATGGACAGAAACATCAATTCGTTTTTACCTGAATATTTATAATTGGTTGTATCCTTTTTATATTCTGGATTGGTGCTATAATGATAAACAGTATCATAATCATAAAACCACAGGGTATCGGAACCTGGGAAATAGATAAAAATTGAATCTGTCTTGTAAACTTCCGTTTCCATTGACACATGATAATCCACAACGTTGGAAGAATCTGTCGTAACCGTACTGAAATTATAATCAGAATTCCATTTACTTTTTCCGAAACCTAAACCAGTTTTAAAATAGAATTTTTCATTGAGATTTACCTGGGCTAAAAGACCTATTCTATAGGTATAAGGATTTGATTCAGCCTGATTAAATAATGAATCTGAATAACCCAGATAATCTGGCACGCTGGTTCTGTTAACACGATAAAAGTTATAATTGTAATATCCTAACAACTGGATTTTGGGCTTATCCATATACAAAGTATCATATACAGGATAAGGATCTTTCACATAAATGGTATCGAATAACGTATCTGTTTTAAATACAATCACAGTGTCTCTTTTGAGAACTTTTACATGTACTGTATCTTTTCGCAAAACATTTTGAACAAGGGTATCCCTGACCACGATATTCCTGGGACGCAAAGTTGTTGGTCTGTAAATTACGACATTCCTTCCTAATGGATAATATGAAAGGGAATCAGATTGCAGTAAAGAATCCAGGGCATTATAAAGAGGCAGATCCTTCACGATAAATGTTCTGCGCACCTGATCATTAAATAAACCATCTTTATAAGAAAAAACAATGTTGTGATTACGTTCAATAAGGCTTAATATTTCACGAATCTGAGTATTCTGGGCATTTATTGTGACCTTAGTTGTATACAACAATAAATTATCCTGTCCCGAAATTTTAATGTTATTCAGAACAAAAAACAAAAGAAATATATATGGTAAGAGATATAATTTATTGCTCTTCACCCGCATATTAAAGGTTTTTCCAAATATAGTGATTTATTACTGAACGCAACCGTCACCAATAAGAATATACATTTCGCCGTTGTCAATCACTTCAACATTGAGTGACTTTTCCAGCATAGTTAAAACCTCTTTTTGCGGAGTATTGTCAATTTTTGTGGTAAGCATGCAATTTTTCAGATTCTGATCTGCAATAACTATTTTTTTATCATATACCTGATTAAGATCTCTTATGACTTTAGATAAAGGTGAAGACTCAAATACCAATATTTTGGTCAGCCATGCTTTATAATTTGTATCATTCACTTTACTTTCGCTTGTAGAATGATCCCCCCAGTCCACAGTGCACTGATCACCCGGTTCAAGATAGGCAATAAAATTGTTATCCGGATAACTGACTTTGACCTTTCCTGTTTCTACAGTTACCGTTGTAACCTGAAGTAAGGTATCATTATGAACATCAAAAGAAGTACCCAAAACTTCAACCTCCACCGGACCTGCCTTCACAACAAACGGATGTTTTTCGTTATGATGCACATTAAAGAATGCCTGACCGTTGAGTTTAACTTTACGTTTTTCCTCCGTAAACCTGGAAGGATAACTTAATTCACTTTCTTTGTTCAGTGTCACCTCTGTTTTATCTGGTAAATCCTGGTTAATAATCTCAACATTCGTTGCCACCACAATCTGATTTACATCGCGGGTAATATAAAGTGTGGTTAATCCAATTCCAACTATGATTAAAATTGTTGCAGCAATTCTCATAAAGGGAGTAAGTGAGAAAACTTTTCGCGTTAAAACGGTATTGTGCATAAAACTTTCAAACGCCTTATCACTGTTGAATTTTGCATGTGCTGAATTTATCCTATCGTACAGAGCAAGGGTATTCTGAAAATATTTTTTGTTTGATTCGGATTCCTTTATCCAATCCAGAAGGGCCAACTGTTCATCTCGTGACGCATCGTTATTCTTATAACGTACAATCAGTCGGTCAATTTCATCAATATGTTTAAGTTTAACTATCATCTTTCAGCAAATAGACAACTACCTGTTATTTACTACTTACTCATCCACGAAAAAATTTTTATCCCCCAATGTTTCACGGAGCTTCTGTAAGCCTTTTACAATATGTGTTTCAACCGTTCTGTATGATATTCCCAGCTGATCCGCAATTTCCTTATGTTTCATGCCTTTAAAGTACTTCAGCTTAAAAATCTCGCTTTTCTTGGGAGGAAGATCATTAATAGCATCCATCAACATCTTATTCAAGCGGTCTTCGTATTCTTCATCCGGACTTTCATAGGCTATTGCATCAAGTTCAGATTTAATATTATCAGCATGTTTATCTCTGACTTGTCTGTGCTTTAATTCATTAATACTGTTATTGTGAACCGTTCGGTATAAAAAAGACGAAATACTGTTAATTTCAGTAATTTTTTTTCTTTGCTCCCATAACTTAACCATGGTTTTCTGGACAATATCTTCAGCAGTAATCTCATCCTGAAAGAATTTAAAGGCATAATAACACAAAGGTTTATAAAATTCCTTATAAACTACTGCAAATGCCTGCTTATCACCCTTTGCTATTCTCTCAAGTATTTCTTTATCCTGCAAATTTTGTCCAAATTTTATAATGCAAGTATAAGCATTTAGAAACAGAGATAAAAATTATTCCAAACTGGGAAAAAAGTACATCTTTCAGTCATCTAAACAAATAACCTTAAAAATATAGAACAAGAGATTAGGATTTAACAATAATTTAATATAGATTTGAAGTCAATTAATTTTCAGTTAAAATCTAATGGAATTTTCTGACCGATTGGTAGAGGTTTACAAACCGGATCTTAAAAAGATTTTGTCCGATTTCTCGCATGGCAAAATCGACATGGAAGATTGCTTAAACCGTATTCAGAAAATCACTCAGACCCAGATCAGTCAAACAAGCGATGCTCTGCTGATCAGTGACGGCAAATACAACCTAATCGCTGAAAACTCAGATGACGTCATCTGGACAATGAATCTTACTGGTGAGTTCACCTATATAAGTCCTTCCATAAAAAAACTGCGCGGTTTTACAGTTGAGGAAGCGATGCAGGAAACGATAACTGAAACGTTAAGTCCGGAATTCATTCCTGAGGTAACAGAAATGATAAAGGAAGGATTTCTGTACCTTGAAAAAAACAAAGTATTTCCCAAAGTCAATGTCCAGCTAAAACAACTACATAAGGATGGACATGCTTTTTGGGTTGAACTAAACATAAAAGGAATTTATAACGATTCGGGAGAATGCATTGGCATACTTGGCGTTAGTAAAAATATTGACCAGAAAAAACTAACACAGGAAAAGCTGAAAGAAAGTGTTAATAATTTTAAAGGTCTGTTCAACACAGTCAAGGAAGCCATATACATTCAGAATTTAGAAGGTGAGTTCTTAGAAGTCAACAAAGGCGCAGAAGAAATGTATGGGTATCCTAAAGATTATTTTATAGGTAAAACACCTGAACATCTGGCAGCTGAAGGCATGAACGACCTTAACATGTTGGCTTTGGCAACTTCGAATGCAGCAAAAGGAGAAGAACAGGAATTTGAATTCTGGGGGAAACGCTATAACGGTGAAATTTTCCCAAAACTTGTCAGGTTATATCCAGGTCAGTATATGGGCAAACAGGTTATTATAGCGCTTGCAAATGATATCAGTGAAATTAAGCGACATGAAGAAGAGATTAAAGCTGACCGAAATCTTTTACAAACAATTATAAACAGTGCACCATTCGAAATTTATGTAAAGGATCTGGCCCGGAAAAAAATAATGTCTAATAATCAGGGAATTCCTGAGTTAGGTTTAAAAGCCAGTGATTTAAAAGACAGAACTGACGAAGAGATATTCCCTGAAAAACTGGCTGAAAAATTTAAAGCAGATGATTTATCTGTTATAAACGAAGGTAAGTCAATTATAAGAAAGGAAGAATGCATCAATATATCCAAAAGGGATAAGATTTGGTATCTTACATCAAAAGTTCCGTGGAAAGACAGCAAAGACAACATGAAAGGAATTGTTGGATTCGGACTAAACATTACAGATCAGAAAAAAACGGTCAGGATTCAACGCATGCTTTATAATATATCAATTTCTGCGATTAAATCGGAATCGTTACATGAGCTTATCAAGGTCATCCACAATGAACTGGAAGAAATAATAGACACGTCAAATTTTTTATGTGCGTTGTACAATGAAGGTAAAGATACATTATACGCCCCCTACTTTACGGATGAAAAAGATGAAATTGAAGAATGGCCTGCAAAAAAATCCATCACCGGTTATACTATAGAACAAAAACGACCATTAGTTCTGAAGGAGAAAGACATTCTTAAAATGACTCAGGCCGGAATTGTTGACCTGGTCGGTTCAATGCCTAAATGCTGGATAAGTGTACCGTTACTAGTAGAAAGTGATCCTATTGGTGCACTGGTAATGCAGAACTACCAGTCGGAAGATGCCCTTGATGAAACACATCAGGAAATCCTGGAGCTTGTCGCGCACGAGATGAGCATTTTTATTTACAAAAAAAGAGCTGAAGCAGAATTGATAAAAGCAAAAGAAAAAGCCGTTGAAAGCGATAAACTTAAATCAACTTTCCTGGCAAATATGAGTCATGAAATAAGAACACCTATGAATGCCATCGTAGGTTTTTCTGAACTTATCAATGATTATGATCTTGAAAAAGAAGAACGGCAACATTACACAGAAATTATTCAACAAAGATCTGTTGATCTGCTGACACTGATCGATGATATTCTTGATATATCTAAAATTGAAGTCGGTCAGATTAAAATTATAAATTCAGAAGAGAATATTCCCGACATTTTACAAAACCTGTATGAGAGCTTTGATTTGCTTTGGATAAAATCTCAAAAATCTTCGGTTGAATTTATGCTTAATATAGAAACAGATAAGAACCTAATCATTAACACAGATCCGGCGAGAGTAAGACAGATCATTTCAAATCTGCTGAGTAATGCATTTAAGTTTACTGAAAGCGGTAAAATTACACTCGGATGCAAAATGGCAGACACTAATTTCGTAAAGATTTACGTTTCAGATACAGGTGTAGGCATTGAAAAGCACCAACAGGCGATGATATTTGAACGGTTCAGACAAGCTGATGAAAAGGCTAGTCAGAAAGGCGGGGCAGGGATAGGTCTTTCAATCTCTAAAGGACTTGTGGAAATACTGGGAGGTAGAATCCAATTAAATTCAGAACCTGGCATTGGTTCCACATTTAGTTTTACGTTACCTTTGTAATTATTAATCAAACAATTAAACACATCCCTGTTTGATTACGTTATATTTAAAATTGATGATTATGAAAAAACTTAAGCTTATTACTGCTTTGTTTGCAGTATTTGTATCTCTGTCTTTTATAAGTGCACAAAACGGACCGTATTCCGTTATAGGAAGCACCAAAGTCTTTACAACAACCCTTGAATATGATGGTAATCCTAATCCGGCTTTTCAGGTTATTTTTGAAGGGGACCGCAAAGATCTTGAGGATGCCTGGGAAGATTTTCTAAAAGACAATTATGATGTAAAGTTAAAACGATCAGGAAGTATACGGGTCGCACCGGATATTCACCTGCCTGACATAACAAATAAAATGGTAACGCTTTATTCTTTGGTAAACTCAAAAGCACCCGATGCCGGTTTAATAGTCGCTATCTCTGTCAATCGGTATGAATATTTATCGAAGAAAGAATACCCTGAAGAGAGTGAAAAAATTGAAATATTTATCAAGCGGTTCGTAAGATTCTATCAGCTAAGAATTGTGGAAGATGAAATGGAAAAGATTCAGGATGTTCACGATGATGTGCAATCTGATCTGGAAAAAGCCATGAAAAATAAGGCTGACGTGGATAAGGATATTGTTAAAATGCAGGGAGATATCCTAAAAGCAAAATCTGATGTAAGTAAGAATGAGAAGAAAATACTTGAACTGGAAGCTGAGAATAAAGAATTGCAAAGTGAAATTACTGAATCAGAAAACAACATAGAGCAACTTAAACTTGATTTGGAAAACAAGGAGAAAGATGTTCAGGTTAAACGTGAACTTTTGAATGTACAGCAACAAAAGCTGGATAAAATAAATGAGAAAAAACAACTGATTCTTTCGGAATAAGATATTTGTTCAATAACCCGGAAACTTTCCGGGTTATTTTTCCTTATTGATTAAAGAAATATTTCTCTAATTAATAATTTTTATTACCTTTGTCCCTGATCCGAGAAGTTGATTTATCGGCTTCAAAGATCTTAATGTATGTTTAACTGACCCAAAGGATCTTTCTGATGGAGAAGAGAATAGGAGCCCTGCTCATTGTTATAAAGAATAAAGATCATGTTCAGCAACTGAATGCAATTCTCTCTGAACAGTCACCTGTCATCATTGCCCGGCAAGGCATTCCCCTGAAAGAAAAATCGGTTAGTATAATTTCTCTCGTGGTTGAAGGAACAACCGACGAGATTAGTACATTAAGCGGTAAACTTGGACGTTTGGAAGGGATTACCGTAAAATCGGTTTTAGCAAAAGATTAAAGGGAGAACCATGAAATTTACACCTGAAAAGTACGCCATTGAAGACAGGCCTCATGAACCATTCATTGATGTCCATGAAATCGAAAACTTTCTGGAAAGACCGCGTCCTTCAAAAGAAAGAATTGATGAAATCATCCGTAAATCTATTTCCAAAAAGCGTTTATCACTTCCTGAAGTAGCTGATTTACTCAATGCCGATGATCCTTCATCCATTGAACAGATAAAAGCAGGAGCCAGAAAACTGAAAGAAGCAGTATACGGAAACAGAATTGTGCTGTTTGCTCCATTATATGTGGGCAATAAATGTATTAATAACTGTCAATATTGCGGTTTCAGGGTTTCTAATAAAGATGCGGTTCGCCATACATTAAACCACGTTGACCTAATACAGGAAGTAATGGCACTGGAAGACAACGGACAAAAACGTTTAATCCTTGTTTACGGTGAACATCCCATGTACGATGCGGATTTTATTGCCGATTCGGTTCGAACCGTTTACAAAGTAAAAAGAGGCAACGGTGAAATTCGGCGGGTTAACATTAATGCTGCACCACTTGATCACGAAGGATTTAAAAAAGTAAAAGAAGCAGGCATTGGCACCTACCAGATTTTCCAGGAAACATATCATCCCGGAATTTACAAAAAATTCCACCCGTCGGGGAAAAAGGCCGATTACAATAATAGGCTTACCTCCCTCGACAGAGCACAAGATGTTAAACTCGACGATGTTGGAATAGGCGCTCTTTTTGGCCTTTACGACTGGAAATTTGAAGTGATGGCTCTGGTGCGCCACACCAATCATCTGGAGGCATGCTACAACATCGGGCCGCATACCATATCTTTTCCACGCATAAAAGATGCCCTTAACGTAAACCTCGATCAGGATTATTCGGTTTCAGACGAAGATTTTACACGATTGGTAGCTATTTTGCGTTTGGCTGTTCCATATACCGGTTTGATCCTGACGGCACGTGAAAATGCGGCTCTTCGAAAGGAAGTCATGCGATTTGGGGTATCGCAGATTGATGGCGGAACAAAAATAGAAATTGGCGCTTATGCAGCGGCTAAAGCTGATCAACATATTGACAAGGAACAGTTCATGATTAACGACGACAGATCGTTGAATGAAGTTATAAACGAGCTGCTGGATAACGATTACCTGCCATCGTTTTGCACTGCTTGTTACAGGCTTGGAAGAACAGGAGAACACTTCATGGAATTTTCTGTTCCGGGCTTTATTAAGCGGTTCTGCTCACCAAATGCCATCCTGACTTTGGCCGAATACCTGGTGGATTACGCGCCGGAAGAAACAGCTGAAAAAGGCTGGAAAGTCATCGAAAAAAATATTTCTGAGCTTAACGGACATGCTAACGTGCCCGAGCTTCGTAGCCGGATCGAAAAAATAAAAGCCGGAGAAAGGGACCTTTATTTTTAAACCAGAGCTATGACAAGAACAGAAACTGATTTTATAGGATCCATCGAAATTCCTGAAGATGCCCTTTACGGCATTAATGCAGTTCGTGCAAAAGAGAACTTTCCGGATAACACACCGTTTCAGATTGAGTGGTATAAAGCCGTTGGAATGGTTAAGCAGGCTTGTTATATTACTGCAGGTAATTTTTTTAAAGCTGCCTCCAGACAATACGATCTTTCAGCTTTCAAGATCAGGATGATTCCGGAAGATCAGCTTAATATTCTTGAGGCTGTAGCTGAGAAGGTTGCACAAGGCGAATGGTTCGACCAGTTCATTGTTCCTGCCATTCAGGGTGGTGCCGGAACCAGCATTAACATGAACATCAACGAGATTATTGCTAATGCAGCTCTGATCCAATCCGGAGAAAGGCCAGGTTCCTACTCTGTTATTGATCCGGTAGAACATGCCAATATTTTTCAATCCACAAACGATGTGATTCCTACAGCCTTGAAAGTTGCAGTAATGCGACTGCTAATTCAGCTGGAAGAAGAAATTAACGACCTGCGCCACTCCGTTGAATTAAAAGAACAGGATGGGCGCAATAAACTCCGGGTTGGCTACACACAAATGCAGGAAGCTGTACCGACCTCATTTGGAAGATTATTCAGTACCTACAGCGATGCGTTGTCACGAGACTGGTGGCGGGTTTCCAAATGTTTCGAACGCATTAAAACCGTAAACCTGGGAGGAAGTGCCATCGGATCCGGATTGACAGTTCCCCGTTATGTAGTTATGGAAGTGGTTCAGACATTAAAGGAACTAACTGGCTTACCCGTTACCAGGAGCGAAAACATGCACGATGCCACAGCTAATCTTGATAGTTTCGTGGAGATTCATGCCATATTAAAAGCACACGCCGTTAACCTCGAAAAGATGGTGAATGACCTAAGGCTTCTGGCTTCCGACACACATGTCATTAAAGAACTGGAAATCCCGAAAAAACAGATTGGAAGTTCCATTATGCCAACAAAAGTCAATCCGGTAATTCCGGAATTTGTGATCAGTGCAAGCCATACTATTTACAGCAACGACATGCTCATCACCAATTTGTGTGCGCAGGGTTGCCTGGAACTGAACGCATACCTTCCGGTCATAGGGCACAAACTAATTGGATCACTAAAACTATTAATCGCATCCTGCCAGACACTGAAAAAGAATTTGATCGAAGATATCCGGATCAACAGCGAAAAAGCATATGATCAGCTCATTCATAGTCCGGCAGTGGCTACAGCCCTTCTTCCGGTTTTGGGATACCATAAATCCGCTGAACTTGCAAAAGTGATGACAGCGAATCATAAATCTGTTTTTGAAGCAAATGCTGACCTAAAGCTTATTGAAGCTGAAAAACTGGAATCTCTAATGAAACCTGAAAACCTTTTAAAAGAAGGGTTTTCACTGAAAGATATTTAGGATCATAAGATGAAAGGACGAGAATTAAAACCACATATCGGAATTTTTGGCCGTCGCAATTACGGAAAGAGCTCTATCATTAATGTGCTGACAGGACAGGATATTGCGATTGTTTCAGATACTCCGGGAACCACTACTGATCCGGTAAAAAAATCCATCGAAATCCACGGCATCGGGCCGGTTATTCTTGTAGATACCGCAGGGATTGATGACTCAGGGAGCCTTGGTGAACAGCGTATAAAAAAAACACGTCAGGCTATTCAGTCTATCGATCTTGGCTTAATTGTAATCAACAATAATGAAATCGGAGAGGAAGAAGTTCAACTTTTTAATGAACTGTACGACTACGGGGTACCGGCACTTTTCATTCATAACAAATCGGATATTGAACCATTAAATTCTATAACGAAACACTCTATTTCAAATCAGTTTCGTGCGCCGGTTGAGGATTTTAGTGCAGTTGACGCACAGAATACAGAACACCTGATTCATGCTATAAAAAAAGCTATTCCGGCTACAGCTTATCAAACACCTTCCATGTTGGGCGACCTTTTAAGCTATGGCGATATTGTTTTGCTTATTATTCCTATTGACATTGAGGCACCGGACGGAAGATTAATTTTACCACAGGTTCAGGCTATTCGCGATATTCTGGACAACGACAGTGTAGCCATTGTACTGAAAGAACGTGAAGTAGATGCGTTCCTTAAAAAAACAGGTATAAAACCCAAACTGGCAGTAACCGACAGCTCCATTTTTCTGAAAGCCGATGCATCCATCCCAAAAGATATACCGCTGACCGGGTTCAGTATAGTGCTGGCACGCTTTAAAGGTAATTTTCCTAAATATCTGGAAGGTACACCAAAGATCAGTGATCTGAAAGACGGAGACCGGATTTTATTACTGGAATCTTGTACACATCATGTATCCTGTGACGATATTGGACGGGTAAAAATTCCAAGGTGGATCAGCAATTTCACAGGAAAACAACTGGAGTACGATATTGTTTCAGGACTAAATAAACTGGAACGACCAATCACAGATTATGCACTGGTAATTCAGTGTGGCGGCTGTATGATAACCAGAAAACAGCTCATCAACCGCTTAAAACCGGCCATTGATGCGGGCATTCCGGTCACCAATTATGGCATGTCCATTGCCTGGGTTCAGGGCATTTATAACCGGGCCATCGCACCTTTTGTAAAATCGGCTGAATCGGTTGAAGATTATCTTTAAATTTTAAACTCAAACATGCGATCCATATCAGCCATATTACAGTCGGATTTTTTAACAAAAGAAGATATTATTGCACTTTTAAAAACCGAAGGCAAGGATAAAAAACTACTTTTTGAAACTTCGTCACGTATTAAAAAGCAATACGTAGATGATAAAGTCTATTTCCGTGGACTGATAGAATTCTCCAATGTTTGTGATAAAAATTGCTTTTACTGTGGGATCAGGAAGGATAATGTCAAGATAAAACGCTATAACCTAAGCGATGAAGAAATTGTAAATGCAGCTGTTTTTGCATGGAAAAACAGGTATGCTTCCATAGTAATGCAGTCGGGTGAACTGACCGGTTCAACATTTGTAAACCGGATAGATAAGCTTCTGAAAACCATTCATCAAAGAACCAATGGAGAACTGCATGTTACGCTTTCATGCGGAGAACAAAACAAAGAGACCTACCGCAGATGGATGGAAAGCGGCGCCCATCGCTACCTGCTGCGTATCGAATCCAGCAATCCTGAATTGTATAAAAAGCTGCATCCCGATGATGAAAAACACCGATTTGAAAACCGGATCAAAGCGTTGAAAGCTTTACAGGATACGGGTTATCAAACAGGTACCGGAGTTATGATCGGACTTCCGTTTCAAACGTTAGAAGACCTGGCAAACGACCTGCTGTTTATGCGTGATTTTGACATTGACATGGTTGGTATGGGGCCATACATCGAACATCGTGACACGCCTCTATACCAATACAAAGATCAGCTTCTATCTGTTGATGAACGCTTTCAGCTCACACTAAAAATGGTAGCCATCCTTCGGATCATAATGAAAGATATTAACATTGCCTCAGCCACAGCACTGCAGGCTATTGACAAAATCGGAAGGGAAAAAGCAATAAAGATTGGGGCCAATGTGATTATGCCAAATATTACGCCCGGGAAATACCGTGACGATTATAAATTATACGAAAACAAGCCCTGCACCGATGAAAATGCTGAAGACTGTTCGAACTGCCTGGAAGCACGCATTGCACTGGCAGAAAATGAAGTAGCGCTGGGCGAATGGGGCGATTCCTTACATTTTCAACTCAGAACCAAATAATAAAAAAAAGAGCTGTAACTTAAAGAAACAGCTCTAACATCACAGAATTTATTAGTTCAATAATTTTCCTCTTTAATTTCGAAATATGCCTGAGGATGCTGGCATCCCGGACAAACCTTCGGTGGCTTGGTTCCTTCATGTAAATATCCGCAAACACGGCACTTCCATGTTACCCTGCCTTCGCGTTCGAATACATTTCCGTTTTCAAGATTTTCATACAGTTTTTTATAGCGTGCTTCATGAGCTGCTTCAACTTTTGCAATAATCTTAAATGCCACGGCGACTTCTTTAAATCCCTCTTCTTCTGCTATTTTAGCAAATTCAGGATATAACTCGGTCCACTCTTCATTCTCACCGTTAGCTGCTTCTTTCAGGTTTTCAAGGGTTGAACCAATAACTCCGGCCGGATAGCTGGCAGTAATTTCTACCATTCCTCCTTCAAGAAATCTAAAAAACCGTTTGGCATGAGCTTTTTCATTCACCGCTGTTTCTTCAAAAATGGCAGCTATCTGCTCAAGGCCTTCTTTTCTGGCTTGTTTTGCAAAATAATTGTACCGCATACGGGCCTGGGATTCACCCGCAAAAGCTTTGAGCAGGTTTTGCTCAGTCTGAGATCCTTTTAAACTTTTCATGTGTCTTTATTTATTTGTTGAATTAAGCGCAATACAAGGTAAAATATTTATTTACCTATCACCTCAAACATGTCCTTTGTAGCTCCACAATTGGGACATATCCAGTCATCCGGAATATCTTCAAACGGTGTTCCGGGAGGAATACCACCATCAGGATCACCTTTTTCAGGATCATAAATATAGCCGCAAACAAGACATTGTGCTCCGTTTTCTTCTTTTTCTTCAATCGTATTATTGTCACTTACGTCTTTTTTATCTTCCTGATTCTCACTCCGTCTTTGCTCCTCCTCTCGCTCATCCCTCTCCTTTTTAAGCTTTTTTCTGTCAATATAGGTTGGTGCGTTCGGTGGTGCAATTCCACGTTTTACTGTTCTGTAATAATCATAAGTCAATGGATCCAAATCCGGTTCAAGAAGTTCATTATTCATGACTTCTCCCACATATAAAATATGACTCCCTACATCGAACTGCATGGTAACTTTGCACTCAAACCAGGCTACACACTCGCTCAACATAATTGGCGCACCCGTGTCACCATATCTAAAATCAAGGCCTGCAGTAAACTTATCCGTCTTTGAACTTGTTTCGTAACCAAATTGCTGAATGATTGATTTATCGGCCTCCTGTTTTAGAATCGATACCGAAAATACTCTGGTATCATTTATCACTTTGTTCGTATGGTTATTTTTATGACAACTTATTGTCAACTGAGGAGGTTCTGATGTTACTTGAAATGCAGTGTTCGCGATATAACCGCTTTTTTGGTTTTTATCCCCGGAACAGATAACAAACAAACCGTAACTTATTTTATAAAATGCTTCGTAATTCATGATTTCTAAAGATAAGTGGTATGCGTAAAGATAAGGAATCTGAAGCGTTGATAATAATGTTCCTGAAATTTTTTAACAGCTAGTTTTATTACATACAGAAAAGCGAAAATGATTTTTGTTAAAAAAACAGATTTTTTGTAAATTTTTTTAACTGTAGCATGAACTTTTCGCTCACTTAATTGTACTTATAAACGATCAATCCTATTTATTTGGTCTGATTAAAATTTTGGGGAAAATTTTTGGTTAATTTTAACCAGTTTAAATAATAATTAGTACTTTTATAAAACGATGTCATAAACATCTCTGACTATCAACCACTAACAAAATTGACTATGCGAAACATTTTTACAGTTCTCTCCCTTGTGCTTATCTTATTAGTTACTTCTTGTAACAGCAAAAAAAGCACCACAACCAACTCTGAAGCTACCGATGCAAAAATTGAATTACAAACCTACAATTTCGATGTTGAAGGTATGACATGTACAGGTTGCGAACAGACCATCCAGGCAAATGTACGAAAGCTTGAAGGCATTCAACTTGTATCAGCCTCACATACAGAAAAGAAGGCGACAGTTAGTTTTGATCCGGATAAAACAGACACCATTGCCATTAAACAAGCCATAGTTGGTTCGGGTTATACTGTTACAGGAATCACACAATCTTTAGAATAACGAATTTGTAAAAACCCCGATATGAGTGACAAACCGAATAACAATCCAACAGGTCCTTTAAAGGACAGCAGAGCATCCAGAAGGGAATTTGTTAAGAAATTCGGTATTGCAGGCGCCGCTTTTGCCGCAGGTGCTGCTGCTATATATACCGGCCATAAATTTGAGCAGGAAAAAGGAAAGGACGAGTACGTAACTGTATTAACAGACGACAATAAACTGGTTCAAATACCAAAAGATCAGATTAAAAAAGTTAAGCTTGATCTTGATGAGCTTCAGACCCGTGGTCGTGAAGGGCTTGAAGGGAAAAGTTGGGTAATGGTAATCGACCTTTCAAAATGTCGCAATGCCAGAAAATGCGTGAATGCATGTCAGACAGCTCACCAGTTACAACCTTATCAGTATCACATTAACACTTTGGTAATGCAGGAGGATGAGTCGACAGAACCTTACTTTATGCCAAAGCCGTGTCAGCATTGTGATAATCCACCCTGTACTGCTGTTTGTCCTGTTAATGCAACTTTCAAACGTCAGGATGGGATAGTTTTGATCGACAACGAGCGGTGTATTGGTTGCCGGTTTTGTATGGCAGCATGTCCTTATTCAGCCAGGATTTTCAACTGGAGCCAACCACGTGATCATGAAAAATACGAAGGTCAGGTATACAATATTGAATTGAACGTACCCCAGAAAAAAGGAACAATTTCAAAATGTTTATTCAGTGCCGACAGATTGAGGGAAGGTAAAATGCCATATTGTGTTTCTGCCTGTCCTAACGGTGTATTCTGGTACGGTGATAAAAACGAAGATGCTGTCACCAACGGAACTACTAAGGAGACAACACGTTTCAGTGAATTGATAGAAGAAAAAGGTGGTTACCGCTTGATGCCGGAACTGGGAACTGAACCAAGAGTTTATTACCTGCCTCCTAAAGACAGGACGTTCAAATTCCCGGACGAAAAACCACCGAAGGATAGTTACATCAACGAAGCTTAATCATATTAACTATGTCTGATCACAAAAAAATATTCACTGACGACAATCAAAAATTGAATAAGATCTCATCCGATCTGTTGGGTCATGTGAGAATTAACGGAAGTTTTTTGGCATGGATAGCATTCCTGCATATACTGTTACTGGTTTGTGTAGGATACTATATTTATCAGTTAAAAAACGGGCTCGGAGTTACCGGATTAAGGGATTATGTAAGCTGGGGGCTTTACATTGCACACTTTGTGTTTTTTGTTGCTGCCAGTCTGATCGGGATGCTGATAAGTTCTGTTTTAGGACTTATCGGTTATCAATGGATCAAACCGATAGGAAGAATAGCAGAAATTATTGCGGTAGCTTTTTCTGCAGTAGCAGGTTTGGTAATAGTTTCCGACATGGGACGTCCCGACAGGCTTCCTTATGTATTTATGTATGGAAGGGTTCAATCCCCTATTCTGTGGGATGTTACAGTTGTAACGACCTATATGGTTATCAGTCTGCTACTCTACTTTTTACCTTTAATACCTGATTTGGCAATAGCTAAAACGCGATTACAGCATGCGCCCAAATGGCTGGCAAAAGTGTATGGGTTTTTATCGCTCAACTGGAACCACAGCAGCAAACAATACGATATTCTTTTTAAATCCATGCGAATTCTGCTGATTCTGATTATTCCAACTGCATTTGCTATTCATACGGTTACATCCTGGCTATTCGCAGTAACTCCCAGAGCAGGCTGGAACAGTACAATTTTTGGCCCCTACTTTATCACGGGTGCATTTGTGACCGGAGTAGCAGGAGTTATAATTATGATGTACTTTTTTAGAAAAAATTACAAGCTGGGGAATTATCTCACCGACATGCATTTTGATAAAATGGGTAAACTGTTGGTTTTGGTTTCGCTGGTTTATCTTTATTTCAATATCAATGAATTTCTGGTTCCTGCATACAAGATGGAAAAAGCAGAAGCCGTTCATATACAGGAATTATTTGTAGGTGAACATGCTTTATTATTCTGGGGAACCCAGCTATCAGGACTGATACTGCCCATTATATTGTTGCTCTTCAGGAAAATGCGTAAGCCACTGCCAATGCTGATAATATCAATCTTTGTTTTTATGGCATCATGGACCAAACGGTATATCATTGTTGTTCCTGCCCAGGAACATCCGTTTTTACCAAAGATGTATGTGCCTGAAAAATGGATGCATTACGTACCAACAGCTCCCGAAGTTTTTATTACACTCGGCACCTTTGTACTTGCTGTATTAATTATAACAGGACTGTCAAAATTCTTTCCGGTCATACCAATATGGGAAATGGCAGAGGAAGCAGAGAAAAAAGAAACCAAAGAAATTAATGAATAAAGGAAGGATCATGAAATTATTTGCACTTTTAGCACTGCTCTTATTAACCGGGCTTACTTCTTTTAGTCAGGATCCGGACTGGGTTGTCCCCGAAGACAAAACAAAACAGTTAAGTCCGTTTAAATTCACTGACGAAAATGTTGAGGCTGGCAAAAAAATATTTGAAGCAAACTGTACATCCTGCCATGGTCATCCGGGTCAGGGAGATTACAACCACGCCTTAAATCCGGTTCCCGGTGATCCTGCTACCGGTAAAATTCAGAATAACACTGACGGAACACTTCATTATAAAATTACAAACGGCCGGTTATTAATGCCTTCTTTTAAAAATATACTATCATCTACTGACATTTGGAACGTAATTGCGTATATCAGAAGTTTTAATCCTGATTATGCACAGGAAGTTGCAAAAAAAATTGTGGAAGGTTCGTTTGGCGGAAAAGATTTAAAGATACTATTACAATATATGCAGGACAAACAGCAAATACAGGCCTCTGTTACCGGAACAAAAGACGGTGAAAAGATTCCGGTTCAGAATGCAGAAGTCAATTTATTTGCTAAGCGTCAATTTGGGAATTTACCTATTGACGAAGTGAAACGAACGGATGAAGAAGGAACTGTGTACTTTGCAGCACCTAAAGATCTACCTGGAGATACGGCAGGCTATATTAATTTTATAGCAAACCTTCCAAATGAAGATCTTTATGGTACCGTTGAAACAGATACCATACTTCAGGCCGGCGTACCTACTCATCCTGTTAGTTTGAGGGCGCACAGAGGTATGTGGAATACCATATGGATGGCTCCCGTTTGGTTATTGATAACATATTTTACTGTTGTTGCAGGCGTATGGGGATTTATCTTCTATATCCTGTTCCAGATCAGGAATATATTTCTTATAGGTAAAAATAATTAATCATTTAAATCGTCACGCTATGAAAAACCTCACTTTTATTGGACGGCTGTTATTTGGAATTCCGTTTATTTTTCTGGGTTTGGGTCATTTTATTGAACTGGACTTTTTTACAGCCGAGTTTACGTCATTTATAGCTATTGGTCCGTATACCATTATGCTAACAGGTCTACTACTCATAGCTGCCGGTATTAGTATTGTAACGAATAAGTTGATTCAGGTATCAACCTTATTACTGGCTGCTCTGATATTTGTATTTATTCTGACAATCCATATCCCGAATTATTTAAACGGGAATGAAACAGAAAAAGCGTTTGCCATGATGTCCATGCTGAAAGACCTTTCCCTGATGGGGGGTTCATTAATTGTGGCAGGCATTTGTAAAGAAAGAAATAAAGTAAAACAAGAAGCTTAACATGTTAAAAAGAGGACTCATACTTTTTCTCGCTGCCGTTTCGTTTTCTCTCTCGTTTGCACAGAGTAATGAAAAAGAAGTTGAAATTGGAGTGGTTGAACATCTGAACGATACCATTCCTCTGGATCTTACGTTTCTTAATGAGAATAACGATACCGTTTCTTTGGCAGAACTGGTAACAAAACCAACCATCTTCAATTTTGTGTATTTTGATTGTCCGGGACTTTGTAGCCCCCTATTAAGTGGTGTTTCAGATGCAGTAAGCAAACTCGACATGAAACTAGGTGATGATTATCAGGTTATAACCATCAGTTTTAATACCAAAGACACACCAGAAAAAGCGCGTGAGAAAAAAGAAAATTTCATTCAAAAAATCAGTAAGGAAAATCGGGATGCATGGATTTATCTGACAGGATCTCAGGAAAATATCACTAAAGCAACCCAGTCGTTTGGGTTTAAATACAAACCTACAGGAGTAGATTTTGCTCATCCCTCAGTTATTATTATCGTAAGTCCTGATGGTAAAATCACCAGGTATCTTTACGGCTTATCATTCCTTCCGTTTGATGTTAAAATGGCTCTGATTGAAGCGCAAAAAGGAATATCAAGACCGAGCATCAGTAAAATACTCCAGGTATGTTTTGCATATGACCCCAAGAGCAGGGGCTATACGCTTAATGTTACAACAGTAGCTGGTGCATTTATACTTGGGATTGCCGCAATTACATTTATAATCCTGCTGATTAAAGGAAGAAAAAAAGTAGTTAAATAACAATTATTCATATGTCTGTAACTGAAAATCAGAATTACGAAAGTTATCTGGAACATCAGGGGAAGTATAAGGGTCTCCTGGGATGGCTTACATCAACAGACCATAAACGTATTGGTTTGTTATACCTGTATTCCATTATGACTTTTTTCTTGATCGCAGCTGTTTTGGGACTGCTTATGCGAATTGAGAAAATTGCGCCTGGAGAAACAATTATGGGTGCTCAGACCTATAACGGATTATTTACCATCCACGGTATTATTATGATCTTTATAGTAGTGATACCCGGGCTTGCAGCCGTATTCGGGAACTTTTTCCTCCCGATTATGATTGGGGCTAAAGATGTGATGTTCCCGAAATTAAATCTCTTTTCATGGTATCTGTATATTTTAGGTGCCATTTTGGGTGTGTTATCACAGTTTGTAGGTAACGGACCGCCGGATACCGGATGGACCTTTTATGTTCCGTATAGTGCCGAAGCCAATTCCAATGTAATCTATGCCCTTACGGCAGCATTTATTCTGGGCTTCTCTTCCATTCTTACGGGTATTAACTTTATCGTTACCATTCACCGTATGCGGGCTCCCGGCATGGGCTGGTTCAAAATGCCACTTTTCCCATGGGCACTGTATGCCACAGCGTGGACTCAGGTACTCGCTACACCTATTGTAGGAATAACACTTTTAATGGTAATTGCAGAAAGAGTACTTCAGATTGGATTTTTTGATCCTGCTTTGGGTGGGGATCCGTTGCTCTATCAGCACCTGTTCTGGATTTATTCACATCCGGCAGTATACATTATGATCCTTCCTGCAATGGGTGCCGTAACGGAGATTTTCCCGACTTTCAGTCAAAAACCTGTATTCGGTTATGGCGCAATTGCTATATCCAGTATTGCCATTGCAGTGGTTGGTTATTTTGTTTGGGGTCACCATATGTTTACAACCGGTATCAGTTACTGGTCAAGATGGTTTTTCTCCTTCCTTACCTTTATTGTTGCTATACCAAGTGCGATCAAGGTATTCAACTGGATATCCACCATGTATGGGGGCTCCATTGACATGAAACCCCCGCTACTGTATGCTATTTCGTTCATTTTTCTTTTTATGATCGGAGGATTTACAGGTTTAACTTTAGGTGCACTGGCAACCAACGTACAGACACATGATACAACCTTTGTTGTTGCACACTTCCATTACATTATTTTCGGAGGTATGGGATTTGCGTTCTTTGCGGCTATTCATTACTGGTATCCTAAAATTTACGGAACCATGTATAATATCCGCAGAGCCAACATAGCATGGGGCATTCTGTTCGCAGGATTTAACATTCTTTATTTTCCGCTTTTCATTATTGGTTTACAGGGAATGCCAAGAAGATATTTCGATTACCTGCCACAATTCCAAACAGGCCATGTTATATCAACTATAGGAGCTTTTATTCTGTTTACCGGTTTAATAATGATGATATGGAACCTTGTAAAAGGACGAAAAGGCCCGAAAGCCGGACCAAATCCATGGCATGGAGTTACACTGGAATGGCAGATTCCTTCGCCACCTCCTGTTGAGAATTTTGATGAGATACCGGTTATTAAGCATCCTCCGTATCTCTTTAAAACAACAAAAGACGAAGAAGCATAAAACTTATTATTATGTCACAAACAGCGCACACAGAGCATGTAATTGATAGCGAATCCGGGAAAATGGGAATGTGGATATTCCTGTTCACAGAGCTGTTCCTGTTCGGTGGATTATTTCTGGTGTATGCAGTAATGAGGTTCAGGTATTCTGAAGATTTTCATGAAGCTGCACTGGAATTAAATGCATTGATCGGAACCCTGAATACAGTTGTACTTCTTGTCAGCAGTATGACGGTAGCCATGTCAATTACGGCCGTTCAGAGGGGTAAAAACAAGCAGGCCGTTTGGTTCCTTTTAGCAACACTTATTCTGGCTCTAGTATTTATGATAAATAAGTATTTTGAGTGGAGTCATAAATTTCATCTGCATCTCTATCCAGGTTCACCTGTAATGGAGAATCTGCCACACGGAGAGGCTCAGTTTTTTGGACTTTACTACATTATGACCGGGCTTCATGCAGTTCATGTTATAGTTGGGGCAGTGTTGCTGATCATATCCATGCGAAGGGTTATGTCAGGGAAAATCAATAAGGATAAATACCTGCTACTGGAGAACAGTGGACTTTACTGGCATCTGGTTGACCTAATATGGATATTCCTTTACCCACTACTTTATCTGGTAACTTAACTTTGATAATAAAATGAAAAACGAAGAAACACTAGGAACAGAAAAAAAACAAGTTCATATTTCCAGTTATTATCAATTGGGCATAATATTAGTTGTTTTGTTATTCCTTACTTTTCTGTCAGTATTTGTGGCTGCAATACATTTCGGAGCCCTTTCAATAGTGGTGGCATTGCTTGTTGCATCAATTAAAGGAACAACAGTTGCAACATACTTTATGCACCTGAAGTATGAAAAACCATTTATGAGAATTATGGTTGGAGGGGTGTTTTTCCTTTTTGCGCTTGTAATATTAATTACATTTATTGACTACTTTTTAAGATAGTAAAATATTAGACTATGTTTTCAGGAGCTTCAAACTTAGCAGAAGGTGTAGACAAGACGTTTATTTTTATATTTAGCGTTGCCTTTCTGTTTATAATTGGCATTACAATTTTTATGATTTATACGGTCATTCACTTTAACCGTAAAAAAAACAAACCTGCCAGACAATTTACCGGGAATGTAAAACTGGAAATTATCTGGACTGTTATCCCGCTAATTCTTGTACTGATAATGTTCTATTATGGATGGAAAGGATTTGCCCCCATGCGAAAAGTACCCAAAGGTGCAATGGAAATAACAGCTATTGGAAGAATGTGGGAATGGGAGTTTGACTATGGAAACGGTAAGAAATCAAAAGATCTGGTTGTGCCTTTAAATAAACCGGTAAAACTTAACCTGGTCTCAGAAGACGTGAATCACTCGCTTTTCATCCCTGCTTTCAGGGTTAAGGAAGATGTGGTTCCGGGTTATGACAATTACCTTTGGTTCACCCCAACTTACATCGGCAACTATGATGTATTATGTGCTGAATACTGTGGACTTCTACACTCAAACATGCTGGCCAAAGCCAAAGTCGTTTCTCAGGAAGACTATGATAACTGGTTCAGTAACCTTGCTGCAGTAGACACCACAAAAGCAGAAAACAATGGACTGGCAATATTAAAAAAGAATGGATGTCTTGCCTGTCATTCTCTTGACGGTTCAAAACTGGTTGGTCCAAGTTTTAAAGGACTCTATGGGCACGATGCTGTTGTAATAACAGATCAGGGAGAACAGACAATCAAAGCACTGGATGATTACATTAAGTCTTCTATTTATGAGCCAAATAAGGAAATAGTAAAAGGCTATAATAAAGGATTAATGCAGTCTTATAAAGACATTATAAGTGAGGATGAAGTTGCTCAGATAACAGAATATCTGAAAACTATCTCAGAACAAAATTAAATGGAAAGAAATAAAACTTCATATTTTCATACCATTCTTGTGTTGATGAAACACAGGTTATCAATGACTGTTGCTTTTTCGTCAGTAGTTGGATGGTTCCTGTTTTCTTCAGAAATATCGTTTGGCATACTTGCTCTGTATCTGGGCACCTTTTTTCTGGCTGGCGGCTCGTCGGCAATGAATCAGTATCAGGAACGCGAACTTGATAAAATGATGGGGAGAACCAAAAACAGGCCTCTCCCATCCGGTATTCTATCAGCACCTTCAGCTTTTTCCATTGCCTTACTGCTGATGCTGTTAGGAACACTAATTTTATTTACATTTAATAATATCACCACGGCAGCATTAGGTATACTTAATGCCGTAGTTTATAACCTGATTTATACAAAACTTAAAACAAAAACACAGTATGCCGTTTTACCCGGAGCAATTGTTGGAGCAATCCCTCCAGTGATGGGCTGGGCAGCGGCAGGTGGTGACATTATGCAACCACAGATAGTCTATTTTGCCATGTTTATGTTTTTATGGCAAATGCCTCATTTCTGGTTACTGGTTATAAAATATGGCAAAGAGTACGAAAAAGCCGGTTTTTCCATTCTGTCGGGTAAAATTGATGAGCAGAAAATTAAAAGACTTGTGTTTTTCTGGGGTGCCATCACCTCTGCCTATCTACTTGCATTCCCCTTATTCTTCAAACATGCATCATTGTTGGTAATGATAGCTCTGATGATTTTAAATATTGGATTTATTATCGGATTCTACAGAATATTGTATAAACCGAAAGAGGAAAAACGAAGTACGATAAAAGCCTTTTTATTTATTAATTCTTATGCTTTACTTGTAATGATACTGTTTATTGCAAATTCTTTTATTTAAGCTGAAAAGCTAATTACCAAATCATTCAATAATGAAATCTTTCTGATTGTGTTCCTCTGTTAGGTTATGTAATTTTTTACATACAAAAAACGGGGTTCAATTTGCATTGATACCCCGTTCCTCGTTCGACGACCGTAGTTGTCTTAGATTCCGAATAGCTTATTATGACCGGCTTTGGTTTTCCGCTTTTCAGCTTCTTCCTCTGCCCCTACCTTCCATCAAAACCTCTTACAATTTTGAATTCCGGCTGTTCCTTATTCTGTTTTTCCTTCAACGGTTGCCCATTTCATTTAAAACAGCTTCAGAACGAAGCATTCTCAAGCCCGGTTCACATTTAATATCAGCCGAAACTTTTATTTCCTGTGTCCCGTTGAATCCGGTTTTTACACCTTTTTCTAAAAACTTTCTGTAACCGAAGTTACATCTGTTTTTTGCTCTTGAATCAGACTCTGAATGAACGTACCGTTCCTTTGTTTCTGGTTTGCACCTTCCACACACATTTGAACCAAATCATAAGCCTGGACGAACCATAACTTTTTAGATTTTTTATCCCTGGGATTGTTACCGGGTCACCCCGAATAACCTAAGCTTCATGTCGCAATATCAGAACGAATTCTTCCATTGTTCGGATCCGCTGCAATTTGCGTTGCGTAACTCAATCCGGTAAACCGAATCTCATCAAACCTCAATCTTCCGGTAAGTCAGGACGTTACCTTGGATAGCATCACCTTCATAAATCCTGGAATCTATTTTTGTGATACCGGGTTTATAGGCTCTCTTCAGTTATGAACACGGGGTTCACGGAACTAAGAGATTAAAAATTGTAATGAGCGAGCTCATTAATTCTTTAAACCGTTCTGTAGCCGAAACTACTTTCAGGTTTATCCTGCCTCAAACTCAAATGCTTTAAAGAACGAACCTCTTTCAAAAGACCACCTCTTCTTTCCAGATTGCTCCTTCGTGATTCGGACTTCGGCTTTCTTTGCCGGCAAACCTTTCGATTTGTACGATTCAAATAAAACTCACTTAAGAATTAATACCTTCCTCCCGGTTTCTGAAAGCAGTCTTTATTGCTTTTCGGTATAACAAATATAACATGTCATGACGCTAATATGCAACTTTTTTAAGCTGAAGAAATCCACTATGTATCATCTCTGAATTAACAGGTTATGAACCGGTTTATCAACAATTGTTAACAACCGTCAGAATTTAAGTTTGCTTAGGTAAATCGGTGGCAATATTACATCTTTTTTTATTAAGAGAAAAAACAAATAGCATCCAGCCAGCAAAATAAGATTACCATATATATACTTATATACACGCAATACATTTTTTTAACAAAAAAAGATTGAACAATAGAAGCATTTTTATTGTATTAATATAGGTAACGTTCCAAATACTAATTACGTATATAGGAATATGTGATGTACGGAACAAATTGAAAGGAAATAACTTACAATTTAAAACAAAATTGGAACATTATGAAATCAAAATCGTATAAACCAAAGAAAGTCAAACAAACGTAATTTTTCACCTAAACACATCCGCTGCTATGAGACAACTCAAAATTTCAAGACAAATTACAAGCCGGGAGGAAATTTCGATTGACAAATACCTTTTGGAAGTTTCAAAAATCGATCTTTTAACTCCTGATGAGGAAGTTGCTTTAATTAAGAAAGTACGAGCCGGCGACAAACAGGCTTTTGACAGACTGATAAATTCAAACCTGCGCTTTGTCGTCTCTGTTGCCAAACAATACCAGAACCAGGGATTATCCTTTCCTGATTTAATTAACGAAGGGAATATAGGTTTAATAAAGGCTGCAGAACGTTTTGATGAAACCCGTGGATTTAAATTCATTTCATATGCTGTATGGTGGATCCGCCAGTCAATTTTACAGGCGCTTGCAGAACAGGCAAGAATTGTAAGGTTACCTTTAAATAAGATTGGATCTATCAATAAGGTAAATGCAACATACAACCATTTGGAGCAAACATTGCAACGCGAACCGACTGCTGTTGAAATAGCCAAGGAACTTGACCTTCCGGTTAAAGATGTTCAGCAGGCACTGAGTAGTTTTAAACGCCACGTTTCAATGGATGCCCCAATCAGCAACGATGAAGAAAAGGGTACTCTGTACGATGTTTTTCTGAACAACGACACCAAATCCCCGGATGACGACCTGGAAATGGAATCGTTAAAAACTGAGATCGCAAATTCACTTGCATCATTGCATCCAAGGGAAATTGAAATCTTAAAATTGTTTTACGGCCTTGAAGGAGAATCAGCAAAATCACTGGAAGAGATTGGTAAAATCGTTGGATTGACCAAAGAAAGAGTTCGCCAAATTCGTGAACGGGCTCTTAAAAAACTCAAACAGAAACATCGCAACAAACAATTGAAATCATATTTATAAATAATATTTTCTATTTTTACAGGGCAGAGACAATCTGCCCTTTTTTATTTTATGACGAAGGCATACAGGTTGAATCCAATAATATAAAAATGAACCACTTAATTGCACCATCGCTTTTAGCAGCAGACTTTGCAAATCTAAAGTCAGAGATTGAATTCATCAACAAGAGTGATGCCGACTGGCTGCATCTGGACATTATGGACGGCGTTTTTGTTCCGAACATCTCGTTTGGCTTCCCTGTCATTGAAAAGGTAGCTGCCATATGCGAAAAACCTATGGATGCGCACCTTATGATTGTTGAGCCACAGAAATTCATACCCGAATTCAGCAACCTGGGGGTCCATATGCTGAATGTGCACTACGAAGCCTGCACACATTTAAACCGGGTGGTGAACCAGATTAAGGAAGCCGGGATGAAAGCGGCGGTTACACTCAATCCGCATACTCCGGTTCATTTATTAAAAGATATTATAAGTGAAGTAGACATGGTGCTCCTGATGTCGGTAAATCCGGGATTTGGCGCCCAGAAGTTTATCCCTAATACCCTGTCAAAAGTCTCAGAACTTAAACTGATGATTGAAGAAAAAGGGCTGAATACACTTATTGAAATTGACGGTGGTGTAAATTTTGACACCGCACCAAAATTGCTGGAACATGGAGCAGATGTTTTGGTATCCGGAAGTTTTGTATTTAGCGCAACTGACCGTTTTGAGACAATCAGAAAAATGAAAGCATTATAACCGAACACACAAACAAAGTCAACATAAAATGAAACACTTCTTTATTACTATCACATTAGTGATACTGGTATCTCTTCAGTCCTCCAATGCATGTACAAATCTTTTGGTTACAAAAGGAGCATCTGCCGAAAATGCCAGCATGATAAGTTATGCTGCGGATTCACATACGCTTTACGGAGAACTTTATCACTGGCCGGCAAAAACATATCCGAAAGGGGCAAAACTCAAAGTTTATGAATGGGATACCGGCAAATACCTTGGAGAAATTGATCAGGTGCAACAAACGTATTCGGTTGTTGGAAATATGAACGAATATGCCGTTTCAATTGGAGAAACTACCTATGGAGGAAGACATGATTTAATAGACACAACTGCGATTATGGATTATGGCAGTCTGATGTATATCGCATTACAACGGTCAAAGACAGCCAGAGAGGCCATTCATACAATGACTTCCCTGGTTAAAGAATACGGATATTACAGTTCCGGCGAATCATTTTCTATTGCCGATCCTAATGAAGTATGGATTATGGAAATGATCAGCAAAGGCCCATTTGAAAAAGGTGCTGTTTGGGTTGCCAAACGTATACCCGACGGTTATGTTTGTGCCCATGCCAACCAGGCAAGGATTACAACCATTGACTTTAAAGACAAAAAAAATTGCCTTTACGCACCCGATGTGATTGATTTTGCACGTAAAATGAAATATTTTGATGGAAATGATAAGGATTTTGATTTCTCGGCTGCTTATGCTCCCCTTGATTATGGTGCTGTAAGATTTTGTGATGCCAGAGTCTGGAGTTTTTTTAATCATATAAATCCGGAACAAGGTGAAAAGGATCTGCCCTACATAATGGGTGAAACAAATGAAAGAATGCCGCTTTGGATCAAACCGGATAAAAAAATCAGTTACCGAGATGTTCAGAATTATATGCGGGATCACTTCGAAGGTACTCCTCTGGATATGACAAAGGATGCCGGCGCCGGATCTTTTGCGTTACCTTACAGATGGCGTCCGTTAACATGGGAGGTAGACAGCGTTGAGTATTTTAATGAGAGAGCTATTGCCACACAACAAACCGGGTTTTCTTTTGTGGCTCAAATGCGTGGAGAAGGCTACCCCACCCCAATGAAAGGCATACTTTGGTTTGGCGTTGATGATGCCGCAACCTCAGTATATGTTCCTATCTATGCAGGTATAAAAGAAGTTCCTGAATGTTTTAAAGTTGGAAATGGCGATATGCTGACATTTACATGGGACGCCGCTTTTTGGGTATTCAACTGGGTTTCTAACTGGGCTTATACACGTTACAGTTATATGATTAAAGATATAAAGCCGGTACAAAATGAGCTTGAAAACTATTATCAGATAGCTGTTGATGCTGCCGACGAAGAAGCTAAGAACATATTTGCTTCCAATAAAACAGAATTTTACGATTACATCACCAATTTTTCATCTAACCAGTCCAAACTTATGATGGATAAATGGACTAAACTGGGCCAGTATTTGCTGGTGAAATATATGGACGGGAACATAAAACAGGAAAAGGATGGGAAGTTTATGCGTAATCCTTACGGCTTACCTGAATACCCTGATCAACCAGGATATTCTGATGAATATTACAGGGATGTCGTCAAAAGTGCGGGAGAGAATTTAAAAATGCGTGAAGTTCCTAATGAATAATTCATTATTTTTGGTTGCTTAACTCCGACGAATGGATCTGATAAAAAAATATTTCCCAAATCTTGAGACTGAACAATACGAAAAGCTTGAGGCACTGATCCCGTTATACCAGGATTGGAATACAAAAATTAATGTGGTGAGCCGCAAGGATATAGACAACCTTGCTGTTCATCACATTCTGCATTCTCTGGGTATCGTAAAGATGATCCGGTTTCAGCCTAACACATCTGTATTGGATGTAGGAACCGGTGGCGGTTTTCCGGGAATTCCGCTTTCCATTGTTTTTCCACGTTCTAATTTTCATCTGATAGACTCTATTTCAAAAAAAATTAAAGTTGTACAGGGAATAGCTACTGAGCTTGAACTGGCTAATGTAAGAGCAGAACAGAAAAGGGTACAGCAGATAAAAGCAAAATACGAGTTTGTGGTCAGCAGAGCTGTGACTTCATTTCCCCGATTTGTTAAAATGACCCGGAATAATATCTCGGATGATCACAAAAACGGACTGCCAAACGGAATAATTTACCTGAAAGGTGGAGATTTCAGCAAAGAAATTTCAAATTTTAAAGATAAGGTGGCCGTTTTTAAACTTTCTGATTATTTTTCTGAAGAATTCTTTGAGACAAAGAAAGTCATCTATCTGCCTTTTGCTTAAACGGAAAATTCATAGAATTTTGATAACGCAATTCCAGCAAATTTGTTTCGTTATACTCCCCAAACCTGGGTATTTGCTATCGGGGTTTCCCGATTTTCACCCCCTCAATCCAACACACATTCATGTAATGCATTTCAATTTTACATAAATAAAGCGGGTTAATACGAAATCATAACACTATCCGTTTAACTGGTATATCACATACCGGTTTATATGATCAAAAGAGCACTTCTTACAATATCAGCTATATGCTTAATAAGTTTCTCAGGATTTTCACAAAAATATAATTCATATTATGGCCGTAGGTCTGCCCCTGAAAAACTGAACAGCATTTCAGTAGAATATGGTTTTCTGTCCACCGTGAACATTGGCGTTTATTTAGTGGCCACCGGAGTTGATTATTTAATTGATGAATACGGCAATGAGGTTAACCGTACCGGTTACACTGTGACAGGTCCCTTAGGTATATCCTACATGAGACGATTCAATAACTTTGAAGTTGGAGCTGAATTCTGGCTTAGCCGGCATAGCATAAACTTTAGCGGTTATTCCTACGGTTCACCAACCGTAAAAACGTATGCCTTTTTACTCAGTGCCAGTTATATCTATCTCAACAAAAATAATTTTCAACTTTATTCCGGACTAAGCATCGGACCTGGCTATATAGGTATATCCAATATTATTGATGACAGTCTTTTACAAAAACTTGAAAAATACCTCCCCCTTTCTTCCATGTATCTTGCCAGTCACTTAAATGTTTTTGGGGTTCGTTATGGGAAAGACTTTGGCGTGACCGTTGAAACCGGTTTCGGACACAAAGGACTAATCCATTTTGGCGTGGATTATAGATTTTAGTGTTGTTATCACAAAAAAGGAAACTTCCCTTTACATAGCAACGTAATTTTCAGTCTTGCACTTTGTGTCCTACATCTTGAGTCTTAAATCTTGTGTCTTATATCTTGCTTCTATATTTCTAACAAACATCATACTCTGTTTTATTCATTGGTCTTATCTTTAGGATCAAATCGATACTAATGATTCAGGAAGCACTCATACATCCCAAAAGTATTGCCGTAATCGGGGCATCAGAGAACCTGCAGAAACCTGGAGGAAAAATACTTTACAATCTTAAAAATGGTAATTTTGACGGCGAACTGTATGTTGTAAACCCGTCACGGGAAAATATTTCCGGAATACCTGCACATAATTCACCGGAAGAACTGCCACCGGTTGATATGGCTATTTTGGCTATTCCTGCCAGATTTTGTCCTCCGGTCGTTGAAACACTGCTAAAAAAAGGTACCAAAGCCTTTATCATTATATCTGCCGGATTCAGTGAAGAGCACGAAGAAGGAAAAGCTCTGGAAAACAGAATCACAAAAATGGTGGATGAGCATAATGCTACATTAATAGGGCCTAACTGCATTGGCGTGCTTACACCATTTCATCAAAGCATATTTACCTCTCCCATTCCCAAACTTGACCCGAAAGGCTGTGAGCTAATATCCGGTTCAGGTGCGACAGCTGTATTTATTATTGAAACCGGCATGAAAAAAGGACTGACTTTTTCGAGTGCCTTTTCGGTTGGCAACAGCTCACAGACAGGTGTGGAGGATATTCTTGAGTATCTGGACCACTCCTTTGATATTAAAACCAGCTCACCCATAAAACTGCTTTATATTGAAAGTATCCAAAATCCTGATAAACTTTTAAAACATGCCTCATCCCTGATCCGGAAAGGATGCAGAATTGCGGCTATCAAAGCCGGTGGCTCAGAAGCGGGAAGCAGAGCTGCAACTTCGCATACGGGAGCACTTGCCAGCAGCGATCTTGCAGTGGATGCATTATTTAAAAAAGCCGGCATAGTACGCTGCTATGGCCGTGATGAACTGACAACTGTTGCCGGTGTATTCATGTGCAAAGAGCTGAAAGGGAAAAACATGGCTATTATAACTCATGCCGGTGGCCCGGCAGTCATGCTTACCGATGCTCTGTCAAATGGAGGGATAAATATTCCAGCCATTTCAGGAGAAAAAGCTGATGCCCTTAAAGCAAAATTATTTCCAGGATCATCGGTATCAAATCCGGTTGATTTTCTTGCAACAGGCACAGCAGAACAACTGGGTGTAATTATAGATGCGTGCGAACGCGATTTTGATCAGGTCGATGCCATGGCTGTTATTTTTGGCAGCCCAGGTTTGTTTCCTGTAAGAGATGTATATAAGGTTCTGGATGAGAAAATCAGATCATGCAAAAAACCAATTTATCCTATACTGCCATCGGTGGTGAATGTTGCTGACGATATTACATATTTTACATCTTTAGGACATGTGAATTTTCCGGATGAAGTAGAACTGGGAAATGCATTGGTCAAGATCTTCAACACACATTATCCTGCAGAAGAAAAAATAGATTTGGATCTGGTTGATATTCCTGCTGCCAGAAAAATTATTGATGATGCAAAAAACGGCTATTTATCTCCGGATCAGGTTGAAAAACTTTTGGATTGTGCTTCTATTCCAAGAGTGAAGGAGATTACAGGAAAAACAGAAACAGAGATATTAAATGCCGCTAAAACAATTGGTTTTCCCTGCGTTATAAAGGTCGTAGGACCTGTCCACAAAACAGATGTCAGAGGTGTTGTACTGGATATTCACTCTGAGGATCATCTATTGGCAGAGTTCAGACGAATGATGAAAATTAAGGACGTAACAGGCGTTTTGGTTCAACCCATGATTACCGGGCACGAACTGTTTATTGGAGCTAAGTACGAACCTACATTTGGACATGTTATTTTATGCGGACTCGGGGGCATATTTATTGAGGTCCTGAAGGATGTTAGTTCAGGGCTTGCGCCGTTAACCCTGAAAGAGGCCGTGTCGATGATCCGGTCCTTAAAAAGTTATGCATTAATTAAAGGCACAAGAGGACATGAAGGCGTAGATGAAATGTTGTTTGCACAGATTATTGTTAGGTTGTCTTCCCTGTTGAGATTTGCCACTGAAATTGTAGAACTTGACATTAATCCACTTATCGGTCTGGGAAACAGAATTTTTGCTGTGGATGCGAGAATAAGAATTAATCGTTAGTTGTAAAGATTTGGCTTGTTTTAATCATTATTTGCTCTACACATTCAGCCCTATACTTCTATTTCCATACCCGATCTTCAGTAAATTGTTCTGATTTAGGATCAGACTGAATATTATTGTTCAATATGTGGGATTTAACACCCTCTTTCTTCGACAAGCTCAGGATTCACCCAGTTGTTTCTTTTGAAGCATCAAAAGAAACCAAAAATGCTTGCTGTAAAGAACCGCAATAACTTGCCCTAAAGTATTAACCTAAAGGTTTTCCAACACACAAATCCACACCCTTTACAGCGGCCAGCGCACGATTTAAATAAGCAGTAGCTTTTTCTATTATAACAATTGACCCTGTTAAGGGTAAAATGTTGGTAGCCCCAGGTCAATGAGCTTAGAAAATGTATGGGGATAAGAATATCATGTAAATCAAGGCCGGAGTTTATATCTTCTGATAAAGTCACAACAAATCAAGGCCTCATGTTTTAACAAATTTATAAAATACTATTTTATTTACCAGCCAAAGAACAATTTTACATATTGTCACAGTATAATGGGGAAATACTCTAAAACGCTATTCTCTTGATTGCGCAGATCATCCGTGGCAGGTGAGGCAGAATAAAATCATATAAACATCAAGCGTGGATAATTATTAATTGTTGATTATTCACTTTTCATTTAAAATCAGTCTCCTACTTTTTGAACAGTACCGGTACCATCTATCCTTATATCAGTTTCAGGATTTCCTTTATAATAAACAGATCCTGATCCGCCAATTTCTACATCCAAAGAATCCACTACGCTCAACTGACAATCTCCGTTACCATCAATTTGTACAGCGGCATTTTTTGATGCCATATCAAAACCAAGCAGGCTTCCGGTACCATCAATATATACAGATATATCCCTTGTTGATCCTGTCAGGCGAATATCCCCAGAGCCATCAATGCTTGCATTTACAGCAATTGTATTGGCTTCGTCACAACGAATATTTCCCGAACCATCAATCTGCAATTCCATCAAAGCTGCATAAAGTTTTTTAGCGACAACATCCCCGGAACCATTAATGCAAATTTTTAAATCACCGCCTGCACTCACTTCTTCGGGGATTTCAATATCACCAGAACCATTCAGTCCAATAAAATTCAAATCAGGTAATGTCACCTTAAAGTCCAGCTCATCAAACCGCCACACATTAATTTTGTCCTGTAAATAAATATGTAAAATGCTGTCTGTCACGTACAGATTAAGCCACTCAAACAGGTTTTTATTTGTCGTGACCTTTATACTTTTCTCTCCTTGTGCTACAGAGAGTTTACCTGGCACATCCAGAATTACACCTTTAAAATCCTTGAGGTTATACTCACGTGAAATCACATCTCCCTCACCTTCCACCATCTCCACGCACGATGTAAATGCAATAACTGATAATAATAGCAAGAGAATCCTTTTCATTCAGAAATATTTAACCCAATGATAATCAGCACTAAAAGTAATACATATTATCGAAATCCACAAAACCTTTGTTGTATCTCATTCCCTTAAACTTCGCCACATGTACAAAACAGGTTTCGGTCACCATAGGCATCGTCCACTCTGGCAACCGGCGGCCAGTATTTATTCAGTCTGAGCCAATCCACAGGATAAGCCGCAGCTTCACGATTATACGCATGCCCCCAGTTATCCGACACTAATTCCTGTGCGGTATGTGGTGCATTTTTCAAAACATTATCCGAATTATCTGCTTCACCTTTTTCAACCGACTGAATCTCATTGTAAATACTCTTCAGTGCATCCACAAAGCGGTCCAGTTCTTCCAGACTTTCACTTTCGGTAGGTTCAGCCATTAATGTACCATGAACAGGGAATGAAAGTGTTGGCGCATGAAATCCGTAGTCCATCAAGCGTTTGGCAATGTCCACTTCATTAATTCCTGATGCTTTAAAATGTCTGCATTCCAGAATCATTTCATGCGCCACCCGGCCTTTTTCTCCCACATACAAAACACCAAATGTATCCTTGAGTTTGTGAGCAACATAGTTTGCGTTCAAAATGGCAATTTCCGATGCCTGTTTTAATCCATCTGCACCTAGCATTTTTATGTATCCGTAAGTTATCGGCAACACACTAGCACTCCCATAAGGCGCTGCAGCAACAGGTTTCCCTTTGCGGTCATTATTTAATACAGTATGACCCGGAAGAAAATCAACAAGATGTTCAGCCACTGCAATAGGACCAACACCCGGCCCACCTCCACCGTGAGGAATAGCAAACGTTTTATGCAGGTTCAAATGGCAAACATCGGCTCCGATCATGGCCGGATTCGTCAACCCAACCTGTGCATTCATATTGGCCCCATCCATGTAGACCTGCCCCCCGGCAGAATGAATAATGTTACACATCTCGCGAACGCTGGCCTCATAAACACCATGTGTAGAAGGATAGGTAATCATAAATGCCGCCAGTTTTTCACCGGTTTCCACTACCTTTTGTTTGAGGTCATCCAGACTAATATTTCCTTTCTCGTCGCATTTTACAACTACCACCTGCATTCCTGCAGCAACAGCACTTGCAGGATTAGTCCCATGGGCCGATGAAGGTATAAGCACCACATCCCGCTGATCATCACCACGACTAAGATGATATTCCCGAATTACCATTAACCCGGCAAGTTCACCGGCAGCACCGGAGTTTGGCTGCAGACTCACATCTGCAAAGCCCGTTATTACGGCTAAATCATGGCGTAACTCCTTAAACATCTCATGGTACCCTGCAGCCTGGTCAACCGGAACAAAGGGATGGATTCCGTTAAATTCTATCCAGCTTAGTGGTAACATTTCGGTTGCCGCATTCAACTTCATGGTACACGAACCCAGCGAAATCATTGAATGTGTCAGTGAAATATCCTTGTGTTCCAGCATTTTAATGTAACGCACCATTTCGGTCTCGGATCTGTACTTCGCAAATACCTCATGTGTAAGGTAATCACTGGTTCTAACAAATTTATTTCCCAGCGTAATATTTTCAGGGACATCCTCAATGTATGGAACCGCTTTATTATTGGCTTTGGCAAACACCTCAAGTATCCAGTTCACATCGTCCATATTCGTGGTTTCATCAATGCTGATCCCAACTTCTCCTGAATTAAAATACCTGAAGTTCATTTCCAGTTCTGTGGAATACCGGATAATATCTGATAACCGAACCTGCGAAGGAATCCTGATCTTGAGTGTATCGAAATAATTATCGTTCAACTGTTTGTATCCTAACTTTTCTACCTCCTCGGAGATAAACGAGGCTATGCTGTGAATTCGTTTTGCAATGCGTTCAATCCCTTCCCTGCCATGGTATACAGCATAAAATCCAGCCATATTAGCCAAAAGTGCCTGTGCGGTGCAAATATTCGACGTTGCTTTCTCACGCTTTATATGCTGCTCGCGGGTTTGAAGGGCCATTCGAAGGGCACGGTTTCCAAACCTGTCGCGCGTGACCCCAATTATCCTGCCCGGCATATTCCGTTTAAATTCATTACGTGTAGCAAAAAAAGCAGCTGCAGGCCCACCATATCCCATCGGCACACCAAAGCGTTGTGATGTTCCAAACACCACATCAGCTCCCCATTCTCCCGGAGGAACCAATAACGCAAGACTCAGCAGATCTGTTGCAACTGCAACTTTTTTATCCCCGGCATGAAACCTATCGGTAAAATTTTTATAATCCAGTATACGACCATCAGAATTCGGATATTGCACAATAGCTCCAAACATGTTTTCAGTGCATTCACAGGTTCTGAAATCGCCCACATGAATTGCAATTCCTAGCGGTTTGCTTCTTGTTTTTAATACTGCCAGCGTTTGCGGCCAGATATTTTCATCCACAAAAAGCATATTGACATTTTCCTTAACCTGCATACGTGAACGACAGTTATACATCATTATCATAGCTTCAGCAGCCGCTGTTGCTTCATCCAGTAAACTTGCATTTGCCAGTTCCATTCCGGACATATCACAAACCACTGTCTGATAATTCAACAAGGCTTCAAGTCTTCCTTGCGAAATTTCTGCCTGATAAGGTGTATAAGATGTATACCAAACAGGATTTTCAAGCACATTGCGTAGAATAACAGAAGGTGTTATGGTATCGTAATACCCCATCCCAATGTAGGTATTAAACACCTTGTTTTTGGAAGCCAGACCAAGAATTTTCCGGTAATACTGCCGTTCGGTCAACCCTGGGGCCAAATCAAGCGGCTTATCCAGTAATATATCTGATGGAACAGTTTGCTCTATAAGTTCCTGAATGCTATGCACACCAAGTTCCTTTAGCATATACTCTACTTCATGAGGACGCGGACCAATATGACGGGAAACAAAACGATCAGTATTCATCTGTTAATTATCTTAATATCAATATTTTATTATTTACTTTTTAAGGTTAACAAGATAATCATTTTTATTATATTCATGGATATGATTATTGTCATTGAACCGGAAACATAATAACCTTTTATCAACCGATTTATATGGATATACCAATAAAAAACCCGGAAAGATTATTCCGGGTCAGACTATATAATTCGGAATAATACTACCGTGCAAATAGTGCAGCACCAAATCCTGCCAGCATCATTACTATAAACGTAATGAAATAAAGACCGATCATGACAATCGTCAGAATACCAAGAATCTGTAAGAAGCTATTCATATTCTTAAAACTCAGTTCAAGTATTTCATCATCGTTGGTTTTAAGCGCCACAATTGCTTTATCAGCAAAACGATAAAGTTTAAGTGCAATTATAATATTTACCACTGCCATTACCAGATAAAGAATACCAATGAGTACAAATACCGATGTGGACAGATATGCCATTGGGCCTGCTGCAGGTCCTCCCATTGTTGCACTTTGACCCATTGCGGGAAAAACCGATCCCATACCGACTAAGGCAATGGTTCCCAGTATCATTAGTCCGGCCGATATAAACCCAAGAATGGCAAAAAATTTAGACCACTGTGCACTCTTGTACAAATAATGTGCAGCATTTTCATTTACATTCAACACATAAGATCTTTCAACTTCCATAGTTAATATAGTTTTCTGGTTAGATAAAAGTATAAATCACATTGATATTCCGGTGAGGGTATATCCCTTAGTTGATATAGAATGTACAGAATTAAAGTCAATGTCCTGTACCGTCATAACCGTATGCTCTTTATTAATTTTGGATTTTCGGTCATACTGAATGACAACTCCGTCAGTTTTACCTGCAAGCCACAAATTACCCGCAAACAACTGATTATTATATACCCTCGAATTAATTTTATGATTAAGATCTTTGGTCACCCAAAGTGTGACCAAAGATTCGTCATCTTCGGAGATGTATTCATCACACTGGTAACCATTAATTACTTTACTTTTTCCTGTCTTCCTGAGGTTATAATTCTCCGGCATTTGATTTTCCTCCACCTGATCCTGTGCCTCATCCTTCACATCCGACATTTGTTCCGGACTGATTTTAGTAGCAATTCCGGTTAAGTTATCTCCATCTTTCATTAAAATAAGCGTACAATTATTCTCGGTATCGTAAACAAACGAAGTAAATGCGCCTTCTTCATTAGTAAACTCGATTCCGTAATCAGATTTACCTTCAGAAAAATAGGTATTGTAATACATCGGATCTTCTATTTTACCATTCGCATCGGACTGCTCAACAAGCATTTTCATCCGCGATCCAAAATTGTATGCATCTTTATGAGGTACATCCACACCTACTCCCATAGACTTCATATAATTTCCCATGGCAGCATCAAATCGTTTTTCCGATTCACGTTTTCCCTCGCCTGCGGGTTCCGCATCTGCTCCTTTAGTATTATTAATACTGTCTGTGGCTTCCTCCAATTTACCTGAAGCTGAATCAAGAATTTTATCGGCAGCTTTATTTACCGCCTTATCAACGGCTTTATCAACTTCTTTGTCTGCTCTTTTCTTTACAGACTTTTCCACCTTTTTCTTTAAATAATTCGGGAGCGTCTGAGCCTCTGTAACCATTGAAAACAATGTAAAAGAAGCTATCAATGTAATTAAGATCTTTTTCATGGTCAACAATTTAAATAACTATCAAAATTAATAAATAATTCCACCAAAGTATATTACGGGAATATGATATTTTGGGTCAACACAAATTGTTATTGTTTATTCTTTGAATTCAAATGTATAAAAATTCAAAAATAAACATATACAAAAATGTAATATCTAGACACAAAAAAACCATGAACTGGTTCACGGTTTAATATACCTTACTAATCTAACCTTTGGGTTTAATCTTAAGCAACTGCCCGGGAGAAATAGAATTTGACGTGAGATTATTCAACCGTTTAATATCGTCACTTGAAATTCCGGGAAATTTTCTGGCAATCAGCCATAAATTATCGCCTGATCTCACCTTATAGTAAATATAATCCGGATCATGTCCTGCAGTGGTTTGCACAGGTGCTGTTGATGCAGTATAACTTGCAGTGCCCTGTTTTTGAGCAAAGGACATCTGGTTGATGTTTATGTATTTATTCTTTTGAGATGTGGGAACAAATACGACAAGACGCTGTCCTACGCGAATAAGATTTCTGTAAATATTGTTCCAGTAACGCAGATCGGAAATCCTTACATCATACCAATCCGCAATATACCCCAGATTATCTCCGGATTTTACAGTGTAATAAAGTTTTGTTTTTCCTGCAATTGAAGAAGGAACATATCCGGAACTGGCTGTTGGATCTACTGTTTCACGCTTTTCACTGAAATAAATGTCATCCTTATAGTTAAAGATACTATCCTGGAGCTCTACAAACTGCCCGGTTACACTTACCGGAACAGTCAAAGTGTAAGACTTTGAACCTCCCGGAATAATATCCCTTCTGTATTGTGGATTTAATTCTTTTAAAACTTCTTCAGGAACATTTAATACAGCAGAGACCTGATCAAAGTGCAACGGCTCCTGAATAATTAACGTGTCTGTATGCATTGGGATATTTGCCTTAACCGGAATAATATGATGCTCTTTGTAATAATTCAGCGCGTACATTGCTCCAATAAAAGCAGGTACATATCCCCTGGTTTCCCTTGGAAGCCGGTAGTATATTTCCCAGTAATCCCTTTTACCTCCACTTCTTCGGATAGCCTTGTTTACATTACCCGGACCACAGTTATATGCTGCAATAACGAGATACCAGTCCTGATATATGTCATATAAATCACTTAAATACTTTATGGCAGCCTGAGTTGATTTTCTTGGATCACGACGTTCATCCACATATGAATTTACCTCAAGGTGATATTGTTTACCCGTATAATACACAAATTGCCATAAACCGGAAGCGCCTGCCCGTGAAAATGCTCTGGGTTTCAAAGCAGATTCGATTACGGGCATATATTTTAATTCGATAGGCAATCCTGCTTTATCAAGTTCTTCTTCAAAAATCGGAAAATAATAATCTGTCAAACCCAGAATCTCTGAAGTTACCGCCCTCTTCTTGTCGGTATAAACAGCAATATGTGCTTTCACCCTTTCATTGAAAGGAAGCTCAATAACTGTTTCTTCTGATAGTTTTTTCAGGCGTTGAATGAAAACAGAGTCCGGTACATTTGCTATGGATGTTGAATCATTGAATGCAGTATCAATATAAGAAAATGCTCTGTCAGAATACCAACCTGAAACCTTATCATCCAGTCGGTTCATAAACTGTTCTGCCTCCGCTAATGCATCTTTATAACTTACTTCTGTAACTGTAGTATCGTTACTTTCCCCTTCTCCAACAGCCCAACTATTTGAAATAATTACCAGACAAGCAGCTAATACTATCCCCCTCATACTAAAAGTTTAATGTTAATGACAATCCCAGTGTTGATTTCCCTGACCCTGAAAGGTCTCCTAACACTACCGGACTGAAATTCATTGATAAATCATTACTCACGTCAAAATCTGCCAAATGTGCATCCACATTAGCATCAATAATGTTTATTATATATACACCCACAGTAACTATGATCATTAGATCCCGATCTCTTCTAAAGCTTTCTCTCCGGCTTTTAAACACACCCTCATAATAAGATTTACTTGATAATATATAAGCCTCTCTTTCTTCCCTCGGCAGTGGCAAAGGTGCATCAATATAACTTCTTGACGAAGGATCGCTGTCAACCAGATCTATATAAGCGTAACGATATAAGTTATAGCGTTCATTGTTATAGTTTATTCCATAAGCGCAGGCAGCAAAACCGGCATACAATATTGGAACCTTCCACCATTTATGGTTATAAATCTGTCCCAACCCCGGAAATGCAGCAGAAAACATAGCAGCTTTCTTGGGAATATATACTTTATCGAGCTTGTGTTGCTTTTTAATTTTCTGTCCACCTGATATATCAGGTAACGAATCTGCGCGCATTTTATTTTCCTGCGCCACCATACTCGCACTGATCCAGAATAAAACAAACAAGAAAAGAATATACTGTTTCAAAATGTTTAGTTACTGTAATTTATCCAAAATACTGATTATGCGCTCCAGTTCCTCGTCGGATGTGAATGGGATTGTGATCCTTCCTTCCCCCTTTTCATCTCTGGAAAAAGAAACTTTAACACCAAAAAAAGATGACAAGTGGTTCTTCAAAGCCTTGTATTCAGCAGGAAGCTTCTTACGGGGAACAGGTTCCGGCTGAGGCTCCTCCTTACTCTCTTCATTCAGCTCCCGAACAATCTCTTCCACTTTACGAACCGAAAAATCATATTCCAGAATCTGTTCGTAAACCATAAGCTGTGTTGGTGGTTCCTCAATACCCAGAATAGCCCGGGCATGACCCATCTGAATTTTCCTGTCACGTATTCCAAGCTGAATTTCTGCAGGAAGTTTTAACAGCCGAAGATAATTAGCAATTGTTGCTCTTTTTTTCCCTACTCTTTTGCTTACCACATCCTGTGTCAGATCAAATTCATCCATCAGGCGTTGATAAGAAAGTGCAATTTCAATGGCATCCAGATCCTCACGTTGAATATTCTCAACAAGGGCCATCTCCAGCATGCTATCATCACCTGCTTTTCGGATATATGCCGGTATTTTCTCAAGCCCTGCTTTCTTTGAAGCCCTGAATCTGCGTTCACCTGCAATAATCTGGTACTTATCACCCTGCTTACGAAGTGTAATAGGTGAAATTACACCAATTTTTGCAATTGAATCGGCCAGTTCCTCCAATGCCTGTTCTTCAAAAACTGTTCTGGGCTGAAATGGATTTGCCTCAATAAGGTTCACTTCAACCTCATCGAACATATCGTTATGTGTCTTTTTTGTTTCGTTGGCATTTTCAATCAATGCACCTAATCCTTTTCCCAGAGCAGCTTTTTTAGCCATATTAGTTTATTTTGAATTCTTTGCGATAACTTCCTGTGCCAGATTCAGATGATTAATTGCCCCTTTGGAATTTGCATCATAATACAAAACCGGAGTTCCATAACTAGGAGCTTCACTTAACCTGATATTCCGTTGAATAATGGTATCGAACACCATATCCTGAAAATGTGTACGTACTTCCTCGACTACCTGATTAGACAGGCGTAAGCGAGAGTCATACATTGTTAACAGAAATCCTTCAATTTCCAGTTCCGGATTCAACCTTCCCTGAATAATTTTAATGGTATTCAGCAATTTACCTAAACCTTCCAATGCAAAATATTCGCACTGAACCGGAATAATAACCGAATCGGCTGCAGAAAGTGAATTTACGGTAATCAATCCAAGTGACGGAGAACAATCAATCAGGATAAAATCAAAATCATTCCGGACCTGTTCCAGAATTTTTTTCAGCATTTTTTCCCGTTCAGGAAGATCCAGCATCTCAATTTCTGCACCTACCAAATCGATGTGTGACGGCAACAAATATACGCCCTCTACATCTGTCGGCAGGATGGCCTGTTTGGTGTCAATCTGATCCACAATACACTCATAAAGACTGTATTCCACATCGCGGACTTCAATTCCCATACCTGAGGTTGCATTGGCCTGCGGATCCGCATCTACAACCAAAACCTTTTTTTCCAACGAACCCAGACTCGCCGCCAAATTAATGGTAGTGGTTGTTTTACCAACGCCTCCTTTCTGGTTTGCTAAAGCTATGATTTTACCCATCGTAAATCTTCTTTTCAACGCAAAGAAAATTAAAAAATCTTTTATAGAACGTAAATTTGCGAATAAATTGTGTACGAAGTTATTAACAAAACCAAAGGAATCAAAATGTTGATTAAAGAAGTAAAAAGCTGTGTTTAAATAATTTAAACAACCGCATAACGCAAACGACACATGCACTCATTTGGGCAAAAATAAAAAGCCGGAAACCCAATGGCTCCGGCATATAATCAGATAAATTATAAGAACTAAAAATCCAGTACTTCTTTTATTCCTTTCAGAATTTTTTCACTGTTTGGAAGAATGGCTCTTTCAAGTATTCTGTTAAATCCAACCGGCGTAAATTCAGAACCAACCCTTACAATTGGTGCATCCAGATATTCGAATGCTTCTTTTGAAATAATTCCTGCAAGTTCGCCACCAAATCCGCCAAATACTTTATCCTCATGGACAATCAGTACCCGCGAAGTTTTCTTAACAGACTCCAGAATGGTATCTGTATCCAGAGGTGAAAGTGACCTTAAATCAATAACTTCAACATCCCCCAAACCTTCTTCTTCAGCTTTTTTAGCCGCTTCCAATGCCATATGTGTGGTATTACCGTAGGTAAGCAGGGTAAGATCAGCACCTTCTCTTCTTACACGGGCTTTGCCAAATGGTACTTCAAAATCGTCCGGTACAGATGTTGCGGCCTTGGGATCCTGGTACAATGCCTTAGGCTCCAGGAAAAGCGTCATCCCCTCAGAACGGAGAGATGTTCTCAATAAACCTGCTGCATCATCTGCAAAAGACGGATAAACAACCCTGACACCCGGGAAGGTTGCCATGGCACCTTCGATTGTTTGCGAATGATAGAGACCTCCGCCAATATATCCACCCGATGCCAGACGCACCGTGATATTTGGCGAGAACTGACCTTTGGTACGCCAATATTCATGTGTTGTTTCCACGAACTGTTCCATAGCAGGCCAAAAGTAATCTGCAAATTCAGCACCTTCAATCACTACACGCAAATCCTTACGATAACGGCTCATCCCGTTTGCGGTCCCCATTATAAAATCTTCTGCAATCGGAGCATTGAACACGCGTTCTTTTCCAAACTCCTGCTGCATTCCCTTTGAAACATTGAAAATACCGCCCTTATCCTTATTGGCAATGTCTTGTCCCCAAAGAAAGGTCTCCGGATTATTTTTAAACTCAGCCTTTAATGTTTCGTTGAGTGCTGTAATGAATTTAATGGGCTCATTATCGGAATTATGTAATCCTTCGGGATACTTTTCAGATTTATAAGGATCCGGAATAACAAAATCATAAATACTTTTCGGATCAGGATCCGGTGCAGCAAGACCGGCCTTATGGGCAGCTTTTACTTCTGCTTTTACATCTTCTTCAATCGATGCCAGTTCTTCCTCGGTAAAACGCTCATAACGCAGTAACATTCTGCGGAACTTACTTACGGGGTCATAAGCCTTCACATACGACAGTTCTCCCTTATCACGGTAAAGATCGTGTCTGTCAGAATTGGAATGTGAATGTATACGCACACAATTTGCATGCACAATTACCGGTTTGTGCTCTTTCACCGCAAACTCAACTGCCTCATCCATCGCATTCATGGAATCGAATACATCTTTCCCGTTACAGTGAATAATTTTTACGTTTTTAAAACTGGCAAAGTTATCTGCCACCTTACGTGCGGCAGTCTGATCTTTTTTAGGAACCGATATGCCGTAACCGTTGTCCTGAAACACAAAAACCACGGGTAAATGCTCGCGGTCTGCTCCGGTTATGGCTTCATACACATAACCTTCAGATACGGACGACTCACCCTGTGAGCTGATGACAACAGCATCTTCCTTGTAATACTTTACTGCACGAGCCACACCCACTGCATGGAGGGTATGGTTTCCTGTACAGGAAGATACATTGTGCACATTCCATTCCGGTTTGGCAAAGTGATTAGACATGTGCCGGCCACCACCTGCCACATCGGTATCCTTTGATATACCGTTTAATATAATTTCTTTGGCAGTTAACCCTGCAGATACAGAAGTCACCAGATCACGGTAATACGGAAACAGATGATCCTTCTTCGGTCTGAAGTGCTGACCTATGGCCAACTGAATGGCATCATGCCCTGCGGCTGGTGCGTGATAAGACCATCCGATAGCCTGTTTCAGGTAATTAGGCGCTTTATCGTCGAGCGCCCTGCCCAGGGTCATCAGGTAAAACCACTTTTTTAAATCTTCTTTATCTGACTGAATAACGCCGTATTTCTTTTCGTTTCGCTTCATAATTGAGAGTTTTATACCGTTCTTTCCGGATCAAATTTTTCTAAGTAATCACCAACTCGTCTCAGGAACTGGCCTCCCAGCATACCATCTACGATACGATGGTCATACGAGAGAGACAAATACATTTTACTTCGAATTCCAATCGTATCTCCCTCTGGCGTTTCAATTACAGAAACCTTCTTTTTAATAGATCCTGTGGCAAGGATAGCTACCTGAGGCTGATTAATAATTGGTGTTCCGATAATATTATCAAAAGATCCGAAATTAGTGATGGTAAACGTTCCGCCCTGAATATCGTCCGGGGAAAGTTTGTTATCGCGTGCTTTGGAAGCCAACCCGTTAATATTAGAAGCCAGCCCTGCAAGATTCATCATATCGGCATTTTTAACTACCGGAACAATAAGATTACCAGATGGCAGCGATACGGCAATACCGATATTGACATTCTTTTTAAGAATAATCTGGTCCCCGTTAACGGATGCATTTACCCAGGGGAAATCACGCAATGCTTTGGCCACTGCTTCAGCAAATACCGGCATAAAGGTCAGCTTTTGTCCGTATTTTTTCTGGAACTGATCCTTCACTTTATTTCTCCAGTTTACCAACGTAGTCACATCTGCTTCGACAACTGAAGTAACATGTGGCGAAATTTGTTTGGATGCCACCATATGCTCTGCAATTTTCTTACGCATACGGTCCATTTCAATAATTTCATCTTCACCGGAAACAGGAACCTCAATTTTTGCAGCCTGTATCGGTTGAGCCGGAGCTTTAGGCTGATCAGATGCTTTTTCAGTTTTTGGTTCAGCCTTAACTTCTGATTTAGCACCACCATCTTCCAGGTATGCGAGTACATCTTCTTTATTTACCCTACCATTTAGTCCGCTTCCCTTAATGGATTCCAGATCAGATTCGCTGAGTCCGTTTTCCTTTGCTATTTTTCGGACAACCGGAGAGAAAAATTTGCCAGAACTACTTCTTGCCCCAGGTTCTTTGCCCTCTTCACCTTCTTCAACCTTAGTCTCTTCTACCTGTTCTTTTCCACTATCCTTTTCCTCTTTTTTCTCAATCTCATCACCGGATGTTTCTTCAGCTGTATCCGCTACTGCTTCTCCATCCATATCAATAACAGCGATAATCTCGCCAACAGCTACTGTATCATCAACTTTATACAAAACTTCCTTCACCACACCATCAACAGGGGAAGGAACTTCGGAATCAACTTTATCGGTTGCAATCTCAAGCAGCACGTCGTCTTCCTCGACTTTGTCGCCCGGCTTTACAAACCATTTGGTAATGGTTGCTTCCTGAATACTTTCGCCCATCTTGGGCATTACAATATTAAAACTTGCCATTTATGTAATATTTGTTATCTGCTACATTCAATCTAACAGAACTTATTTCCAACGGTTTTGTTCACTACAGATTTATCCACACAAAATTCTGCTAAAGCACTATTTATTTCTTAGTTTCATCTTCAAAACAATTGATATTAAGGTTTGTTTAATTGAGCAATTAACAATATAGGGTTATTCGGTTCTGCCAATATGTATTTTAATAAAACCATCAGTATTAATTTTACAAAATTCTGACAAAACGTAAAACCTTTCCTTCAATTTAAGGCAAATAGTTTTTTCAAACCTGATATTAGTTAATAATGTATTTAAACCATTTAGGATAATTTTCTAATTTTGCAGCGATTTAAAACTGAAGCAAAAATGTACACCTCTAAACGAATTAAAGGCGATATCTATTACGTTGGCGTAAATGACAGAAAAACTGAGCGGTTTGAAAATATGTGGCCGATTCCACGTGGTGTTTCCTACAACTCATATCTGATAATGGATGAAAAGGTTGCTCTGATAGACACCGTAGAAATCAGCTTTGTTGAGCAATATCTAAAAAAAATTGAGACTGTACTGAAAGGACGATCAATAGACTACCTTGTTGTGGATCATATTGAACCCGATCATGGTGGCAGTATCCGTATGATTAAAAACCGGTTCCCTGATATTACGATAGTTGGTAATAAAAAGACCTTTGATATGCTGGATGGATTCTTCAGTATGGAATGTAATAAACTTGAGATAAAAGAAGGAGATTCGCTTACATTAGGGAAAAACGAACTTCAGTTTTATACCGCACCCATGGTTCACTGGCCTGAAGTAATGGTAACCTACAATGCCACAGAGAAAGTACTTTTCAGCGCCGATGCGTTTGGAACATGGGGAACGCTGGACGGAGGGATCTTTGATACAGATATAAATCTGGATCACATCTGGGATGAAATGCGACGCTATTATTCCAACATAGTTGGTAAATATGGCAGTCCTGTTCAAAAGGCACTCTCAAAACTAAGCGGACTGGACATTGAAGTCATTTGTTCTACACACGGACCAATATGGACAACCGACATCCCGAAAGTTGTTGGCAAATACGATACCTGGAGCAAATATGAACCTGAAGAAAGTGGTGTGGTTATCGCCTATGGTTCAATGTATGGTAATACAGAAGAGATGGCCGAAACCATAGCGAATGCGATTTCTGAAAACGGGGTAAAAAATATTGTGATGCACGATGTATCCAAATCACATGCTTCCTATATTATTTCAGATATCTGGAAATATAACGGATTAATTATTGGCAGCCCTACCTATTCAAATCAGCTGTTTCCACTTGTTCAGGCTCTCCTGGATAAAATCAAAATACGGGGCGTCAAACAGCGAGTATTCAGTTATTTTGGTTCATATGCATGGTCCGGCGCTACGCATAAACATTTCCAGCAGTTTGCTGAGGAAATGAAATGGGATGTCGTAGGCATACCGGTTGAAGAAAAGCTACGGATGAATGATGAGAAACTACAGGAATGTCTTTCATTAGGAGCAGCAATGGCTGAGAAGATCAAATCTGTTTAACAGAAAACTGTTACATAAAATACAAAAACCACCCATGAAATTTCAAGGGTGGTTTTATTTTTTCTCAGAACTTGTCATTCCGTCACTTTCGTTATTTCTTTTTCGTGAATGACATGTTTTTCACTTCGTAAATGCGATCAATAATATCAACTACTTTCAGACCTTCCAAAGCATTGGTTGTAATTGCTCCCTTCTCCTTCAGTTTATCCACCACATTTTGGATAACCAGATGATGGTTTTGTGCAGAACCTTTATAGGGACCATAATCATTGGGAGGATTTGAAGGTGGCAGCTCCGGCATTTCGTAATCCTTTACATTACAATATACCACTTCGTTCATATACTGACCGGCTACCTTTACAGTTCCTTTTGATCCAACAATAGTAATACTGCTCTCAAAGTTCGTATTATAAATAGATGTGGAATAATTGATGCTTCCCATTCCGCCATTAATAAAATCAAAGCTAACAAAACCAGAATCTTCAAAATCGGTCAAATCCTGATGGTTAAAATCGTTGAAATTACCTTTGATATTGGTTATATCACCAAACAGCCAGTACATGATATCCACAAAATGTGAGAACTGTGTAAAAAGTGTTCCTCCATCCAGTTTTGCATCACCGTGCCAGTTTCCTTTTTTATAGTAGCGGTCGTCCCTGTTCCAGTAACAATTGAGCTGAACCATATACGGATCACCCAAAATACCATCTTCAACAATTTGCTTAAGCCATACAGAAGGCGGTGAATAACGATTTTGCATCACACAAAATACGTGACGTGACATTTCCAGTGATTTAAACACCATTTTTTCGGCATCAACTTTATTCAGCGCCATGGGTTTTTCAACCACCACATGTTTGTGTTTGGCAAGTGCTTTCAAACTGAAATCGGCATGCAGACCATTTGGCGTACATATATTAACCACGTCATATTCGAGGCCTGAGGATAACAGATCTTCGAAGTTTTGAAAGAATGGTTCCTCCATATCTTTCACCCCTAACTCTTCCATGGAAAGCTGATCACAAACGGCCACAAGTTCAGCATCGGGATTTCTCCTGATCATCTCTGCATGACGCTTCCCGATATGTCCATACCCAACAACAACAAACCTTATTTTTTTATCACCCATAATTCTACATTTAAAGCGAGCATAAAATTAATAAAATATGTGGAGTTTATTCTTTCAGCCTGAACTATAAATCAATATTACCCTGTTACTGATATTTTAACTATATAAAGAAATCTGAAAATAATCAAATAAAAATGGGCTGACTCAAAATCCTATATAGAAAACCTCTGAGTATCTCTTTTATCTTCGTTGTAATAGATTATAATAGCATAGAATTGAAAGATGAATAAATATAACCAGCCAATTGCATTACTATTTCTATTACTTTTAACCAGCCTTTATACCATTAATCTTAACGCAACCATTGAAATTTATCCTTTTCCACCCAATGCAATACTCAGTAATGTATTTACCTTAGATGCAGAAGGCCAGACTTTGGATGTTGTTCGCTATATGGATTACCACGTTGTACACTTTGGCTTTGATAGAGATATACAACTTTCAATTCAAACGAATGAAGAAATCAAAAGCTACAAAATCAGTCCTCTATCTCTAAACGCAGTCGGAACAGTAGAAGGGAAAAGGTTAACTTTTAACCTATCGCCCGTCTCAACTGAAGATGAAACACCTTCCTATCTGATTATTCAGATTAATCATCTTGAAAAACTTATCATCCTGGGAGATAAGCTTGAGGAAAATGTCCCAGCTTCATCAGGTGACGGTATTTATAACGTTACTAAAGAACCCTATAATGCTGACCCAACCGGTGCAGTATTTGCTCAACAGGCTATTCAACAAGCCATTGACGATGCCGCGTCATCCGGAGGTGGTATTGTATATGTTCCATGGGGATTTTATCAGATTAAAGAAAATCTTGCTTTAAAAAGTAATGTGGAACTATATCTGGCTCCCGGTTCAATTTTAAAAGCTATAAATGACCGAAGCCAATACATACAAAACGCCACTCTTCCGCCAGCTTTCATAATCCATAATGCAGCCAATGTGAAAATCACCGGCCGGGGAGCTATAGATGCCAGCGGATTTAATTTAATGTCCCCACCTCCGGGATTTACAACACAATCGGTGGAACATCCCAGAAGAAGAGCCTTACAATGCGATTCGTGTGACAACCTTTTAATAAACGGTATTACTGTGAAAGATGGATCGGGATGGACCATTGAACTAATGCGATCCACTAATATCAAGGTCCAGAATGTAAAAGTACTGAACCACAAGGATATTAAATACAAGATTCAAAATGACGGGATTGACATTGTTTCATCATCTCATACAACAGTAAATCAATGTTTTGTAATAACCATTGACGATGCAATGTGTTCCAAAGCACGATATGGAGATATGAATGATTGTGTTTTCACCAACAATGTAAACTACTGCTGGAGCGGTGGAGTAAAAGCTGGTATGCAGAGTAATGGAAATATGGCTGATATTCTTTTCCGAAACTGCGATGTAATCCATTGCCGCAGAGGTATTGGTGTGGATACCCGCGAAGGTGAAGATCCCATTGTAGGTGTAGAATTCCGTGATATCCGAATTGAAGAGACAGAACCAACAGTATCAGGTGAAAACTACTGCGTGGATTTTGAATCCAAACTGGCACCAATTTCTGATATCCACTTCGTAAGAATCAGTTGTACCGGCAATAATAAAATCCGTTTTAGAGGCAGTTATGATATTACTAATATTCTTTTTGAACAACTGGAAATTGATGGAGCCGTAATTACCAGTCCCCGTTCTCTTAATTTAACAAAAGATGGTAATATGGAGATTAGCTTTGATATAAAAGGATTACCTGATACAGGATCAACCATAAAACCTATCCTTGAAACCAGTGAGAAGGAAAAAAAATATTGGCGTTACACCACAAATCCACCTGCACCTAACTGGTACAAATCAACATTTAATGACAGCGCGTGGAATTATGGCAAAGGTGGATTTGGATCATCCGGAACACCCGGAGCCACTATTGGGACAGTATGGCAAACCAACCGCATATGGATACGTAAGAAATTTAAAATCAGCCACCGAGAAGAGATGGATTCCTATCAATTAATCCTTCGCGCACATCATGATGAAGAGTTTACTGTATATGTTAACGGACAGAAAATTATATCCGGTTCTGGTTATTCATCTGGCTATGGCGATTATCTTTTCAAAAACATAAACGCAGGGAACCTTCTAACAGACAGTATCAATACCGTTGCGATACAATGCATCCAAACCACAGGTGGACAATTCATTGATGTTGGTATTTCAGTTCTGGCAGATAACAACGACACCCTTTCCTATAAGGCTGAAGAAGTTGATGTATCTTATACATTATCCGGACAAGAAGTTTCAACAAAACCAGGTAACGGCTTCTTTTATTATCCAAATCCGGCACATGACAAATTGTTTTTTCATAATACACCGGACAGGCCCTATGCAATTGAAATATATGCGCTTAATGGGCGTAGCCTGTTAAGTGATTGCTACACAATGAGCAATTCGATGGATGTTTCGTTTCTCAAACCAGGAATCTATATCGTGCGTGTATCATACAATGCTTTTATTCAACAATTTAAATTCACTAAGCTATAGATAACTCTGTTTTCCCTAAAACCAATCTTCTAACCTGGGTTATTTTATGGCTATCAGTATCCGGATCAGATTTAATAAAATAAATGGTTTAAGGTAACCGAAATCAATCTGCAGTAGTTTTGACCAGCTCGGAAGTTGCTACTGCCTGGATTACAGTTCTCCTCTTTCAAACTTTTCAATCATCTCGCCGGCTATACTTATCAGCGAAGGATGTGCCGGCAAATTATCACGGGTGAACCAGGCAGCCTCGGCAATTTCCTTTTCATCAATTAGTATGGGTTGTGTTTCGTCTGCCTCGGCAATAAATCCAATCATCATTGAACCGGAAAAAGGCCACGGTTGACTTTTATAATAGCGAATGTTCCTAACCTCTATTCCGACCTCTTCTTTTACTTCACGTACAACCGTGCCTTCGAGGGTTTCTCCAATATCAGCATAGCCTGCAATTAACGAATACCAGCTTCCCGGGAAATTAGTATTGCGCGCGAGCAGTATTTTATCATTGCTGAGAATCGCCACAATGATAGCGGGTGAAATTTTAGGATAAACAACAGTTCCGCATTCAGGACAAAACAATGCTCTTTCTTCTTTTTTATGTTGTGTTTTCGACCCACAATTTCCACAAAACAGGTTTTGCTCATACCAGTTCCTGAGTTGAAATGCAGCTAAACTTACCCAGGCAATCTCCTGCTGACTGATTCGCCTGAAAAAGCTTATCTCATTGTAGACCAGACCAGGATCCTTCAAAGCAATATCACCTGTTAATAAAAAACATGGCGTTTCATCGAACGAAAACAAAAAGGTCGAACTCACCTGATCCTTTTTTAAAGATATATCTCTAATTTTCGGCAGTTCATTTTCATCCCCGTTCATTTTAAGTAAAAGATCATTCCCAGTAAAATGAAGCACAAAGCTTTCTTCATTTAATTTCTGATCAGGGAGATACTGGTTTTCAAAACGGTGCGGAAAAATATCCTGAATCATACATTTGTCTTTGGAAGCGCTAAATTACTTAGAATATTGGTTTATTTACAAAATTAAAAGTGATTAACAGTTTTATAGTTCATACAACGAATGACAGGTTTAAGGATTTTGCTAATTTCCAAAACTCTATCTTACATGAACTTCTTTGTTTTTCCGAAAACAATATTATCTTTAGAGGTAAATCTTAATCAGGTCTGTTTATACTGTAAAAAGGGATCTCAATTCACCTGCAAAACAATGTACATATGATTAAAAAACCTTTCATGCTATTTCTGTTATGCATAACAATGTTCCCTGCCTTTGCCGGAAATGAAGAACTTTACAATATCCTGGAGCAGGAATTCAACCGTGAATTTAATGAATTCAGGGATGCAGACAGTAACTTATATTACATGGATTACAGGGTTGATGTGGTAAAAGCTTTCAGCTTTAGTTCCGCATTTGGCTATTTGACCGGCGATGACACAAATGAAATTTCTTACTGTACAGTTTCAATGCGCTATGGAAATCATGAATTCGACAATTCGCATTTATTAAAAGGCGAAAGGCGCAGTTCAAATACGACTGCCTTCCTGATCCCTATGAACAGTTCCGAAGCAATCCGTCAGACAATCTGGTTCAATACCTGTAAACTCTTCGACAGGGTTAAAACGGATTATGTTCAGTTAAAAAACACCATGAAAGCAGAAGATATTAGTATGCAGAATGATTTTTCAGTTGAGCCTTCCAGTGTTTATATTGAACCAGAAAAAGATATCCCGTTTCCTGAAAATCAGCAGGACATCTGGAAATCCAGAATTGTAAGATACAGTGAACCATTTAGTGAAAGTGACAATATTGTTGCCGGCAATATATCACTGGATTTTCTGGATCGCAGAACCTATTATTTGAATTCTGAAGGCAGCCGGATCGTTCAAAACAACTCCACCGCCATGCTTAACATTATGGGTGTTATAAAATCAGAGGATGGCGATTACACGCCCTATCAACGGAATTTTATTGCCGAATCGACCGACAAACTTCCCTCTGATGAAGAGTTGATGGTTGCTGCTGCAGAGGTGAAGGATATGTTGCTAAAACTGAATAAAGCGCCTTTAGCGGACCCTTATGCAGGACCAGTTATCATGTCGCCCATGGCATCTGGCGTTTTCTTTCACGAAATTTTCGGTCACCGGCTTGAAGGTCACCGCCTAAAAGATGAAAACAACGGTAATACTTTTAAAGACAAACTGAACAAGCTGGTTCTTCCCAAAAGTTTCAATGTTTATTTTGATCCGACGGAAACATACCTCAACAATATGTATCTCAATGGTCATTATGTGTATGATGATGAAGGAATAAAGGCAAGACGGGTAGATGTAATTGAAAACGGAATACTAACAACATTTTTAATGAACCGAACACCTGCACCGGGTCTCCCTCATAGTAACGGACACGGAAGGGCTTCAGCGGGACAGGCACCTGTAGCACGGCAGTCCAACATGTTCATTGAATCGACCAAACCCCTTAACGAAAAGAAACTGAAAAACAAACTCATTAAAGAATGTAAAAAACAACACAAGACGTATGGGTATTACATTAAAACGGTTTCCGGCGGATTTACCAACAACAGCCGTTATACGCCAAATGTATTCAATATAACCCCAACCGAGGTTTACAGGATTTATGCTGACGGACGACCAGATGAGCTTGTCCGCGGCGTAAACTTTATTGGAACACCCTTAGCTATGTTTTCAGAAATTACGGCAGCAGGAGAAAGGCAGGACATCTTTAACGGCTTCTGTGGAGCCGAGTCGGGTTCAGTTCCTGTTACAACCATAGCTCCTGCTCTTTTCATTAAAAAAGTTGAAACTCAACGGAGTGCACAAACCTTCTCAAAACCCGTTATTCTACCATCACCCAAAACCGCTAAACAGAATTGATCATGAACTCAGTTATCACAAGAAACAAAATATACCAGATGTTTAGTGCAAGAATTCTACTGATATATGCCTTCATTTTTTCAACATCTGTTGCACTGAAGGCAGAATATAATGATACGATTTTGAAAGCCATGAGCGACGAACTTAACCGGAATATAAACGAACTGGTTTACAAGGATTTTGAGCGACCGTTTTATATTGCCTATTCCATTTATGATATAAATGTTGAACGTTATTCTTATTCGTTGGGAGGCAAAAACATGACGAACTCCGACAGAGGGATAACCGGGGCAGTCCGTGTAATGATCGGGGATTATGACCTGACGGATGAAAATTACAACGACCAGGCAGGCCGGGTCATGCGAAATAACGAATACATGCCACTTCCGATTGATCCTGACTATGATGGTATCAGACGATATCTTTGGAAAGCTACGGATAATGTCTATAAAAGTGCTGCCGAAACCTACAAAAACAAGGTGGCTGCCATGAAGCGACAAAACATGACGGTGGATGATCTGCCGGCACTGGATTTCTCTAAGGAAACACCACGGGAGTATATTATAAAAGAGACTCAAAAGCCTTCGAAAACTATAGATCTTAACCAGCTCACCAAAGAACTCAGCAAAGTATTTCTTTCGTATCCCGATATTATAGGGTCGCATGTTTACATATCCAAAACCAATCTTTACCGCTATTATATTAATTCTGAAGGAACCCGGCTTGCCGTTCCTGAAGGGATGATAACGTTGTCGGTTTCCGGATCAGCTTATAATAAATACAATGATCTGATCAGCGAAGATCTGTCGCTGGAAGCATTGAATGAAGATGGTATTCCACCTGCCGACACGCTGAAAAGTTACATCCGGACCTTTGCCCGGAATCTGATGAAACGGTGTGATATGGAAAACTGGGATGATACGTATACTGGACCCGTATTATTTGAGAATCAAGCCGTTTGTAATGTGGTGCTCAGCGATTTGTTTTCATCCGGTAACGGCCTGGTTGCCTCACGTGATGAGTTGGTCAATAATTCGTATCGCGGCATTTACCTCGAAAACTCCAATACGCTGGAAAAACGCATGGGTAAAAAAGTCATGTCTGATCTGATATCGGTTTATGACATTCCTTCTTTGAAAAGCTACAATAATGTTCCACTAATGGGCTATTATTGTGTAGATAATGAAGGTGTGATGCCCAAAGATACATTGCCACTGATAGAATCAGGCATATTAAAATCGTTACTAACCGACCGCATACCCATAAAAAGCATTCCTTATTCAACCGGGCATTCACGCTCCGCCATTGGAAACGGAAGTGTTTCCACCACCGTTGGCCCCGGTAATGTGTTCTTAAAAAGCAATGCGGCTTTGAGTGAATCGAAACTAAAGAAAAAACTGATAGACATGGCTACGGACGAGGGACTGGATTATGCAATTATTCTGCGTCCGGCTATAAAAGGCAGTCTGGCCAGCCCTATAAATGTGTTTAAAGTGGATATAAAAACCGGTAAAGAAACCCGCATAACAGGTGTTAACCAAGGTATTTCAGATTTTGATGTCATGAAAGATATTGTGGCCACATCCGATCATAATGTGGTTTTAAATACCAGCCAGATAGGCGGAAGCGCTACATCGTACATTTACCCCGATGCTGTTTTAGTTGAAGATTATGAACTCAACAGCATTAACCAGACACTGATGAAGAAGCCGCCAGTAATACCAAATCCGTTGAAAGAATAAGAGTTATAGAAATATTTAGAATATTAGAAAAAAGAGAATCTTTAGTACAACTATCTATAATCTAAAAGTGCATCACATACGATAAATATTATCCTTTACTTATAGAACACCCTTTATTACCAACCGCGAGTAAAAATAACAACGAGGTTCAATTTTTATTATCTTTGATAGTCCTGTAAATTTTTTATTTAAATCTAAATTGCTATGAACGATAACAATATTCCAAATTATTTTAATCTATCTCCATCTCTAGACGTTAATGAACATATTTATTTTGATGCTCTAAAAGAAAAATTAAATGATAACACTGTAAAAAATATTGCCGTTACAGGCCCTTATGGTTCAGGTAAAAGTTCTATTCTTGATTCTTTTTTTGAAAAAAACAAACAATATAACTACTTAAAAATATCATTAGCGAACTATTGCGAATCAAAAGAAGAATTTGATAAAAATGATGAGAAAATAATAGAAGAACACATCTTGCAGCAATTGTTCTATCAACTAAATGATAACAGGATTCCTTTTTCAACTTTTAAGAAAATTGGCCATTTAAATCAAAGATCACAATTTAAGATAACTCTATTCAGTTTGATTTGGTTATTCGCTACAGCTTTCATGCCTTGGGTTATTAAATTAATATACAGTAATTTACAAATTCTGAATACTATAAAAATTAGTGAAATATGGAAACTAATTTATTGGCCCAGCACACTAGTGAATATCATAATTTTACTTATTTTCTGGACTGGTTTGTTCTATATATTAAAAGATATATTGAGGATTAAACAAAAAGGGCAATTAAAAAAAATTGCAATGAAATCTGCTCAGGTTGAATTAGCAGAGGATTCAGCATTAAATAAACATATTGATGAAATAATTTATTTTTTTGAAGCTACTACATTTCAATTTGTTGTTATAGAAGATTTGGATCGTTTCAATAGCACAACACTATTTTCAAAACTTCGGGAAGTAAATTTATTGATTAATAATTCTCCTAAAGTATTTCAAAAAGTGGGATTTATTTACGCAGTTAAAGACGACATTTTTAAAGATAATTTTAACAGAACCAAGTTCTTTGACTTTATACTTCCTATTGTTCCTGTAATAAACACAACAAATTCTGGCGATAAATTACGCTTATATCTGAGGAATGAAACATCAATACCTCAAAGTTATATTAATGATATCAGTCTTTATATTCATGATTTAAGATTATTAAAGAATATGGTTAATGAATATAGAATTTATGATGGAATAATTAATAAAGATCAAATGAAAAAGGGTGTTTTTCTCTTTAGCATAATTTTATATAAAAACCTTTTCCCTGAAGAGTTTAGTAAAGATCATCATAATGAAGGATTGCTTTATAATACATTCAAAGTAAACAAAATATCCTTTTCTGAAAAAATTATTGAGGCAAAAAAAGTACTTCTTGAAAATTCTGAAAATGAAAAAGAAGAAATTTTAAATGAATCAGTTCAAACTGAAATAAAACTTAGAGGAGAATATATTTTAGAAATATTGAAAACATACTCAAATATTAAAAATATTTGTGGTGAATCGATATCAAAAATGATTGAAGATAATAAAAGTTTTGAAAAACTTTTAGGAGATAGCCCCTACTATAATTCAACATACTACGACATAAATTTTGATGAGATAGAAAATAATGTAAACTCAAAAAAAAATTACGCTGAACGTTTAGGCTTAATTCAAAAACGAAAAAATGGGAGGAACGAAGAATTAACTTTAAAAATTGCAAAAATAAAAAAGGAATTAAACCAACTTCAACGGCAGAAGCTTGCATCATTATTAAAAACCTCCAGTAAAGATAATAATCCTGTTGAGCTCATTTTTGGTAAAAACTTGAAAGAAATAAAACAAAAGCATAGATTATTGGCTCTTCTCATACGCAAAGGTTATATTGAAGAAAACTATCAGTTATACATTTCTCACTTTTATGAAGGGGCACTTAGTTTAAAGGATTTTGAATATCTTCTAAATGTGAAGAACAATGAAGGAAATAATTTCAATACTGAAATAGATAATAAAAATGAAGTTTTATCAAGGATAACAGATGATGAATATGAATACGAATCTACCCTTAATAAATTTTTGATAGTATATCTTTTAAAAAGTACTGGTTTTAAAGAAGATAAAAGATTGGAGTTGTTGCTTGAGCAGTTCAAAGTTCACTCTGATTCATTTGAAAACTATATTTCACCGCTTATCGTATATCTAAAAGAGACTTCAAAAGAATATAAAAGGTTTATCGAACTTTTAGTGGAAAAATATTATCCCGAGTTATGGAAAGCTATCGAACTTCAAAATTATGATATTTCAACAAAAGATAATCTTTTGAAATCTCTTCTTTTCCTATCAGAGAATAACATAAAGGCATTACATAATACTTCTGAAGATAATAGTTTAAAAAACTATTTGGAGAAAAAATCAGATTTTATAGAAGTATTTGATTCAATGACATATAAGCTTGGAATTTTTAAGCTTATCAAAGCATTAGAACTAAAATTCTGTAATTTAAAATTCAAACGATATCAGGGAAACAAGATATTCGATTATATCTATGAAAATAATCACTATGAACTTAATGAAAGTATGCTATACTTAATGCTATTTAATAACTATGAGTTAGGTGATGACAGCTTTAAAGAATGTTTTAATACACGAAATTATACTTGTATACTTGAATCTGAAGACGATATATTAAAAGATTACATTCTTGATAATTTTCATGAATATGTAGAAAAAATATATCTAAAGTTAAATAAAGTTCAAATAGAGAGTGAAGATGCTCTTTACTCTTTTTGCGAATTATTAAATGTTGAAGAAGATGTTGAACTTTTAATTAATGTATTAAATAAAACAACTACTCTAATAAATGACATAGATACTATAAATAATAAAGAAATTTGGTCATTATTATTCACAACTGGTCATATACAACCTAAATGGGTAAATTTTGTAAAATACATTTTATATAACGAAAATAAATTAGACATTATCATTATTGAATGGCTTAACAGGAAAGAAGTTTATGAAGAATTAAAGCAAAGCCACTTTAAAAATGAAATAAATTCCCTATTGAGCGAAGATGATATAGTAATTTTAATTAAAAATCTTACTGAATCTAAAAAATTAAGTATAGACGCTTATACAATTATAATTAAAGTTCTACCAGATAAATTATATAATATTGATCTAAAATCCTTATCATATGAAAAAATATCTATACTGATTCAAAATCAAAAACTTGTTTATAACGAAAATAATTATGACCAGTTACTTCTTATGGAATTATATGATTTATTATCAGAATTTACAATTAATAACTTCATAAGATTCAAGGTTTATTATAACGATTTTGAATATAATATAGATTTACATATTGCTCTTTTTGAATCTACTAGATTGAATATAAGAGATAAGAAAGCGTTAATTAGAAAAATAGATAATGTTAATTTAGAGAATACTCAGATATCCAATTCAGTTGGCAAAATTTTATTTAAATCGAAAGAAAAAATTGTAAAAAAGAATAGACTTTTAATTGTTATAACAAACTGTGCTAACCTTGAATTAAAACTGAAACTCTTCAATAAATTTTTCACTGAATTTGATTTTTCTGATATAGACAAAATTCTGATAAGTTTGGGTGGTGTATATCGAAAGGCAAGGGTCAAAAGGAAAAGACCCCAATGGAAGAAAAACAGAATAAACATAGCCTTAGCTAACAATCTGTTAGCTATTGGATATTTTCATAAAATTAAAATTGAAGATGATAAAATTAAAATTGTTGTAAGATATAGTTAATTACTTAAAAAAATGGTGGTGAATATTTCCATAATTTTAAAGCTATTTCTTAAAAGTTTTATTTCAGTTTTTCAAAATGGAGAGATAGTTTTACAAAAAATTATATATTTGCATCGCAAAACTTTTAAGGGGGCTATAGCTCAGTTGGCTAGAGTGCTTGACTGGCAGTCAAGAGGTCACGGGTTCGACTCCCGTTAGCTCCACCAGAGAGGAAATTCGATAAGGATTTCCTCTTTTTTATGCTTCTATTTTAATTCTGCAATTCAGATGAGTTTGGAAGTCTGAGATTGTAACAAGATAGTAAAATTGATAATAGCAAATCAGCATTGGCATGTGTGTTCCAATACAAATTAAATAGTGAGTTAAATTCTCGCTAGATTCAGAGCAAAAAAACATAGCAACGTACTCAGAATTAACCAAGATTTATGGTACGAATTAATCCTTTACACAACGAACTGAAAGACCATCATCCAGGTAATGAGTATCCCAGTAAACACCAATGTAATCGTTGACCAAACTCCGATGCCACGCACTTGAAGCATTGTCCATGGTAGCGCTCCACCAGTAGCCATGGTTGCCAATTGTCAGGAATGAACCATTCAGATAACGAATTCCACCGGGAAGGGCTGTAAAATTGCTTTCATTGTTAGCTCCAGTATTTGGATTGTCCCAATGTTCAATTCCGGTTTCTTTCATTTTATATCCTGCAACATCCACTCCTCCCAGATAATCAATTAATTCTTCCCACTCAGCATCGCTTGGTAAATGCCAGCCTGTAGGACATACACCCTTAACTCCGCTTGGATTATCAGTGCTGCTGGCAAATCCTTCCATAGCTGCGGTCCAATTATATAAAACTCCATAAATACCATAATTTGTTGTAGCTTTTGCATCTTCTACAGAAGTCCCATCATAACCATATACATAATAATATGAAGTTGTTTCTGATCCTGTTTCTGGTCCTGTAACACTTGGCAAGTATTTTAAGTTTTCTGCCATCCACACTTGATTGCCTATAGTTACGATTCGGTAAACATAACCATCTCTTGAATCAGTAAAAGTGTTATCTGATATATTAAAAGGCTGATAAAATATTATACTGTCAACCTGATTATGGACATTGTATTTACCTACAACAACACCCGATCTCATCACATACATTGTATCGTTCTGCGCACTTAAAGAAAATAAATTAACAAATAAGACTATATTTAATAATATAACATTTTTCATTCGATATTAATTTTATTTATATTTCATTCCAAATCGATTCTTGCACCTGTAAATATCAATACCTGAAAGCATTTTATAATATTTTCACTTGAACTTACTGATTTGAGGAATCTGTATTTATTGTCATAATTATCAATTGATCTTTCACACACCTGATATTATATCCAGATGATTTGGCACTTTTATCTATTTGTGTTTGAGAACTTGTATAATTAAGCGAAATGCTATATGCCTCAGAATCTGATGCCGGAGTACTGGTCCAAAAAGAAGCTGAAGTACCATCTGATGGGATAAGTTTTCCAAGCAAGTTTATTGATCCCCTGGGTAATGCAGCAAATTCAAATGGATCAGTTCCTGTCCAATCTCGAAAGAATCCCCCAGCAGGGAAATTTGTATCTTGTACCCATTCTTTCCAACCATATTTTGATTTTAATGCATTACCTTCCTTACCATTATAACCACTATTGCTTAAATAATAAATCAATTCATTCCATTCTGCTACACTTGGGATATGGAATCCGGATGGACAAGCTCCGAGTACTTCTATACTATTCGATGCATCTGCAAATCCATCAACAGCAGCTGAGTAGGTATAATAATCAAGATAATATGCTTTATCTTCGTTATTATCCTGTAAACTGCCCCATGAATCTCCTGGCTCTTTTTTAGGAATTGGCGAGTATATGCTGACAGGATATTGTGTAGCCTTTAGGTTTTCAGCCATCCAAATTTGATTTCCAATCCTGACTGTTTTGTATACATTTCCATCAAAATCTGTTGCAGGGGTTGGAAAGGTTGTAAAGCTTTTTACTTTAGAATAGGTTGTACCTATTTTATTCGTGGCAAAAGCTTTATAATAATAAGTAACTTCGGGTTGCAGAGACGAGAATTTGTAACTGAAGGAACCAGAACCTGACACCACAAAAATTTTAGTTCCGGATCCATTTGCAAAGCCTTTTGTAGTGCTGTATTCAAATCCGTATTCAGTCACATCTTCAAACCCGGTTTCTGTAACATTTGCGGTTATTAAGGCACTATTATGTTCCACATCCGATGCTTCATATACTTCAATAACAGGGGCATAAGAATTGCTATTTTTAATGCATCTAACGGGTAGTCCTGTAGACTTTTGTTTTGGATTATATTCAATTTTATAATTATATCCGTAAATAGTAATTGATTTGCCATACTTTTCATTAAACTCATTCTCACCACTGTTCCACCATAAGCCATCATTACCAGAATAATTATACCCTCCGGTAGGTAATGCGAAAAAACCATAAGTGTCATTACCATTTATGTCCTTCCAGCCACTAGCTGCTTTTATAGATAATGAAGGGCTATTCCCATTATTTTGAATGAAAGAGAATAATTCTTGCCATTCATTTTCTGAAGGTAGGTGCCAACCATCCGGGCACACTCCCTGTGCAGATTTATTTAAATTTTCTCCGTTTGTTGCAGCAGCAAAAGTATAATAGGCTCCATGCAAATCTTTTATCTGAGGATAACTCTCAAAATGTAAATTGTAAGTATAAGCCTTATCAGTATTGTTATCCTCCAGAGCTAACCATTTCTGTTCATCTTGTATTAATTCAATAGGTGTTCCATCTGAAAATTTTGTAGCCCTTAAATTCTCAGCCATCCAAATCTGATTTCCAATTTTGACAGTATTATATGTATTCCCATCTACATCAGAAACGTTTCCATGATATGCTATTTTTTTTCGGGTAGAAAAATTTTTAGTATTACCATAATACTCTCCTGCTATTGTTTTTGCATAAGATCTAAAATAATATTTGGTATTTTCTGATAGATTAGTAACTAGAGAGTTGTATGATCCTTTCCCTATATCATTATGTATAACTCTGTTTATTTTACCAGAAGCGAATGTGGCATCTGTTGAATAATCGAACCCTTTTTCTACGACTGCATAATCATTTTCTTGTGAGACTATCCCTTCTAAGTATGCTTCTGTTGAATTATAGCTTAAAGCAAAATTTGTATTTATGTATGGTCCTGTAGGAGGATAACCTACGCCATCCAGTAATAAATCAATAAAATTCTTTGCGGCAGTTTTCATTGCATCGAAGTCATTCCCCAATGAGCTACTACCATCTAAAATTAACAAAACTAAAGCACTCGAATTAAACTGTTCTTCACGTGTACTTGTATTTATGTTCTGTGACGGATCAAATTCTGAGTTTACCTGCCACAATCCGTTGGATTCGATAAAAGCCCATTGTTTTATAACGGATGCTTCTATTTTATCACCTGTTGAAGTAATTATATTTTTAAATGAAAATGTAAGGTTAATCCCTGCTAAAGTACCCTGAATTGATACGCCGGACGTACTTGTGACTCCCTGATATAAGATATTCTCTAAAATAAAATTTGTTCCATCATAATTCATAACACCTTCAATATAAGCATTTGATAAACTTCCATCCGATATGTTGTCAAAAGTGAAACGCACCTTAGTTCCGGGACTTTGTGCTGGCAATGTAAGGTCCATATCATAAATGTATCTGGTGATCTTATTAGAGATAGATAATGAGTTAGCTATATCTGAAAATGTCTGATTTAAGTTCGCAATATTCGTTATTTCATAGACCTTATCTTCTGAACTGGCCAATTGTTTTAAATTATTGGTGAATGAGTTTACGTCACTAACATCATTACCCCTTAATCCAACAGTATAGGAATCAACAGGCAGATTATGGATGTTTGTTCTTCTGACTTTTTCCCCAAGGCTGTCAAGAAATTCTTCGGATGAAGCATACTCGTTAATATGTAATACCCATGAACCCTGGTCTAATCCATCTGTAAATGTTATTATGGATACATTGGATAAATCAAAAGGAGAACAATATTGTTCTACCTTTTTTAACCCTTCATCAACACTATGGTACAGAAGTGTCCCGTTTCCGGGACTTAAATTATCAATGAATTTCTTAAATTCATAACTATCGCTCTTATAAACCGGTCCAATAATCCCTTTATCATATACCTGATCATTAAATCCCATTACTCCCAAATGTAATCCTGAATAAGAAGAACAATTCTGAACATTGAAAAAATTAATCTCGCTGATCCTGTTTGCTGAAACCAAAAATTGATCACCACTTTTAGATGTAAATGTCAGGCTGTGATTTCCCTTATTGCTAATTTTAAAATCCTTAATATCATCTGAAAAATAATATTTATTGATTCCGTCTTTTAACTGGATTCTCATTACTTCCTCCTGAGAGAATATCTGAATGGAATATAATAAGACAAATAGTATTAGGTTAATCTTTTTCATAAGTAATTAGTTCTTAATAAATTTTTCAGTAAACCCATGATCCTTACCTTGTATACGAAGAAAATAGAATCCTGACTTTAAGTGTCCTATATCGATAGTAATTAAGTTTGATGAATGTGTGACACTAATAATATCTTTCAAAATCTCCTTCCCCTGGGCATCATAAATGGTAATAAGTGGTGAGTTTTCATTTGTCTGCTGATAATTAATATTAAGCAATTTTGTGGCAGGAACCGGGAACAAATGAGTATCTCCCGTTTCTTCCTTAAATCTAATTTCAGTTACTACGTTGTTGGAAAAACTTACAAGTTTGATATCGTTCAGTAATATCATTACTTCAGATCCTTCTTTAAATGATAACCTGATATTTTCAGATGGGAAAGTGATCTTGTTAATATTTCCCAAAGTATAAGTTGAGGATTCACCTGATAATTTTTCAATTACAATGTTTGATTGTCCCATGGCAAGTGAAGGAAACAATGCTAAACTTATTAAGGTAATCAGATAGGGAAAGTAGCTATGAAGTTTTCTCATAATACGTTATATTAATATAGATCTAATTAAAATAACACAACTAACCTGTATTGTGTTCATACTCATTTGTATGAAGTTGGAACTGAAAAATTAAGGGATTAATCAATATAAGAATTGAATTCAATCATAACTAATTTTACGTGTATATGATTCTGTTATTTATAATGATTCTGAACAATACTTAAAGATTAAACGTTTAAAATTATTATCACTATAACATTAATAATCAATATATCATCCATGAAAAATCTTTTATTGATAGTGTTTCTAAGCCTTATAGTATTCAGCATAAGTTGCGAAAAAAAAGCAGACGAACATAAGATTGGTGATGAATTGCTGGTAAAGCTGGATGAAGATGGGAATGAAGAATATTATATAGAAGCTTGTGATGAAATGAATATTGATACAACTTTTATAGAAGGAGACGTATCCATTTATATAACTTTTTCCGGCTGTGATAAATCATTTAAATACTTTGTTAAAGCAGACTGGTATTATAACTGCTATCCTGTATATGATTACTGGGGGTATTATTTATATGATGATTGTTACTGGGAATATGAAGCGAAATTTGACATTGACAAAGATTCCTTGATAGTGAATTAATTTTCAATAATATAATTAGTTAAGTACTTCTTTTAAAACAGGAATACATGTTTAAAAATTCTATTTTAGTTTTAATTCTTCTCATTCTAACTTCATGTAATGTAGATAATTGGTTTTCTCCAAACGAAGAATTAAACCCAGAACTGGAAATATCATCCGGTGCACCAGGCACGATAGTAAGTATAACAAATTTGGAAGGACTTGAAGATGATTCTTTTTCAGGATATATAGATGATGTTACCTTAGAAATGCGTCAGTTAAACAGTTCGTTATGTTTTGTTGTCCCTGATTTGACTCCTGGTTCATATCTGATTAATTTGGAAATTAACAATAAGAACTATGATCTAGATTTTAATGTTCTGGATAAAATTGTTGTTGAAAATCCTGTTGACTATATAAATGAATTCCAGGAACAGGTCAATATTGAATTTGCACTGGGTTTTGAACTGAAAGATTCTCTTGTAAAATCTGGCATATTGGATTCCGGTAAAATTTACTCTGATTCAGTTTTTTGGAGTGTGTTAAATAAAAGGTCTGTGGATGAATTAAGTAAAATGACTGCGGATCAAAAGCAACAACTGGCTGATATTCTGGCTGCAAACAGTTCCTGGATCAATGAAATTTCCAATCTTTTACCGGTTAGTTCAAATTCCCTTAAATCAACATCGGTATCCGGGTGTGAGGATTTAAGACATGAAGGATTGAGGGCCAATGCAAACAAGGAATTATTCAGAGCCATAAAAATTGCAATTGATTACAAATGGTGCCAGGCAAGGCAATTTGTAGACGCGAAAACAGATAATCTCATTAGCAAATCTATTCTGTTATGGGAAAATACTGAGCATCCATGGGCAACGGTTACACTGGCGAATTTAATAGGAAGAAAAATTGATGCGTTAGGAAATAGAATTGCTAACATTGGGAACGATGAATTTGTTGCAGATGACATGGATTCATGGGAAGAATGGAAAAGTCAAAAGTTGAACACCCTGGTGTGGTATAACGGGGAACGTAAAAAGATCTTTACAAAAATAAAGTTCAGGACTCCGTTAAGATCAGATATGAATACATCGGGAACACTTGGAGAATTTGCAACAGCATTTGATAATTTTATTACTGCTTACGACCAATATGCCAATAGCATTAGCAAGGAGTTGGTATGGAGACCGGAATTCAGGACAAGAACCAAAATACTGGACTTCAACAGGAATTTATTTATTCCAACTGACAAAATAAGCAATGATAAGGTTGTATTGGTAAATACTCAGGTAGTTGATGACAACTGGGAGGTAATATTTGCAACAGACGAAGAGGAAGATCAGAGTTTTACCTTTGATCTGGTTTATGACGATGGTGAAGTACAACTGTCAACAACCTTAAATGCAAAAGTTGGAAATAATACACCACCAGATGCAATTCTTAGTGTTGATCCAATTTCAGGATACACGTCAACCATATTTACATTCGATGCCGGTGAAAGTTTTGATGCTCAAAACTCTAACGTGCAACTTAAAGCCAGATGGGACTGGAATAATGATAGTATATGGGATACAGGCTATTCATCCAGTTTATCAGTTAAACATCAATTTTCTGAAGCTGGAAACTATGAAATTAGTGTTGAAATAGTAGATGAGGAAGGTTTGGTATCCACAGATAAAGTTGAAATAAGTGTAACAGACGTTTTTGTCGATTCCAGGGATGGTAATCAGTATGGATATAAAGTTTATGGTGATCAAACATGGATGATTGAAAATTTGGCCTATCTTCCTTCTGTGAATACACCCTTAAAAGATAGTTTATGGGAAAAACACTATTATGTATATGACTATCTAGGTAACAATGTTGATGAAGCAAAAAGCACACAAAATTACCAAACATATGGCGTAATGTACAATATTGCAGCTGTTAAAGATGCATGTCCCTCTGGCTGGCATACACCAACTACTGATGAATGGGAAAAACTGATAAAATATTTGGGGGAAAATGGTTATAATTATAATGAAAGTCAATATTCAGTTGCTAAATCAATGGCATCTACTTCAGGATGGATAAAGCCATCTAATGGTACTTATTTTCAACCGGGAAGCATTGGTTATCAACCTGAATTTAATAACAGTAGCGGATTTAATATTTTGCCAGGAGGATTCTACAATACCAGATTTGAACCATTCGTATTTGATGGACTTGGTACCTCAGCTATATATATAACCTCATTTTACGATATAGATGAATATGAATATCCTATATTGTGGACAGTTACTAATATGTATAATAGACGAATAAAAATTGAATTTCATATATCCCGTATGGGATCATTGATATATTCAAAGATTCCAAGAGAAAATGATGCAGGCTACATCCGTTGTGTAAAAGATTAGAAGCGAATAAAACTATCCAATATTGAAATAAAATTATCACATTTTTTATTTGAAAACACATCGAATCGTCATATTGGTTTAATCTATATTTGGGTAATATTATACATTAAAACCACTCTAATAAATTCAGATTTACATATGCGTACTAATGAAAAGTTCAGTTTCTGATTAACTTAAGGCATCTGATTTCTTTACCAATACTGAGTTTAATGATGTAATAGCCGGAAGGTAAGGTGCTAATGTTTAATAAATTTACCTCAGAATTAAGATTGCCTTCCATTAACATGGTTCCTCTCAGATCCATTACTGCATAGTTTGCATTTATAAGATCCGGCGGGATAACGATATTCAGTTCATCGCGGGCAGGATTAGGATACAACAAAGGATCTTCAACCTGTGTGATGCTGCTGTCCGGAGTTTCCTGTAAGTACCAGATGACAGGATTCTTAAAATTACCTTTAGAATCATTTACTTCAAATACAACGGAATCCACTATTTGGATAACCTTGTTGAATTCAGGGAAAAAGGCCCGGAAAGTAATTTGTTCTCCGGTTGAGTTCCCGTAAATCAGTAAAGGAATCCTGTATTTATCCATACTTGAATAATACCGGGAGGTGGATTTTCCCACACATTCGCCCATCGAATTAAAGGCAGCTACGATAATGTCGGGAGTTTTTTCATACAGCGAATCATTCGCCATACAAATTCCTGTGATGGTCATGCTGTATTCATACAGATTAGGATTTACATTCCAGTCATCCTCTGCCTCAGCCGTAACAGTCATAAACATCATGGTGATAAGAATTATATATCCTGTAGTTTTCATCTGTAATATCATTCAAAAAAAATGAGACTGTCTGTCCGGTTTCAGACAGCCACATTTTTTTAGTTAATCAGTAATCTATTTATTTTTAACAATCATAACAGTTTCTATTTCTGTATTGCCTCTAAGCTGTAGCACATATACGCCTCCTTCCACGATTGAGCCATCTGATGATTTACCGTCCCAGACCAATTGATCAGTAGGAATATTTCCCCATTGCCGGATTAAACGACCCTGCATATCATAAATGGCAGCACCTGCCAAATCATCCGGAATATTCCATATCCGTATTTTGTCATTAAATGGATTGGGTGATACCATAACCGGCATATCGGAATGATCACCAAATGTTAATCTAAGCGGATTTCTTACTGAGCCAACAATGGCATCCGGTTGATAGTTTAAGGTTTCCAACGCTGTTAAAACATCCGCTGATCCGTTTATCAAACGGAAGCTTACTTCACCCTCCTCTGCCTTACCGGCTATAGTTATCGGGAACAGCCAGTTATCCAATACATTAACAGGTTTCACTATACCTACAATGTTTCCGTCATTATTCAGGGCCCGCAGTTCAGTCTCCTTAGTTACCTCAACACCGCCAGTCGCAATGGCAAAAGCTGACATATTGAACTCATAACGGTTCAGAGAAACGTCTGATGATCCATATGTTTCAGGTATTCTCACACCCTTAAATAAGGTTTCCTGGGGATAAACAAAGGATCCGGAAGCATCATTTTCGGAATGATACATATAACCTTCATTGGGTTTCATATATGTCAGACTTCCGATCCAACCCAGGTCCTGATCAAACATACTGAACTGAACCTGATTTTTTATTAAATCTCTGTGTTCAGGCTCATAATAACTCAACGCACTCTCTACAGGCATTTTATGCTGTGGCGTATAACCAATCCAGTTCCATCCTTTTTCGATCTGAACAGGATAAGAAGCCGTGGAAACAGGTACACCGGATACCTTCAAGGTATCGGCATAACTGTTCTTCAGCTTATAGGATTGTGTCACAACATAGCCATTATCTGAAAGCGTTCCATCCCAACCGGCACCTTCAACATACGTATCAAAAAGTATTTTTGATTTGATCTCATCATTTGTAGCCGATTGTATGCCAGCTAGCAGACTGTTGGTGTTGTTCAACTGGTCAGAAGTCAGGTTGAACGACATCCAGTTCCATCCTGCTTTAATCGGTATTTCCTTACCTACATCATTGGTTGTGGAAATATCAACAGGATCTGACGGTTCACCCATGATACCGTTGGCATTAAATGCAAACGACGGAGTGACCGAAGTGTACAAATTGCCTGTACCGGCATCCCAAACATTGAAGGTCACGGTACCCGTTTCATTCATATTCCCATGTATGGTAAGGTTTACCAAATAAAGGTCCCGATCCCGGATATACTGTACATGAGCTGAACCCCGGCAGCTTTCATCAATAAACGCGGCAACCACATCATTGACATCCATCGATAATTCACCTGCGATACTCAGTTTCCCGATTACGGACATAGACGTTTCGTAATCATTCGGATCAAAGGTCCAATCCGGTTCTTCATCTATGACTGAAAGGTTGATCTTACACCGCTCATTGTAATCCAGGTTTCCGTTGACATAGATATCGTGGTTGTACCGGCCTACATTTATGGCCGGGTTAACTGTGAAGACGATATCCTGCGATGAAAGTGGGCTGAGCGTTCCCATTGTCATGTTGGCTGTGAGCCAGACCGGAATGTTATCTATCTCCCAGTATTCGGTTGTTCCACCTTTGTTCTCAATTGTCAGAGTAAATACAGGTGGATTGTCAGGTGAGCATTCAAGCGAAACTTCCTGTTTTTGCCATACCAACTGGTTCTTATCTACAAAAGCGGTCCACGATACAGTAGACTCCATGCGGTTTCCATATAAATCATATGCTCCGTCCACACTGATATTTAATACAGTGTTTTCGATCCTTGATGCATCAATATTGGGAGAAATCAGTATCTGGTTGCCATTTATGGAATAATCGAACGGAATTGAACCAAGTGGTCTGGCCAGTTTTATGGCTGCGGTCTCAAGAGAAAATGCGGAACCATCAAACAGTTCGCAATCCCCGGCAATGGCATTGTCGTCCATTGTCATATTCTCCAGTGTCTGGTTATTGACTGAAGGATCGGTAACCGTCACATCCTCAAACGGGAAGTAAGCCTTTAGTCCCTTTTCACTGCCATATAACGAATGGTTCATCAGTTCCTGAATATTGACCTGTGTGCGGGCAGCATTCCATACACGTACCTCATCAAGGACGCCGTTAAAAAACATATCTGCAGCACTTTCAGAAGCATTTTCCAGGTAGTAGCGGGCTCCCAGTGCTATATAAGCTCCTCCCATGCCTGTTACTTTTGTAGCAGACTCGCTGATTTTACCTATACCATCCAGGTAAACGGTCATATTACCTCTTCGGTTTACCACCAATGCTAAGTGATGCCAGTTATTATCAAAATAGGACGTAGCATCAGTCATGAAGCTGTTCCCATCATTCAGAATTTTAATAGTTCCGTCTGAAGCGGCAACAACTGCCCATTTTAATGGTGAACTGTCTGAACCATCTGCCTTCCCGTTTGAAAAAAGATATTCATCTGTAGAAGGTTTTGCCGTTTTAAACCAGAATTCTATCGTGAAGTCTGACGTGTTGGTCATTTCCAACTGGGCCGTATTGAATCGGGCATAGCCGCCATTCAAGGTCAGGGCAGATCCTTGTTTGAATATACTCCAGGTTGCATTCACCTCACCGTGTCTTGAAAAGGCCTTATCTTCAGCCAGATCGCCAAACGCCTCATCCATGGCCCATGCTCCAATCAATCCTTTTTCATATCCGTTTAACATGGTATAACGACGTGCTGTAACTTCACTCATGGTGGAAGCCTGATTCCACATACGCAGATTATGCATATTTCCCTTAAAACCATTTGTTCCGTCATTTGCCACCAGCAGTGAAGCGCTTCCAAAATAATTCACATTTATTTTTTTGGAAGGTGTAAAGGTTTCATCACCTTTGGCTATGATCATTCGCATTTCGTTTAATCCATCATTGCCGCCGTTATCAAATACCATAGCATAATGGTTATAAACACCAATATTGGTAAACGTTGCCGTCGAACTCAACGTTTCACCATTCAGTTTCATAACAAACTGATCATCAGCATTAAACCCGACCCAAAGTCCACCATTATTCACATCCCCATGCGAAATAAGGCATTCCTGAACACCGGTTCGTTCCCGTTTGGCCCAGAATTCAATTGTAAACGGTGTATAATTAAGGTTGATAATTTGTAGGACCGTCATATTTTGCGATACGCCGTCAAAATGCAGACTGGCATCGTGTAATACATAATCATAATCGCGGAGGTCAGTGCCATTCTGAATTCCCGTTAAGGAAATATTGGCTTTACCAAAAATCCCTGCCTGGATGTCCTCATCAAACGGAAGCAAAATCTCACTGTTAGGCGAAAGAATTCCATCCGCCGGCCGGGGAGATCCAAAGACCTTGGGAGGTTTACTGTCGTAAACACCTGAAACGACATCTGATTCATATATAGAACCGTCTGAACAATAGGTTATTGCCCGTAAATCGTAATTCCGGTTCTGCAGATCTGTCATATCCCAGATAAAGGTAGTGACAGGATTCCCTGCGATGTCGGTTGTATCTTCACCGGACATGCCATCAACAAACGTTTGTATAGTATTCCACTGATTACCTTCCGAAAATTTATACTGGAAGGTAAAGCTGGTTAACTTGCCATGATTAAGATCGTACTTGCTAAACTGAACAGGCATTTCATACCTTCCGGATTCCTTTTTGAAGCTGTTATTAACCACCCACTGATCGAGCGGACTGGTAATAGCAATCTCAGTACAGCTTTTGGAAAATTCCACTGATATGGTTAATGTATCCGAAATATCCGGTACATCATCAGTAGGATCGAACTGACAAAGAGAATGCATGATTATATCCAACCCTTCGTAAAGGTTGACTTCGCTGCTTCCTTTTTCTACTGTCAGGGTTTTAGTAATCGTTTTCCCGGCCGGTACCAGAATAGTAATACCATTTACCACGGAAGTACCATCCACTTTAACCACAGCACCGTCAGGATTAGAAGCCGGATCCACAAATAATCCGTACCACGCATTCATATCCACGTCACTGGTATTAGACAGGAATATACTAAATTCTGCTTTCCGGCCTTCCGGCACATTGGAAATAAAAAGTCTGTCAGCAGTAATTTCAGGCGATTCACGTTGCATACTTCCGGAACTGATTTCAATACCAGGCATGTATAAATCTTTATAAAATGCCTTATAGTCGTTATCAGCCTCCGTTTTATGTGCATTAATCATCTGATCAAAGGTTGAAGGCGATCCATCCACTAAATCTATTTTTTCATCCCAGGACAAGTCGCCGATCAAATTGTCCACATATTCGTCAATTTCAGATAACAGAACGGGCTTTAAGTTGGGTTCAAGAAATCGTGTGGAAGAACCCGGTTCGGCAGGACAAACAGATTGTCCACCCCGCAGGATAAATACCGGTGAACCAAACACCTGATCCTTTTTAATATCCAAAGAAAAATAATCTCCGATATCACCGTCCTTTAAAACAAAACCAATAGTTTCTGAAGATGTTTCTGAATTAGTTGAAGATTCTCCTCCTGCATGATGATACCGTTCTTTGGCCTTAAGTTTAAACCCGAACTTATTAAGGGTAAATCCAACTTCAGCAGCCACACCGGCATCCACAGACCATTCAAAAGAACTCGATGATTCATCAGTTGTTTCATATGTGACTGAAGATTCAATACTTGATCCTGCGTCGAAAGAAAGATTGGTAAAATCATTATGATCATCAAAACCTTCCGTAGCTGTTAGTTTTAATAATTCATTCTTCGCAAGGATTTTTTTCCAGTAATTGATAAGGAGATTATATTCCTCCACCTCATTTCTGATACTATCTGATGGCGTTTCATCTTTGGGAATAAAATCAAATGATGGTCCAAGAATAGCCGTTGCAGTTGTATCAACCGTTTGATTTCCAAATACCGGATCAGTATTGCTCAATCCAAACTTTGGATCCGAAGGCAAAAAATGCGAAATGTAAACTACGCTGTCAAATAACTGATTCCGCAATTTTTCAAGATTTGGAATCAGGTACTTCTCGATATGGTTTTGAGTATAAACAAAATCAGTCGTCTCTTTCTTCCCAACTATCAGTGCCTTTTTATTGCCAACTGTATAATTTCCAAATTCATCCCTAAGAATCCTTACATTTGATGCAGCTCCATAATAAATGTTGGTTCCATGTCCGAAAAATACATCTCCCATATCACCTACAAATAAAGGATCACTGCTTGTGGAAAAATTGAATTGATAGGTTTTGGATGTGGTGTAGGTATTATCCTCATTCCATTTGAAATCATTACTTGTGGAAAGGCCGATGGAGTTATCGGTTTCAATTTTCGTTTCTATGGAAAAGAATGGAGTACCTGCATCTGTAACATATTCAATACCCATCATATAAAGGATATCAATATCTCCACCAAAGCCGTTAACACTGGAGCTTGTGGTTGTTTTACTTACTGTGAATCCTTTCTGGAAATAGGAATAGCTTTCCGAACCCGGAGGATCGCGCAGTATAAAATCTATTTCATCGGGACCGGTCACGAAATTCAGACCGCCGGCAAGTTTCCCACCTAAGACATAACAAGCCTCGGTAATTTCTGCTCCCGGAATATAATTATCACCAACTTTGAGTTTAAAATTAATGTTTTTGGTGTAAGGATCTGCCTCCAGAGGAATACCTCCTATAAAAGTATGTGTGGCAATGCCCTTTTCATTCAGCTTAATTGCATCCTGTTTATTGGTATTTGCAAACTGATTCTCAATCACAACGGTACCGTCTGTTACCGGTACGGTTGACACCTCATTATTATCTGCATTGGTGTATGGTTCCACCACTTCTATCTTTAAGTCATAGGTGTTCAATTGTAAGAATACAGGATGTCCCAACAAATAAGTGTAACTCTCATCACTTTCCCTTTGAACAAGAGGAATTATGATGCTGGAATCCCTATTCACTTTGTAATTATACGTTTTCTCGCCCCAATAAGCGGAGTCATTTTTATTTGTTATTACCATTTCCGGTGAGGAACGCCAAATCCAGTCCCGGTTATGGTTATAAACCAGTACTGTATCAACTTTTTCAAATATTTTTTGAGTCTCACCGCTTACTACAGTATCTCTGAAAACTGAGTCGACGGTATATTGCAGATTGAATTTGTTCGACATATCAATGGGTAATCCATCACTTGCACGGTTAAAGGCTATACCAGGATTAATGGTTGCCGGTGCGCCCAGTAAAATAAATTTTTCGGGCAAGAGTTCAATCCTATACGTTCCGTTAGCTGCATTGGTGGTAAACGAAACGGTTGGATCATTATTCCAAAGGTCCACACCCCGTTCAGTTGTAAGCGTAACTTTCACCTGGCCGATGTTATTGGTTGTTGGGTTGGTCAACGATCCCGTGCCTTTCTGCCCTTCAACAGGACCGCCAACAATTTTACCTACCAGTGTCAGTTTAGTGGTATCACTGAAGTTTATACCATACACATCATCCTGAAAATCGAAATATGTTGCATTCCCGTATTCATCGAGAGCCGGCCAGTATGCTGATTCAAACACATGTCCGTTTTTCTCTAATGAAATATAATGCTCCCCAATCGGCACATCAATCTCAAATTCTCCCTGCCCGTTTGTTCTGACGGGTTGTTTTTTCTCATCGGAAACGATAACGCCGTCTACTTTAAGGAAAACATCTCTGACCGGATATCGCGTACCTGCATACATTACGGTTCCTGTTACCCTGAATGAAGAAATATCAGTAAAATCTATATTGTTGAATACAGATGATTCCTGGCTGATATACAACAGTTTATTGGTAGGATCAAATTGATGAATTCCCATGGATGGAACTACCCTGAAATATGACCCTCCCGAAGAATAAGAAATGCCTGCAATGACGTAATTTCCGTTCTCATCTGATACTGCTTTATATCCGAGTCTGGAAGCAGAAGGTACATAAGTTGAAAATCTGGCGTCATAGTTATCATTGGCGCTTACAATAGAAGCATGATTCTCGTTGAAATTACTGTTGAGCCGGGATATATCGTAAAAATTACGACCGCCCCCTTCGTTCATTTTCCAATAACCAACAAGGTTTGAATTATTCGGATTTTCGTAAGCATCAAACGTACGATACACATCTTTGGCATTTAATGGTTTTTTCCAAAGCTTAATTTCGTCCATGTAACCGGAAAAATACAACATAGTATTCCCCTTGCTGGCACCACCAATGAACCAGTTTGACTGCCCCACTTCTTTACCGGGGAAGTTTTCGGATAAAACAAGCATCCCGTTCAGGTATAACTTTACACTATCACCATCGGCAAACCAGCTTAAAGTAATTTGCATATAATTCTGCATGATGCTGTCGGTGATTTGTTCCGATCCCATTTCCATAGAACCCATGGTTACATAAAGCCATGTGCTGTCGGTGTTTTGTTTAAAACCAAAAGACAAACTGGTACCCAAAGAAAATACCGGGTTATATTCCTTATTGTTAAACCAGGTTGGTTTTACCCATGCCTGAACCGAAGCTCCGTTGGACAAATCGGCCGGTGAGTGCGGATTTACCAAACCATAATTGCCCGGAATACTTTCAGGGAAATGGTAGCAGTATTCGCCTTCCTTGCCGGAAATCTCAGGTTCTGCAAATACTTTAACGCCTTCTACAATATTACCGCCTTTGTAGGTTACGCGCCCGGTTACAGTGGCTGACGTAACACGAAAACCAACACCATCGATGCGGTTTAGGCCCATAATTTCGGTATCCCAAACACCATCAGCAATCACTTTATAGGCATACATCTGACCCGGTTCGGCATATACATCCTGCCAGGTGCTTTCATCGCTTGAAAGGGTCCCTACCAGACGAAACAAATCATCGCCTTCCGAAAGCTTTTTACGGTATATTTTAATCTGTGTCACGAGATCTGTTGAATACAGTTCCCATTGCAGTTTTACAAAATCGCTGTAATACCCTTTGGAAGCAAATAGACCACCGTTGAAAACATCCTGTGTGTAAATCAGATCATACGGAAACCCAATAAAAACTGATCTTCCGCTGGCACTCAGGGTTGAAATCTGGCCTAGATAGGCCTCACCAATCATCCCGGTTATTCCCAGTTGAGGAGACTGATAATTGAATGTGTTGTTCCCTGTATTAAAGGGAGATTGTTGTGCAAATGCATGCATTGCCAAGCCCCAGAATACAAGAAATAGTATTTTCTTGTTCATGATATCGGGAGCTTAAAGTTTGATGATATAGTTTACTGCAATATTTTTAGGACGTGTTTCACTTCCGCCGGTATTTTCAACTGTGATGGGGTGTGTATGATCACCGGCTGTACTGGTATACCAGGTTTTATATTGAAGGTACTGGTCATCCCAAAGCATAGAATTATATCCGCTACCTCCTTCACTGTCTGAACCCCAATAAGAAATAGAATGGCTATGGGCTCCCGCATTACCTGCAGTGGCATTATGGGTATGTGATTTGAGTAAATCTTCCTGGTATGAACCTAAGGTTCTGCCACTGTCAAATCCCCTTCCCGCATCAAGTCCCCTTGGGAAAATGCCTCTTAAATCAGGTACGTAAAAATTAGTGGACCCTGTCCCACCATAAGTCGTGGTAATTACTGTATACAGCGCCTTATATTTTTCGTCTTCGCCATCATAGGCCCCTCCGTTACAAAGCACCCAACCTTCAGGAGCGGTGCTGCCTGCAAATGCCACGATAGTACCGGGAGGAACACCATTGCTTCCCGAGGCCACTTTATCTGCAACAACTGACCGGGTTGAACTTTCTGCGGCCTTAGCATAGGGTACGGCCAGAAGCAGTTTCTTTGCTACTACCTGGTAGGCCCCGTTATCTTTTACCTCTACTTTAAGCGTATAATCGAAGCTGGCAAAATCCAGCGCGTCAAATGCTGTGGTGTTTACTACTCCAATCACAGCCTGAAATACACCAAATTCATTGGTACTTAACGTCTGGTCCTCTGTGAATTCAGGACTGGCTTCATTGCTTGAAAACAATGTAAACTTTACTTCCAGGTTCGGTTCATTCTGCAGTGCAGCACCATCAGCGCCCCGGGCATAGCCCTGAAATGAAAAACCTTTGGTTGATTGTGCTATGGTCACAAGACTCAGGCAAAAGAAGAATAAAAGTATATATACGGCTTTCATGATTATATGTATTAATAAGTTTATATTAGATAACTAAATCCCTAATTACCAACACTATAATGCAGTGTTTAAAAAAATCAGATGGAGTATAAATTCAATTGAAAGTGTCTTTCAGGGAGGTATTGAAAGCTTTTAAAGAGTTGGAGTAAAACAAACTCTTTTATATACTTATACACAATAACAAATAATAGTTAAAATATGTTTTAATGTCTAAATAATAATTCAGATATTTTGTTTTAATCCGGTAAATAATTTATGGTATTTTTTTAAGCAAAAGCGTTTATTTCAACGCAAACAAAAAGAGGCTGTCCAAAAAGTTAAGGACAGCCTCTTTTGTTCGAATTAGTTAGTAAAACCGTGTTTTACTTTATGCCGGAAATTTATTATCTCCATCTTGGATCACCAATTCCAAGCGTATATATTTCATGATTATGAACGGTTGCAGTATTGTTGTAAAACAAACCATCAAGATTGTCAATCTCATGCATATTCGGATCATCTGCCATTATTGGTGGATTCGGACTCTTCATTAACTCTGATGGTGAAATAGGTGTAGTTCCTACTTTCACTACAAGTTGTTCTTCCCCCTGAATAATACCCGGAGAGTAAAGTGTATAAGCACCTGCACTGTTTTTATTTGCACTGAATGCAGCAGAAGTAAATATTCCATCGTCAACCTGTTTTGTTTCGTCGCTACTTGAAGAGTAGTTATCAGCAATATCGAATGTAATTTCTTGAGCTGCGCCATTGATGAAGCGGATATCCATACCTTCGAAATACATATTACGGGTATCTTCGGCTTTTTTGGTCTGTATAAACAGGTTTTTCTTTACAGTAATGGAACTTCCACTTGGAAGGTAACGCAAATCGAAGAGTTTACGACCGCTCGAACGCGTACTGAAGTTAACAAGCGTGTTATTTTCAAAGGTAATGTTGTATTGAATATTATCAGACCAGGCCAGATTCTTTCCATTATCTGTAAAGAAGCAGGTACGGGGTGAATCGTAAAACGTGTTGTTACGGAACACCATATCTACGAAAATGTTTGATTTTACATTATTACCATCACCTGCAACCCATGCATAACCACGGCCATTGTTGTCGTAGAAACCGCAATTGTAGACCATACAGTCCTCTACAATGACATGTTCAAATGTTTTACGGTTTACGCCCTGTACACGTATAAATCCTCGAACCATGCGCTGGAATGTGCAATTACGAACTTCGAACGATTGTAACGTTACTGCCATCCCGTCTGAATACATGTTGATAAAGTAGTTTCCATTTGACGAACCGTCACCATAGTTCTTAGCTAACGGGCAGTCGAAGTCAATTCCTTCGAATATAAGTGACTTAATGTTAATACCGCCCAATTCACCCGATTGCGGCCGACGGCCAAACATAAAGTTCATTTGGTTAGCAATACCACTGGGTGCCAGAGACATACCGCTTAACAACACTTTTGCACGTTTTCCTGCAGCCAGATCTTCTGGCTTGGTAGCAAGCGTCATACCTTTACACAAGCTTGTATTATTGTACAGGTAGTATGTTTTACCACCTTCAAGGTAGAAAATTGTTCCCTCTGCCAGCGATGCATCGGCGGTGTAGTTATCGATAATAGTATCAATACGGCAGGCGTTATATTCTACTGCTCCTTCTATCGTATCGTTAGGATCACAATAGTGATTGATAAGAATAGGTTCACCAGGTTCACCGTCCATACGTATTACGCAGGTATTGTAAATTGCATCCCAGTGCACCGGTATGTTTATATTCTCAACATTTATTACATAAACGCTGTTTTCCTGCAAACCATCAATATCTATGTAACCTGTTTCAAAATCGTCACTGGTTATTATATATCTTTTCCATTTATCCGGAACAGTTGCATCCGGATTGGTTGCCGAAGCTTCAACTGTAAGTATCTGCATTACGAAATTTCCGTTTTCATCAATTTCAAAATGCGTTGTAAAAGTACCATCATCGCCTGATGTTTCGAGTACACGGTCAATGTTAACACGTAACGAAGTTTTTGTGATATTATCAACCACAATAACTTCTGGAATACTGTAGCGTTCCTGAGTTGCCAAACCCTGATATTCAGCCCACTGACGACCACTCCCGTAGCCATACCATTTAGAATGATAACCCTCACCCTTAGTTGAGAGTGTACGTATTGCAAAACGATAATCAGTGCTATACTGAAGATCCTTTATGATTATGTCCAAAACATCGGGACCTACAATTGTATCTAAAAGAATATAAGCCGGATTCTCCCAGTCAGAGGACAGACCCGAACTAACATTCGGTTGCAGGGCCATTTTTATTTCATATCCTGCACATCCAATCACACCATACCAGTAAAGGTGTACATCGTTCACATCAACTACCTGACAACGATAAGGATCGGAATCACCCTTTCCAGTATTATTGTCATTGCGAAACATTGTCATAAACTCTCTTTCTGGAGAGTACTCTACATCTTCAATCTGTGCTTCTTTGCATGAGTACATAAATGCAATCAAGAGAAGAAACAGACCGTATACTAATTTATTTTTCATCTAATAAAATTTAACAGATTACTTTAAATAACCATAATAATTTTGATACGCACCTGCACTGCGTTGTATAGCCGCATTAGGATAAGGCAATATGTAACGTACAACCGGAAGATTACTTGCATCCGATGGCATTGTGGTGGGCGCTCCGTTGTCAACAACATATAAATTGCCACGTTCGTCGCCACGTATAAATCCAAAGAATGAATAGAGACATTGATCCGTAGGACAACCGACAGATTCATTCCACCATCCATAAAAATCAGCTGTGGACCATGGGTTTGTGGCATCTGTAGGCCTTTGTGTAGCAATATATGGATTATAGATTTCAAGGATATCCAATTGTGTATTAGGATATACATTCACATCGCCGGGATTACTTACAATCCTGTAATAGATATTATAAGGAAGCGTTAATTCCAAATAACCAGGCTTCCCGTCGTAGGTTTCAACTCTTTCTATATAATCTGACGATCCTGCTGAGTTCTCGGCAACGGAATAATAACGCAAAAAGCTGTAGTATAACACTTCACCATATATATTGTTACGTACAAGGTCTTTCCAGCGCATATTTTCGCCGGCAAATTCCCATTTACGTTCATTAAGTACAGCTTTCAGGAAAGTCTCTTTGCTCGTGGATACAGATTCAACATATTCAGTAACCTTCGACTGATCATCGAATGCCCGGGCACGAACCTGCTGCAGTGCTTCTTTAGCTTCTGCACCAGGACCATTCAATTCGTTTAATGCTTCTGCATACATCAGAAGCACATCGGCATAACGCATGTACGGATAGTTTATACCTGTGTTGCTGTCACTATTGGTTCCCATTGATTTTGAAGACCATAATTTCGACCATTTATTATTGTGCACGGTATAGTCACGGCGAATAATTGGTGTGCCGTCATAATCGTAGTACCATAAGCCGTTAAGGAATTCGCGGCGTAAATCGAGAGAATCAAACTGAAAGCGATAGAATGCGCTCAGGCGTGCACTTCCCCCACTTTTACCCCAGATATTTGTTCCTGAAGTTTCGCCTTCGTAATTGTTCCCTGTTGGCCCCTGGATGTAACCAATACTTCCCGTTGAGTTCATTGCAAAAGGAATTTCAAAAATTGGATCATCGTTGTTTACTACAACATAATTACATTCGTTGATAAATACCGTGTTGTAAGGAAGGGCCAGCGAATGTGTTCCTGATGAAATTACAGAATCGCAGTATTGAGCTGTTATTTTATAATAATCTGTATAGTTTTCAGGACGTTGCATAGTTCCGTATTTGCTTGTATTAGCTGTGTCGGGATGAAGCGAATAACCTCCACAAGTTAAAGCCATACGTGCAATCATCGACCAGCAGAACTCTTTTGACACGCGTTCAACACCATAATCGAGGTCGGTTGCAAATGACATATATGGAGCAATTGCTTCCAGGTCGGCAATCAATTGTTTGTGAATTTCTTCCCGATCCACAACCGGCATTACAAAGTTATCGTTTGCAGACGTTGGTGTTAAAGAGAACGGTATGTCACCAAACATGACAATTAGATCGTGATAAAACATTGCACGCATAACTTTAGCCTCGCCCATCTGCTGCATAATATCAGCATCAGTCTCATCATAAAGCGGACTGTTTTCAAGATAATAAACAAAGTTGTTGGCATACTCGATACCTCTGTAAGCTGCTATCCATGCTTTGTTAATTGCACTACCCTCACTTGTACAGTCGAAACGACGATATTGATCGTTGGTAGATACATTGTTGGAATTTACATACATATCCACGTCACTATTCAGACAAAATGTTTCCAGATAAGCCTTCCCATAAGTGTCGTTGTTCAGTAATTGGGCATATACACCATTCAAAGCACGCGAAATTTCATCTTTATTACTATACACATAGTCGCTATCGAAAGACGAAACGGCTTCTACATCAAGATAGTCTTCGCAAGAATAGAGACATGCAACAGTTAAAACGGTTAATAATATATTTTTTAGTTTCATATTTGATATCCTTGAAAATTAAAAAGTAATGTTTGTTCCTAATACAATACTACGGCTACGTGGATAGCGGTTGTAGTCCATTCCAGGAGTTAAACCTGTCTGAATGTCAACTTCAGGGTCATAACCCGAGTAGTTTGTAATGATAAATGGATTCGTAACACTTGCATAGAAACGAACTTTTGATATTCCCCGTTTCTTCGTGGAGTTATTTGGTAATGTGTAACCAATGGTGAAATCCTGGCAGCGAAGGAACGAACCATCTTCAATAAAGTATGAATTGGTTATTTTGGTTGTTACATCAGATGGATTCCATAATGTTTTGCCTTCATTGAGAGAAGCATAGGTTGCTACAGAGTTGTCGATATAGTAATTTCTGTACATGCACTCACCATTTGTATAGTCTATGTATGTCCAACGATCGTTGAATTCTGACAATACATTGTAGAAATTATTTCGATTCCCTTCAGAAGAGGAAAGCTGATATGCTGTAGCGTTGTTTACATCGAAATCATACATATAGTTAAAGTTGATAGTAAAGTCAAGACCTTTATATTGTCCGCTGAACCCAAAACCACCCTGAATTTTAGGATTTGTATTACCAATAACAGTACGGTCATATTCATCTATTTGGCCGTCAGGTGCGCCATCGGGACCACTGATATCCTTGAATTTGATTTTACCTGGAAGTGTTGGATCGCCAGAATTACTTGTTCCCGATACGGTATTAATAATTGTACCTTCGTTGGGTATAGCCGTGAAGTTCTGGTTAGGATCGAAAGTAAATTCGTCCATACCGTAAATTCCGTCGTAAATAAAACCATAAATCAAGCCAACCTGATCGCCAACCTTTAAGCAATAATCGTCATAAGCTGAAGACCAACGTCCGTTATTGTACCATAATACATCATCAGTATTGTTCAGTTTGTCAACAACCATTTTGTTAAGACCAAATGTTAAGTTCCCGCTCAACACATAATGGGTACCCCGAGCAATATCAGTATTCAATGTCAATTCAAAACCGCGGCTGGTGACCTGTCCAATATTTTGTACCTGCGTAGTATAACCCGTTGCTGAAGGGAGATCGGATATATAAAGCATATCGCGTGTTGTATTCCAGTAAACTTCAGGAGATATAGAAATACGATTATTGAACATGCCAATATCAAGAGCAAGGTTACGTTTTATGGTTGTTTCCCATTTGATATCCTCATTGAAAAATTCTGATCCGGTTGCATTACCATACCATTGTTCACCATTTTCGGTTAATTCGCTAAAACCGGGACCTCCGGTGGTATTAACTACATACAAAAAACGCCATCTGTCGTTGCCAATACCATTATTACCTGTTAAACCGTAGGCAGCACGTAATTTCAGGTTATTGATAAAGCTGATTCCGTGAAAGAAATTCTCTTCAGAGATAACCCAGCCAGCTGAAATGGCAGGAAAGGTACCCCACCGTTTGCCAGGGGCAAACTTACTGGATCCATCAGCACGCATGGTAAGCGATAACAAATATTTGCGGGCATAATTGTAGTTTGCCTGACCAAAGTAGGATGACGTTCGGACAGAAGTCGCATAGGACGATGTTGTCAGATATGGAGTGCCTAATCCCATTATAGCGAGTGCTTTATCAGTTGTGATGTCCTTGGGGAAATAACGATTCATTACAAAAATCGATTTATAATCGTATTGCTGAATTTCCTGGCCCAATAAGAACGAGAATTTATGAATACTGTTCATTTCCAGGTCATAAGCAGCTGTATTTGTCCATGTGTATGCAAAACTACGGCCTATACTTAATGAAGCAACAGGGAGTTTACTGTTACTCTCCCCAGTACCTGTCATTGCACCATAAAAACGATCTGTAAATTTGAAACTAAATGAGCCAATAACTTCAGAGCGCAGCGTTAAACCACTGAGAGGCTGCCACTCCAAACGAAACTGATTCGTACTTGTATAACTGTCTTTTTTTTGAGTGTTCTGGTCAATATCACTTTTTGGATTTGTATATTCAAAAATAGCTTCGTCGTCAGGATCGACAGTTGCGGGATCCCAAAAAGCGAATTCATGCAAACCATTGGTTGGACGATAACGAAGTACATCGATAACACCACCTGAACCAATATTATCACCTCCGGCACCTATATCATGGCGATAAGTTAATTTAGGGTTCATTGTAAATATAAGATTCTTGGCCAGGTTAATGTCAATCTTAAGATTCATATTAGTACGGCTAACACCCGATCCCAGAATAATACCTTTATCTTCAGACTGAGTTAATGACAGGTTTAGACGCATTTTTTCATTACCTCCACCTATTGTAAGATTAGTAGAGTAATTCATTGGAGTTTCCCCCATTACTTCATCCTGCCAATCGTGAGTTGTTGCCCGTTTATAAATATCCAGGTCTGCAGGATTCCCAAAGTTAGCACGGAAGTATTTTGCGTTCGAACTGCGGGTACCGCCGGAAGCTGCCCAATCGTACTGATAACGAACAAAATCTTCAGTGTTCATCAGATCAAGTTTTTTTGAAAGCTTACTAACTGATGTATAAGCATTGAGATTAACTTTAATCTTACCTTGTTTTGCCGACTTGGTTGTTACAATAACAACACCATTACCACCCTTGGCTCCATAAATAGAAGTCAACGAGGCATCTTTCAGTACGTCGATTGAAGCAATGTCAGTTGGAGGGATATCGTTAATATTATCCGTTTGAAAACCGTCAACGATAAAAAGAGGGTCGTTACTTGATGTTACGGAAGAACCACCACGGATGCGGATATTGATATCAGCTCCAGGCGCACCATCAACAGTAGTTACCTGCACACCTGCAATTTTACCCTGCATTGCTACAGCAGCTGAGGTTACGGGTATTGACTCCAGTTTTTTACCGGAAATAGATCCAACAGATCCGGTTAAGTCTTTACGGGCCCTGCTAATGCCAAAACCAATCGCAACAACCTCATTCAAGATACTTTCTTTTGGTGTTAATGAAGCATCAATCAGTTTCTGATCACCAACCTTAATTTTTAGAACATCGTAGCCTATAAACGAGAATACTAAAACCGATTCCTTTGATGGAACTTCAATAGAGTATTTTCCATCTAAATCAGATGTAACACCTATCTGGGTTCCATCAATATAAATGTTTACACCCGGTATCGGTTCTTTTGTGTTACCGTCTGTTACGGTTCCTTTAATAATAATTCCCTGAGCTGTAAGAGCCAGGTTCACAGATGCGAGAAAAACTAAAAGAAGTAAATTCTTCCAATGGAATCTTCTCCTCGCTTTAAACATGTCATTCCTTTTACACGTCATAACAATTAGAAATAAGGTTTAATTTTTGAATTTTTAAGAAAAAGGTGAAAAATATAAAAAAAATATAAAATAACATCTATAAAAGTAAAAATATGTTAACATGCATGGATGTAAGATTTGGCATGTAATATTTTTTTCAAATTTCCGGATCAGGACAAACAGAACATTACACAGTATACAATTATGGCAGTGAAGGGAAATATAATTGATAACGAAAAGATATGAAATTAAAAATTAAATACTGAATTGTCCTTATTAACGCTTTATAATTCAACAACTATTAAATTCTTAACAGAATAAAAACGAACAATATTTGATTACTTAATTTGCAGTAATTTCAATGGTACTGATCTCGTTGATAAAGATTATTTAGGTATTATTCATTCTTGCCCCACTATAACTTTTGTGTTGGGGAGCTTTGTTTTTTCTGACACGACCTTTTTATCGCACTCATTGCCATTTCAAACTCAGTGCTTGGCAAAACTCAATTCTATATAACATAAAAAATCTGTACTTTCGACTCCAAATAATTTCATTTTGAATTCCAGTCAGATCATAAAATATGTTATACTCAGTTTAGCAGTTCTGGCAGCTGCATTTATTCCTGAACATTTCTTTTTTGACGAATCGTATTCTTTGTGTATTCACCGGAGTCTGCTACATATTGAATGCCCGTTGTGTGGCATGAGCAGAGCTGCACATGAGCTTACAAGGTTAAGAATAGCCTCTGCCATTAGCTTCAACTTTAATATAATATTTTTGCCGGTATATGTGGTATTCGATTTACTGGCGATATTCACTCATAAATCAATTTTTACGAAACTCAGCAGGTTTACCCTCGTGGCTTTGCTTGCAGGATTAGTTGTTATCTATGTCATAAGGATTGGATTGCATTTCGGATGGTATTAGATATCGGTATTATTAGTATTTCACTAATCCGTTTAAACATACGGCCTGGATTTGTTTTACATTATTCCTGAAATTTTTCCAATGTCCTCTTGAAGAGCCTGCATAAAGTGTCCCTCTTTGAAAAAGAGGGTGGTCCTGACCAAAGGGTCAGGATCGGGAGATTTAAAATGAAAAGATAACCCATGCATAAAATCCTCCGTCCCGATTTAATTATGATATAATTTCGGGACACCTCCTTTTAATAAGGAGGACAACTTTAATCATCATAAAAGATTTCTTAAGTATAAACTCATCTATCCCTCAGATATTCGTATTGAACTATTAAAACCGTCCTGTATCTTTCAGTTCAAGGTATTTATTGATAAGACCTGCGGTCAGGTTTTCCGGTTTGGTCAGCACGGAATAAATTCCGTTCTTCAGCAGCTCCTTTACGATCAGTTTTTTATCGTACATATGTTTTTCTGCAATCGTTCTGATGTAAAGTTCTTCCATGTTCGAGACCTGTTCATGACTCAGTTTTTCGATCTCCTCATTTTCAAAAATCACCACGATGATCACATGACTTTTAGCGAGAATCCTCAAATAAGAGATATAACGTTCCAGGGATGTGATAGTCTCAAAATTGGTATATAAAATAAGTAGACTGCGATGCGAAATTTTTCGTTTTATTCCGGCGGTCAGCACTGCGAAATCGGATTCAAAAAAGCCGGTTTCCTGTTTATATAACCGATCCAGAATCTTTGTCAGTGTTTCATGTTTTCGTTCGGCACTCAGAAAGGATTCAATAGTCTTGTTAAAAGTTATCAGGCCAGCCTTATCATGTTTTTGCACAGCAGTATTCGACAGAATCAAAGAAGCATTAATCGCATAATCCAGCAACGACATCCCGTTAAAGGGCATCTGCATGGTCCGCCCCATATCAATCACATTATATACATTTTGTGAGCGTTCGTCCTGGTATTGATTCACCATCAACTTACCACGCTTAGCAGTGGCACGCCAGTTTATGGTTCGGTAATTATCGCCCTTTACATAATCCTTAATCTGGTCAAATTCCGTGTGTGATCCGATCCGCCTTACTCGTTTTACGCCTACTTCTGATAAGCGGTTAGAAATAGCCAGAAGTTCATATTTTCGCATTTTCAGGAATGATGGATAAACCGGAACCGGTGTTTCCTTATTCCCAAATTTCCTATGCCGGATCAGCAAACCTATTTGTGTGGCGTACAATACATTCGTTACCCCGAAAATATACTCACCCCTTTCCTTCGGAACCAGGGTATAGTGCAATCTTTTTTCGTCGAATGCATTTAGTTTTAATTCCATTTTAAAGTTTCTACGCTGAAACTGTGCAGGAACCTCATCGAATATCTGCAGGTTCAACGGATAAGGATGCCGATTCTGAACATACAATTCTATGCGGTTTTCATCGCCATTTGAAAGTCTGTCAGGAATCTCACGGGTCAACAAGACGCTATACTTTTTTGCGAAGAAGAGCAATATGGCATCACTGAACAGAAACAGCACAAAAACACCCAGCAGGATTTTTGCGATCAGGTAAACCGGATCAAGAAAAAAACCGATGGTAAAGAGAGCAGCAATAACACTCAGCGAAAGGTAAAAGCGGTTGGCAATATGTATTTCTTTAAATCCTTTCACTATCGGGGAACTTCAACCGTTTTAATGATATCTTTTACCACCTTATCTTCAAACACGCCTTCCAGTTCTTTTTCAGGAGTCAGATAAATCCGGTGCAACAGAATGGGTTCAAACACAGCCTTTACATCTTCAGGAATCACATAATCCCGTCCGTTAATGGCAGCAAAAGCTTTGGCCGCATTCATAGCATGGATGGATGCACGCGGCGAAGCTCCAAGATACAAGGAAGGATGATTTCGTGTTTTAATCACAATTTCTGCGATGTATTTCATCAGGTTATCGTCAACCTGCACTTCCTGAACTTGATTGCGGAAAGTTGTCAGATCTTTCGAGGACAATACAGCCTTTACATTTTTCAGTTCCGGTTCTCCTTTCCGGTTATGCATATTCTGCAAAATCAAAAATTCCTCATCAGCCGTAGGGTAATCAACCAGAATTTTAAACATAAACCTGTCCAGCTGAGCTTCAGGCAGGCGATATGTTCCTTCGTGCTCCAGCGGATTTTGCGTAGCGATAACCACAAACGGCGATTTCATTTTATACGTTTTTCCGTCAACTGTCACCTGACGCTCTTCCATCACCTCGAACAACGATGCCTGTGTCTTGGCCGGAGCGCGGTTAATCTCATCTATCAGAACCATATTTGAAAAAACCGGTCCTTCGTTGAACTCAAATTTAGACGTAGCCGAATTAAAAATTGTGGTGCCGGTAACATCCGAAGGCATCAGATCGGGCGTAAACTGAATACGCGAGTAACCTACGGATATCAGTTTAGCCATAAGCTTTGCAATCATGGTCTTGGCGATTCCCGGAACACCTTCCAACAAGATATGTCCATCGGCCAGAATAGCCACGATAATCAAATCCACAATATTTTCCTTGCCAACCAGAACCTTCCCGATTTCCTGTTTCAGTGCCTGTACTTTTTCCTGTAAAGGCTTTAATCCTATGCGTTCTTCAAAGTTTTTTTCTTCATCCATAGCATTTATATTATAAGCATGTTTTATAAAATTCTTCAATATCTTTATTATAGGCCATCAGTCCCGGACCGGATACTTTCATCTGATCCTGAAAATAGTTCACCTTGTGAATAACTGTTTTAACCAGCATTTTATTCACTCCTGTTTTTTTTGCGATCAGATCAATATTTTCAGCGGTCTCAGCCACATCGCTGATGTAATATTTCTCCCTCAGAAATTCTTTAAAATAAGTCGAAATTTTATGCGCAATCGTCGCATGGTTTTCGTTTTTATAATACAGTCGTCCCACTGTTTTAATGAATTCCAGCGATGTGTTTTTAAGTGGCTCTATAACAGGTATAATCCGCTGTTTACGCCGTGACCCAAACACCAGGTAAATGACAAGGATCAGAACAACAATGTAAAACGCAATCCGCAACGGAGCTTGTGACAACAAAAATGAAGTTGGTGCCTCATTTTCTATCCTAAACGGTTTGTAAAATCGGTCCACAATTGTAGGTTGATCCGGCAAATAAGACAGAGCTGCAGCAGCATATTCAGGATCACTATAAAGCAGATTAATGTTTGTAAAAACAAGGGGTTGAGTATGGATATATATCTCCCCTTTTCCTAAGCTGAACCGGGCAAAATTCACATGACCTTTCCGGTCGTATCCCAGCATATATGCCTTGCAGGAATCCTCAGACACCAAAAAATTCGTCATCAGTCTGTTGCTGAAAATATAACCGGAATCTTTTTTCAGTGAAGGCGAATAAAAATTGAGGGTATCCGTTGCAGACTTTAGATAAGCGGTGTCAATTGCACGGCGACGAACGTACATTTTCAGTTCGTTCATTAATTCATATGCAAAACTGTTAAAAGACAGGAAGACAGAATTGCCTGATCTTACAAAACCCAATAGCTCCTCCACCTCGGCTTCTTCAGGATTAAAATTATCGGTAATTACTATCAGATTATGCTTTTCTGTATTCGTTGTATCCAGCAACGGATTATGAATAAAGACTTCCGTATTATAGATAACCGAATCCTGAAACAGCTCAGGATATAGCTGGTTAAGCACATAACACCCGTAAGGTGCCTTGTGATTCCTGTCAAAAGACATGCGCCAGTCAACCGGTTTGGGAGCATAATGTTGAAAAAGGATCAGAATAATGAATAATCCGACAGAGATAAACAGATATTTCAGATTTGATTTACGCATTCGTCAACAAATTAAAGTTATTAAACGATTTGCTCAACCGGTTATAATCTGTTTCATCTATGTTGAAATGGCCATACCACACTGCGTTGTAAATGTTGACTAACACCGTAAAATCCGTTGCAGAATCCGTCTTTTTACGGATCTCATTCAGGTAATCCCGGTTTGTTTTATCGCGGGAATAATTTATTACCCCTAAACCATCAAGTTTACGTAATACATTTATAAACTGGTATCGTATTGCTTTCCTGAAGTTTTTATTCTCTACCTCGGCAGCAATGGCAGCATCAAGATCTTCAATTGCCTCATCTGCATCATCAATAATATAATCCTTAACCTCCTTTTCTTTTTTGGTATAAAAAAAGCGTTGAAACCGAATTTTGGTCACAGCGAAAACAAGGATGGCTATAACCAACAACCAGAAAAAAGTTTTTACGGCAATCGTCATTCCCTTGTAAAATCCTTTTATATGACCCAGTTTTTCCCAAATCCACTGCAATAATCTGCCCCAAAAAGAAACGGTTTTATTCTGATATCCCTGACCGTAATTAAATTTGGGATCCTGCCTGTAAATATTTAATGCAGCAGTATCAACATCCCTCACCTGGATCGCAGCAGAATCAATTCGTGCGGAATCAACAATATAAAATGGTGTATCTGCAGCAGAAACCGGCAAAACAGACCATAAAACAAAAAATATACAAAAGAGCTTTTTACTCATCAGCAGATATCTGACCAATCTTATCAATTAACGAAGGCTTTTCATAAGTCTCTACCAGACTGTAATACAAGAATGCCACCAATACGGTTGGTATGGATGAAATAATATATGTTAACAGTGATGATATTCCATTGATTATATAGAACGATATACCAAAATCAAAATTAAAATCACGTCCTTCCTGTAAAGAAGAAAATAATGGTTTCATACCCATAATCATTGCCGGGATTGATAATATCATAGAGATGATATAGACAATCACAATTATAACGATTAATGCACCCAGAGTCATCCAGAATTTTGGCTTCACAAGTTTAAAACTCCGGTTAAAGGCATCGCCAAATGAAGCACCTTCCAGAACAATTAACGGAATAAACAAGCTCAGAGAGACCCCTAAGTATATACCAGGAATAATACAGAATATAATTCCTATGGATATTATGATAGCCGAAAGAAAAGTGGCTCCTAAGACAGGGAAAAAGTATCGTGTAACTTCCTTCCATACTTCTGACAAAACAAAATTATCCTTCCCCTTATCAACGTAAAGTTTGATATATCCCATTATGGTACAGGTAAGGATATTGGTGGCAGCCAAAATGATAAAATAATTCAAAAAGGTATAGATTGAAAAAAAATCACGATAAATTTCCAGGGGATTATTATAGTTCGCGGCACCGGTCTGGATGGATCGAACAGCTTCCTGTTGCCGCAAACCAACAAATACGCCTATAATGGCTGCAATTAATAAAAGTGGCACAGCAAAATAAAGTATCGCCGTCCCTAACCGTTTAAATTCGGCACCGATAAAAGCAAATGTTGCATTAAACAAATCACCGAAATCTCTTTCCTGTTTAAAATTTATTTCATTGGGTTGCATAGTTATATGTTTTGCGGATTAATAGTCGTGGATATATAAAAAAGTAAAAAATAATCCATACCAGCGACAAGCCGATAATAGTAAACCTGATCCAGTAAGGAACTTCAGTATGTCGTGTCATGAATCCTTCCAGAAAACCGGCAACAATAAAAAAAGGTACCAGTCCGATGGCCAGTTTAGCTCCCTTAATGGCCGCTTGTTTCAATGCATAAACACGGCTGTATGTTCCCGGGAAAATAAAACTGTTTCCAATGGCAATACCGGCAGCACCTGCAACGATGATAGAAAATATTTCAATCGTGCCATGAATCCAAATGGTTGCAAATGAATCCAAAACCACACCATTCTGAATCATAAAAGTCTGGAATGTACCCAACATCACGCCATTAGTAAACAACATATAACCTGTTCCAAACGACGTGAATATCCCTAACACGAAAGCAAAAAACGCAACCCGGATATTATTGATTGTAATTCCCAGGAACATGGGTAATTCATTTGCACTCTTGTAGACCCCCATTGGATCACCGCTTCTGATATTTTCCATGGTCATATTCACATACCTGTCCCCTAATATAGTCTTTACAAATTCAGGCTTATATGCCGTTGAAAGAATGCCAACCAGCACAGAAACAATGAATATTGCCAGTGCTACATAAAACTCCTTACGCAGGCTGTGAAAAACAAGTGGTAGTTCATAAGCCAAGAACCTTCCGATACTTTTCCGCTCAATCGGTTTATTCTGATAAATTAATCCGTGAACTTTCTGCGTTAATTGATTCAGGTAATAATATGCCTCTCCACCAGGATAATAGGTTTTTGCATAAGCCAGATCATCAGTCAGAGAAATATACAGATTAAACAGCCTGTCGGGATTCGAATTTTCTTTATCTTCAAGCAGAGATTCGAATTCTTTCCATTTTTTAATATTTTTATGCAGAAAATCTATTTCTTTCATCTGTTCATTTTTTGAAATAACCTTCAAAAAATCCGGATACAATAAGGAATATATAACGGACTTAACGTATCGGTGATTAATTTATGTTTTAGCTCATGAACCTTAATTATAAACAGGCTAACGGATACGAAAGATAGAAAAAAAATGAAACTATTTATACCTGAATACAAATTTTATGGAACAATTTACCATTAACACATCACAAAACATCAGCATAGAGCAACCTTTGGCCAGTATCGGCGAACGAATCATTGCCAACCTTATTGATTATGCCATTATGGGAGCCTATTATTTTGTGACCATGGTCATTACCGGATTAGCGAAAGAACAAACGGTCTTAATGATCTTTTCGATACCGGTTTTGTTTTACCATCTTGTTTTTGAACAGTTTATGAATGGCCAGAGTCCGGGTAAAAGCGTTATGAATATCCGGGTTTACAGCGAGGAAGGAACATCAGCTTCGTTTGTCAGCATTTTCATCCGATGGGTATTCCGGCTGATTGATGTCATGTTATTATTTGGTTCAATAGCCACTTTATTTATTGTAGGAACAAAAAAAAATCAAAGGCTGGGTGACATTGTAGGTAAGACCATTCTGCTTCGTACAAAACAAAAAAAAGTACGAGGCTCCATGTTTTTAAATCTTCCTGAAAACTATACGATGAAATTTCCTGAAGTGGAAATGTTGTCCGAAGAAGATATCAGGACAGTGAATGATGTGATTCAGTTTTTAAGAAAAACCAACCAGAATCATGAATCACAGCTTTTTGCCTTAAAAACTAAAGATGCGATCATAAAAAAAATGGAGGTCCAAACAGACTTAAAACCTGTTGAATTCCTGATTACCGTCATGAAGGATTATAATTATATTCACTCTCAGAAACAGGAGTAAAACCACCGAAAAGCAGAAACTTAAGCAGCGTTTTTCTACGAATCTCTCTGCGTCCATCCGCGAGAAACTTTTTTGGTAATATTTTTTTTACATTTACAAAAAAGTGGGAAGATGAATTTTGATGTGCATATTCTGGGAAGTAATTCTGCATTGCCTACCGCAAGACGGTTTCCATCGTGTCAGGTAGTCAATTTCAGGGAAAAACTGTTTATGATCGATTGTGGTGAAGGCGCCCAGATACAGATGCGTAAACAGCATCTTAAATTTTCAAGGCTCAATCATATTTTCATCTCACATCTCCACGGCGATCATATTTTTGGTCTGCCCGGCTTGCTCTCCACCTTTGGCCTGCTCAACCGGACCAATGATCTTCACATCTATTCTCCTGATGAACTCGAAGCAGTACTACGTCCATTTATTGAACATTTTTCACACCAGCTGCCCTTTAAAATTATCTTTCATCGTGTTGATCCGAAAAAACACGCCGTGGTTTATGATGACCGGTCACTGGAAGTATGGACTGTACCTTTACAACACAGGGTTCCTACCTGTGGTTACCTGTTCAGGGAAAAACCCGGCGAACGGAATATTAAAAAAGATATGATCGATTTTTATGGTCTGTCGATCAAACAGATTAAAGAAATCAAGGATGGTCAGGATCTGGTACTGGAAGACGGATCTGTAATAGCCAATACATCGCTCACCATAGAACCGGATAAACCCAGAAGTTACGCATACTGCTCGGACACGAAATTTGTCCCTGAAAATGCAGACATTCTTAAAAATGTGGATTTGCTTTATCATGAAGCAACTTTTGCCAGCCAGGAAGAGTTGCTGGCTTCCGGAACATACCATTCCACTTCGGCTCAGGCGGCACAACTGGCTAAACTCGCCGATGCCGGCAAATTAATTATCGGGCATTTCTCTGCCCGTTACAAAGAACCGGACGAAGTACTGGCAGAGGCATTGGAAATATTTCCCAACATCACTGCTGTTGAGGATGGCATGGTCTTCAGTATTTAAGCCATTTCGCTAAAATACTCGAAGAATTTCACACTGGTTTTTATTCCGTTCACAATATTCTCAACGGGGAAGTTCTCATTGGGTGAATGAATAGCATCCGACTCCAGACCAAATCCAAGCAAAACTGATTTCAGTCCGAGTTTTTCTTCAAACGTTGAAATAATCGGAATACTGCCACCACTTTTCAGCGACACCGGAGTTTTTCCAAACACAGCTTCACAGGCTTTCTCTGCTGCTTTGTACGCAGGAATATCAATCGGGCATACATAAGGCCTTCCACCATGCATCTTTTCCACTTTTACAGTCACATAATCCGGAGCAATTTTGTTCAGGTGATCCACCAACATATCGGCAATTTTATCAGGATCCTGGTCAGGTACAATACGCGAAGAAACTTTGGCGTATGCTTTTGATGGAATCACTGTTTTTGCACCTTCTCCTGTAAATCCAGCCCAGATACCGCACACATCAAAAGTAGGACGAATACCCGTCCGTTCAGGAATGGAATATCCTTTTTCGCCCAAAAGTGCTTTTACGTTCAAACTCTTTTTGTACTCCTCTTCAACTATAGGTGTTTTATTAATCAGTTCGCGTTCATAATCTGAAACTTCCAGCACATCATCGTAGAATCCCGGAATAGTGATCTGACGATTTTCATCGAACATATCAGCAATCAATTCACACAGAATATTGGCAGGATTGGCTACTGCACCACCAAACAAACCGGAATGCAAATCACGCGATGGACCGGTAACCTCTATCTGCCAGTAAGCCAACCCACGTAACCCACTTGTAATGGCAGGAGTAGTCGGATTGATCATGCTTGTATCTGAGACCAGGATAATATCTGCATTCAATAAATCTTTGTGAGCATCAATAAAAGCAGGCAATGACTGTGAACCAACTTCTTCTTCCCCTTCAATAATGAATTTTACATTGCAATTCAGCAGGTTGTTTTTTAGGAGGTACTCAACGGCCTTAAAATGAATGTATGATTGTCCTTTGTCATCGTCTGCACCACGAGCCCAGATCCTGCCATCTTTAACCAACGGTTCAAAGGGATCAGTATGCCATAATTCCAGCGGATCAACCGGCATCACATCCATGTGGGCATAAATCATAACGGTAGGCAATTTAGGATCAATTATCTTTTTGGCAAACGTCACAGGATTTCCATCGGTAACATAAACTGTTGCTTCGTCCATGCCAATGCCCAGCAATTTTTGCTTCCAAAGTTCTGCCATGCGTTCCATATCAGGCTTATGCTTTGGATCAGCGCTAATGGAAGGAATTCGTAACAGGTCGAAAAGGACGCTTAGTAATTCATCTTTGTTTTCCAGAAATTTATCGAGTGTCATAATTTTATAATTTTTCTCTAAAAATAGCAGAACGCGTGAAATATAAAAATGACTTTCCACATCAGGCACAAAAAAAGGGCAACCAAATGGCCGCCCTAAATATATATACAGGGGTATAAAGAATTACTTATTAAAAAGTTCTTTTTCTGTCCATGCACCCAGTTTAAGATAGTTCTCGTAAATGGGCAGATACTTTTTATGATTCTCTTCGTTGGGTGTATAAGATGTCTCAAAACCCTGACCCAACACTTTCTGAGCTTCGGTCACAGTTTTAAATTCACCGGCATTTACGGCTGCAAACATGGCGGCACCAAAAGCACAGGTCTGATCTGAAGAGTGAACCTTAATCGGCATATTCAGTACGTCGGCTAAAGTCTGCATCACAAATTTTGATTTTTTAGCCACACCACCAAGCGCTATGATCTGGTCAATTTCCACACCATTTTCCACAAAACGGTCAACGATGGCTTTTGAACCAAACGCTGTGGCTTCAACCAATGCACGGAAAATCATCGGTGCTGTACTACCAAGGTTGATCCCTGTAATAGTACCCTTTACCAGCTGGTTGGCATCCGGAGTACGTCGACCGTTCATCCAGTCTGTTGCCAGCAAAGCAGTTTCACCAATTTCCATTTTGGAAGCTTCCTCCGAAAGTTTCGGAATAATCTTATCTTCAAGCTGTGCAGCAAGTTCCTTATCATCAAGGAATGACAATGGCCAGGTGATCAAACGCTTGAACCAGGCGTACACATCTCCAAAGGCGCTTTGACCGGCTTCCAGACCAACAGTCATTGGAATAACAGATCCGTCCACCTGACCACAGATACCCGGAATAAGTTTCTTATCTACTTCATCGTAATCAGCCACCATGATATCACAGGTTGAAGTACCCATAATTCGCACCAGTGTTTTTGGCGTTACTTCACCTCCAACAGCGCCCATGTGCGCATCAAATGCACCAACACCAACTTTTACCTTAGTACTCAAACCAAGACGTTTGGCCCATTCCTCAGTCAACGTGCCAACAACTTCGTCGCTTGTATAAGTTTTTTCAAATAGCCTGTCACGGTAACCAGCCAGAAGAGGATCAAGAGTTGTTAAGAATTTTTCACTTGGAAGTCCACCCCACTCTTCATGCCACATTGCCTTATGTCCTGCAGCACAACGGCTACGTTTAATTTCTTCTGGTTTTGTGTTTCCTGTAATTAATGCAGGTAACCAGTCACAATGCTCAATCCATGAATAAGATGCATTACGCACAACTTCATCATCACGTAATACATGAAGAATTTTTGCCCACACCCATTCTGATGAATAAACACCACCTTCGTATTGGGTATAATCAACCTCCCATTTTGCAGCCAACTCATTAATCTGTGCAGCCTCTTTTACGGCTGTATGATCTTTCCAAAGCACAAACATCGCATTTGGATTTTCAGCAAATTCAGGAGTAAGTGCAAGTGGTGTACCTTCAGCGTTGGTTAATACCGGCGTACTGCCTGTGGTATCGAATGCCATACCCACAACGTTCTCTGCCACATCGGGCGGACATTGTGCAAGCGCTTCCTTAACCGTGTATTCCAGCACTTCGATATAATCAAGCGGATGCTGACGATACTGATCCTTATGCGGCACACAGTATTTGCCATCCATCCAGCGGGGATAATATTTTACGGCTGTAGCCATTTCCTTCCCTGTTTCCACATCAACAATAATGGAACGGGCAGAATCGCTACCGTAATCCAGACCGATTACATATTTCTTTTCTGACATGATATAAATTGAGTTTAATTATTTCTGACCATAATAAGCATTTGGTCCATGCTTACGTTCATAATGTTTTTTAATAAGCAGCGGGTTCATTTTCAAATTTGGGTTCACACCGTAAGCAATGGAAGCCATTTTGGCAACCTGCTCCATAACAACCGCATTGTGAACGGCATTATCGGCATCTTTTCCCCATGCAAACGGACCGTGGTTCTGAACCAAAACACCAGGTATCTCATCCGGATTTTTATCCTTGAATGTGTCAATAATCACTGTTCCCGTTTCCAGTTCATAACCCTTTTCTCCAAACACTTCTTCTTCAGTCATCTGGCGGGTACAAGGTATCTCATCCGAAAAATAATCGGCATGTGTTGTGCCTATATTTGGAATACCAACACCGGCCTGAGCCCACGACGTAGCATAAGTGGAATGCGTGTGAACCACACCACCAATATTAGGAAAAGCTTTATACAGTTCAATGTGCGTAGCAAGGTCAGAAGATGGTTTTAAATTTCCCTCTCTTACATTTCCGTCAAGATCAACAACTACCATATCAGAGGCTTTCATCACTTCGTAATCCACCCCACTCGGCTTGATCACAACTAAACCTGATTCCCTGTCAATAGCACTAACATTTCCCCAGGTAAAGATTACCAAACCATGCTTCACCAAATCGATATTGGCTTTAAAAACTATCTCTTTTAAATTATCTAACATAAAAACTGATTTTATTATCCGAATAATTTTCTATAATGAGGTAAAAAGTTATACAGATTAAACCGGCACACCGAACGAAAAACTTTCATCCGACAGATCATTATATTTCTCCTCGTTAAAACGGTACAGGAAAGCACCTCTTTTTGAAGAAATCTTGTCTTTCTCTTCCAGCTTTTCAAGAACACCCATCGATAATATTTTTTTTCTGAAATTCCGTTTATCCATTTCTCGCTGATATATTGCTTCGTATAGACGCTGTAACTGCGTTAATGTAAACTTCTCAGGAAGCAAATTAAAACCTATCGGTTGACTGGCTGCTTTTCTTCTTAACCGTTTTAAAGCTTTATCAACCATTTTATAATGGTCGAAAATCAGTTCCGGCAACTCATCCAGCTGCACCCAGTGGGCATTATGACTTTTAACCAATTCCTTATCGTATGATTCAATATTGATTAAAGCAGAATAAGCCAGTGATATTACACGTGCGCCAGGATCCCTTTCCGGTTCACTAAAAACCTGTAACTGATCAAGATATACATCGGTTAAACCAGTAAGTTCATTCAGTACTCTGGCAGCAGCACCATCTGCACTTTCGTCCTCCTTAATAAAACCACCCATCAATGACCACTGTCCTTTGGCCGGTTCAAAAGTTCGTTGAAGTAAAAGCAGTTTGAGTCCTTCATCATCGAATCCGAAAATAATACAGTCAACTGCCAGAATAAACTGATGTTCCTTTCTGTAAAATTCTACCATTTATTACGATTTTACCAGAAATAAATATAGAATGCTACTGTGATACCAACTATAATAGCAGAGTTAATTATATCCCACTGATTCCAGCTTGCACGAGTCGCAGCCTTCTGTTCTGCTGTAACAGAAGAAAAGGTCAGACCAGCAATTTGTTCTGCAGGAGCAGGTTTTGTAAATGCACTTACCACCAGAATAACAAGCATACTGAATATAAGCATACCACCACTGAAGAATAACCAGTTAACATCGTAAAATAATCCGTAGAACCAATTGTGAACACCATGTTCAGCAGCCCATAATTTTACATCTGTAAATCCGTCCGCTTTCGCCAGGGATGAATATAGAACTTTAGCTCCTAAACGTATAACGCCGATAATAAATCCTGCGATCATACCCCACATACCACCCTTAGGCGTAGGCTTAGTAGAAAGAATACCCAAAAGGAAAGCAGCTGCAATACCAGGAGCCAGAACTGACTGAACATCCTGCAGATAGGTATATAATACATTACCTATAGAGCGCATAATCGGTATCCACAAAATTCCTAAAACTACTACCACGACCGTAGCTATTCTTCCAACCTGCAACAGTTTCTTTTCTGTAGCCGTCGGCTTGAATTTTTTATAGAAGTCTATGGTAAACAGCATGGAAGATGAGTTAAACAATGATGCCAGTGAACTCATCAGTGCTGCAAGGATACCCGAAACAACAAGTCCCTTGACACCTGCCGGCAACAGGGTTGCTACTAAGGTTGGGAAAGCTGCATCAGCAGTTGTCAGTTCAAATACTTTACCATTGATCACCACACCTTTCTGTGCCAGTGCAAATGCAATCATACCAGGAATCATAAACAGGAATACCGGTGTTAATTTAAGATACGCACCAAAGATGGTACCACGTCTTGATTCTTTTTCATCCTTACCCGAAAGTACACGCTGAACAATAAACTGGTCAGTACACCAATACCAGAAACCAATAACAGAAGAACCTATCAACACCCCAAGCCATGGAAAGCTTTCGTCACGGTTACTCCTTATCAGGTTCGCCATTGAATCTCCGTAATCATTTACAGGAACTGCTCTTGTAATGCGAATCACTTCCTCCCAGCCTCCAACAGCTTTAAGTCCCAGTACCAAAATAATTACAGATCCCAGTAGCAGGATTGGTGTTTGCAAAACTGATGTATACAACACCGATTTCATACCACCGATAACAGTATAAATAGCTGTCAGCAGTACCAAACCAATGGCCGATATCCAGAAAAAGTCAATTCCCCAGAGTGATTCAATTCCAAAAACGTTTTTGAATACAATACCACCGGCATAAACAGTTACAGCAACTTTAGTCAACACGTAACTGATAAGTGAAATAAGTGATAAGATAGAACGGGACTCCTTGTTATATCGCTTTTCAAGGAATTCAGGCATGGTAGTTACCATACTACGTGAATAGAACGGTACAAATACCCATCCAAGAATAAGGATCATCCAACCCTGAATTTCCCAGTGTGCCATCGCCATACCGCTGGATGCTCCTGCACCGGCCAAACCAATCAGGTGTTCAGAACCAATGTTTGAGGCGAAAATCGAAGCACCGATCGCAATCCATGTTGCATCACGACCTGCCAGAAAGTAATCGCCTGAACTAGTTTGCTTCTGACGGAAAACCCAAACAATGATTCCGGCCAGAGCAAGGCCAAAAAGACCAATAACAATCCAATCTAAAGTTGCCATAATAGTTATTGCATTAGTTAATTAATACGTTAATGTTGCAAGATTAAAAGTGTAAAAGTAACACTTAAATATCGAACTACAATATAAAGTTGCAATTTATTTTGATTCCAATTTGGAGCAAATAAAATTAATACTTTGAAAACAACCAAAATAGCTCCAGATTTCTTTTAGCAAACATGTTGCAGAATAGAAAAATGCCCTTGTACAATTAATATTAGTTGCTACATTTGCAGGTACTCGCAAAATATTTGGAAAACTACAATAAATTATTATGAAAATACTGGAAGAATCTTTATTCAAAGGAACGTGGGAAGATAAAGAAACCCGATTAATTACATTGAAGAATAAAAATGGCATGGTTGTTCAGGTAAGCAACTTTGGAGGCAAAATTGTAAGCATTTATGCACCTGACAGGAATGGTGAATTTGCAGACGTGGTTTTAGGTTATGACTCCATTGATGGTTATTTTAAAGGGCATGAATACTTTGGCGCCATTTGTGGACGTTACGCGAACCGCATCTCCAAAGGAAAATTTACATTGGACGGAAAATCGTACCAGCTTCCGATCAACAACGGGCCAAACAGTCTGCATGGCGGACTCGAAGGATATAGCATGAAGGTTTTTGACTGTGAGCCTGTTAAAGAACTAAACAATGGTTCTTCTGTAAAAATGAGTTATTCCGATCCTGACGGTAAAATGGGATATCCGGGCAATGTTGAATTTTCAGTCACATATACGCTGACAGATAACAATGAATTGAAACTGGATTACGAAGCCACAACTGATCAGGCTACTCCAATAAACATTGCCGGTCACTCCTACTTTAACCTTGCAGGCGAAGGCAATGGAAGCATTGAAGGACACGAACTGATGATCAACGCATCGCATTTTACTCCAATGGACGATGTATCTATTCCGACTGGTGAAATAAAACCTGTAAAAGGAACACCTATGGATTTCACCTCGTTCAAAGTAATCGGATCACGCATAAACGAGGATGATGAGCAACTGAAATTTGGGAAGGGATATGATCATAACTGGGTCATCGACAAAAAAGAAAATGAACCGGGACTGGCTGCCGATTATTATGAAAAGGCTTCCGGAAGAGGCATGAAAGTTTACACTACACAACCTGGTGTTCAGTTTTATTCCGCAAACTGGACAGATGAGCAGGGAACCGGAAAACATGGCCATACATATGGCGAACGTCATGCCTTGTGCCTTGAGACACAACATTTCCCTGATTCACCCAACAAGGCAAATTTCCCTTCGGTCATCCTTAGGCCGGGTGAAACTTATCTGCATTCATGTGTATATAAATTTTATACTAAATAATATTTAACCTTAATAAGTTTAACAATGACAAACGAAAAAAACAAGTATCTTTTTCCATTGATCGTAATGGCATCGTTGTTTTTCCTGTTCGGATTTATTACAACTATGAATAACTCTACTATTGAGTTCCTTAAAAGTGCGTTTGGACTGAATGATGTGCAAAAACAGCTTCCAAACACTTTTTTCTATGGCGCTTATATCCTTTCTATTCCGGTTGGCTTCCTGATTAACAAGATAGGCTACCGCTTTTCAATTTTTACCGGATTAGGACTTATCGCCATTGGATTCTTTGCCAGTATTCCTGGTGTTGGATTTGGATATTATGGCTTTCTAAGCGCTGTATCAATTTTTGCAATTGGTGTTGTGATCCTTCAGGTTGCAGCAGCGCCTTACGTTGTTGCTTTGGGTCCCGCCAAGAGTTCCGCAAGCCGATTAACCTTAACCAATGCATTAAACTCAGTTGCGACCGTTATTGCACCTATTTTTGTTTCCATACTACTTGTTACTCCGGAACTTGCTCCGGGTGAAACATTGGATAATTCTGCAATTAAAGATATTGTGGCTGGTCCATTTACTGGTATTGGTATTGCCACAGCCGTAATACTTATCATTATGTTATTCCTTAAACTTCCAAACATTAAAGAGAAAGAAGAAGAAGAAGGAAAAACAGGAAATTACAAATCAAGTGCATTTAAATATACGCACGTTTGGCTCGGCTCACTAGCTATTTTTGTTTACATGGGTATTGAGATTGGTATCCCAAGTTTCTTTGCAGACTTTGCCGCTAAAAAAGGTGCTGTCATTGAGACTTCAACAACAGATATGTTGAAATTCTACTGGGGTGGTTTAATGGTTGGCCGTTTGATCGGTATCTTCGTACTGAACAAATTCAAACCAAACCTGATCCTCTCGATTTGTGCTTTAGGTGGTGCAGCATTGCTTGGCGGAAGTATTGCTATGTCCGGAAACATCAGCATGTGGTTATTCCTTGGAACAGGTTTGTTCCACTCCATCATGTGGCCGGTCATCTACAGTCTTGCACTTGAAGATTTGGGACCTCATTCAGATGTTGCTTCAGGTGTAATTGCTACATCTGTTATTGGTGCAGCAATTCTGATGCCTATCATGGGTGGTATTCAGACAGCAACAGGAACAGTTATTGCAGCAGTCAGCGCAATTTTCATTTATTATGCTTACCTGATCTTCTTTGCAACCAAAGGATCAAAAATCAGATAAACATCTGTTAAAATATTTTGAAAGCGGGACGTTTCGTTCCGCTTTCTTTTTGCATATAAAAATAGTATTTCGCTAAATCGTTTAAACGTGCAGCCTTGTTTTTTAGACACAACAATCAAGAACCGAGTCCCGAAAAATACAAATCAGAGATTTAATATTTTAGGAGGATCCTCCTAAATTAAATGTAATTAAAATTGCAAATTTCAGGGAATTAAAAACTTTGAATCACGCGTTAATGACTTTTTAGTAGGTTGACCTATATCAGGAATGTCCATTCATAATTCTTCATTGATAACGTATGGCATTCACTTTGTTCATTTATCCGGGGTTATTAATTTTTCTCCCTTTTACGTTCAACGACTAACGACCCACGACTAAAATTTCACGTCACAACCTTTCAAATTAACCCGGTTTAAATTGACAGATATTTTCTATGCCTTTTAAAATTGTATTTTTGTAAAAAAACAAGCACATGCAACTTTTATTAATCAGCAATTCAACCAATGCCGGAGAAGCATACCTGGAATATCCCAGAGAAGAGATCAGAAAGTTTCTTAGCGGGAGTAGCAAAATTGTATTCATTCCTTTTGCTGCTGTTGGGTTTTCGTATGACACTTACACAGAGAAAGTAAACGAAAGCCTTAGTAAAGCGGGATTAAAAGTAACAGGAATACATACGTTTCCGGATCAGGTAAAAGCAATAAAAGACGCTGACGCCATTATGGTAGGTGGCGGAAATACATTTCAATTGGTAGCAGAGTTGTATAACCAAAATCTGATGGAAGTTATCCGCGAAAGAGTTGTTTCAGGCATAAAATATGTAGGTTGGAGTGCCGGGTCAAACATCACATGCCCCACACTGATGACTACCAACGACATGCCGGTTACTGAGCCAAAATCCTTCAAAACGCTTAATCTAATTCCTTTTCAGATCAACCCGCATTACATGGATGCCAACCCGGACGGTCATGCCGGTGAAACAAGAGAACAACGTATCAATGAATTTACAGTATTGCACCCCGAAATCTGGGTTGCCGGACTACGTGAAAGCACTATGTTTTTGGTTACTAATGATAGCATCATTTTAAAAGGACCTAAAACATGCAGAATTTTTAAATTTGGGAAAGAACCTTTGGAATTATCTTCAGAAGATAATTTCAGTTTCCTGTTAAACTAATTTTTAAGAATTTATAACAGAGCTCCGTTCAAGCATACAACATAAAGTATCCATGCGCCTTGGTAATTTTGCTTATATTCGTACAGATTTTAAAACAGCGATAAAATTGTTTTCTCTATGAGTGACTACGATAGGATGATTCTCAGAACCGAAGATCTGGTAAAAATCTACAAGAACAGAACCGTTGTCAATAAGGTTTCCATTGATGTTCAGCAAGGTGAAATTGTGGGTCTGCTGGGACCAAATGGTGCTGGAAAAACAACCACATTTTACATGACGGTAGGATTAATTACACCAAACCATGGAAGAATCTTTCTGAATGACGAAGAGATTACAAAACTGCCGGTGTACAAAAGAGCCCAAAAAGGGTTGGGATACCTTGCTCAGGAAGCCTCTGTATTCCGCAAAATGACAGTTGAAGATAATATTCTTTCTGTGCTGGAGATGACTAAAATCCCAAAGCCTGATCAAAAAGCAAGAATGGAAGAGCTGATAGACGAATTCGGGCTGGGTCATATTCGTAAAAACACCGGAGACAGACTTTCCGGGGGTGAAAGAAGACGAACCGAAATAGCGCGGGCCCTGGCTATCAGTCCGAAATTTATCCTGCTGGATGAGCCGTTTGCCGGCGTAGATCCGATTGCTGTTGAAGATATTCAGACCATTGTATCGAAATTGAAAGATAAAAATATTGGAATCTTAATTACTGACCATAACGTTCATGAAACACTCTCCATTACCGACAGAGCCTATCTGCTTTTCGAAGGAAGAATTTTAAAATCCGGTTCAGCAGAAGACCTGGCAAACGACGAAATGGTTCGCAAGGTGTACCTTGGAGAAAATTTTGAACTCAGACGTTAATCCCAAACGAAACAAAAACCTTACGATGTACAAATTTATTCTGCTACTTTTTATCCTTGCAACACCTTTTGCAAAAGCTGCAAAGGAAGAAGTACCATACTGGATAGGTTATCCGGAAACAGAAGATACCGTATTGACGGATTATTATTTTAAAACCGAGTTCAAACTTAAGGACTCGATAGAATCGGCACCACTAAAAATTGCTGCAACCGGCAGATTACAATTTTGGGTCAACAACTATTTTGTGATTTATGATGGAGATCCAAGTGCCTCTGTCGACGATCCACACGTGTTTGTGACCGATATTCGCAAATTTCTTATTGAAGGGAAAAATGCATTGACTGTATGCCTAACGCCGGATTCGCCCCATGATTTTGAAAATAACAAGCTGGCAATATCGTTAAAAATAAACAACGACATTTTAGTCTACAGCAATAAGGAGTTTGAATGCTACCGTCAAAAAGCCAATAATTACGCTACGGAAGCGGTTGGAGGTAAAACCTATATCACTTTCGCATTCGATGCACAGAAAAATATTGTAGGGAACTGGCATCAGGCAGGATTTGAAGCAAAAAAGTTTTCACCTGAAAAATGGCAGGAGCCGGAAGAAGGTAAAATATTCAACGAAAAGGATATTTCAACCACTTATATCCCAAAACCGATTTCCAGAACATATGATGTTACCAATATATCTTTTCCTCAGACGGTTAAACCCGGCGACAAAGTTACAGTGGAATTTCCAGCCGAAAAAAAGCTTATGCTGGAAGCAGGCTTTGAAAGTGTAAAAGATAAAACTGTGTATATTTACACACCGCAGATGGCCCAAACAGGCATAAAATACAGCTATAAAACCACATTCGGAGGACAAAGTTTTTTCTTTCCGGTTTTGATGGAAACAGATAAACTGATATTTGAATTTAATGCACCCATGAAATTTATCGGAGTAACTTACCGCATTATGAATGAATAGCAATCTGATTAAATCGACCATTGCCTTTGTAAAACAGGAACTGTCGGGAAATGAATCAGGTCACGACTGGTGGCACACCTACAGGGTATATAGAACTGCTGAATCTATTGCAGAAAAGGAACATTGTAATAAAACTGTTGTTCTTCTTGGCGCACTTTTACATGATATTTCAGATGCTAAACTAAACGGAGGAGATGAAAAACTTGCCGGAAAATTGGCAGGTGATTTTCTTGCCTCCCAAAAAGTTGATCCGGATATAATCCAAGAGGTACTCTACATCATTGAACACATTTCATTCCGGAAAAACCTGAATAAAAAATCAGAACTTACCCCGGAACTGGCAGTGGTGATGGATGCCGACCGTCTTGATGCAATAGGGGCTATTGGTATTGCCCGAACATTTAATTACGGAGGGTTTAAGAACCGGTTAATCCATGACCCGGATTTTAACCAGTCTGATGCCGACACATACGATGCATATACCAAATCAGAAGCACCAACCATACATCATTTTTATGACAAGCTGCTACATCTGAAAGATCTGATGAACACAAAAACCGGTAAAGCCATGGCTGAAGAACGCCACCGGTTTATGGAAACATATCTTGACAGGTTTTACAAGGAGTGGAACGGCGAAATGTAATTAATACTTAAAATCAACACCCATGAAAAATCCCAACGAACTGGTTACACTGGAAGTTTTTAACGACTCATTTCATGCACACCTGCTACAATCGAAACTCGAAAGTGAAGGAATTGAGTGTCATGTGTTTGATGAAAACACCTCAAATCTGGGTCCACACTATAACCAGTTTGTAGGTGGTATAAAAGTAAAAGTCCGTGAAGCGGATAAAGAAAAAGCTTTGCAAATTTACAGAGAAATCCATAATACTCCTTTTACCGATGAGTCAGGAACTGTCTTACGTTGCCCTAAATGCCATTCAGATAAAATCGAAACCGGATTCGGCAACACAAAAGGCATTAAAGGATTTTTTCTGGGATTGCTGAGTGTAGCACTGGCGACCTTTCCGTTTTCAAATGCCACATACTACTATTGTAAAAGCTGTGGGAATGAGTTTAAAGGGAAGAAATAAAGCAAAAAATATAAAATCTCTACCCTAAATCCTCCGTCCCGACTAAAACGTCGGGACACCTCCTTTTCAAGGAGGACAATCAACAAATATTGTTACAACTTACTTTTCCCCCTTAGAAAAAGGGGGCGTCAATTGATTCTCACAATTGACGGGGGATTTGACGATATCGAATTTACTCCTTAAATGCAATATAACAACTAATGGGGTAGTGATCGGATAAATCGACTTTATACCGTTTAAAATCATTGGAGGTTAATCGCTTATCTATAAAAATATAGTCGATCCGCAAAAGCGGGTATGGTCCGTTATACGTTGATCCAATACCGTTACCGGATTCTATATATGTATCAATCAGATCACCTTTAATCTTGCGATAAGCATAAGACACAGGAGTATCGTTAAAATCGCCGCAAACAACAACAGGATACGGAGATGCATCAATATACTTCCGGTATGTCTGAGCCTGAACAGCACGCTGCTTATAAGCCGCATTCATGTGCCAGCGAAAAATGCCCATTTCATGCCGAACCTTTTCACTGTTAGTCGGATCCTTCAGAATGTCATAAACCAGGTACTCCTTACCAGACATATTAATGGACTGCAAATGACTTGTAAACAACCGGATCACTTTATTATCTTTTTCAATATCAGCATAAATGGTAAAATTATCATTATCGCCATCCGGCAATTTACCGGTCCTCAGAATCTTATATTTCGAGAATATTGCTAGCCCCTGACGGTAACCACTGGTTCCGGGCTCCCCAAATTCAAAATAGTGATATTTCCAGCGCGAAAAAAGACGAAGAACAGCCTTTTCAGAATGAGTCTTTGACCTGTTATTGACGCCAAATTCCTGTAAACAAATGATATCAGGATTCTGGTTGTTAGCAAAACGTGCCACATCATCCGGGTCGCCATCAGCCGTCCACCCGTACCGGTTGAATACCCTGACATTAAAACTCATCAGTTTAAATGCACCAGGCTCTGTTATTTTAGTCTCATTTGTTCTATACGGCACTGAGCGGTTCAACACATTGTAACCCAGCATAAGCACAAGCAAAGAAATGATAAAATACCACTTTGATGCGAAGATCCAGATAATCACAAAAAGCAGGTTCAGAACCACAATATAGATAAAAGCCAAACCGAGATAACTTGGCACTACAAATGTACGGGGATTCACAACCGGAGCCAGGTAAGCCACCAGCAGTAAGAGTACTGCAAGCAGATTAAAGATCAGAAAAGTTCTTCGTATAAACTTTTTCATTTTCAATTAAGGTTGATCCAAACTAATGATTTCCGGCCTGAAACAATTTTTGTTTTTCGTCCTTTGTCAGGCTGTCGTAACCCGATTTTTTTATTTTCTCCAGTATTGCGTCAATCTCATGTTCCTTTGCGGCGCGCTGATCTCTGTATTCCTGATCAATATCAGTTACCGGACGGTTCCATTTTACCTTCATCTTCTTACGTTTCGGTTTAAAAATGGAAACAATACTGTCTATAATAATATTTACAAATTTACCCATGTCATTCCCTTTTTGAAAGGCCATTACATACATCCAACCCCAGGCAGCACCGCCCAGGTGTGCAATATGTCCGCCGGCATTATCGCCGGTAACACTTATCAGATCTATAACCACCGTAAATAAAGCCAGATACTTCATTTTAACAGGACCGATAAATATCAGGTTAATTTCGTTATTGGGAGCAGTCACCGCAACGGCAACCACAATTGCCAGCACCGAGGCAGAAGCCCCTAACATTTCTCTGGTTAAATCTTTTGAATAGAAAGGTATAAAATTATAGGCTAATATATATAATAGTGCACCTGCCAACCCTCCAGTTATATAAAGTCCGAGGAGCTGCTTTTCATTATAGATCGTCAAAAAGAACCGCCCAAACCAGTAGAAAATTAACATATTAAACAGAATATGCAAAAAATCAAACTGAGCAAACATGTAGGTAATAACCGTCCAGGGTTTTGTCATCAAAACATTCAAATCTGCCGAAATCTCAACCAGATTTAAGGGATAAATCCATTGATTTGTTTCCAAACCAAAAAGTGTAAAAACAACATCTGCCAATCGGAGAAAAATAAATACCCCGATATTCACATAGAGTATGCGGGTAACGATACTACCCTTTTTAAACGATTCCTTTATTTCGTCCCAGATACTCATTAATAGAAGTTTTTCGTATTTTTATTCCAGTAACGGATCAGGAAGAATCCAAACAACATCCCTCCAAGGTGCGCAAAATGTGCCACATTATCACCTGAACGATTAGCAACTCCTGCAAACAACTCAATAACGCCATAACCTATCACAAAGTATTTTGCTTTAATAGGAATTGGTGGAAACAACAGCATTAATTGAGTATTTGGAAACAACATACCAAATGCCAGAAGTATACCAAAAACCGCACCTGATGCACCAATTGTCGAGGTATTAACCATTAGGTTAAGTTGCGCCAATACCTCGTTAGAATAATTTTTTCCTTCCTGAAGAATGGACCAACCATTTTTATATATATTTTGAATCGTCTCAGGATCTATTCCTTTTTCAAGCGAACTTATCCTGATATAATACACAAGCATCTGAACCAATCCTGCACCTATTCCTGTAATCAGATAATACTGTAAAAAACGCTTAGATCCCCAAACCCGTTCCAGCATAACGCCAAACATAAAGAGGGCAAACATATTAAAAAAGATATGCCCCAAAGCCATGTGCATATAACTGTGCATAAACATATAAGTTATAAGCTGATGCGGCATAAATTGTTGGGATCTGAAATAATGCAGTCCCAAATATTGTTCGAGCTGAATACCAAAGGTATTAAACAGAACTATACTGGCAATCCAGAAAATCACATTAATGATAATCAGGTTTTTAACCACCGGTGCTGAGCTTAAAAGAGATCGTTGCATATATAAAATTTTTCAACAAATTTAATCCATTATTTTAAATGCCTTTCCAGTTCGGTATCCTCCAGAATTGTAAGAATCAACTTACCGTCCGGAGAATAATTCGGCATGGAGCAGGCAAACAGGGAATCGACCATGTCCTGCATTTCAGATTCAGATAACTTTTTACCGTACTGAATAGCTGCAGCTCCCGCACATATACGTGCCAAAGATTGCGACAAGTCTGCTTTAACGCTCCTGCCCTGCTCTGATGCAGTTTCTATCAATTGTTCCAGCAGGGCAACGGCGTTAACATTTCCTGTTTCATAAGGAACACCGTTAATAGCAAAAGTGTTCTTTCCAAATCGCTCTACGTCAAAGCCTAAACAAGCCAGTACATCTTTTATTTCTTCAAGAATAACACCGTCTCCCGCGCTTATTTCAATGGTTTCAGGGAACAGTAGTTTCTGGGAGATGACTCTGTTGTCCTCAATATTTTTAAGATATTTTTCGAAAAGAATGCGTGAATGCGCCCTGTGCTGATCGATCAGCATCAGACCGGATTTCACTGAAGTTATGATGTATTTATTCTTGTACTGAAAAAAAGATTGCTCGGTTCGAACCGTTTGCTCTTCCTCATCAAAAAGTTTTTCAGCCTGTTTTATTTCCGGTTCAACGGTTGATCCAAAATCTTTATCCTCATTTTTCTCTGATTCAGTTTCGTCTTCAAAATCGGCATACAACTTTTCCCAGTCCGTTGGAATATGTTTCGACGGTGTTTCGAAAGAACCTGATGAAGTCTTTGTTCCGGTTGATCTGAACGGATTATACTCCGGGTTGGTATGTACCACCGGAATCTTAATCTCCGTATCTTTATGCAGAACAGGAATATCAATGGCACCTTCCTGGTCGAAGTCAATAGAGGGAACCACGTTGAATTTCCCCAATGCTTCTCTTACTGCTGCCATTAAAATAGGCCAGATAGCCTGTTCATTTTCAAATTTTATTTCGGTTTTTGTAGGATGTATATTCACATCCACCGATGCAGGATCAACATCCAGATACAAAAAATAACTGGGGATGGTCTCTGGTTGCAGAATATTACCATAGCCGTCCATCACCGCCTTATGAAAATAAGGATGACGCATGTAGCGGTTATTGGCAAAGAAGAATTGTTCCCCGAATTTTTTCCGAGCAAATTCAGGTTTTCCGATAAAACCGGAAATCTTCACTATGGATGTCTCCACTTCGAGCGATACCAGTTTTGGATTCAGTGGTTTACCAAATACACCAACGATGCGCTGACGAATACTTCCCGACGGCAAATCAAGTATTTCCTCTTCGTTATGGTATAATTTAAATGTCGTATCGGGGGCAACAAGAGCAATACGCTGAAACTCATTGAGTATATGTCTGAATTCTGTAGAAGCCGATTTAAGAAATTTTCGTCTTGCCGGAACGTTAAAAAACAGGTTCTTCACACTGATGTTGGTCCCCTGCGGACAGCTAACCGGTTCCTGTCGTTCAACTTTTGATCCGTTAATATCGAGAACGCTGCCTAGTTCAGCGCCTACCTGCCGTGTTTTCATTTCCACGTGTGCAATGGCCGCAACAGAAGCCAAAGCCTCACCACGAAATCCTTTGGTGTGTATATTAAACAGATCAGTGGCATCCGTAATCTTGGATGTAGCATGCCGCTCGAAAGACATCCGTGCATCGGTGTCAGACATCCCCTTTCCATTATCAATAACCTGTATCAGGGTTTTTCCGGCATCTTTAATAATAACTGTAATTTGAGTGGCATCTGCATCAATAGCATTTTCAACCAATTCCTTTACTACAGACGCAGGACGTTGTATGACCTCACCTGCAGCAATCTGGTTAGCTACGGAATCGGGTAAAAGCTTGATTATATCAGTCATAAGCTGGAGCTATTTTTCCCAGAACACGTTTAAGATGCTAAAGTCTGAATTCAGGATCAACCAGGCAATAAAAAATAATACGGCTATGATAGCCACAAGACGCAAATTGGACTTCCGCTTTTCGTTTCTTGCGGAACTGGTATACGTATTATGCCAGTTCTTACGGAATTTACCCTTTATATTTGGCACATACTCATCACTGGAGAGCTTTCCGGCTTCAAGATCTGCCTGACGCTGCATCTGTTTAAGACGCTCTTTCGATTCGTCATAGTAGATCGGCACATGCTCAAATGTTCGTGGCTTCGGTGTTCTGAAAAGATAAAATCCCATATAACGTGTTTTCTTTAAACTACAAAAATACAAACAATGGTTGTTAATTTTTGCAAAAGGTTGTGATAAATTACACCAAATGTTTTTCAAAATAAGCTTTAAGCGATATTTTGAGATTATTGTTGACCAGCTAAAGATCAATATTACTTAAAGATTTTTCGCTTCATTTTACTACGCTCAGAATGACAGTCTTTTAGGTTCATATGGGTCTGGAGGAGGTGTTGGTTTTCGAATCTGTAGCAAACCAACACATCCTCCAGCCCAACAGCCAGCAACTGCTTGTCATTCCGGGTGTAGCGAGGAATCTCTGAAGCTTTAACCGGACAACAGTATTTTGAGATTACAATTACCTGTTCCGAATTTTTCAGAAGTTAATGCCAATAGACAATTGCCATATCCCAATTAAAAGTAATTTCCTCAAAACATAATGCCATCCCTTCGGGATTTCTGTAAACCGCTCATTGATTACAGTTACAATAATATCAACCCTTCGGGTTTACGAAAAAGGTTAGTAACGGAACTGTTCTCCACATTTAATTCCTGTAATCCCCGCCGGAATGTTATAAGCACAACTGATTGCGAACAATATGGGTCACGCAATCCCTGAGAGATGTCATTATTGTTAAACGCACCCTGAAATAACACAAAACTCCGGAACTGGTGGCATTATAAACTATGCCTTCAAAAACATTCCGCTTATTTCATGTCATTTCAATTTTATATCCCATTTTTGTTGAAATTTTCAAATTATGATCGATTACAACGAAGCTACTATACGCCAACTTATTGTCCACCATATTGGTTACAAGCCTTACGACGAAGGCTGTGAATTATCAGAAAATCTGCTCTCACTGCAGCAAGACCATCCTTTATCTCCCTTGCTCCTTCAGTATTTTCTGAAAACATTTAAGCCTGATATTCAGTATAATTTTGCGGACCCGGATATCAATCCCGTTATACAGGAAGTGGATCAGATATTTGAAAATGCAGAAACCATTATCGGATCTTCGAAAAAACTGGCAGAGCTGTTGTACGAAACATCCACGCACTCTAAGATAAAAGCCGGAGACTTTTATGTAGCCAACATCGACAATGTAAAACTCTATGGTGAAGCCTACCGTTGTATCGGTTTATTCAAATCAGAAACCAAAGAAACTTATCTGAAAGTATACACTGGTGATCAGAAATTCGGTATTGAACCCAAAGAAGGGATCAGCATTAAGAAGCTGGATAAAGGCGCCCTTATTTTCCGCAACCAGGAAACAGGTGAATACATCATTTCCATCGTGGATTCCATCTCAAAAGGAGATGAAGCGGTGTACTGGAAGACCGATTTCCTGGGTCTGATTCCGCGCGAAGACAACTTTTTCATGACCCAGAATTATTTGTCGCTGTGCAAGGATTTTGTTACCGATGTATACAATGCAGAGAACCGTGTTGACCGTAGTGAACAGGCCGACATGCTGAACCGTTCCATCGATTATTTTGGCAAAAACAAAGATTTCGATTTATCTGACTTTGAATCACAGGTGATTGAAAACCCTGAAACAATCAAGGCTTTTGAGGATTATCGTGAGTTTTATGAAAATGAACGGCAGATACCCCTGGAAGATGCGTTTTCCATTGAGCCTGATGCCGTAAAAAAGCACAAACGGTTTTTTAAGTCAGTCATCAAACTGGATAAAAATTTTCATGTATACGTGCATGGAAACAAGCAACTGATTGAGCGCGGCTACGACCAACAGAAAAAAATGCATTTTTACCAGTTGTATTTCGATTACGAAAATTAGTTTCTGAATTTAATGTCATCAAAAAAAACTTTGTACGAGAAGCTGGGTATTATCGGAAACCATGTTACTTTATAAAGCTTAAGTGGTTTTGTATATTCTACTCCCGTATCTAAGTATTTATCATCATCGTAATAATAGTTGTATGGATTCATGCGGTTATACAGGTTATAAACAGAAAAAGTCCAGACAGCTTTATTCCCCTTTTTAGTTTTGGTCTCATAAGTAAAACCAACATCCATCCGATGATAATTTTGCATTCTCCCACTATTATATTCCTCATAGTCAATTGCAACACCGTCAGTGACTTTCCCATTGGTTAGGTCCATTAATAAATGTTTTCCCGAAGCTGGTGTATATGGTAACCCTGAAGAGAAGGTCCAAACAAGATTAAAGTTCCAGTATCTGTTTAGCTTTCTGTTCGCATTCAAAGTTATTGTGTGTGGACTATTATACTCATAATCATAAAACTCTCCCTTATTTATTTCGGCAAAACTTCTTTTAGATTCAGTAAAACTGTAAGCAACAGAACCAGTTAAAATCCCCTTATTTTTACTTAGTATAATTTCTGAACCATACGCGGCACCTTTACCATTACGCAGCAATTTATGCTCAATATCTGTTAAGCCCAATGCATTTTCATAGCCCATTTTTAAACGCGCAAGATTATCCATCTTCTTATAATAGAGACTCACTTCTAATTTCAGTATATCCTTTGCAATGCTACTCATCCAACTTACCGACAATTGATCGGATAACTGCGATGGGTTTTCTGAACTTGACGGTAACCAGATTTCACTTTTTATGATTTGATCCTGAATGTGTATTAAATGATCATACTGCATTACTCTCATGTAATTTAGTTCAAGATTTTGACTGTCTGCCAATTTAAACCTAAAATTAACGCGTGGTTCAAAATCCGGATAAAGGATATTATTATTTATATAAAGATTAAATCGCAATGAAGGCCGGATTTCAACAGACGGGCTGACATCAATGATATTGTCAATAAAAAATGTTGTTTTGAAGGTATGATATACAGAACTTGTGACCTGGTATTGAGCTGTAGAATTATAATAATAACCAGGTTCATAGATCATGTAATTTGTTTCATTCCCAAACTCCAAAAACATATACCTTGTCATTGCATATTTCCAAATGGATTTAGCAGATAAATTATTTACAGATGAACTGTTTTTAAAAACGAATACTTCCTTTTCAGCATCAAACATACTTTTATAGGTCTGTTTGCTTTTATTCCTGTATTTTGTATATGACAACAGATTCTCAACAAACAAATGATCCCCTATTATTTTTTTCCAGTTCCCCGATAACAACCAGTTCCCCCAAACTTGGCTAATACGATTGCTCTCATTCTTTTCCAGCTCCCAAGGCTTGCCCCAGAAATTAAAATAATCATCTCCCTGGTACAAATTAAAATTAAACGTATTCCTTTCATCATGTTTCCATGAAAGTTTAGCATTTACATCGTGAAATCCATAAGAAACGATTGAATTATTGACATCATCAACTGTGGAAATTCCAGCTAACAAAAAATCGATCAACGTTTTACGAGCTGAAATAATAAAACTTAGCTTATCACGGATCAGTGGTCCCTCAAGACTAAACGAAGCATCCGTTAAACCGATACTGTATGAACCTACAAACGTTGACAAGTTCCCTTCTTTTTGAGTTATATCAACAATTGAAGATAATTTACCTCCATGTCGCGCAGGGAAACTGCCCATATAAAAATCCACGGAATTTATCATCTCCGGGTTAAACACAGATGTTAAACCACCAAAATGATTTACATAAATCAAAGGCACATCATCCAGAAGATATTGATTTTGCCCAGGCTCTCCACCACGTACATTAAATAAACTCATCCCTTCCGATTGTGCCTGTACACCGGGCAGTAATTGCAACGTTTTAATAATATCCGGTTTTGCACCCAAAACAGGAATTCGTTTGAAATCATACGCTGACAAATGCGTTATATTAGCTCTGAGATTGCGGTTTGCATTTACTGATATCTCTGAAAGTTCTTTACCCGGAATAAGAAATACAACCAAAAAAGTATCTGAATTACTGTTTAACTGAACTGTTTTACTTTGGTACCCTGTAAATGAAAAAGAAAGACTGGCAGCATTTGTAATGTTTAAACTGAAAAATCCTTTATTATCCGTTGTCGTTCCCGTTAACTGATCAGTTTCAAAAATATTCGCACCTGTTAATACCTCATTAGTAACCGAATCTTTTACAAAACCGGACAACCTGATATCTGAAGAATGAGCTAAAGCAGCGTTTACAAGAAGCAATGCGATAAACAGAAATCTCAAATTAAAGGAACAAAGTTTCATTTCACAAAAACCTCCGCATAAGTAGTTGAATATGAAGTAAATAAACCTAAGCCATTCTCAATATTAGTATATAATGGATAATTACTGTTTGAATTGCCCAAACCAACATTAGCAGCCATCTCATACAAATAATACTGTTTTTGAAACTCATAATATGACTCATCAACATTCCGCAATTCAATATAAAAATTCCTTCCTGACTCAAGATCAACCGAATACTCTGTGAAATAGAATTTTACATGATATATGCTTTTATTTATGGTATGATTTGAGAATACATTATAGGGAGGCGTTTCATTTTTCAGTATTTCAATCTCATCAGGATTAAAATAAATATCATGATGAATAGTTTTATATGAATCCACCACCTTTCTTTGAATAAAATCATATTCACTAAAGATGCCCCTTTCAATAAAATTCACCTCCCAATACCTCTTCTCATCCGGTATATTGTTTAAATCAAACTCCACAGAAGAGACAAGCTCAGTTTCTTCTCCTCTTCCTGCATCTTTTCTAAAAACCACATTTGAAACTATTCCTGGCTCAGGCACGAAAGCTTCGGCTACGACATCGTTGTAACCGGGAATTTTAACCAGACAGAAATATTGTTTATGTATTCCAACCGTTTCATCACTTATATATGTTCCTTTATCTGAATAATTTAAAGTATCGGAATTATTATCAGAACCTTTTATGATCACAATAGCATCAGAAACATATGGATATTCAACCTCCGTTAAATTACCGGAAAAGGATATATTCACTTTAAATATGCTATCTGCAATCAATAAACTGTTTATAACAGGTACTTTCCGGAATACCAGAAACTCTTCTTCAACAATACTCTTACAGGAAGTTAAAAAGACAACACTAAGAGCAATACTAAGCATTGTGAATTTACTAAACAGGAAAATGTATTGAATACAATTACAACATTGCTTTGTCATTTATTTCAAGGTATAGCATTAAGTTAATAACACTATCGAAACGATTAAAACGGGAATTTAGTCTTTACTTATACAATTGGTTATTTTGTAAACACCTCATGGCTTGGATGTCGCAGAGAATCCATTGGGATGCCTTTTGAAAAGATAGAATCTCCCTGAATAGCATATTGTTGTTTCATAATACTGATGCGCTGAAGTGTTTCCCAGTCCTTTGCCTTTTCAATCTTAGCACCTAATTTACCGGCCTGCTTCAACAAAAACGGGGCAAAATTGAATCCAACGGTTTCAAAGTAGGTTTTATTTGTATGTTTTGCATGTTGCCTCAACTGATACCGGGTAGATTCAGTAGCATCCATCGGTAATTTATCATACGAAAGATCGTGTTTCGATAAGAACGGACTTACCTCAACCTCTTTCAGAACCACACTTGATGTCTGAAGCATGACATTAACCAGCTGAATGGTTTCTGAAGAGTCATTCACTACCAGATTTCTTGTCTGCATACCCATAAACATAAACACAACGGTGTCCGGTGCATCAACTTCCAGTTTAAAATATCCTTTATCATTGGTTATGGTTCCCACACCCTTCTTTTTGCTGACCACATTAACGGCGACCAGTTCTTTCCCGTTCTGATCCGAAACAATACCGGCTACAACCTTTTTATTCGCGGTCTGAGCCTGAACCAAGGTTATACCAATGCCAAATAGAAAAATGAATCCGTAGAAAAAGCGCATAAATTAACTCTAATGTTTGTAAAACGTGGCAATACATGAAATGGTTACAGCCAGGCAATTTTTTAACGTTAGTGCCAAAAAGACTTCATTCAATGTTAGACAACATCCAAATAGATGCAGAATCTGTATATTTTTAATACATCAGTTAGTGAGTTGAAATCACAACAAAATTGTATAATTTATGATATCTTTATGAATTAACAATTAATCTAATGAACACCAATTTACTATGAAACGAACCATGCTTTTCTTTTTGATATTTGCATCTTCGGTTTTGACGCATGCCACAGTCAAAGAACTATTCAACGGCAAAAATCTTAAAGGTTGGGAAAAATTAAACGGTACAGCCGAATTTAAAGTCAAAGACGGGATGATAACAGGCATTTCAAAAACTGGTTCACCCAATACCTTCCTTGCCACAAAAAAACAGTACACCAATTTTATTCTGGAATATGATATAAAAATGGATGAAGGTTTAAACTCCGGCGTCCAGATCCGCAGCCATAGTTCAAAAGATTTTCAAAACGGAAGAGTACATGGCCTTCAGGTGGAAGCGGACGATTCTCCGCGTTCATGGTCCTGTGGCATATACGATGAAGCCAGAAAAGGTTGGCGCTATCCGTTGGAGTATAATCCGCAGGCAAAAAAAGCCTATAAAAACAGAGAATGGAACAGAGTAAAGGTTATTGCCTGTGGAAACCGCATAGCGACCTGGTTAAATGGCATACCATGCGCCAATTTGTATGAAGAAGATGTGGAGACAGGTTTTATTGCTTTACAGGTTCATGATATTGGTAATGACCAGGCTAAGGAAGGCAGAACCATTCAATGGCGTAACATAAGTATTGAAGAGATTGATCCGGATTTTGAATTTACAAGTGACGCACCTGTGGTAAACTATATGCTGAATACTCTGACCAACGAAGAATTTATTGATGGATGGACGCTTTTGTGGGATGGTAAGACGACCAATGGATGGCGAGGTGCGAAGCTGGATGCGTTTCCTCAAAACGGATGGACCATAAAAGACGGGATACTTTCAGTTCAGGCATCTAACGGAGGTGAATCTGCGAATGGAGGCGATATAGTCACCACTTCTGCTTACGGAAATTTCATTCTTGAAGTTGATTTTAAATTCTCGAAAGGCGCCAACAGCGGCATCAAGTATTTTGTCAACACTGATCTCAATAAAGGCGAAGGTTCAGCAATTGGGTGTGAATTCCAGATTCTTGACGACCGCTACCACCCCGATGCAAAAATGGGTGTGAACGGCAACCGTACGGTTGGATCATTGTATGACCTGATCCGGGCAAACGGAAAAGAATTTGCACCATATCTGCCCACTGAAAAATATGTTAATACAAACGGTTGGAATAGAGCAAGAATCGTTGTAAACGGAAAGCATGTGGAACATTGGTTAAACGGGTGCAAAGTAGTTGAATACAAACGTGACACTCAGGAATGGAGAGCACTGGTAGCTTACAGCAAGTACAAGGTATGGCCCAAATTTGGAGAAGCGGTTAAAGGGCTGATCCTGTTACAGGACCATGGCAACTTTGTATCTTTTAAAAACATTAAAATCAAGGAATTGAATTAACAAAACCAGACGATTAAAATTTAGCACAACACCATGACGAATATGAATTCCAAAAAAGAAAAATCCCGTACCATTCAGCGAAGAGACTTTATTAGAAAGGGCGCGCTCACATTGGGTGCACTCACCATACTTCCAAACAGTGTACTATTTGCTAAAAAGGCAATATATGATGCCCGGGGAAGCTTAGTACATCCGGGCAGCGTAACGCCCGGAGAAAAAATCAATATGGCATTTTGCGGCATTGGAAACCGCGGTGGCGATATCCTCCGCACCTTCATGAATACCGGCATGGTAAATAACGTGGCGATGTGCGATACCGACATGGGAGCACCACAAACGCTGGAAAATATGAACACGTATTCTAAAGTTCCAAAATTCAAAGACTTCAGGAAAATGTTCGACAAAATGGCCAACGATATTGATGCGGTCTGCATCGGCACACCTGATTTTTCGCACTTTCCCATTACCATGCTGGCTATGTCGCTGGGGAAGCATGTATATGTGGAAAAACCGTTATCGCGCACTTTTCAGGAATCTGAGCTGATGATGGATGCAGCCGCACGATATGGTGTGGTGACCCAAATGGGAAACCAGGGGCATTCAGGCGCCAACTATTTCCAGTTTAAATCATGGGTGGAACACGGCATTATTAAGGATGTCACAAAAGTTGTGGCACACATGAACAACCCAAGGCGCTGGCATGGCTGGGACACCTCAATAACAGCATTTCCTAAAGGTCAGCCTGTACCTGACACACTGGACTGGGACACATGGCTTGGAACATCGCAATATCATAATTACCACAAGGATTTTGTAAACGGGCAATGGCGATGCTGGTACGACTTTGGCATGGGAGCCCTTGGTGACTGGGGTGCACACATCCTGGATTCCGCCCATCAGTTTCTTGATCTCGGTTTGCCTGAAGAGATTGATCCGATTTATCTGAAAGGTCATAACGATTTCTTTTATCCTCAATCCACCACACTGGATTTTAAATTCCCTGCACGCAAAGGCATGCCTGCTTTAACCGTAACCTGGCAGGATGGGCTGGACAATCAACCTGTTCTACCCGAAGGGTACGGAAAATTAGAGCTTGACCCAAACATTCCACCACCGTTGAACGGTGGCCTTGACTCAGGGTTTAAACTCAACCCGGGTAAAATTATTTACAGTAAGGATCTCATTTTTAAAGGTGGTTCACACAGCAGCACCCTGTCGATTATTCCGCCTGATAAAGCGAAAGAAATGGCCGGGAAATTACCCGAGATTCCGGAAAGTCCTTCCGATCATTTTATGAACTTCCTTCTGGCTGTAAAAGGCAACGAAAAAACAAGGTCCCCTTTTGAAATAGCAGCACCACTCAGCCAGGTTTTCTGCCTAGGGGTCATAGCCCAAAAACTGAATGTAAAGCTGGAATTTGACCGCCAACGCAAAAAAATAGTAAATCATAAGCTTGCCAATCAGATGCTGAAAGGCACACCACCGAGAAAGGATTGGGAAGAGTTCTATAAGCTGTAACGATCGGTCTAATTATGCAGAAAAAGCTTCATCACACGTCATTTTATGCCATGCACACCCGGATGGAAATTTTAATGTATGGTTGTGATAACGTTATTTTTAATGAGGTGGCCGAACAGATTATGACCAAAACTCAGATGCTGGAAAAATTGATGAGTCGGTTTGATCCTAAAGCAGAACTTTATAATGTAAACCTTGAGGCTCATAAGAATTGGGTTCCCCTTTCTAAAACATTATTTAATATTCTTGATCAATGTATACGTTTTAATCAGCTAACACTGGGTTATTTTGATGTGTGTTACACCATAAAAAAAACAATAACCGGAATAGATATTCCCAGGGTCTTACTGGATCAGAAAACCTTAGCGGTAAAATTCGAACATCCTGACACAACAATTGATCTTGGAGGTGTTGGTAAAGGCATTGCTCTGGATCACATAAAAAACATCCTGAAAAATTATCGCATTGAAAATGCCCTGATCAGTTTTGGCGAAAGTTCTCTTCTTACTTTAGGGAAGCACCCACACGGTGCTTACTGGCCCTTGTCCTTTCATGATCAGAAACAAATGCCACATACACTACAGATGAATAATGATGCCGTTTCGATCAGCGGACTGCATGGCACTAAAGCTCATATCTCTGATCCGTTGACACATAAAATTTCAAATAACAAAAAAATGATTTGTGTGCAGGCTGACAGCGCTTTTGATGCCGAGGTTTTATCTACTGCACTTTTTGTTGCGCCGAAAGAATCAAACGAAAAAATACTTCAGAATTTTAATATAAAACAGGTGATTTACGGGAACTAACCGTTCGGATCATCCTAAAAAATATTTGAACCAATGACGAAAACAAAAAGCAGAAGGGAATTTATAAAGAACAGTTCACTGGCCGTTGCCGGGCTGACCATTGCCGCATCACCTTTTGCAAAAACGTTTGCCATCACAAACAGCAATAAAAAAGTCCGGTTGGCTTTTATTGGAACCGGAAGCAGGGGAAATCATTTGTTGTGGTTACTGCTAAACCAAAAAGAAAATTCAGATTTTGAACTCATTGCTTTGTGCGATAACTATGAACCGAGCCTTGAAAGGGCCTTAAAAACCTGTTCTGATGCAAGCGTCAAACCTAAAACTTATGATGACCATAAGAAGCTAATAAAATTTGAACATCCGGACGGTGTACTCATTGCCACACCATTGCATGAACATGCACATATCGCCATTGACTGTATGGAAGCAGGGATACATGTATTCTGTGAAAAGGCCATGGCCAGAACACCCGAAGATACCAAAGCCATGTACGACACCCATCTGAAAACCGGATCAATATTACTGATTGGCCATCAACGCGTATATGACCCTGTGTATCAGACCGCCATTAAACGCATTCATGCAGGTGATTTAGGAACAATTGGACAAATCAGAGCGTACTGGCACCGGAACAACAGCTGGCGCCGATCAGTTCCCGAAGGGCACCCTGAGCTGGAAAAGAAAATCAACTGGCGTCTATATAAAGATTCTTCGGCAGGTTTACTGACGGAACTGATGTCACATCAACTTCAGGTCGCTAACTGGGTATTGCAGCAAACACCTGTTTCGGTTATGGGAACCGGAAGCCTTCGATTCTGGAACGACGGACGTGAAGTGGAAGATAATGTAGCTCTGATTTTCTCCTATCCTGACAACACACAATTTATTTATGATTCTATGACCAGCAACCGTAAATATGGACTGGAAGAACAGATTATGGGAGATAAAGGTACCATGGAACTTGAAACAAACCGGTATTTCTCTGAAACACCGCCTGCCGCTCCCGGCATTCTGCAGCTGGTCAATGACATTGAAAAGGGACTATTCAACAGCATTCCATTGGGCAACTCAAGCTGGGTTCCTGAAACAGCCGTAAAATACAATGGAGAAGAGATCTACACTAAAAAGCAGGGAGATGGAACCAAAGAACAACTGATCTTTTTCGTGGAGCGGGTAAAAGCCAAATCGGCACCTGAATGGATAACCAAAGAAGGATATCAATCAAGCATCTGGACCTTAATGGCTGAACAGGCAATTGATACCGGTCAAAAAATCACGTTGCCTGAAATCTATAACATCTGAAAAATAACGGGAAATGAAAAATATAACAATCACACCAAAACATCTGAAAACTGAACTTATCGTTTTTGCTTCATTGTTTATTCTGAGTTTTCTGGCGAATGTGTATGCCATCATCACATACCACACTGAGTGGTCCGAGCTATACACCTCGTTGTTTTATGTATTGACAATATGCGCAATCCTGTACGTTTCAACCGGCGTATTTAGGCTCATCATAATTCTTATTCTCAAATCACTAAAACGCAAATAATCTAATTCTGTCCAATCTTCCCAATCGGATAACTTCTATCCTGATCACACAATAAATTGAAAGGTTACGAAGTTTTATTAGTATGTGAGTACACCACGTTCTTTTATTCTCTCTAACGTATGACCTGTATTTTATTAACGTTCAATTTTTTGCCTTATGAATACTCCAGCCTGTAAAAGAAAACTATCCGTCACTGGACTTCTTATGCTTACATTCCTGTTTTCAACATCCTATGCTGCAAAAGCATCAGACGCCAAAAATGAATCACCTTATTTTGTTGTCATTACTGATGAAAACCAGGAAGCCAGCCTTCCTCTAAAGTCAACCGATGTTCATGTAAACATTTCAGGGGTTATTGCCGATGTAAATGTAAAACAAACGTATATGAACACAGGGAATACTCCAATTGAAGCCATCTATGTTTTTCCCGCCTCCACACGTTCTGCTGTTTACGATATGGTTATGAAGATTGGCAAAAGAGAAATCAGAGCCGTAATTGAAGAGAAAGCAAAGGCCCGCAATATGTATGAATCGGCTAAGAAGGAAGGAAAACGAACGTCACTTTTAGAACAGGAACGCCCGAATGTGTTAAAAATGAATGTGGCGAATATTATGCCCGGTGCCACCATTGAAGTCAACCTGTCCTACACCGAACTCTTAATTCCAACCGATAAGATATATGAATTTGTCTATCCTACTGTTGTTGGTCCAAGGTATGTGAGTAAAAAAGAGATGACGACACCTAAGACTGAAACATGGAATGGAAATCCATATCTGATGAAAGGCGTAAAGCCAACCTCCATACTGACATTAACTATTGATCTGAATACCTCCATTCCTATCCAGGATATTCGTTGCACCACACACCAGAACAGAATAGAATATGCCAGTAAATCAGAAGCTACCCTGACGCTTAATGAGCCACAGGGCGGAAACCGGGATTTCGTTATGCAGTACCGTCTTGCAGGAAACGGAGTACAAACCGGTGTATTATTATACGATGATCCAAATGGTGAAAATTATTTCCTCGCCATGATGCAACCGCCTGAACGCTTGACACCGGAAGAAATTCCACCCAGGGAATATGTTTTTATTGTGGATGTTTCCGGTTCAATGGAAGGGTTTCCACTGGACATCTCCAAACAAATTATGACTGAAATATTAGGCGGTCTGAAAGAAAATGATCTGTTCAATGTTATTCTGTTTGCCGGAGGATCTACGATGTTATCAAAGAATTCCATGAAAGCCAATGCGGAGAATATAGATGAAGCCATGTATTTTATTAATAACCAGTCAGGCTATGGAGGAACAGAGTTATTATGTGGTTTAAAAGCAGCCATGAACCTGAATGCAACTGAGAATTATGCACGAACATTTGTGATTCTTACCGATGGCTATGTAACGGTTGAAAAGCAGACATTTGATTTTATACGTGAGAACCTTGGAAAAGCTAATTTCTTTTCCTTCGGCATCGGACGTGGAGTTAATCGCTACATCATAGAAGGAATGGCTCACGTAGGTTACGGCGAACCTTTTATAGCACAAAACAAGCAGGAAGCAAGGGAAATGGCAGAAAAATTTAAAACATATATTTCCCAACCTGTACTAACGAATATTCATGCTACATTTGAAGGTATAGATGTGTATGATGTACTACCCGAAAATGTTCCTGATCTGTTTGCCGACAGGCCTGTAATTATTTCCGGCAAATACCGGAATAATGCAAACGGACTTCTGAAAATTGAAGGACAAAGCGGGAAAAGTATTTTAGTCAAATCCATAGCAATTCAGAACGAAAATCGAAAGAACAGTGCCCTTAAGTATTTATGGGCCAGAGAAAAAATACGTCTGGTATCTGATTACAACTCCTTAGGAAATGACACATGGAGCCACAATAAGGACAAAAAAGAACTGGTGGATGAAATAACCCGCCTGGGATTACAATATAACCTCCTGACAGAATATACTTCATTTATTGCAATAGACTCATCCCTTGTGAATCCAAACAGCATTCCTGTAACTGTAAGGCAACCCATACCACTTCCTGAAGGTGTGAATAATTCCGCAATCGGGCGCAACCAGACTCCACCACCTGTCTCCTCAAATCTGAATATTGTTGATGCCGAATTTGATGAGACAGTACTTATGGATGTCGATATTGAAGAAGAAGCCCTTGACGAAAATGCAATTTTCCAGGTTGTGGAAAAAATGCCGGAATTTCCAGGTGGTGTAAATGCAATGATGAACTTTTTGAGAAATAACGTCACCTATCCACCGGAAGCAAAGGCAGCAGGGATAAGTGGAAGAGTTTATGTCAGTTTTGAAGTAGATACAAAAGGTAATATTGTAAATCCACAGATTGTTCGCGGCGTTGATTCATTATTAAATGCAGAAGCTTTGCGTGTGGTGAAAATGATGCCCAGATGGATTCCCGGAGAACAAAGAGGGAAAAAAGTCAGGGTCAGTTTTATGCTACCTATAAATTTTGATACTGGAAATTCGTATTACAAGTCAGTATACCCATCTCGTCCTGACAGCAAAGGAGACCGAAAGAAATATATTAAGGTGCCCTGCTGAATTGAAAAATATTTATCCTGGATTTACAATTAAAACAGATACAATATAATCAACTGTAATTCAAACTCATATAACTACATCAAGAGCCTAAGAACATTTTAATTTTATACTAATTTCAACCAATATAATTACGTTTTTGCTAATATGCTTTAAAAACAGATTCATCCGGCAACACAATCTTCCATCAAAGATATATGCATAATAAAGGTTCGTGACAATCTTTGAATTTTTCCTATCTTAAGGATACCAATATAACCGAACGCATTCATTGTGATTTAGTTCCTATGTCATGCATAACAAATAAGAGACTTATAAAGATCTTTGATGCGCTCCATTATTTTTTAAAATAGCCTCCTAAATATATCAAACATTAAAATGTTATTTTATTGTTAATTCTATATGTTTTTCTTCTTTTTTTTACTTACTTTTACGCCTTCTCCACCATAATGCGCAGCATATGAACGACTTTCTCACCATAAATTTTAATCCAGAGACTCAAAAAACTTTTTCCAACTTTAGTACGAAAGAATTTTCTAATACGAACATTATACATTATTCAGATACAGAATCCTTCATTAATCATGTCAGGAAAAAGAAAACAGATCTTATATTTATTGAATTCAACGGTAATTCAGACAATACATCAGAAATAATTAACAAATTAAGGGATGGAAAAACAACAAAGGGTATACCCATAGTTATTATATATGATCCCAAACAACCTATAACATATTTGAATGAAGAGGATGAAACAACAGTTCTTTATCTAGCCAAACCAATCAAAGAAATCGAACTGATTCCTTTAATTAAAACACTTCTAAAGATCAGTATTCTCCGCAAGCCTCCTGATGAAGACAAAAGAGCTGACAAATTAAGTTACAAAACTCCTTCGTCACCACTATCGCCACCATCATTACGCAATCTTATTCATAACCTTAATGGTTTTATTTATCGATGTAGAATTGATAAAAACTGGACCATGGAATACCTAAGTGATACTATTTTGGACATCACTGGTTTCCCTGCTTCTGATTTCATAAACAATGAAGTTCGCACGTATAATTCTATTATACATCCGCAGGACAAAAAGCGTATCTGGGATGAAATCCAGGCAGCATTTAACAAACAGGATTATTTTGTTATTGAATACCGGATTATAACTTCAACCGGAGAAACAAGTTGGGTATGGGAAAAAGGCATTAAGGTTAAAGCAGGAGAAAAGAATTTAATTGAGGGATTTGTTGAAGATATCACTGAAAAGAAAAACATTGAAATTGCATTAAGAGAAAACGAGGAGAATTTAAAAACCACGCTATATTCAATAGGAGATGCTGTTATTACAACAGATGTAAACGGAAATATTACCCGGATGAATCCGGTTGCTGAATCTTTAACTGAATGGAAAGCCGAAGATGCATATGGCAAAGCGTTAGAAGACGTATTTAAGATTTATAATAGCATTACAAATAAAATAGCAGAATCGCCTGTAAAAAAAGTTATTAAGACGGGGCAAATTGTTGGTCTGGCCAATCATACTAAACTAATATCAAAAAATGGCACAGAGTACCAGATTTCGGATTCCGGATCACCAATTCTGGACAGACAGAATAAAGTGTCAGGTGTAATTCTTGTCTTCAGAGATGTTACAAAAGAATATTATATTAAGGAAAAAATAAATGAAAGTGAAAAGCAATTAAAAAAAGCACAGGAAATTGGTAAAACCGGGAGCTGGTTGTTTGATTTAAATTCCGGTAAGGTTATTGTTTCTGATGAATCATACAGGATTTATGGCATTGATCCGAATCTTGAATACAATATATCTGATTTGCAAAAAATTCCTTTGCCTGAATATCGAAATATGCTTGATTCTGCAATAGAAGAATTAATCAAATACAATAAGAAATACGATGTTGAATTTAAAATTAAACGCCCTTCCGACGGGGAAATTATTGATATTCATTCTTTAGCTGAGTACAATTCAAATGATTATACCGTCACAGGTATTATTCAGGACATCACAAAGCAAAAGCATGCTGATCTGGTACTCAAAGAAAGTGAAGAAAAGTTTCGTTCTGTATTTCATTCCGCTAACGACGCCATCATCATTACAAATAGTGAGGGTGTCATTTGGGATTGGAATACGGCAGCCAACAACATTTTTGGATACGCCAAAAATGAAGTTCTTGACAAGGATATATTTATGTTGATCCCAAAGCATTTAAAAAACAAGCATATTTCATGGTCTGAATGGTTTAAAAAGCAAAAGAAGTCTCCGATCGATATCTCAACAATTGAGTTTTACGGGAAACATAAAAATGGTTCATTAATCCCACTCGAGCTATCTCTTTCAAAATGGGATACTGAAAATAACATTTACTTTGCAGCTATTATCCGAGACATTACCACACGAAAAAAAGCGGAAGAGAAATTAGTAGAAAGTGAGAACAGGCTAAATAAAGCAGAACAGCTTGCAGGCTTCGGGAACTGGTTATGGGACCTGAACACAAACCAAATAATCTGGTCGAAAAATATGTTTAGGATTTTTGGTGTAAAGCAGGGGAAAAATAACAATGTATCTCCGGAATACTACCAAAAATTTGTCCCAGAGAAAGAACTTCAGGATATGTGGGCCGTTGCAGAAAAAACCTTTGCTGAAAAAAAGGAATTATCTTATGAACTACCGGTAAAAGTAAAAAATAAAACAAAAGCATTACAATCACTTCTTTGTCCGGTATTTGATTCAAAAGGAATGCCTAAAGCGCTTTTTGGAATAAGTGTGGATATTACAGAAAAGAAAACAGTTGAAAATCAGCTGAAACTGTTGAGCAGATCAGTTGATCAGAGTCCTGTAAGCATTGTAATAACAGATAAAAAGGGTAATATTGAATATGTAAATAAAAGCTTCACCAGAATTACGGGATACACATTTGATGAGGCACTTGGACAAAATCCAAAAATCCTTAAATCGGGATACCAACCAGATAGCGTATATAAAGAACTCTGGGATACAATACTTGCAAAAAAGGATTGGTCTGGTGAATTGCAAAATAAAACAAAATATGGAGATATTATCTGGGAAGAGGTTAACATTTCTGCAGTAACAGACAGAAGCGGAGAAATAACTCATTTTGTAGCAATTAAAGAGAATATTACCAAACGAAAAGAGATAATCAGTGAGTTGATCCTTGCCAAGGAAAAAGCAGAGGAAAGTGACAGATTAAAATCGGCATTCCTGGCAAATATGAGTCATGAGATTCGTACCCCAATGAATGGTATTTTGGGTTTTTCAGAACTTTTAACCGACCCGCATCTTTCAGGAGAAGAATCTCAGGAATACATTCGTATAATTCAGGAAAGCGGGAACAGAATGCTGACAACAATAAATGACCTTATGGACCTGTCAAAGATTGAAGCAGGAATGGTAAACCTTAAAATTGAAACGGTAAATATTCATAACCTTTTATTGGAACAATCAAGGTTTTTCAAACCCGAAGCAGGAGCAAAAAAACTACTTCTTTCTTATAAACCCGACTTACTATTTACTAATTTCAGAATTGAAACAGATAAGGAAAAACTAAATGCAATTTTCACAAACCTGATTAAGAATGCCATCAAATATACGTTTAAAGGATTTGTTGAATTTGGTTATCAAGCACGTCACGACCATCTTTTATTTTATGTTAAAGATTCCGGAATAGGGATAAAGGACAATGTTAAAGACGCTATTTTCGATCGTTTTGTACAGGCAGAATCCGGTTATAGAAAAACCTTTGAAGGTACAGGACTAGGACTTTCAATTACAAAAGCCTATGTTAAAATGCTGCATGGTGAAATATGGGTAGATTCCAGCCCGGAAGAAGGATCTGAATTTTTCGTTCGTTTACCTATAAAGAGTAGAAATAATTAATCCGAACATACACTTTCATAGTCTTTTGTAATACCTGCAAATTCCGGTTATACCGCATTCCTCGCATTTGGGTTTACGTGCGAGACAAACATATCGCCCGTGAAGGATCAGCCAGTGGTGTGCTTTTGGGATCAGTTCTTCAGGAATGTATTTAATAAGCTGTAATTCAGAGTCCAAAGGATTCTTTGCATTTGTGGTCAGACCAATGCGTTCGGCTACCCTGAAAACATGTGTATCCACTGCCATAGCCGGTTTATTGAAGACCACAGACGCTATAACATTGGCGGTTTTCCGGCCAACACCCGGTAATTTCTGAAGCTCTTCCACCGTATCGGGAACAATGCCACCAAAAGTATTTACCAGTGTCTCTGCCATGCCTTTCAAATGTTTGGCTTTATTATTCGGATAAGAACAACTTTTTATATGTTCAAAGATGTCTTCCACACTAGCCTTAGCCATGCTTTCAGGATCAGGATATTTTGTAAAGATAGCCGGAGTCAACATATTTACCCGTTTATCTGTGCACTGGGCTGAAAGAATTACGGCAACCAGTAACTCATACGGATCCGTATAAACAAGTTCTGTTTCCGCTTCAGGCATATTCACCTGAAACCATTCAATAAATTGTTGAAAGCGCTCTTTTTTTGTCATACCTGAAAAGACTTAAGAATTAAGATGACTTCAATAAACAAACATTCCCGGTTTTGCCGGGAATGCTCTACAAATATAGTTTTATTTTAGTTAGCGTCTCAGGTGAATATAGCCTTCTTTCACTTTACGCCCGCGTCCCAGAGTCAACCTGTAGAAATAAACACCTTCGGGGACATCAGCTTTACCAATCCGGTTACTCTGACCATTCCACCATGCTTCGTAAGGTCCGTAGCGATCTTCATCACCGTAATACTTCATATCGAAAACCCTGTTGCCCCAACGGTTGAAGATATAAATCTCAGCATCCGGGAAGTTCCATAACCCTTCGATGTAGAACAGATCATTAATCCCGTCACCGTTTGGAGAGAACCCGTTAGGAATATCAAGGTAATCCTCACAGTTATCCGTAGCATCCAGGTAGTTAACCACGCCGTCGCCGTCGCAATCATCGTTGTACGGGTTACCATCGTTATTGGTATCCTCATAGCGGTTTGGCATGCCATCACCATCGGAATCCGCATCCCAGTCAAACGGATCAATATAGTCCTCGATACCGTTTCCATCCCTGTCGAGTAATCCTTCAATAGCATCCGGTATCTGATCGCCATCCGAATCCAGATCAAGGTAATTCGGAATACCGTCCATATCCACCATATCTTCGTTTCCTTCCACCAGGTTAGGAATTCCATCGTCATCCGAATCAAGGATGCTGTCAGTATCAAGTATATAAACCATGGCCGTATCCGAAGCACCATCATCATCCGTAATAACATAGGTAAGTGAATCCGAATAATAGAAGTCCATATCCATGACATAAATCAGTTCACCTGTTGTAAAGTCAATATATGCACTTCCCATTGTCGGCAGAACCTCTATTACCACATGATTTCCTGTCAACGTTGTTTCCGCATCGTAATCGTTAGTCAGAATAGCCAGCGTATCACCATCCAGATCTGAAATAATAATCGTATCATTCAATGCTACCGGCACATCGTTCACGGAATAAATCTCAATATAGATCCATGCTGAATCCAGATCGTTTTCGCCATCTGAAATGAAATACTTAATAGAATCCATACCAAAGTAATCTGGTTCAGGAATATACCTGATGGTATCCGGAGCTTTATCCATATCAAGCGTTCCGTGGAAAGGATCTAATATTGAATCGAGTGAAAGGCCACTTTTGTCTGCATCCAGATCATTCACAAGGATCATCAGATCAATCACTGAATCTTCAGGCATATAATAATAGTCATCCACGGCATCCGGGTTTTCGTTCACATTCTGAACATTTATCACCACTGTTGCTGTATCAGAAAGTGCCCCATCGGTATCTTTCACATAATACGTCAACGTATCATTGCCATAGAAATTCACCTCAGGAACATAATTAATTACACCCGTGCCTGAAATTAAAGTAGCAACACCATGATTTGTTGTCGCAACGATAAAGACAGAATCAAGCGGAATAGCCGCTTCCACATCACTATCGTTTACCAGAACCGGAATATCAACCATTGTTTCTTCCAGAATTGACACGAAATCGTCGTTGGCAACCGGTATATCGTTCACTGATTCTACTGTAATCAGGATATTTGCGGCAACCGTATCACCTTCTCCATCTACAATAATGTACCTTATCGTATCATTACCAAAGTAATTGGCATCCGGAGTATAATAAACGGTATCATTGTTAAGTGCAGCTGTGCCGTTCGCTGGTCCATCAACTATTGTAATATCAAGACCTGAATGATCCGGATCCTCATCATTATCCAGAACGGCAATCACGGCACTTGAATCTTCCGGTATATTCACTGTATCTTCAGTTGCAACCGGAATATCATTCACATTCATTACAGTAATATATACATAAGCTGTATCGGATGCCAGTCCCTCATTATCTTTTACGAAATATCCAAGACTGTCCAAACCATAATAATTCACTACCGGAGTATAACGGATCACACCTGTTCCAGGAAGCAGAATTGCATCACCATTATTTGTTGTAAATGCAATAAAAATACTATCAAACGGAATCGGTCCTTCCACATCATAATCGTTGATAAGAATTGGAATATCTGTCACCGTTTCTTCCAGCATAATGGCATTATCGTTTACCACTACAGGCGTATCGTTAACTGCTGTAATTGTAATATAAAGCCATGCACTGTCCACATCATTTTCCTTATCAGTAATATAGTATTTCAGGCTGTCTGATCCGAAATAATTCGCATCAGGAGTATAAACCACATCACCATTCGGATCAATAGTTATATTACCATTCTGAACCGGACTACCGACGGTAATGTCCACACCCTGACGGTCAGGATCCTCATCATTGGCCAGAATATTTACACTTCCGGTTTCATCTTCACTGATGACTATGATATCGTTCTGTGCATGTGGCGTATCGTTCACAGCAATCACATTAATATATATCCAGGCAGTATCCAGATCTCCCTGTCCATCACGCAATATGTAAAATACCGAATCTGCACCGTAGAAATTGGCAGAAGGCGTATATATCACACCCGTTGAATCAGCTGTCAGTTCTACTATTGCTGTATCCGACATGGAAACCGAATCAACAATAATGCCTTCCCAGTCCAGATCAATGTCGTTCAATAATACCCAGATCGTGTCTGAACTATCTTCAAGTATGCTAATGGAATCGGGATTAGCAATAGGCCGCTCATTTACAGTATCAATTTCAATATAAATATATGCTGTAGCGGTGCTTTGTCCCGCACCTGCCTCCTGAATCTGATAGAAAATAGTATCTCTACCATTAAAATTCGGATCAGGGGTATATGTAACCGTATCGTTATGCAGCACATAAGTTCCATTATCCGGACCGTCAAGAATTGATAATATTAAACCACTTAAATCAGCATCATAATCATTATCCAGTGGTAAGATATCAACACTCATATCTTCAGTGATTGGAACCATATCATCATTCGCAACCGGCACATCTGTTGTATCAGCATTTACAATTACTCTTACATAAGCGGAATCCACATCACCTTCACCATCTGAAATATAATACAGAACCGAATCGTTTCCGAAGAAATCCATTACCGGTGTATATCGTATATATGTGCTGTCATCTGAAATTTCAGCCAAAGCATTTGGTGTTGAAACCACATCAACCAGTTTAATTCCTGAATAATCAGGATCCAAATCATTTAGCAACACGTAAACTGAATCCTGTGTGTCTTCGTCCAGAATCAGTGTATCAATGACTGCCACAGGTGTATCGTTCACGGCATAAACAATGAAGATCATGGTATCGATATCGGTTTGCATACCTGCTGCAACTTCCTGAATCTGGTAAACCGCAGTATCTGTTCCGTGATAGTTGGCAGGTGGAATGTACATAAATGCTGTATCACCCTGGTTAATAAACTGACCGGAATCCGGTGCAGAAATCAGTGTCATTATCAGACCTGATCTGTCAGGATCATAATCGTTTAACATTGGCTGAACCACTCCGCTTTCATCCTCATTAAATTCAAAAGTATCTCTTACGGCATCCGGCGGATCTGCATCGTTATAAATTACAGTTGCTTTTATCAAAGCAGAATCGATATCTCCATCCACATCCTCAATATAATAATACAGAGAATCCGGTCCGAAATAATCCGGATTTGGGATATATATTACATATGTACTATCCGTTGAAATCTGCGAAACACTGTTTGGTGACGGACCTAAATCGATCACTTTCAAACCACCACGATCAGGATCAAGGTCGTTCAGCAATACATAAACCGTATCCTGTTCATCCTCATTTACGGTGATGGTATCAAAAACAGCGTCAGGTATATCGTTGACCGAATTTACAGTAATAATTATCCATGCTGTAGCTGTTTGATTGTTAGCTCCAACTTCTTCTACCTGGTATTCAATTGAATCCATTCCAAAGAAATCACTGTTCGGTGTATAAGTCATATCTGAACCCGAAATCACAACCGATCCGCTGTCCGGTGCAGTTACAATACCAAGGATCAATCCTGTTCCATCCGGATCATAATCATTTGTTAATGGAGAGATCACAACGGCTACGTCTTCATCGGTAGTAACTGTATCATTCACAGGAACCGGCATATCCGTATCATCCGGTGTTACAGTAATCCTGATCACAGCTGAATCCAAATCGCCATCCACATCGCTGATAGTATAAATAATGGAATCTGCACCAAAGAAATCTGCATCAGGAGTGTAATCTATGCTTGATCCGGCATTGATGGAACCTGTTCCATTTACTGGTCCGGTGATATGTGTAATGGTTAAACCACCGCGATCGAGATCGAGGTCATTCACCAAAGGATCAATATTAATACTGTTATCTTCAAGTACGGTTTCAGTATCATCAATAGCGTCCGGAAGATCATTCACCGGGGTAACAGTTATATGAATCCACGCTGTAGCTGTCTGATTATTGGCACCTACCTCCTCAACCTGATACTCGATAGAATCCAGACCACTGAAGTTTGCATTCGGAGTATAAGTCAGATCCGAACCTGAAATCACAACAGAACCACTATCCGGAGCAGTTACAATACTAACAGTCAATCCTGTTCCGTCAGGATCATAATCATTAATTAATGGAGAGATCACAACTGCCACATCTTCATCGGTAGTAATTGTATCATTTGTTGGAACCGGTACATCCGTATCATCAGGTGTAACAGCAATCCTGATAACGGCTGAATCCAGATCGCCATCCAAATCGGCAATGGTGTAAACAATGGAATCTGCACCAAAGAAATCTGCATCAGGAGTATAATCTATACTTGATCCGGCATTGATGGAACCTGTTCCATTTACTGGTCCGGTGATATGTGTAATGGTTAAACCACCGCGATCGGGATCAAGGTCATTCACCAAAGGATCAATATTAATACTGTTATCTTCAAGTACAGTTTCAGCATCATCAATAGCGTCCGGAAGGTCATTTACCGGAGTCACGGTTATATGAATCCATGCGGTGGCTGTCTGATTATTGGCACCTACCTCTTCAATCTGATACTGGATAGAATCCAGACCATTGAAGTTTGCATTCGGTGTATAAGTCAGATCCGAACCTGAGATCACAACAGAACCACTATCCGCAGCAGTCAAAATACTTATCGTCAATCCTGTTCCGTCAGGATCATAATCATTAGTTAACGGAGAGATCACAACAGCCACATCTTCATCAGTAGTAACTGTATCATTTACAGCAACCGGCGCATCCGTATCATCTGAATTAATAGTAACAGAAACAGTTGCTGTTGCCTGATCACCATTATAATCTTCGATAGTATAGGTAAATGAATCACTTCCATAATAATCTGCATCGGGAACATAATGAATCAGGTTGGTTACGATTGTAACAGTACCGTGTGACGGTGTTCCAACTGATACGATTGTGAGTCCGTTAAAATCCGGATCATCATCATTTGCGATCACATCAAAATCTGTAGTAACATCTTCGTTAATAGTGTAATTATCATCATTTGCCACCGGAATGTCATTTACCGGAGTAATGGTAATTATAATCAGTCCCTGATCAGTACTTCCACCTGCCCCGTTTTCCTGAATCTGATATACGATGGTATCCTGTCCGTTATAATTGGCAGCCGGAGCGTAAGTGATCAGATTACCTGCTACAGATGTAATATTTCCGTGAACAGGCGCTGAAACAATGCTCATAGTTATCCCGCTGAGATCCGGATCCTCATCATTCAGAACTGGATTCACATCAACACTTGTATCTTCTGAGGTAGTTACAAAATCATTATTTGCTATCGGGGCATCAGAATTATCCGGATTTACAGTAATATAAACATTTGCTGTTGCCTGGTCTCCCTGACCATCTTCAATTGTGTAGGTAAATGAATCAGGCCCAAAATAATTAGGATCCGGTACATAGTGTATCTGATTACCGCTAATTGTTGCAGTACCGTTTGCAGGATCTGACACAGAAACAATGGTTAATCCCATGACATCCGGATCATCATCATTATTCAGTACTGAAATATCTACAGAATTATCTTCAAGCACAGTAGCATTATCATCGTGTGCTACAGGAATATCATTAACCGGAGTAACGGTAATTATAATGTATGCCTGTGCGGTTCCACCTCCTGAACCAACTTCCTTTATTTGATAAAGGATAGAATCCATACCATAATAATCTGCATTTGGTGTATACAGTATATTATTACCGAAAATTATTGCTGAACCATTTACTGGTGGATCAACGATCGATAGAATCAAACCTGAATTATCAGGATCCGAATCATTATTCAGTGGAGATACAATCAGTGGAGATACTGCATCTTCAATTGTTGTTGCAGTATCATTAACTGCGATGGGAAGATCATCTACCGGGAAGACCAGAATTCTGTCCATTACCGTATTCGACTCTGCACCGGCATCGTCAATTAATTTATAGTAAAAATTATCCTGCCCGAAATAGTTGGCATCAGGTGTATAAGTCACACTTCCGTCAGCTTCCACAACCACAGTACCATGCGTCGGATTCTGTGTAATGGTAACTCCGGATGGTGAAAGATTGCCATCCACATCTGAATCGTTTGTAAGCACCTTAATATTTATAGGTGTGTCTTCCTGGGTGATCCGGTTCTCTAAAACCGCTACCGGTGGATCATTTACAGGAGTAACGGTAAAATAAATCTTACCTGTTGACTGATCACCTTCCCCATCCTGAATAACATAGGATGCTGAATCCATACCGTTAAAGTTCAGGTTCGGTTGATACTTATATATACCACCTCCCTGAGGTATAATGGTACCGTTTACAGATGAACCAACTGAAACTATTGATAATCCGCTGTTATCAGCATCGTAGTCATTCAAAAGCGGATCAAATGCAATACTCAGCACATCCTCATCTGTTGTCACATTATCATCAACTGCCCCTGGATTATCATTTACCGGGTTAAGCGTAATGGTTATTGTAGCAGTTGACTGGTCGCCTTCACCATCCTGCATAGTATAATCAAACGTTACTACGCCACTAAAATCCAAATCCGGAGTAAAGTGAAGATCCGTTCCATTTGCGTCTATGGTTACTGTTGCATTCGATACAGAAGAAATACTAACAAGGGATAACCCGGACCTATCAATATCCAAATCGTTTTCAAGCGGAGAAAAGGTTACATCTTGATCTTCGTTAAATGTCATAGCAGTATCCACAGCTACCGGAACATCATTCACATTGGTAACTGTAATAACTGCATTTGCCTGGGTGTTCTGACCGTCAGCATCTGTAATGGAATAAGAAATGGTATCCGTTCCAAAGAAGTTTAAAACAGGTTCATATTCGATCTCACCGTCATTAACATTAAAATTAAAAGTCTGCGCATGATCCGGCAATTTAACAACTGCGAGTGTTAGAGGTGTATCACATAATCCCTGATCATTATCCAGAACATATACGCCACTCAGAAGTGTCTCTTCTGCTGTGGTAAATGCATCTGGCACAGCAATTGGAGTACAGTCGTCGTCTATAATTAAACCATTTGCACTGGGTTTATTATATAATGCATGTGGAGATGGTAAATTGGACAAATTGAATTTCAGGTTCTCATTGTTTTCATCTGTCTCATCATCACCGGTTGGCACACTTATTTTTACGGCTGTAGTACCTGCAGGAAACGTTGCTGTACCTGACACCGGAGTATAATCATTATCTGCAATCGTAGCCTGATCATCCTGTGTTGCATAATCAATTGCAAGATCTATAGCATAAGGTTTATCAATTGTGATCCAGAAATTCAGATCGTTACCTTCTATTGTTTGTGTATCAAGTACTGAAAAGAATACAGGTAAATCATCATCTGTTATAAGGGCAAGTTTACTTGATGCCAGATTGTTAAATGCAAGATTCCCGGCTTCAGCAATATTCAGCACGAACTGTTCCAGAGCCGGTTCAAAAATATCATCATTAAGTATCGGAATAGAAATTGTTCCGGTAGTGGTTCCAGGAGCGAAAAAGAGCGTATCTGCTTCCGAGGTATAATCCTGACCGGCTATTGCACTTATATCATTTGTTACATAGCGCACCCAGGTTAACTTTTCGCTTATTTCATCCAGATTTACTGTAAAAACGGCTGCCGTATCTGTCCCTTCTTTCACAGAAATACTTGCAGACGCAAAACTATATGAACCCGGATCGTCATTATCAATAATTGTACAGATTCCCACAGGATTAGAAAAATCGCAATTAACAGGATCAGTAAGTTCAACTGTAAACTGTTCATCATATTCGTCCACGTCATCAGGAACAACAGTAATATTAATAGTAGCCTGTGTATTGCCTGCAGGAATGGTAATCACACCTTTTTTTTCTGCAAAATCCTTGCTGGCACTTGCGGTTCCCGCAACTGTTTCATATCTGAATGATACATCCTGTGCATACACGGTACCTAATGTAACAGTAAATGTTACAGTCTGAAAAGTTGATGGTTCAGTTATTGAAACATCATTTATGGCAACACATGGATTTATTTCGACATATTCTGAGAACTTAGAAGTTACAGTAACACCGTCGCAGGTTGTTACACCCCTTACACGGTAAAACCCCAAATCATTAACAACAAGACTGTCATCCGATTCCCCTGATATAAAGTTAGACCCAAGTTGCCACTCATAAGATGGAAATCCACTTGCTCTCAAAATCGCATTATTAGGATAACATGCTGTACCTCCTGTGATAAGTGGTTCCTTTGTTAAAAGTGGATTATCTCCAAATCCAGAAAAGTAGCATCCTGCCCCGATCAGATCATCTCTCACTGATAGCGAGGCATTAATGGCGTGTTCTGCATCTATTTCCAGATTCCAGTCGCCCGTTGGAGTGAATCCTGTAAAATTAAAATCCGATATGGTATAACTTACCCAATCCGTACCAGCAATCACATTTGGGCCACTATTATTAGGATATCCTGACAAAATTGTTGATATACCTGTTCCGTTTACTGTAAAGTTTGATCCTACTTTGGTAACCAGAGAAAGGATGGGACTGTTTCCGTTTGGATCAGCCATATCCACATTAGCAATCATTTGTGTGGCAAAAGGTATATTTACTTTTGTATTAGCCATACAATTCAACGGTGGAATAAAGCTCATACCTATGGCTGCATCTGAGTTATCAGCTCCCAGTGTCTGATACACATAAACAGGTTCAGAAGATTCCACATACATCAATCCTGAAGCTGTAAAATAAGAATCATCCAGAAATATATGATCTCCTGCATTTGCCAATGTAGTTACAGATGCACCATTAACGCTGATTGTAGTATTGTTTGCAGTAGCTACAATAAGAGCCTTTTCATTCAGAGTTGATCCACGTCCTTTATTAATTCCATATTCCTTCCCAACGTACTCAACAGGTACAATCTGATCGCCACCAATATCCTGCACAGTGGATGAACCACCCCCCAGCCATGATCCGGTATTTACAACTATTGGTTTATCACTGGTGATATGGGATCCGTTTATCGCATTAGCACTGATAATATTAGCAGCATCATAAGGGCTTCCGGTCCATGTATGCAGATTAATTTCATCTGCAACAACATAAGACTGATACTGATTTAAAGTAATTGTAAAACTGTTGGTGGTATGGTCTAAATATTTTGCATCAGGATTACTTATGGTTATCTGTGTATTGTCCTCCGTTGCCATAATGGAGACAAAGTGGTTTCTTGGTCGTGCATTCTCACCATAAACAGTGTAAATATGCCCCGTATAGAAATCCAGTCCGGCTGCAACCTTGCCTTTGGTTGTCAACATCAAACCCTGCACTGTTGAACGGTGTCTGGCATTCACAAAAAAAGGTTTTTCAGCTACCAATACCATCCCGTGATCGTCCAGTGCAGTATTTAAATTACTTTTATCAACTACTCCCCAGGCGGCCTGTTGATAACCAAGATCAACAATCTGCGGCTGACTTTTGGAAATTTGCACCTGCTGGGATCTTCCAGCAGTATTGAACATCGTGACAGTAAACGGCACAGACTCATTGGTCGACAAAACAACATATTGCTCCCCAAAATCCTTTTCAACGATTGTATTGGCATATAATGGAGGTAAATAATGTATCGTATCTAATTGTGAATAAGCAAAAAATATGTTGCTTAAAAACAAAAACAACGCTAGATTCTTTCTGGTTAACATGCTTAGGTACATAAGTCAATGTTATTAATATGTTAAACAATTCCAAAATAAACAAAAAAAATCCACAACTCAAAACATTTTTAGCAAAAAGAAAACGCATTTATAACGTGCATGAACAAAGGATTTAACCTAAAAAATGGCTCAGGAAATATTTGATTAAATTTTTACTAATTATTTTGTGCGTAAGAAAAAATATTCTATTTTTGCCCCGCATTTAAATAATAGCTCTCTTTAAACGGGCATAAATGCAGGATCTCAAAGGAGAATTCAAATCAAATAATGCGAGAATAGCTCAGTTGGTAGAGCACAACCTTGCCAAGGTTGGGGTCGCGGGTTCGAGTCCCGTTTCTCGCTCAAAAAAATTCAGAGAAATCGAAAGGTTTCTCATTTTTTTATCCGGGTGTAATTAAAAAATATTTAATATCGATTAAATAGAAATCCGGATTCAACATACCTGTTTGCACACTGTAGAGGGGTGCAAATGAAAGTAAAAAATTCCTGACAGGGATGTTTCGTGGACGTAGACGTGCAGAATAATACTTCTGCCCAGGTGGCGAAATTGGTAGACGCGCCAGGTTGAGGGCCTGGTGACCGTTTTAGGTCGTGCTGGTTCGAGTCCAGTCCTGGGCACTTAAAGGCTTCCATTTTGGTATGGAGGCCTTTTTTTTTTTTGCTTTTAACCGAATGGACGGGAAGTAAAGCACAGCAAAAATACTGATAAGAATACAATCTCGGGAAGTCCTGCCCCCAGTTACAACGAACTTTTTCAGAAATGTAAAGGCTTTTTAATTTCAATTCAACTGTTAAATTAATATTTACTATAAAATTAATAACAATATATAAGGTTTCCTCTCGTTAAAATCCTGCCAAACCTTATTAAATATGGGATATCATTATAAATAAGGCTTCATCATGTTTAAAATTTTAACAACTCTAAAAAGCAGATTATCATACACATATATAATTTTTTAACATTTTATTTACAATAACGCTTTAATTTAACAAATTATTTATATATTTGCATGATAGAATTAATAATGCCTCATCTCTCAAAGTCTGAACTCCAAACTAACAATTTAATATTGTAAGCATGGATTTTATAAAAGAAGTTGTCATGCAGCTTAACGAAGGCTGGTTTGCATATGACAAAAGATCATCTGAAATTAAAGTTAATTCCAATTGGGAATTTGCACCTGGAAAAACGATTTCAGAAACATTATCTCTCCAAACCTTTATAGATACACTGAAGGTTCAGAATAAACATCAGTTTCTCGAAATACTGAAAGACTGTTCGAGAGAACGACCAGTTAAAAATTTCATATTAAAAACAAAAAAAAGGACATTTATAATAAATGCACAGGTGGCCAAATCCGATAATTTCAGGGTTATCGGCTCCTTTCTCAATGGTTCTGAAATAGAGAAACAAATTGATACTTTAATCAAAGAGAAAGAGACTGCAGAATATAACGATAAGTTAAAATCAACTTTTCTGGCCAATATGGCCCATGACATTCGCATTCCTTTAACCAGCATTTCAGGATTTGCCGAAATGATGATAGAAGAAGACTTTTCGGATGACGACAGAAGGGGTTTTGCAAGGATCATAGAACGCAATACTGAAAATCTGGTTCAGATTATTAATGATATTATTGACATTTCTAAAATTGAAGCCGGACAGATGGAACTGGTCAAATCAGTATTCGATCCTGCACAACTTTTGTTAGATATGTTTAACCAGTATCAGGGTGAACTTGAAAGATCCAGAAAAACCGATGTCACTATTAAAATTGATTTACCGGAAAAAAGAGATGTACTGATAACGGCAGATAAGCTAAGACTAAAACAGATTTTAACTCAGCTGCTTGATAATGCCTTAAGATACACTCATACCGGAAAAATTACTTTTGGGTTTAGAATTAAACAGGTTAAAACCATAGAAGTCTTTGTTACCGATACGGGCATCGGCATTCCCAAAGAAAAGCAGGATGGCATTTTCAATCTATTTAAAAAGGACGAAGAAATATACAATAAGCCGTATGGCAGCAATGGTCTCGGATTACATATTGTAAAGAAAATTGCAGATATGATGGGGACAGGCCTCAACTTCAGTTCAGTGGAGCATGAAGGAACAACATTTTCCTTTGGACTACCTGTTTATGAACAGGTTAATGCACCTCTCAGTAAGGCCAGAAAAAATAAATATAAAAAGCCTGTAAGTCCCTGGACAAATAAAAAGATACTAATCGTGGATGACGTCAAAGAGATATATGAATACATCCGGTTATCCTTACGAAACTCCAATGTAACCTGTTTATTTGCCAATTCAGGAGATTCTGCCATTAAGATCATGGAAACCATTTCGGACATCGATCTTATTTTGATGGATATTCAAATGCCCGGAAAAAGCGGCTCGGACACACTTCAGGAGATGCGGAAAAGGAAATTATCTATACCTGTTATAGCGTTAACAGCATTTGCTCTCACCGGTGATAAAGAAAAATTCCTTGAAATGGGGTTTAATGAGTATATCTCCAAACCCATCCGGCAAAATGATCTGTTTAAAACACTAAAAGCATTTTTATAAGCTACAGTAAAACTTCACACAAAATATCAGGCCGGGAAACTCATTGAATTTTCCGGCTTTTATTTGTATTTTTGGCGCTCTATTAAAGCAGGTAAAATGACAAGTAAGCTCACTTTTTACAATTCAATATCACGTAAAAAAGAAGTTTTTGAACCGATAAACCCGCCATATGTCGGACTATATGTTTGTGGTCCTACCGTATACGGTGATCCGCATTTGGGACATGCACGCCCTGCCATTACATTCGACCTGCTCTTCAGATATTTAAAACATCTGGATTACAAGGTGCGCTATGTGCGTAACATTACAGATGTTGGCCACCTTGAAAATGATGCTGATGAAGGCGAAGATAAAATTGGAAAAAAGGCCAGGCTGGAACAACTGGAGCCCATGGAAGTTGTGCAGTATTACACCAATCGCTATCATTATATGATGGACAAACTCAATGTGGAACGGCCATCGATTGAACCACATGCATCTGCGCACATGATTGAACAGATTGAGTTCATTAAAACGCTTAAGGATAACGGCTGGACGTATGAATCGAACGGTTCAGTCTATTTTGATGTTGTAAAATATAATAAATCGCATCATTACGGAAAGTTGTCAGGAAGAAAAATCGAGGATCTTCTGAACACAACACGCGAACTTGACGGACAGGAAGAAAAACATAACAGCGTGGATTTTGCACTTTGGAAAAAAGCATCTCCTGAACACATCATGCGCTGGCCTTCACCCTGGAGTGACGGATTCCCTGGCTGGCACCTTGAATGTTCAGTAATGAGCACCAAATACCTGGGTGACACTTTCGATATTCACGGCGGTGGAATGGATTTACTATTTCCGCATCACGAATGTGAGATTGCACAGAGTGTGGGGGCAAAAGGTCATGAAACGGTAAAATACTGGTTACACAATAATATGATTACCATTGATGGCCAAAAGATGGGAAAATCGCTGGGAAATTTCATCACACTGGAACAACTGTTCTCGGGGAACCACAACAGACTGGAAAAAGCATATGATCCGATGACCATCCGTTTTTTTATTTTGCAGGCGCATTACAGAAGCACACTGGATTTTTCTAATGAAGCATTACAGGCATCCGAAAAGGGACTTGCCCGTTTGCTTGATGGCGCAACAAACCTTAGCAAACTTCAGGCTTCCGACAAATCAACGGTTGATATTCAAAAGCTGGAAGATGCATGTTATGATGCCATTAACGATGACCTTAACAGTCCGATTGTTATTGCAAACCTGTTCGATGGCGTAAAAATGATCAACAGCTTGATGGCCGGAAAGGATATAATAAACCAAGTTGATCTTGACAAACTGAAGCAGCTGTTTCGCACATTTGTTTTTGAAATTCTGGGATTGACAGAAATTAAAGAACAGGCAGGTGATTCAGGGTCAGAGCCATTTAATAAGGCGGTGGATATGCTGTTGGAAATGCGTATGGAAGCCAAGAAAAACAAAGATTGGGCAACTGCCGATCTTATCCGCAATAAGCTGAGCGAATTTGGTTTTGAAATCAAAGACACTAAAGAAGGATTTGAATGGAACTTAAAATAAATAAATTACTTCTCTTAATAGCTCTTCCGTTTTTTTTAACTGGATGCCCTAAAAGCAAGTCTGTTCACAAAATATCCGAACAAAAAACGGAGAAAAAGCAGGTTTTAGTTACGCCTCCATTTAACCCGGATTCTGCTTACACCTACACTGCCGATCAGGTGGCTTTTGGACCCAGGGTAATGAACAGCGAAGCACACAAAGCCTGTGGGGACTATCTGGTAAAACAACTTAACAGATTTGGTGCCAGGGTTTACGAACAAAGAGCCGACCTGACTGCTTTTGATAATACAATTTACAAAGCACGTAATATTATTGGCTCATTTAATCCCGACATGACGCAACGCGTTATGTTATGCGCGCATTGGGATAGCCGTCAGTTTGCCGATCAGGAAAGGGACAAAGAACTGATGAGAAAACCCATTGACGGGGCCAATGATGGTGCCAGCGGAGTAGGCGTATTACTGGAAATTGCAAGACAGATCGGACTACACAAGCTTCCTTTTGGCGTGGACATTATATTTTTTGATGCTGAAGATCAGGGACAACCCCGTTTTTTACCAGCATCCAATAATTCTGCCGATACATGGTGTCTTGGATCCCAATACTGGGCTAAACATCCACATAAAGAAAATTACTGGGCACAATACGGTATCCTTCTGGATATGGTCGGTGCAAAAAATGCTGTATTTCCAATGGAAGGATTTTCGATGGAGACCGCACCTGACCTGGTAAATAAAATATGGAACCTTGCTTCAAATATGGGCTATAGTCAGTATTTCTTATTTGAACGATCTGCCCCGGTAACTGACGATCATTACTATGTAACCAAAGGAAGTGGCATCCCCTGCATCGATATCATTCATTATCATCAGTCTAATATTCACGGATTCGGAGATTTCTGGCATACGCACGATGATACCATGGATATTATTTACAAACCAACGTTATATGCCGTAGGAAGTGTATTACTGGAGCATCTGTATCAACAACCGTTTTAATGCTTGAGCCATTTTATAAAGAAGGAATTCCTGAAGCTGGTTGTGATGAAGCCGGAAGAGGTTGTCTTGCCGGCCCTGTTTTTGCGGCAGCCGTCATTCTGCCACCAGACTTTAAAAACTCTGTGCTTAACGATTCCAAACAACTTTCAGAGAAGAACCGCTACAAGTTGCGTGAAATCATTGAAAAAGAAGCCTTAACCTGGGCTGTTGCTTCGTGTTCTCCTGAAGAAATTGACCAGATTAATATTCTGAATGCATCTATCAAAGCCATGCACCGTGCCATTGAAAAACTGACGGTTATTCCGGAACATCTGATTATTGACGGCAACCGGTTCAAAAAATACAAAGAGATTCCACATTTGTGTGTGGTTAAAGGTGACGGGAAGTACTTATCCATTGCTGCAGCATCCATCCTGGCTAAAACCTACAGGGACGATTATATGCTGAAACTGCATCGGGATTTTCCGGATTATGCGTGGGACCGAAACAAAGGATATCCCACTAAAGCGCACCGGACAGCCATTGCAGAAAAAGGGATCACACCTCAACACCGTAAATCATTCCAGCTTCTGGACCGTCAGATGAAGTTGTTTTAATCAAGTGTTCTCGCTGAGATAATCAATAACGATTAACGATTTACATCCTACAGTTAACGATTCACGATTCACGACAGCCTTTTTCCGGCTCCCGCAGATAACGCTGATCTACGCAGAGATAATGAAGTACGACTAACGATTCACGAATTACGGTTCACGACTGACGGCTCACCTCTACTGATTAACAAACAGACAGCTTCCGCTTTTGTCTCCAAGTACAACCTTTACAATTAATGTTTTTTCACTTGAAAATGAAGATAAATTGATCTCACTTTTACGTGTTTTACTGGTTTCAATCAGCTTTCCATTCAAGGTGTAGATATTTACCTCTGCCTTTTCTCCCAATGGATTTGAAAATGCAATGTTATTTCCTTTCTGCACAATCCGTAATTCAGTATTATGATGAATTTCATTTAGTTGAGCCTTAGGACTAACATAAATCTGGTAAACTGTATTTTCAGCTGATTTACAACCTGTGTTGTCTACCCTGTAAATATTGTATATAGTTGTAGTATCCGGTTTAAACCAGGCGTAACCCTCCGAAGCGTCATATATACTTTCGTCCGGCACCCAGTAAGCTGTCACTGGTTCAATACCGCCTGCTCCGTTTCCATGCATTGAATAGGGTAACAATATACTGTCACCCGGTTCAATATAAAAAACCTCATAACCTAATACAAAAGCATAATTTGTAAACCATACATTGATCGTATCTGTAACACTATCGCCATTGGCGTCATAAGCAGTCAGATAAAACGGGTTCCATTCGTTGGCAAGGGGATAATCCAGAAATTCCGGAAACTGCGCTGTTGTATCATTCAGAAAAGCGCTTGCAGTATATATGTCGCTAAGACCAATATCATACGTGGTGTGCCAGGCGAAGCGATAGGGTTCCACACCACCTGAAAGTTGCATTTTATCTCCCAAACGATAAGAGGCATTTTGATCTGAAGCAATACAATATGCAGTATCCGGTCCAAGATCAAGGGTCAATTGTGCTGAAGCTGTACACAGAGCTAACAGGAATAATACAAGTGTAATGACTGTTTTAGGCATGGTAAATAGTTTTATGAGTAACAGATTAAAACAAAGTTACTAAATTAATTACGAATTATGAATGACGATTATCGACTCACGGCAAACCCTTTTCCGGCTCCCGCAGATCACGCAGATATGATTTAGTACGACAAACGATTTAAGACTTACGTTTCACGTTTAACGATTCACGACTAACGACTCTCGGCTTACGATTCCTGATGTAAGAATTAAACAGATCCGCGCATATCCGCGAAATCTGCGGAGTTCTAAAATGATGTAAGTTTTAGCTCAGCCCCTTCAGTAAATCCCTGAGCTTGTTCTGCGTAGAAGTTGTGGCAGGAACAATTGGCAAACGCACCACATTTTTAATCATTCCCATTTCGTGTAGTAAGGCTTTAATGCCTGGAGGATTGCCATCCACAAATAGATAATCCGTGAACTTACCAATTTCAGCATAAAGCTCTTCTGCCTTTTCCATATCACCGTTTAATGCTGCATGAATCGATTTTGAAAACCGTTCCGGGAATGCATTACCAATAACAGAGATCACACCATCGCCTCCCTGTTTGATTAAGGGTAATGTCAGTCCGTCATCACCGGAGATCATCATAAAACCGGCCGGTCGGCCCTTAATTATAGCCTTCATTTGTTCAACCGAACTGGAAGCCTCCTTAACACCAATAATATTAGGATGTTGCGCCAGTTTGAGACAGGTTTCTGCAGCAATATTGGCAGCCGTTCTTCCCGGCACATTATATAACACAACCGGCACCGGCGACGCATCGGCAATGGCTTTAAAATGCTGATAAATTCCTTCCTGAACCGGACGGTTATAATACGGCACAACCGACAGAATACAATCCACACCGGCAAAATCAGTAGTTGCAATCTGGTCCAGCACATTTTTAGTACAATTGCCACCTAGCCCCATCATTACCGGCAAGCGACCTTTATTCTTTTCAATAACAAACTGCGCAATCTTCTTCTGTTCTTCTTTATTCAGGGTTGGGGTTTCTGCTGTAGTTCCAAGCACAACAAGATAATCTGCACCGCCACTTATAAGATGGTCAGTTAAATTTCCCAATGCCGCAAAATCTACTGTTTCGTCCTCATTAAACGGTGTTACCATTGCCACACCTAATCCTCGTAGTCTCTTAGGATCCATAAAGTTACAGTTTGTTGTTTTAATCAGTGAAACACTTATTATACAGTGGATTTCACGCTGCGAAGATAATACTTTATTTGTTCAGCTAAAAATGTTTCGTCTTTATCATCGGTCACCTCAATTACCAGATCGGCAACAGTTCCCTTACCAAAATTCTTCCCTACTTTTAGCTCTGCATCTGCGATCTGGCACAAGACATCCACAAGGTCAGACTTCAGAAGATTAAGGTTCAGACATAAATTATATCTGAATTTTAAAAACTCATCCGTAAAATCAGAATTTGGCAAGCCTTTCCAGTCAAATTCACTTCTGCTGATAAACTGAATGTTATTCTGGGTGAGGCAAATGTCATCCAGTTCCTTTTTATCAAAAAAAGCCAGACAGGTAACTGTTTTTCCATCCCCTTGCAACGACTTGATGATATTGTTTATTCTCCCGTACTTGGAAATATCTGTTCCGTCAAAAATGATTAAAACACGACTGATATCGCTCAATGAACGATATTGCCGTTGTGATTTATGCTGTGCACAGACATCTTTCAACGCCTTGTTTTTCAGATATGTTTTAATCGCCTGTATCACTAATTCCGGTTTATCATTTTCAGAAAATCATCCTCACTCACGATGGGAATCCCCAGTTTCTCAACTTTCTCGAGTTTACTTGGTCCCATACCATCGCCACCGAGCAGAAAATCTGTATTTTTAGATATTGATCCGGTATTCTTACCGCCATTATCTTCAATCATTTTTTTCAGTTCATCACGTGAATACTTTTCAAACGTGCCGCTGATTACAATGGTCTTACCTTTTAGTAACTCGGTTCTGTTTTCCAGTACCGATTGATCCAAAGCTAACTGAACCCCATATTCTTTTAAACGGCGAATAATTTCAAGGTTATCGTCCTGTTGAAACCAGGCGATTACAGACTGAGCAATCCGCGTTCCGATTTCATCAACGGCAACCAGTTCATCTTCTGAGGCCTGCATCAGTTTATCAATACTGGTCATGGCATAAGCCAGTTTTTTGGCAACCGTTGCACCCACGAACCGAATCCCCAGGGCATACAACACCTTTTCGAAGGGCACTTCCAGCGATGCTTTAACCCCAGCTACAATATTCTCTGCCGACTTTTCTCCAAGACGTTCAAGCGATGCTATATCTTCTTTTTTCAACCGATACAAATCGGCTATATTTTTCACCAAATCCTGCTTATAAAACAAGTCCACTGTTTCGGCGCCTATGCCTTCGATATTCATGGCCTTGCGGCTGATAAAATGCTCTATCCGACCCTTTATCTGCGGTGGGCATCCATTCTGGTTCGGACAGTAATGCGCAGCTTCGCCTTCATAACGGATCAGTTCTGTATCGCATTCCGGACAGTTTTTAATGAACTGCACCGGGACATTCTCCATAAACCGGGACTCCTTATCAACCCCAACTATTTTGGGAATAATCTCTCCGCCTTTCTCCACAAATACAACATCATTCAATCTAAGATCCAGTCCCTCAATAATATCAGCATTATGTAACGAAGCCCTTTTTACAGTGGTTCCAGCCAGTTGAACCGGTTCAAGATTGGCAACCGGAGTAACCGCACCTGTACGCCCAACCTGAAATGACACACTTAAAAGCTGTGTTTTGACCATCTCAGCCTTAAACTTATACGAAATGGCCCAACGCGGAGATTTGGCAGTAAATCCAAGTTGCTTTTGCTGTTGGATAGAATTCACTTTAATCACAATGCCATCAATGGCAAATTCAAGATCATGCCGTTTGGTATCCCAGGTATGAATAAAGGCATATACTCCATCCAGGGTTTTACATTTTTGGGTATGATCACTAATCTTAAAACCCCATTCTTTTGCCTTCTGAAGGTTTTCATAATGTCCGTCAAATGGTACACTGTCGCCCGGCATATAGTAAAAGAAACCATCCAGCTTACGCTTGGCAACCTCTGACGAATTCTGCATTTTCAGCGATCCGGCTGCCGAGTTTCGCGGATTGGCAAACTGAGGTTCACCGTTTTCCTCGCGTTCCCGGTTAATCGCTTCAAACACCTTGAACGGCATCACAATCTCACCACGAATTTCAAACTCATCGGGATAATCGTTGCCATGCAATTTTAACGGAATAGAACGGATTGTTTTTACATTTTCAGTCACGTCATCACCCTGCTCACCATCTCCCCTTGTCACAGCCCTGACTAATAATCCATTTTCGTAAGTCAGACTGATGGAGGTGCCATCAAATTTTAACTCGCATACATATTCGTACGGATCAGAAAGTGCTTTCTGCACACGTCCGTCAAAATCGGCCAGCTCTTCCTCGTTATAAGTATTACCCAACGACAACATCGGGTATTTATGCTTCACACTGGTAAAACTCTGGTTCAGATCGCTCCCCACCCTTTTTGTCGGCGAGGAAGGATCATCAAACTCCGGATGCCGTTCTTCCAGCGCCTGAAGCTCCTTCATCATCATATCGTACTGATAATCATCAATTGAAGGATCGTTCAATACATAATAACGATAATTATAATGATTGAGTTGCTCCCTGAGTTTCTCTATTCTTTGTTTTATCTCCGTATTCATGTTTCGTAATCAACAAAATTAAAAATTATTATTAGACACAAGACATAAGATACAAGATTCAAGAGTTACAAAAATCATTATTTTTCAAGCTTAACCGCATATTTTTTCTAATTTTGATAAAAATTAAAATCAAAAGCTGAAAAACATGAGTATACCACAAGAATTAAAGTACACTAAAGATCACGAGTGGATTAAGGTTGATGGTAATGAAGCCTTGATCGGAATTACTGATTTTGCACAGGGAGAACTTGGCGATGTTGTGTTTGTTGAAGTGGAGACTGTTGGCGAAACAATTGAAAAGGAAGAGGTTTTCGGTACAATAGAAGCCGTTAAAACGGTATCGGATCTTTACATGCCCGTGAGTGGCGAGGTTCTGGAACTGAACACTAAAGTAGAAGATGATCCGGAAATAGTCAACAAAGATCCTTACGAAGATGGCTGGATCATTAAAATTAAAATTGCCGATGCAGCACAACTGGATGACCTGCTTTCTGCAGATGCTTACAAGGAAATGATTGGATAATTTTTTATAACATTATACCACCGAAGCCCTCGCTATGTACATCTTTTAAATAGCGAGGGCTTCGGTTTTAATTTATCGATTTATCGCGTCTCTACAATAACATATATGCATATTCTAATATTATTCGCTTTCAGCCCTGTTCCTGTAAACCGGAATTATTACAAACCAAACAATTAAGCTGCCCAAAGCATCGGCCACAAAATCGCCCCATTCGGCAGAACGGCCTGAAGTTAGCGCACTTTGCATCAGTTCAATTAATCCGCCCCAAATAATAGGAAATAACAGGATGACGTACCATTTGGCCTTTTCAGGTTTGAACCGGTGACCATCGATAAAAATTACAAAAGACAGGGAAAAATAAAACATAAAATGCACCAGTTTATCTATTCCGATTTTTCCGGTCTCCGGTGCTTCAAGCGGTATTTTGTTCACAAGACTGGCAAATGTGATTACACTAAACCAAAGCAGTGATCTCCAATAGGTTTTAAAAAACTGTCTCATTCTTCGTCATCTTCAAGATATGCAGGCAAAGAAAAATAAAACGTTGACCCTTTCCCTTCCTGCGATTTAAACCATAATTCTCCACCATTACGCTCTATAAAGTCTTTACAGAGAATCAATCCCATTCCGGTGCCCGATTCATTTTCAGTTCCCGGTGTGGTTTTAACAGCGTCCAGCGAAAATAACGACTTTTTATCTTTTGATGGTATTCCCAGTCCAAAATCTTCCACAAAAATTACTGCTTTCCCTTCATCCCTGAAATGTTTGATACCCACAATAACTTTTTTACCCCGGTAAGAAAACTTGACAGCATTACTGATCAGATTCCGTAATACCGTATCCACCATTTTCTGATCTGCGATGGCAAACACCTCTTCAGTGCAATCCTGTTCAAGCTTAATTTCTTTTTTGGCAGCTTGTAAACCCGAAAATTTAATTGCATCATCAATCACTTTATTCAGGAAGATAATTTCCGGGTCAACCACCATAGAACCACTCTGCGACTTTGCCCATGTCAGCACATCATCGATCAGCCGGATAAGAACCTGTGTTGCATTTTCCATGGCAGAAAGCACTTTTTCCCGTCCCTGATGTGACATGGAATCGTAGTTGGTTTTCATGATTTCCGTGAATCCGGTAATCGATGCAATTGGATTTTTAAGGTCGTGTGCCAGAATAGAAATAAACTTGTCCTTGGTTTTATTAGCCAGTTTCAGATTGCGTTCAGAATTAATAAGCTGGTTCTCAAAATCGAACCTTTTTTTCACGTTATTGGTAATAATGATGCTCAAGAGTAAAACCAGAAAAAAGCCGGTGATTATCATAGCCAAATCTTTGGGTTCAAACACATGCGACCTGAGCTCCTTCAACTTTTGCATAGGCAGAAGCGACACGATATACCAGTTCTCTTCCATCACCTTTTCGCCATTTTGCGACAAAGCAAAATTATTTTTATCTATCCTGTGGAACGTAAATAAACCGTACGGTGTCAAAAAGGTTGCCTTTTCATTTGGATTAGCCAGAATATTCACGTTTTTAAATTCATCCTGAAAACGCGGTGCATTGATACTGTCCTTAAATGACAACCACTCTTTCAGCGGATCCGGCCCCATCAGGAAGTTACCGCTCTGATTCAGAAAATAGGTCTGCCAACCGTACTCACTGCCAATTACGCGCAGGTTTTCAAAAAACTCATGTCCCTTTATATTAACCACAAACACACCGTACAATTTACCATCCCTGATAATGGGTGTAGCTATACGCAGTATCGGTTTTACGGGATAGGTTATCGCATTCTTTTCCGGATCCAGATCAAACCGTGAAATATATATCTCATTTTCGCCCAACTCCTTTGCTTTTTGAAAATAATAACGGCTACTGATATCCCTGAAATCCTTTGGATCAACTACATGAGGTTTACCATTAATATTATTTACCCGGACATGTTCAATACCCGAGGCGCACACAATGCGTACCTGATCGAAAAAATTTGAGTTCTTAATCATCCCTGAAAAATAGTTCTCCATATATTTTCGGGATATTTCCTGCTCCTTTTTATTCTTAGAAAAAATCTCGGTCACATGTTCCTGCTGTGAAATAGTCAGAATTTCAGATTCCATGAACCGGAAATAGTCAGAAAGCTGTCGAACATTCAGTTCAACTTCCTTTTCCTGCTCTTTACGAACAGAAAGATTAAAGCGTTGGATACGGCTGTTGTAATAAGTATATTCCACCACAACTACCGGAAACAGCAAAAGCAGAAAATAGATGGTTAACCGTTTAAAATATGAAAAATTTTCGGGCATTGATTTTTACAAAAATTAACAATTGCAAATATATAACTTTTTTAGAACCTTTTATAAATTCATTATTTACCCACCTCAACTGACACAATGAGTTCGTCAATTAAGATACAGACATAGCTAGGCCGCAAATTAAAACGAATACATGAAAAATGACTCACCCCGGTTCTAAATACGAAATTGCTACTGGCATACCGACCCCTCTCTCTTTTTCCGTTTCACTGCAAAACAAAGAGGGGTAGAACTCACAACTTTGACTGACTTCTTCTAATACAACGATAAGCCCCTGAAGGGGGCTAAGCAAATAACCCGGGGTAAATGAGCATTGCGAGTGCAACCCCGGGTTATTGAACAAAATGTAATTCAAGGCCTGTGTTGGTTGCGTTTATTGAAATACAGACACAGCAAGGCCGCATATTAATGCAAACACATGAAATATGACTCACCCCCGGAACCGACATTAAATACATACCCTCCACAAAAAACAAAAACGGCTCCGCAAAAATCCGGAGCCGTCAGCTATGTTGTTATAAGTAAAAGTCTTTCTTATTCCTGTTCTGCCAGGAAGCGTTCTGATTCTATAGCTGCCATACAACCTGAACCTGCAGCAGTTACAGCCTGACGGTAAATTCTGTCCTGAACATCGCCACAGGCAAACACCCCTGGAATATTGGTTTTTGGTGTACCACTAACGGTTTTTATATAACCAACTTCGTCCGTTTCAAGATAATCCTTAAAGATGTGTGAGTTTGGTGTATGACCAATAGCAAGGAAAAATCCATCGATCCTAATCTTCACTTCCTTCTCTTCAGGTGTTCCCTTTTTATGCCATAGTACCGCACCTTCTACACCATTTTCACCGAATAATCCCTTGGTCTGATGCTCCCATAGCACTTCAATATTTTTTGCTTTAAATACACGATCCTGCATCACCTTCGAGGCACGCAATTCATCACGACGCACCACCATATAAACTTTTTTACATAGTCCGGCCAGATACAATGCTTCTTCAGCAGCCGTATCACCACCACCCACAACAGCTACATCTTTTCCGCGGTAGAAGAAACCATCGCAGGTTGCACACGCAGACACACCCATTCCGGCATATTTATCCTCATCTTCAAGACCAAGATATTTTGCAGTAGCACCGGTTGCTATGATCAGTGCCTCGGCTTCTATTGTCTTATTATCATCGATGGTTACCTTGAACGGACGCTTACTCAGATCAGCTTCAGTAGCCATTCCAAAACGAATATCAGCGCCAAAACGTTCTGCCTGCTTTTTCAGGTCTTCCATCATTTCAGGACCGGTAATTCCTGATGGATAACCGGGAAAGTTCTCTACTTCAGTCGTAGTTGTCAATTGTCCACCGGGCTGCATGCCTTCGTACATCACCGGCGAAAGGTTTGCTCTTGAAGCATAAATGGCTGCAGTATACCCCGCAGGTCCCGAACCAATGATCAGACATTTTACTTTTTCTGTTTCCTTTGGTTCATCTTTTGATACTTTAGGAGCATCGGAGAGATTCATTTTCTTAAAGTCCATTTGTCTTATGTTTTAGTTACTATTTATCGCATATCAATTATTTCAACATCCGGATGCTGAGCCGAATTGAAAACAAACTCACTTTCGTTTAGGTTCAACCCCTTTTGCATGTTTTTTATCTCAACTTTGGTATCAACACCATCCCGGCCATAAGCTTCCACTGCCTTAAACAGTTTTGCTGCCGTGTCAATCACCAGCCTGATTTTATAATACGGCATTTCCTTATCATCCGGGAACATGTCAATAGTCACCTCATTTCCTTTTTCTTCCACAATTCTGAACCGGAATCCCTGCTCATACAATGTAAAAAGATTAACCGGTGTCAGCTCCATTTTATCATCCGGATCAGGATTGGAAATATTCACCTCCTCTTCATCCACCATATGAACCCATTGTGTTGTTCCGTCAAAATAAGTCTCGGTTCCCATCACGGACAGGTGATATTTATTCCCCTGCAACACCAGTTTTCCTGAATCTGTTTCGCTCAGCTCCTTTTGCTTGTTTTCAAGAGTGAACACAAAATCAGCAGATACGCCACTTGAATTCAAGATCGATTCAGATACCGGTTTAATAATTTCAACCGCCTCAGGATTAAACTGAGCACTTAGCTGAAAAAAAGCCAACAGAAATATTATGGTGAATGACAGATGCTTCATAATTAATATTTAGTTTTTTACATATATCAAAAAGCAGGCCAAAATACTTCGACAGGCTCAGTAACCTAATTATGGATTAGGAATTATGAATGAAGAATTAGAAATTGTGAATTGTTTTGTCTTAATACCTGATTCTTGAGTCTTATGTCTTGTATCTTATGTCTTATGTCTATCACAGGGCATTCAGATGATGCTCAAGCGATATCTCGTCCGGAATCAGTACTTTCCGGGCTTTGCTGCCTTCAAAGGGGCCGACAATGCTGGCGGCTTCCAGCTGGTCCATAATGCGACCTGCCCGGTTGTAGCCAATGGAAAAACGCCGTTGCAACAGGGATGTTGATCCCGATTGGTGTGCCACCACAATGCGGGCAGCTTCCTCGAACAGCGAATCCTTAGAGGCCAACAAATCTTCAGCGCTTCCCGGCGTAACTTCCTCAGACTCATATTCCGGCAGTTGGAAGGGCATCTGATAGCCCTGCTGATCACCGATGTAGGTTACAATCTCCTCCACCTCCGGCGTATCCACAAACGCACACTGCACACGCACCAGTTCGCTGTTGTAACTGATCAACATATCACCACGACCAATCAGGTGATTAGCACCGGGTGTATCCAAAATAGTCCGCGAATCGATCATTTGAGATACCTTGAATGCAATTCTGGCAGGAAAGTTTGCCTTTATGACACCCGTAATAATATTGGTTGATGGTCGCTGAGTAGCAATGATCATGTGAATACCGATGGCACGGGCCAGCTGAGCAATACGTGCAATGGGTAGTTCCACCTCCTTACCCGCTGTCATGATAAGGTCTGCAAACTCATCAATAACCACAACAATATAGGGTAAAAACCGGTGCCCATTGTCAGGATTCAGCTTTCGCTTAATAAATTTTGTATTATATTCCTTGATGTTTCTTGCATGTGCTTTTTTAAGCAGATCATACCTCGCATCCATTTCGATGGTAAGTGAATTCAGGGTCTGAACCACTTTTTGAACATCCGTAATGATAGATTCATCGGCATCCGGTAGTGTGGCTAAAAAATGATTTTCAATTTTTGTATATATACTCAGTTCTACCTTTTTGGGATCAATCAACACAAATTTAAGCTGAGCCGGATGTTTCTTGAACAGCAGTGACGCTAAAATAGCATTCAAACCAACTGATTTACCCTGCCCGGTAGCACCAGCAACCAACAGGTGTGGCATTTTAACCAGATCGAACGTAAACGTTTCGTTGGTTATTGTTTTCCCGATTGCCACCGGAAGTTCATATTTGCTTTCCTGGAACTTTTTACTCGCGATCACACTTCGCATGGAAACCACCTCCGGCCTGCTGTTCGGCACCTCAATACCAATGGTTCCCTTGCCGGGAATCGGAGCTATTATACGAATTCCGAGAGCTGATAAACTGAGTGCAATATCGTCCTCCAGGTTCTTAATCTTGGCGATCCTGACACCTTTGGCCGGAATAATCTCATACAGTGTTACGGTAGGACCAATAGTTGCTTTTATCTTATCAATGGAAATGCCGTAGCTTTCCAACGTACGAACAATCTTGTTTTTGTTTTCGTATAATTCTTCGTCCGTAACAACCTCATCATTTTTATATTCCACCAACAAGTCAAGACCGGGATATTTGTAACGTGACAAATCCAGTGTGGGATCATAGTCCTCCATGTCTTCCGTCTTCATGGCCTTTTTAACTACCTCTTCCTCCTCGCCTTCCTCAACCGTCATAGTCACATCATCATCTTCATCCTCCGGTTCATTTTCCTCTTCCCTGGTTTCCGGTTCAGGCTCAACAGTTTCCTCCACCACACGTTCCACTATCTCTTCTTCGATAACAGGTTCTCCGTCATCAGAAAGATCCACCTCTTTGGCTTCCTTATCATCCTGAGCCTCAATTTTGGGCTCTTCCATCGGCACATCCGGATTCATTTCCTTATGTCCTGATTTTAACCTGCCAGGAAGCGACTTTAAAATGGATATTGAATTGCTGAACGAGAAGATAAAAAAGAGTAATAATGTAAGAATTATCACGCTGAATGTACCGAATTTCCCGATGGCTGCGTTCAGCCAGATGCTGATGTAATATCCATGAATTCCGCCCAGAAAAAGATGTGTATCCTCATAATTGTCTATAAAGAAAAAACCGAAAAACAGGCTAAACCAGATCAGGCCTAAAAGTGACCAGACCAGGGCATGCCTGACTTTTACAATCTTTACATTAAAGAACCTGAACCCTACAACCCCCAAAAAGAAGGAATAAAACAGTGCTGCAATTCCAAACCCACGGTTAATCAATCTGTCAGCTAAAAATGCCCCCGTTTTCCCTGCCCAGTTCTGTACCCGTATATCCGGTGACTTGATCAGGTCTCCCCATGGCAGATCCAGTTTGCTTTGATCTGCACCACCTGTAAAAAAGAAGGATATAAACGAGAGTGTCAGGTATAAGGTAAATACAATGATGATTGTCCCGATGGTAAACCGCACCTTTTCGTCCTGAAAAAACTGACGAAAAGAATGGGATGACTTTTTCTGTTTGCTCTTGGTCTTCTTAGTTTTGCTCCGGGGCATAGATTTTTTCTTTATCAGCACAAATATAAAAAGAAACGAAGTTATACGAAAAATAGTGCAAATAATGTATGAATAAAAGATATACCTTCAATAAGCCTGTATTTTCATGAAACATTATCCGCAATTTTTGTAACTTTATTCGCACTGAAAACCAAAGTATTTAAATTCTAAATGCAAGACCATGAAAAGTATGTTACTTTTAACACTGTTCATATTTGCACATATTTTAGTCTCTGCTCAAAATGTTTTCCCAACTTATGCTGACAAACCTGTTTGGTATGAATTATATACAGGATCAACCTATCCCGCTCGATATACAACAGAGGAAATATACTATAATAAAGACACTATCATAAAAAATAAACTTTATAATGAATTAAATTGGAATAACGATTTCATCAGGATTCAGGATAAAAAGGTATACTACAGGTCAAAAGATAACAATAGGGATTTTTTAATGTATGATTTTGGGTTGAATATTGGAGATACCGTATATTGCAGACTATTTGATGAAAAAAATGAATATTATCCGGATACTGCCGTATTTTGGGTTAATAAAATTGATTCTATCGCTACATTTGAGAAGAATTGGAAAAGATTTACAATGTGTTATATTCCGTATCCTTACCCCGAAGACTATGAATCAACAGTCGATACAATGTACTGGATTGAGGGAATTGGATCAACCCTGCACCCTTTTTACTCTTATGGAGGAGTTTTAAATATGGGAAGCAAGAAGGAGTTATTGTGTTTTTCTTTAGATGGACAATTGATATATCAAAATCCGTTATATAACAGATGTAACATAAATACTTCCATACTTGTAACAAAAGGAGATAAGAATATAGATCTATATGTAAAACACTCTTCTAATATTCTATATTTTAAGCATGAAAGTGAAATTAAGAACGTTAAAATCTACGATTATTCAGGTCATTGCATAACTTGCCGAGAGATATTCTCGCCAGAAGAAGAAATTAATTTAGAATACTTATCTCCGGGTATTTATTTAGTTGTGCTATCGACTACCAATAATAAAATTTATCACAAAAAAATCTTATTAAAACAATAAGAACTAATGTAGCCAAATACCGGCAACCGCAAATATCCGTCCCAATTATTCAGTAACAGGGTCGACCCTGGAATTCTATATACTGCCATAAACTTCCTGTTAAATCATGTTTTAATACACTAATTGATTGCACACTTTTACCATTTAAATTGTTATACGCTCAATTTTCAACTATTTTTGCAAACATAATTTAGATAAAATACATGAGTCCTTTAAAATATTCTGCGCGGCTGGTTTCTACCATTGACAAACTGGCGGAAACAGAAACGGTTAAATCTGTGTGCCATCAACATCGTGCCGGTGAGCCTATGCCGTCGCACAGTAAGATGGCAGACATTGTAAACCTGTTACGCGACATATTATTCCCGGGTTATTTTGGCGATTCTTCAGTGAATCCCAAAACCGTACAATATTATATTGGTGTGAACACCGAAAAAGTTTTTGAGCTGATCAGCGAACAGATCCTTGCCGGATTATGCTTTAATTGTGAAGATCCGGATAAAGTTCCACTCGAAACACGTCGTGAAAAAGCCACAGAACTGGCAGCTCAGTTTATAGAGTCTTTGCCGGAAATTCGCAGAAAGCTCGTAACCGATGTTGTAGCGGCTTATAACGGAGATCCTGCTGCCATAAATTATGGCGAGGTTATTTTCTGTTACCCTGCTATCAGGGCTATTGCCAGTTATCGTATTGCACATCAGCTAATAGATTTAGGCGTGCCTTTGATCCCACGGATCATAAGCGAGATGGCGCATTCTGAGACCGGTATCGACATCCATCCGAAAGCAGTTATAGATGAATCATTTACCATTGATCACGGAACCGGTGTTGTTATCGGAGCTACATCAGTAATAGGTAAAAATGTAAAAATATACCAGGGAGTTACCCTTGGTGCTAAAAGTTTTCCATTGGATGAAGAAGGGAATCCGATTAAAGGTATACCACGGCATCCAATTGTTGAAGATGACGTGGTCATTTATTCCAATGCCACAATTCTGGGAAGAATAACGGTTGGCAAAGGCTCCGTTATCGGTGGTAACGTCTGGATCACCAACAGCGTTGCACCGGGATCCAAAATATCCCAGGTTAAGGCCCGTGATGGTTTATTTATTGATGGTGGTGGCATTTAATTTTAAACATAGTGACTGAAACAAAAGATTTTAAGATTGTTGTAAAAACATTCGGAGGCCTCGAGGAAATTTTAGCCGGGGAATTGCGTGATTTAGGTGCTAAAGAGGTGACACCCTTAAAGAGAGCAGTAGAGTGTGTAGGTGATAACCGGATGCTGTACCTGGCAAACTTCAGGTGTCGCACGGCTTTAAAAGTGCTTAAACCGGTGTATGAATTTGAAGCCAGCGATCCCGAACAGGTGTACCACAAATTACGCCATCTGGACTGGAACGAATACCTCACGGTGGATAAGACATTTTCCATTCACTCGGTTGTGCATTCGGATAACTTCAATCACTCCAAATTTGTTTCCTACAAGGTTAAAGATGCCATTGTGGATTTCTTTAACAAGGAAACCGGCAAGCGACCGTCCGTAAGTCTCACCAATCCTGATATTCTATTTAATATCCATATTGCGGGAGAACAGTGTACCTTATCGCTCGACAGTTCGGGCGAATCGTTGCATAAACGTGGATGGCGTGTAGAGCAGACCGAAGCGCCTATCAACGAGGTTTTGGCCGCCGGCCTTTTAATGTTGGCAAACTGGAAAGGACAGTGCGATTTGTATGATCCGATGTGCGGATCCGGTACATTCCTGGTTGAGGCTGCAATGATCGCAACCAATACAGCTCCGGGTCTTTACAGGCAGGAGTTTGCCTTTGAAAAATGGAACGACTTTGATGCTGATTTGCTGGATGAAATCTATAACGACGATTCTGCAGAAAAAGAATTCGAACATAAGATATATGGCTCCGACGTTTCCCGTATTGCCACGGACAAAACATTGAAAAACGTCAAAAATGCCGGCATGAACCGGTACATAGAAGTAGATACACTGCCGTTTCAGAACCTGGAACCAAAATCGGAAAAAGGAATGATTGTGACCAATCCGCCGTATGGTGAACGATTGAAGGTTCATGATCTGAACAACCTGTACGGCATTATCGGCGAACGGTTGAAGCACCATTTTTCCGGCTTCAATGCATGGATTCTTGGTTATCTTGAAGAAAGCTTCTACGCCATCGGCCTGCGTCCTTCGCATAAAATTAAATTAAAAAACGGACCACTTGACTGTCAGTTCAGAAAATATGAGTTGTACGAAGGATCTAAAAAGGCCGCCAAACAGGATCGTGGCAATTTCAGACAAGGCGGTAACCGGAACTTTAACGGAGACAAAAGGCGTCCCAGGTTTAATGCCGGCTCAAACGGGAATAACCGTTTCAGTGCTGATGGGGCAAAAAAACATGAACGCCAGGTAAGAAGCGGCCAGAGAAAAAGACGGGACACAAATGAATGAAGAATGAAAAGTGAACAATGAATAATCGTTCATTACTATTGTCCGGTTAAAGCTTCAGAGATTCCTCGCTACACTCGGAATGACAACCCATCCTCCAGCCCCATATAAACCTAAGAGACTGTCATTCTGAGCGGAGTAAAATGAAGCGAAGAATCTTTATGTAATATTGATTTTTAGCCGGACAACAATGCTTGTTCATCCTTATTATTAATTTTCATTGTTCATTATAAAATTGATTATGAGCAAATGCACCATTATATCTTCTGAAGCATTAACCGATGTAAGCCATCAGGCAAAATTATCGGAACGGAAACGCAAAAACCATAATTACCATCCTGATTTTGCTGATCCGATGAACCGGATGTTGAATGCATTTGAACCGGGAACCTATGTCCAGCCACATAAACATGAAAATCCGGATAAACGGGAAGTCTTTATCGTATTGAAGGGTAAACTTGGCGTTGTATGTTTTGATGACGATGGCAAAATTACAGAAAAGCATGTCCTGGCACCATTTCCCGGAAATCCTGGTATTGAGATTCCCGAAAGAACGTGGCACATGGCCATTGCCCTGAAGGAAGGTACGGTAGCATACGAATTAAAGGACGGCCCTTATCTACCGGCCGACGATAAGAATTTTGCGCCCTGGGCTCCATCTGAAGGTAAGCCGGAATGCAGGGTCTATCTTGAAAATATCATAAGCGAAGCGGATTTCTGATGTCAACCTATTACAACATACATACACATCAGGCAAAAAAGGCCCCGGAAATCATTTCGGTAACATCCTATTCCGTTGATGATAAGCAGATCAACACCGAATCCTATTTCAGCATTGGCATTCATCCATGGTTTATTAAAGATCCGGAAAGTCAGCTGGATAAGCTGAAATCATATTTAAACCACCCGAATCTTGTAGCCATCGGAGAATGTGGACTGGATATGCTGGAAGGGAATGATCTTGAAAAACAGATCATGGTTTTTAAGGGACAGGTTGAATTATCGGAATTACACCAAAAGCCGCTGATCATACACTGTGTAAAAGGATATCATATTCTGCTCGAACTGAAAAAAGAGCTGAATCCCGAACAGCCGTGGATCGTGCATGGATTTAACGGCAAGCCGGAACTCGCGATACAACTAACGCAACAAAACATATCACTTTCCCTGGGAATTTCATGGCTCAAAAAACCCGACCATTTCAACAAACTTTCTGAAAGTATTCCGGAACAACGTATTTTTTTCGAAACAGACGAAGCACCGGTCGATGACATAAAAAAGATCTACTCGTTGGCAGCAACATTCAATCCGGGATTGTACGATGTAATAAATCATAACGTTAAAAAAGTCTTCAAAATTTAGTCGTTTTTCATCTAAATGTGTAGTTTTAGGCAACACTAAAATTTACGGTGAGCGAAAAAACAACACATAAATCAATGGGCTGGCGGTCAAGACTGCATGAAATTATTTTTGAAGCTGATACCTTTGAAGGCAAACTTTTTGATGTGGCATTATTAATAGCCATTCTGCTCAGTATTCTGGTTGTAATGCTTGAGAGTGTGGACCCTATCCGTGCCAGTCATGGCGAACTGTTACGAAATCTTGAATGGTTCTTTACCATTTTATTTACCATTGAATACATTGCCCGCATCATTGTCATCCGCAAACCAACACGGTATGTTTTCAGTTTTTTGGGTATCGTTGATTTTCTGTCCACTATACCAACTTATCTTAGCCTGATCATTGTCGGTTCCCAGTCGCTGCTTATTCTCAGAACGATCCGCCTGCTCAGGGTCTTTCGTATCTTCAAATTATCGCGTTACATGGGCGAAGCCAGTGTGATCCGGTCCGCTATGATGGCATCACGGCGCAAGATAACGGTGTTTCTGGGACTCGTGGTCATTATTGTGATCATTGTCGGAACACTGATGTACCTTATTGAAGGAAAAGAAAATGGATTTACCAGCATACCGCGAAGCATTTACTGGGCTATTGTCACCCTCACCACCGTTGGTTACGGCGACATTGCACCTGTAACGGTCTTCGGACAAACCATCGCATCTGTATTAATGATCCTGGGATATGCCATTATTGCGGTGCCAACAGGTATTGTCACAACTGAATTTACCATGGCAAAGAAACAAAATATGAATACCCAAAGCTGTCCGGTCTGCTCACGCGAAGGACACGACGATGATGCCGTACACTGCAAATACTGCGGCAGCAAACTTTAACTTCACGTACAAACGGACTAAAGTCCTGAAAAGAAATCATATTCAAATAACCCCGTGCTAAATCAAAATCTTATGTCTTGGTTCTTAAATCTTATGTCTTGTGTCTTGTGTCTTGTGTCTTATGTCTTGTGTCTTATATCTTATGTCTTGTGTCTTATATCTTATATCTTATATCTCATAAGAATTTTACAACTTTTTAAGCATAAGAATTTTTTACGATCTCATTTAAACGTTAAATTTGTGTCCCTCAAATATTCGAAAACTATTAACAATATATATTATGGCTGATTTTAAGTATCAAAAACCGTTTCCTGTTAAAAAGGATGATACGGAGTATGAGCTGTTGAGCAAAGAATACGTTCAACAGGTTGAATTCGATGGCAGAAAAATACTGAAGGTTGATCCTAAAGGGCTCGAAGTTTTGGCCAAAGCGGCATTCAGTGATGTCTCATTTTTTTTAAGATCCAAACATCTGAAGAAACTTTCGAATATCCTGGTTGACCCGGAAGCCTCAGACAACGATCGTTTCGTGGCGCATACCATGCTGATGAACCAGGTGGTATCGTCTGAAGGCGAGCTGCCAACCTGCCAGGATACCGGAACAGCCATAGTAATCGGGAAAAAAGGTGAAAATGTATTCACCGGATCTGTAGATGCGAAATATCTTTCAAAAGGAATCTTTGACACTTATAAAGAACGAAACCTGAGGTATTCGCAGGTCGTTCCGTTTTCCATGTTTGAAGAAAAAAATACAGGTTCGAACCTTCCGGCTCAGATTGACATTTATGCTACAGAAGGCAATGAATACAACTTTCTGTTCCTCACCAAAGGCGGTGGTTCAGGGAACAAAACCTACCTTTACCAGCAGACAAAATCGCTGCTGACAGAGGAAAACCTCACCAAATTTGTAAAAGACAAAATTAAGGATCTGGGTACCTCTGCATGTCCGCCTTACCACCTGGCTCTGGTGATTGGTGGCACTTCGGCTGAAGCCAACCTCAAAACGGTTAAAGAAGCTTCTGCGCATAACCTGGATCATCTGCCAACCGAAGGAAATGAAGGTGGACAGGCATTCCGCGATTTTGAATGGGAAGAAAAAGTATTAAAAATCTGCCAGGAAAGTGAAATTGGGGCCCAGTTCGGAGGAAAATACTTTGTGCACGATGTCAGGGTAATCCGCTTACCACGCCACGCAGCTTCATGTCCTGTAGGAATAGGCGTAAGCTGTAGTGCCGACCGTAACATAAAAGCCAAAATTACAGCAGATGGAATTTTCCTTGAAAAACTGGAGAAGGATCCGGCAAAATACCTGCCTAAGGAAGCACCAACCATGGCAAAAGCAGTGGATATTGATCTGGACAGGCCTATGGAAGAGGTGCTGGCTGAGTTATCAAAATATCCGATTAAAACACGGTTAAATCTAAGAGGCACCCTGATTGTTGCCCGCGATATGGCTCATGCCCGGATCAAACAAATGATAGACGAAGGCAAGCCAATGCCGGACTACTTTAAAAACCATCCGGTGTACTATGCAGGACCGGCCAAAACGCCTCAGGGTATGGCATCCGGTAGTTTCGGACCAACAACAGCAGGACGGATGGATCCCTATGTGGACGAATTCCAGTCGTTGGGCGGATCTATGATCATGCTGGCCAAAGGAAACAGATCGAAGGCTGTGACGGATGCCTGTAAAAAACACGGCGGGTTTTATCTTGGCTCTATTGGCGGACCGGCAGCCATTCTGGCAAAGGACAGCATCAAATCGGTTGAAGTGGTGGATTTTGAAGAATTGGGAATGGAAGCCATCAGAAAAATTAAGGTGGAAAATTTCCCGGCCTTTATTATCGTGGATGATAAAGGCAATGACTTTTTTGCGAATATGTAAACCTTAAAACAGAAAGTATAAAAGAAAACGGGAGCCTTTAAGCTCCCGTTTTTTATATTTCTCCTCTCACAAGGCTTATCACATCATCGTTATAAAATTTCCGGAGTTTTTCGTGTGTTTCCCATGGCAGCGGTTTCAGCGCTGATGCAGCCATATTTGATTCCACCTGGGATGGTTTGGAAGCTCCGGGAATAACCACCGATACTTCTTTATGATCCAGAATCCATCGGATAGCCCACTGTGCCATATTGCCCTGTGGTAGCATGCCGCGTAACCCATCCACCAGTTTCACACCGTCATAAAATGGTAAACCGGAAAATGTTTCACCAACATTAAAATATTCTCCTTCGGCATTATAATTTCTATGATCGTAAAAGCCAAATGTTGATGATTCATCAAACTTGCCGCTCAATAATCCGCTGGCCAAAGGGACCCTAACAATAATACCCACATTTTTAGCGGCAGCCTTTTCGAACAACTCATCGGCTACATTCTGCCGGAAAATATTAAAAATTACCTGTAACGTGGAAATCCCTTCCTCATCCAGACACACCAATGCTTCTTCAATGTTTTCAACACTGGCCCCCCAGTTTTCAATGTACCCCTCGTCCTGCAGTCGTCTCAGATGATCAAACACGACACCGCGATATAACTCATCCTTTGGAACACAATGTAACTGCTCCAGAAAAATGGAACTCATCCCCAGACGTTTCAGTGAATCTTCCACATGATCCAACATGGAATCATACGTAAAATTTTCAGGCCATCCGTATTCTTTATCTGTCCTGCGCCCCAGTTTTGTGGCAACCAATACATCGGCTTTGGTTTCTTTAATAAATTTTCCAATGTATTTTTCACTCAAACCAGAACCGTAAACATCAGCCGTATCAATAAAATTTCCGCCTTTTTTAACGAATTTTGTTAGTATCTCAAATGCTTTTTCTTCTGTAACATTTCCCCAATCTGCACTACCAAGCTGCCAGGTACCTAATCCAACTTCAGATACTTTTTTGTTACACAACAGACGTGTTTTCATGTACAATATTTATTTTTTAAAAAACCTCATAATTTTTTCAGGGGTCAACTGATATTTTTCGAGCCCCTTTTCATATTCAATTTTAAAATTACTCAAAAAATCTTTTATTTCATCCAAACTCTGATAATTACTTACAATAACCCGCGTTCCTGAATTCCTGAGTGGAACAGCGGGATATGCACCGCCTGTGACATAAGCACCATGATTTAACATACTGATAGCAACATCAGTTGTAAACTCAGATAAAGATGTCGCCATATAAAATATCGGAGTATCACTTTTTTCAACCAGAGGCAATGAATATTCATCGCATAAATCGTTAAACAGCTGAACCTTTTCATCTAATAGTTTCTGGTACTCGTAGATTTCCGGCGACAGATGAATTTTGGCAGCCTCCACAATTGCACCAAGTGTTGCCGGGCCAACTGGTGATGAAAATATTAAGGGAGCTCCGCATGTTGCTATGCGATCTTTCTGATGTTCATTTTGGCATACAATAGCGGACCCTCCGGCTCCGAATCCCTTCCCCAGAGAAGTTACCAAGAAAATACGTGGATGATCCGGTATTTTATCCAGCAAATAGCCCTTTCCATGTTCACCTCTCCAACTCATACCATGTGCATCATCCACATATACATTAAGTTCTTCGTATTTATCCAGCAAACTCTTAATTCCATCGAAAGGCAATGTATCTCCATACATTGAATATACACCATCTGTTAAGTACCAAATTTTTTTATGTGTTTTACGAAGTTCGATTATACGCTCTTCAAGCCTGTTCAAATTGTTATGCCGAAGTAATTCAATAGTATTTCCGGAAGCTTTCAAGATGTCGCTCCCCAGTTTTACACTGGTATGAGCCTGATGATCCAAAATTACGGCATCCTTGTCATCAATAATAACCGGCAATACTGCAATGTGTGCAAGCGTTGTTCTGGGTATTAAAATTACCGGCTTGTTAAAAATCTGTGATACATATTCTTCAGCCTCATCATATAAATGTAATTTAACATATGTTCTTGAAACAGCCGTATAGACACCATATTTTTCAACTGCTTTTATAGCTCCTTCTTTTATGCGTTGATCCTGTGACAATTTCAAATAATCACATAAGGTATAATTCACATAGAATTTTCCGTCAATTTCAATAGGACTACCTGTAAAACTACCCAAATCTGTTGTCAAATGGGTCATACCGGCATTTTTGGATTTCCCTATTTCATTGTATACTTCATCAAAAAATTCTCTTCTCATAAGTTTTAGGATTTAAATGACCTGTAAAATTAGTGATAAATAATATTAATTAGTACCAATTTAATGATCATTAATTTTATTTTATTAATTTGTAAAAAATTTGATCTAACATGCCTGATAAGGACAATCTAAAAAGTGTATTTTCATCATCATTTAAGACTATCAATTATAAGGAATTTAGCTCGTTTGAAAGAACTTTTCTCACGTCAATCGTTATTATTGGTATTTTTATTTCCGGAGTAGGAAGTATCATTAATATTTTTCTTGGATTTCAAACAATACTTATAATCTTTACTGTATCAGCATTCTTTATTTATACCGCTATCCTGATTTTACTGAAACGGTCGAAGTATATTTTATGGTTGAAATGGATCTTTATTTCCTTTACTCTTTTTATGATGAACTTTTTATGGTTCTATAATTACGGCAGTAAAGGCCCTGCTCCTTATTTCTTTGTTCTTTTGTACAGTGTAATGATTTTCCTCCTTCATGGAAAACAGAATACATTAATGACAATTGTATTAGTATTAAACATTATTATTATCGCTGTTATTGATATTACCCATCCAGGGATAACAGGCCAATACGAAACAATATTAGCAAGAAAGATTGATGTTTATACCGGGATATTAATGTATCTGATTTTAATATTCGGATTAATGAACCTTGCAAAACAGAGTTATATCAATCAGTACTATGAAGCAAAAAATTCTGAGAAACTTAAATCCATCTTTCTAGCAAATCTTTCCCATGAAATAAGAACTCCAATGAATGCCATACTAGGTTTTTCTGAACTAATTGCTCAGGATGAAATAGATGAAGACTCCAAAAACGCATATGCTAAAATTATAGATGAAAACGGGAATTCCCTTCTTAAACTTATTGATAACATTCTTGAAATTTCAAAAATAGAATCCAATCAGTTAAAGCTTAATATTGCTGAATTACACTTAACTGATGTAATGAAAAGCATGGAAAACATTATTAAACGGAAAATCGAAGAAAGCAAAAAACAACTGAAACTCACTATTAGCAAACCCGAAGATCAGATTCACATTCATTCTGACAAATTTATTCTGGAAAAGATTTTGTTTTTCATACTGGAAAATGCCGTCAAGTTTTCAGATTCAGGTGAGATTATATTTAGCTGTAAACATGAAAAAAGACACATCATTTTTATGATAAAAGATTTTGGAATTGGGATCGATAAAAGTATCGGTCAGAATGTTTTTAATATATTTTCGAAATCAGAGAAAAATATCAGTACCAACATATTAAATGAAGGTGCTGGTCTCAGTCTGTATCTTGCCAGGGCTTTTACAGATAAACTAAATGGCCATATCTGGTATAAAAGCAATGATGAAGAACCCGGCACAACTTTTTATCTTAGCATTCCTGAACGTCTTAAATCCAATTAATAAATATTTCTGTTATACGACTTTTATCAGAAGTTTGAGCGTATATATTTTTTAAGTTTGTGATATATCAACGAATAATTACAGAGCTTGAAAAAAATTCTGGTCATAAACCCCGGATCAACATCCACAAAGATTTCTGTCTTCAGTGACACAGATGAGGTCTTTACTATTACTATAAGACACTCCGCAATTGAACTGGAACCTTATCAAAAGATTTCCGATCAATATGCATTCCGGAAAGAAGTTATCGTTAATACTTTAAAAAACAAAGGCTTTGAGCTTGATAAATTTAACGCGATAGTGGGGCGTGGAGGTTTAATCAGACCTGTGGTTTCAGGTACCTATGAAGTTACGGAACGTCTGTTGAGCGACCTGAAAAAAGGTGTCATGGGCGAACATGCCAGTAATCTTGGTGGAATAATATCCTCTGAACTGGCAAAATCCATACCTAACTGCAAAGCATATATATCAGATCCCGTTGTAGTTGACGAGTTGGAACCGGTTGCGAGGGTCAGCGGTCATCCGCTTTTTGAACGTAAATCAATTTTTCATGCACTGAACCAAAAAGCTACGGCAAGGAAATATGCCCGGGAAACGGGTCGCAAATATGAAGATTTAAATCTGGTGGTAGCACATATGGGTGGCGGTATTACTATAGGTGCACACAAAAAAGGCCGTGTTATAGATGTAAATAATGGCGTTGACGGCTATGGACCATTTTCGCCTGAACGGGCAGGGACAATACCGGCGGGTGATCTCGCTAAATTATGTTTTGAAGGCCGGTATACACTTTATGAGGTAAAACGAATGCTCAACGGACAGGGAGGATTAATGGCACATCTTGGAACAAATCAGGCACATCTGGTTCAGAAAAAGGCTCAGGAAGGTGATCCCAAAAGCAACCTCATTTTATCTGCAATGGCATACCAGGTTGGCAAGGAAATAGGTTCGATGAGCAGTGTTCTGGAAGGTGATGTAGACGCCATTCTGCTCACAGGAGGAATTGCAAACAATACATATGTGGTAGACAGAATTATGAAAATGGTTAAAAATTTTGCTCCTGTAAAAATCTATCCTGGAGAAGAAGAAATGAGAGCCCTGGCTGAAAACACACTCAGGATCTTAAATAACGAAGAAGAATGCAAAATCTACTGACACCTAATCACCACATAGAACATATATATCATTCCTGGGATTAATTATCATTACAGGCTTTTCAGATTTCTTCAGCACATGATATTCTTTTGGTCCAAAGAAGTTATCATCTAAGCCATATGCTCTGGAAGCAGAAATTATGAACATATCTGTATCAGCTGTAAATTTCTTCAAAGCTTCAAATTCTATTTTAAAACTACTCTTTTCCCCATCTGCTATCGTACAACTATTTTTCTGGTTTTTAAGAAATTTTTCAATAAATAATACATTTTTAGCTGCTCTTGTTCCCCGGTCCTTTGGCCTTAATAAGGTTATCTCTGCGCCACAGTATTTAATAAAACTATTGCTCCAGGGAGCTTTTTCTTTTTCTTCGGGTAAAAAACCCACCGGAACAGTAACTCTTTTTATCGATTCTGGCAAATTACAGTTTTCTGAAACACCTGTATATGGAATTCTCAGTTCTCTGAATGCCAGCAGAATTTTTCGTACATGTTTTCTTTGAACCGCATTTGCTGTAGAATAGCTGAATACAATCATTACAGGATCAAATTCACGTACAATTTGCTCCGTAAAGTCAACATCCGGCTTTACAGACAAACGGTCATCCTCTGTATCACCGGTTCCTAAAACAATTAGCTTTCTTTCAAACCTTTTGCTCAGATAGTATGCAAATTCTGAAGCCGGATTTGATTCCGACAGTGTGAAAAGTATGATGGATTGCTTTTCTTTCATTGAGTTTGATTCTCCATTTTGAAAAGTTCCATCAAAAATAAGGAAATATTAGACAACTAAAATCAGACTGCCACTTTCGCCACATTCATCAAATACTGCTTCACATAATCAGACACACCACTTTCAAGTGTAGTGAACGAAGTTGTATAGCCCACTGATCTCAATTTTGAAATATCGGCTTTGGTGTAATACTGATACTGTCCTCTTAATTTTAATGGTGTATCAACATATTTAATATTTGAAGGGAGGCCAAGTGCCTTGAATGTTGCCCTTGCCAAATCAGAAAATGTACGATTAATACCTGTTCCAACATTATAGATTCCTGATGCAGGCATCTCTTCCATATAGAACATCATCACATCACAAACATCATCCACGTAAATAAAATCACGGGACTGATCACCGTCTTTTACATCATCTCTGTGTGAGCGAAACAGATTAACATACCCCTGCTTCTGGATCTGATTAAAGGAATGTAAAACTACACTGGCCATAGAATTTTTATGAATTTCATTACGACCGTATACATTAAAAAACTTCAAACCTGCCCAGAATAAGGGTTTTACCTCTTGCTGCAGAGCCCACATATCAAAATCCTGTTTCGACTGCCCGTAAAGATTTAAAGGTTTTAATTCCGGAATTAATTCATGTTCATCTGAGTATCCGTTTGAGCCATCGCCATAAGTGGCCGCAGAAGAAGCATATAAAAACGGAATACCGTATTTAATACAGCTACTCCAGAGCTTTTTGGTATAGTTAAGATTTAACTCATCAAAAATCCTTTTATCTGTCTGGGTAGTATCAGAACATGCACCCAGATGAAAAATAAATTCAATAAAAAGATGTTTATCCTCGATGAAATCAAATAATTCTCGGTGGGTTAAATTTTTGATATTCAGATCTTCACTGATGTATTGGTTCCTTTCTACGTGCTCCAAATCAACACAAACCAAATCTTTGTAGCCACGCACTAATAACTTCTCCACCAATACGCTACCAATAAACCCCTCTGTTCCTGTGACAATTATCATGTTTTAATTTTCCCCTTTAAACAACAAAAATCACTAAAAATAGTTATGTAATTAACTGGTATTTTTTTCAACGGTAAAAATACAATTTTATTGTTAAGATTTATAAAAAATTACTCAAACGTCTTAATTTTGACAATTCAACCCAATAAAACAAGTACATGAAAGAAGGGAAAGGCTACATAAAGATTGATAAATACGATAAGGAATTAACAGGTGAGATGGCCACTCACTATCGGCAAATCATTGAAAGTCTGGGAGAAGATCCGGAACGAGAAGGACTATTAAAAACACCTCAGAGGGTAGCTAAAGCAATGCAGTTTTTCACACAGGGATATGATCTTGATCCATATGAAACAGTCAAGTCTGCCATGTTTCACGAGGAATATCAGCAAATGGTTATTGTTAAGGATATAGATTTCTTCTCATTATGCGAACACCACATGTTACCATTTTTTGGTAAAGCTCACGTAGCATATATTCCAAATCAGTACATTACCGGTTTGAGTAAACTTGCCAGGGTCGTGGAAATTTTCTCCAGAAGACTGCAGGTACAGGAACGCCTGACAACACAAATAAAAGACTGTATTCAGGAAACATTAAATCCTTTGGGTGTAATGGTTGTTATTGAAGCACAACACATGTGTATGCAGATGCGTGGTATCCAGAAGATTAATTCGATCACAACCACGTCCGATTTTACCGGTGCTTTTACAAGCGCTAAAACCAGGGAAGAGTTTATGGGATTAATCAGGATAAACGGAACCAAATAAATGATAGATACTCATTCGCATATTTATTTAAGCGAATTCGACACGGACAGAACCGATGTAATATCCAGATCTAAAAATGTGGGAGTTGACAGAATAATCCTCCCCAACATTGATTTGGAATCTTATCCCCAGCTTATTTCAACATATAAATCGGACCCGGACTATTTTACAATTCTAAATGGCTTACATCCAACAAGTGTAAATACAGGTTTCAGGGGGGAACTGAATTCTTTACTTGAGATGATAAATGACCATGAATTTAAAGGAATCGGAGAAATTGGCATTGACCTTTACTGGGACAAAACTTATATTAATGAACAGAAAGAAGCGTTTAAAATTCAAATCGATTTTGCCATTCAGCATAATTTGCCTTTCGTAATTCATGCACGGGATTCCTTTTCAGAAATATTTACCGTGTTAAAAGAGTTTTCTCGGGGAAAATTAAATGGTGTCTTTCATAGTTTTACCGGAGGTCTTGAGGAAATTCAGAAAATAAACAAACTCGGGAACTTTTATTTTGGTATAAATGGCGTTGTAACTTTTAAAAACTCAAACTTACGAAACGTTCTAAAAGATATCGGATTGAGCCGATTACTTCTGGAAACCGATGCCCCATACCTTACACCTGTTCCATACCGGGGCAAAAGAAATGAATCATCATATCTTTATTATATTTGCAGGCATATTTCAGAACACACTGGTGACGATCTTCAAAAAGTTGATGAAATCACGACCAGAAATGCAATCGACTTATTCAACTTACAATAATGGTTAAAACACCTACTTCAATCCTGTTGATTTATACAGGTGGTACAATTGGTATGGTTCAGGACCCGGAAAACGGTTCACTCATGCCGATGGATTTTGAAAATATTCTGGTTCAGCTTCCCGAATTAAAACGGCTTGACTGCTGTATAACAGCGCTTTCCTTTGATCCGATTATCGACTCATCAAATATGACCATCGATACGTGGATTAAAATTGCAGAGCTTATTTATAAAAACTACAACGCATTTGACGGCTTTGTCATTCTGCACGGAACCGACACTATGAGTTTTACTGCTTCAGCACTGAGCTTTATGCTGGATGATCTACAGAAGCCGGTCATACTGACAGGCGCACAGCTTCCGCTAGGTATGCTCAGAACTGATGGTAAGGAAAATATTATAACAGCGATCGAAATAGCTTCAGCAAAACTAAATGGGAAAGCTATAGTCCCCGAAGTTTGTATCTATTTTGAGAATAATCTGTTCCGTGGCAACAGAACAACTAAGCATTATTCAGAAAAATTCAATGCCTTTAAATCACATCACTATCCCGCCTTGGCAGAAATCGGCGTCAATATTAATTACAACACACAGTTTATTCATCAAATAGATGAACCACTTCCGCTTAAGCTATCCACTACAATGGATAACCGTATTGCACTGGTCAAGATATTTCCCGGAATGAAGAATTTCATCAATTCCGTTTTGGAATCAAAGGAACTGAAGGCTGTGGTCATTGAAACTTACGGAACAGGAAATGCCCCAACCCACAATTGGTTTCTGGATTCGATAGAATCAGCCATTAAAAGAGGAATTCTTATTGTTAATGTTAGTCAGTGCCCCGGAGGAAGAGTTGAAATGGGCAAGTATGAAACAAGCCTGGATATGTTAAATAAAGGCGTTCTGAATGGATATGACATTACAACGGAAGCAGCATTGACAAAATTAATGTATCTGCTTGGCAGATACGATGATTTAGAAGAGGTTAAATATTGGATCCCCAGATCAATCCGTGGAGAACTCTCCATGAGTTGTTAAAAATACATATTCAATAAAATACTAAAGCTTAAATAAATATCGTTTAAATAATTGGATAAAAAACATTATACCATTTGTTTGAAAAAATTTTTTGTTAACTTCACGGCGCGTTTTTTTCGCCACATTTTTGAAGTAAAATGGTATTAAATTTTTACATTTTAGTTCTTTTATTTTACATTTGAGAGTTCTTTAATTTATTTAGTATTATAAGCCCATTTTTGAAGTTGATTCCAAATATTCAAATTCAAATATTCAGCATCGACAGATTCCATAAAGGGCTCAAAAACACATAATTAAAAACTTTCAGATACTAACTAATGCAAAAGACACAGGTTCTTTGAATGAAATATTGAGTCATTTTGCACTAAATCATGGAGAGGTGCAGGAGTGGCTTAACTGGCACGCCTGGAAAGCGTGTGTTCCTCAAAAGGGAACCGGGGGTTCGAATCCCCCTCTCTCCGCATTATAAAGAATAAATTGAGAAATAATTATTAATAATCGATAAATTAGATTGAAACTAAAGTCAAATTAAATTTTTAGAAATGAAAAAATTATTCGCGTTTTTAGCAGTATTTGGTTTGCTTACTTTCGGAATGTCGCAAATCATTGTAGCACAAGATGAAGCAGCCACTGATGATGTTACTATGAGTGAAGATTCAGCCGCTGTCGATACTACTGCTGCCATGGAGACTGTTGCCAATACAACTGTTGACAATGAGGCTACGACTACTGAATCTGGAGGCATTCATAAAGTAATCAAGAAACAGTTCATTGAAGGTGGTGCCGGATTCATGGGTATTGTAGTTTTATGTCTTATCCTTGGTCTTGCTCTTGTTATTGAAAGGATTATTTATCTTAACCTTTCTTCAACAAACACTAAAAAACTTCTTGAAAACATTGAAACAACACTTAACGAACAAGGTGTTGAAGCAGCATTGGAAGTTTGCCGTAATACACGTGGTCCAATCGCTTCAATTTTCTACCAGGGTCTTAGCCGTTTAGATGAAGGTGTAGATGTGGTTGAAAAAACTGTTGTTTCATACGGAAGTGTTCAGATGGGTCTTCTTGAAAAAGGGTTGACCTGGATTTCATTATTCATCGCGATTGCCCCGATGCTTGGTTTCATGGGTACGGTAATTGGTATGATTCAGGCATTTGATATGATTGCAGCAGCTGGTGAAATCTCACCAACACTTGTTGCTGGTGGTATTAAAGTGGCTTTGATCACAACTGTAACAGGTCTTATCGTTGCAATTATTCTTCAGCTGTTTTACAACTATCTGGTTTCAAAAATCGACAGTATAGTTAATGACATGGAAGATTCTTCCATTACATTGCTGGATATAATTGTAAAATATAACGCTAAGAATTAATTAAATATCGTTTAAAATGTCAGCACACAAAATATCTACATGGGTTGAATATATCCTGATCGCTTTAGCAGTAGTTTCTACTATTGTGTTTTATGGCATCGGATTTCAGGATACAGCACCCGGACCGGATTATACAGACCAGTTTTTAGGTCTTACATATTTATTAGTGGGTTTAGGATTAGGAGTAACATTATTACTCTCAGTTATTAACTTCGTAAAAAAAGTTATTGCTGAACCTAAATCTGCATTAAAATCGCTATCAGGACCGGTATTTATTATCCTGATTTTTGTGGTAGCATATGCAATGTCAGATGGCACACCATTAAAATTACAAGGATATACTGGTACTGATAATGTACCAAGCATGCTGAAATTTGCAGATACCTTTCTGTTTAGCATGTATGCTCTCATTGTCATTGCACTGATTATGACAATTGGCAGTTCTATTATGAAGCTGTTTAAATAAACAAAAGTCATCTACGGATTAATTACTATCCGTTTAAAAAATAAATAAATGGCGAGTCGAAAAATACAGGAAATTAATGCAGGTTCGATGGCAGACATTGCCTTCCTGTTGCTGATCTTCTTCCTTGTAACCACTACCATGGATGTTGACACAGGACTGCAAAGAAAACTTCCACCAATTGAAGAGGATCCTCAGAATACACCTCCAATTAAAGAAAGGAACGTTTTCATTGTAATGATCAACAGTCAGGATCAACTACTCATTGAAAAAGAACCTTCTGACATTTCACAACTTAAGGCAAAAGCTAAAGAGTTCATAAAGAATCCTGAAAACAAAGCAACATTGCCGGAAAAGGAGATGAAATATATTGAAGGTTTAGGCCGTGAAGAATTTGTATGTAAAAATGCCGTTATATCACTTCAGAACGATATGAATACGACATATTCCAAATACATGGAAGTCCAGAACGAACTGGTTGCAGCATACAATGAACTCAGGGATGAATTCTCCAGAAATGAGTGGGGTAAAAAGTTTAAGGAACTGAATGAAGAGCAACAAGAAGCAGTGAGGGAAGTTTATCCAATGAAACTTTCTGAAGCTGAACCTAAAAACGTTAATATGGAATAATATGGCAACATTTAAGAAGAAAAAAAGCGGAGAACAGCAGGCAATCAATACTGCATCTTTACCTGACATTGTCTTTATGTTGCTTTTCTTCTTTATGGTTTCCACAACCATGAGAGAAGTAACGTACAAGGTTGATATCAAATTGCCGAATGCAACAGAGCTTGATAAGCTTGAGAAGAAGTCCCTCGTGAGTTTTATATATATAGGATCTCCTTTACCACAGTACAGAGGAATGTACGGAAGTGGGTCACGTATTCAGTTAAACGACAAGTTTGCAACCCCTGATGACATCATGGGATATATTGCAACAGAACGTGAGAATATGAGTGAAGTGGACAGGCCTAAAATGACCGTATCTCTTAAAGTGGATAAGGACACAAAAATGCAGATTGTATCAGATACAAAATACGCATTACGTAAAGCTCAGGCGCTTAAAATAAACTATTCTGCGCGTAATCCGCAAAAAACGCAATAATACTGATATATTATTACCTTCAAAAGGCTGTCTGAATTTCAGACAGCCTTTTTTTGTCATTTCCAAATTAGGACGACATTTACTTCAATTATTTCTTTACATATATAAATTATTATATCTTTAATAGTTATTAACTAAAAATCCGTACAATGAAAAAAACACTCCTCTCATCATTCTTCTTATTAACAGTCGGCTATGCCATGGCTGGTGGAATTTTAACAAACACAAATCAAAGTGCCATGTTTACACGATTACAGGCACGCGATGCAATCATTGATTTAGATGCCGTTTATTATAATCCGGCTGGCCTGAATTTTCTACCTGATAATGGGCTTTTTGTTTCATTGAATAATCAAACTCTTGGTCAAACAAGAACCATTAAAAGTGATTATATGTATTTAAATGATGGCAATTATCAGGGTAAAGTCTCTGCACCCTTTTTCCCAGGTATCTATGCAGGCTATAAGCTTGACAAAATTGTTATTTCCCTGGGTTTTAATCCAATTGGCGGTGGTGGTGGCGGAATATACGAGAAAGGTCTTCCATCCTTTGAATATCCGGTTGCGGACCTGGTACCTTCCCTGAGCAGCCAGGGTGCGCAAGGCTATAACCTGGATGCATATTTTAAAGGTTCATCTGTATATTTCGGCTATCAGCTTAATGTTTCTTATAAAATTAACGATAAACTGTCAGTAGCCCTTGGCGGAAGATATGTTCAGGCTAAGGAGAGTTATTCGGGCTATTTGAAGAATATTGAATTAAACATGGGTGGAACCTGGATGCCTGCCAGTGATGTTTTAAGTGGTATTGCGGCTCAAGCCAGTGCCGGAGCCACAGCTGCGAGTTCTGCTGCGGCTAATATGGAACCTATTATCACTGCCGGCTATGGCGGATTAACATTCGAACAGGCGCAGAATAATGGCATAATTGACGCTACAACAAGAGCGCAACTGGAAGGCGGGCTTTCAGCATTAGGTATTTCTCCAACAGGTTTAACTCTTGCACAAGCCCAGGGTGCCTATTCAGGTGCAGCCACCAATTTAACCGCTACTGCAGCAAAATCAACAGCAACAGCATCAATTTTGCAGGATCAGGAAGTGGAATATGAAAAAACAGCCTCAGGAATTACACCTATCTTGAGTATAAACTATAAACTAAACGATCAGATAAACTTTGCTTTTAAATATGAACATAAAACTGAACTTATATTTAAAAATTCCACAAAAAAAGACTTTACGACCGGATTTACTTCTGACGGTACTCCTGTAACACAATTTCCGGATGGCGCGAAGGCACATTTGGATTTACCGACACAGATAAGTATCGGAGCGACCTATCGCCCTGTAAAATCTTTACTTATTTCAACAGGATATCATACATTCCTGGATAAGAACGCAAACTGGAATGGGAAAGAACAACTTTTGGACGGCAACAGTTGGGAGTTTGCAATGGGACTTGAGTATATCCTGACAGAAAAAATCTTAGTTAGTGCTGGTTGGCTCAAAACAAGTACTGGTGCCACGGAAGCATACCAAACTGACTTAAGTTACAGCTTACCTACCAATACGTTTGGTGGAGGATTTGCATACGACATTAACAAAATGATAGAATTAAATCTTGGAGGTTCGTATACGATGTACCAGCAAGGTGAGAAGAATTTTTTACATGATATCGGTGGAAGCGGTACCATGGTTCCGGTTAAAGAAACATATGACAAAGATGTTTGGATTGTGTCTCTTGGGCTAAACTTTAAATTTTAAAGCAGAAATCTGGTGTACTAAACTGATAAAAAAGCCATCCGTTGATTGACGGATGGCTTTTTCGCTTTACGCATTACACAATTTCTTTAATCAATAATAGGTATTAACGGATCAACACCAATTGTTCCTTCAAGTTCCCTTAGATATGCAGGAGATTTTACCTTATTCAATTGACTCTTTGCATTTTCAAGATTAGCATTAATGTTTAACTTATCTGCTATTTCCTTGAAACTGGTCTGTTTCAATTTACTTTCAAGGTATGCTATATTTCTTGTCCACAAATCTATATCACGTTTTTGCTTTTCAACCAGGCGTGCATTATACCATTTGCTGTTCAAAACAACATCTCTGTCAAACATTTTCCTTATATCCGGATGATTCCTGTCCTTCCCTTCAAATTTACCTTCAACCATGATACTAACGAGAGCCTTAAGCGGAGGACACAACGTTTCAAATGTTCCATCAGTCATGTATCCTTCGGCCACTCTTTTCTGGGTAATGGATAGATTCTCAACTGACGCCACAAAAGCATCCATATCCTGAAGTTCCGGTTTAAGCATATCCTCTGTAAATACTGCGTCCGGACGACTAAATATACGAGCCATAAAATGCTTCACGAATTTAAGGGTAATTCTGTACCCCAGAAGGCTGGCCTCCACTTCTTTTCCCTTATACTCAAAATTATTCACCTTCTCCAGATAACCGTTATCAATCAGAAATTTCGGATCCCTTTCTGCAACCGTCATTCGGCACCATACTTCCGGTACAAGTAAACTTACATCGTGATCCACTTTATATTTTGGCCCTACATAACCGGCAGCCGATGAAAACCCGTCGTACCCTGTTAATATGTACGACAGAAAAGCATTATTTAAATCAACCGAAGGAAGCAGGGAATTAAACGGACCTTTGGTAAGTGCTCCCTCTGATCCAAATCCGGTGGTCGAAGGAGATTTACCGGTTATACTACACATAAAGTCAATAAAGAGCTCCGGTAATTCCTGGTAATGAATAGGATTATAAACAGCAAGCGGCGGTACATTATTTGCCGGCTCAGCCGGATTATTTCGTCTTCCCGTCAATACCGCATTTACCGGTAAAAATACAGGCTTATCCAATGGAATACCTCTAAATATCCGAGTACTTATTTCGGCAACATATTTATTTGTACCATCAACCAAATCAGGCCGGGTCTGCAAATATCTTGGGTTCTTGGTTGGAACACCATCTACCAATCTTGGTTCTGAGGATATTGCCAGATATTCCGGATTATCACTTTTTAGAAAATTATTAATCAGATCCTTAACCGGTTGTGTATACATTTCAAAGCCAATGGCATCCTCTTTTATATTGAGCACCTGTTCTCTGTTGAGCGGTTCAAAATTTGAAAGGAAAGTATTCGGACTTGAAATATCCTTTTCGCCTTGTTTGTCGTAACCTTTTATCACACAGTCATCCGGACGTTGAAACAGCCTTGCTTCTACATTCTGAACAATCTTTACACTCGGATTTTTATAATCCGCATTAAGATTCTCCAGTTTATCACTTTTAATAATGACCGATGCTGTAATATCATCTTCAACCTGTACCTTCTGAGCTGCGTTAAAGTCCTGACGCAACAGGAACACCCTCCACGCCCCGTCAGTATCCAGACCAACTCTTAAATAGTTGGATATTAGTTTTGTATTATGAAACTTTAATTCATGTCCCGGAATACCGTTTACCTTATCCACGGAAAAATACTTCCTCCAGTTCTCTTTATCCCAGGTAGCATTATAGTTTCCTTTTATAACATACATCAACATTTTTATCGGCTGTGGAATTGACGCGAGCCATTCGTTATATTCATCTGTATACTCTTCTGCAGGTGTCAATAATTTGATAACTGAACCTAAAGATCTTCGTGAACTTAGAATAGAACGTGGTGGATTTTTAGAATAATCCGCAGAAACCTTGAATCGTTTGGAAAAGTCCTTATTCATGATTTCCTCAATCATATCAAGATCCTTCTGCATATCTCCAATAATAACCGGCCCCTGGATCATAGCATCCTGTATGGACTTTGATATCTCGGATTTTCCTCCTCCAGAAACCGTACAAGGCTTATGACACAATGTACCTTCCGGAACAGTTCCTACAAGATGCCAACGCGAGGTTCCGCGTCTTTTACGCATTTCAACCTTATATCCTGTTGGATAGATATAATGCTTATATGGCAGTAATTTAATGCTCCTTTCAGTCCCTTTCACCAACCAGGATATCTTTTGGTTCATCAAATCGAACAGTGCATCCTCTGGCACATAAATAATATTGTTATAATTTTTATCAATAGCGTATCCTTCATGCTTAAGGTCCATGACATCGCCGAATTTATATAACATTTCAGCAAACGTCATATCGTTTGAAGGCAACCTCTCATCCAGATAAAATTTCTCACCAAGGTTATAACTTCTGAATGCCAAAGCACCACCGGCATGTTCTTCTTCCGCTAGTCCGTACAGGTTTGCCGAATAGCTTATCATTGTCTTAACCTCTTTCTTGCAATAACCAAAATAGTTATCTGCAATAATGGTTATTGCCACTCCCCTTTCATCCCTTGCAGTAATTTTAAATGCACTGCCATCGTTATACAGTTCTTCATCAGACTTCCAGCACATGCCATCTTTTCGTTGCTTCTCTGTAGCATTATCATAATGAGGAAGTCCAAGTTCTTTCTTGGTATGTTTTGTAATATGTGGAGCAAGTATCACACACCCGGTATGCCCGGTCCAGAAATCGGGACTTAATGCGGCATCATTTTCAGGCAAAATAGGATCACCGGCGTTGCCAAAAATTGATTCGACAAAATCAAGGTTACTTACAAGGCTTCCTGGTGCCAGAAAGCGAATCTCCATAGACTTTTCCTTATTCACCCCTTTTACCTCTGGCACTACAATTGGGCGAAGTAATAAACTTACAAATAGTTCAGCCTCTTCTTCCTGTCCTGCAGTGTAAGGTAGTTTCATTATTTCCTTCGGCGGATTTAAAGCACTCTGCAGCAGTTTTGCAAACGCAATTTTAGGAACAGCTTTTTTATCATTGGGAATAGGCAAACCTCCCTCACAGACATGAAATACGCCCTTTGTAGTCCGCCTGTCATTTTTGGGATTATGTAAAATTCCCTGGCTTATCCTATATGATTTTATTAAATCTGTTTCATATAAATCAGAGTCCGGTGGAACAGATACTGTTTTAGCTATTCCGTGTCTGTCGAGATTAAGTGGTCGTTTCGGAAATTCAATTTTTATCTCTCCGGGGACATCTTTTAGATAGGAATCAAGGAAGGACTCAATACGAATCCCAATTGGGGATATTTCACCGGGTAAAAATCTGGATTGTTCTTTAAAATTGTCGAACAAAGGTTGCGCCATTTCCAGAAATCTTGACGTAGAGTTACTGTTATACACAGGATAACCCAATGCAGCGAGCTTCAAATTTATGTACTGAATCATCTTTTTGTCAGATACATCAGATTTTTTTGCATCAATACCAATTCCAAATGTGCGTTTTACTGTCATTTTTATATTGTTTTTTTATCTTCTGAACCGTATTACAAATTTAGGCAATTAATGTTTTACAACATATTTTCAAGAGGTTAAAATATGATAACATTTTAATAACCCAAAGCCGGATAATCCCGGTGAATTACTACAGCCTTCTGTCATCTTGAACCCTACGTCATATTAACAGAGTAAATGCTTTAAATGTTGATGGAATAAGTGATAATGAAAGTAAAATCAGGACAATATCAATACTTGTAGACTACATCCTTGCCAAACGGAGCAAACGCCAGCCGGGCCATTTTAAAATGTTGTTGCCCCCAGGGAATTCCTATTATAGTTATAAAAAGTAAAATGCCGAATAAAATATGGGTTACAAGTATCCAGAAACCTCCGATGATAAACCATAAAATATTCATTGGAATTGTAATGCAACCATCCGGCTCGTTGCGATCCTGTATCCTCTGATTGAAAGGCCACAATGCAAACATTCCAAGTTTCATACATTGAATGCCAAAGGGAATACCAATGATAGTTACCATAAGTGCTAAACCTGATACAAAATATTCAATCGCAACGGCAAAACCACCAAATATCAACCAAATAATATTCCCCAAAAATCTCATATTGTGATAATTTCAAGTTTTTAAAATAATGATTTGAAAGAAATCAAAATCAACTTTAAAAATAAAGGTTAATATAATATTTTCAAAATATATTTTTTATGTTATATAAAAAAAGCCATTCATCTTACGATAAATGGCTTTTTAATATAATGTATTTCAATTTATTCTTTCTCAATCTTTAATGTCTGAGTTGTCAGGTCACACACTTCGGTTGGTCCAAAATACTGAATAGGACCAGGATAAACAAAAGCAGTTTCAATAGCCCATTTTTCCCTGTTTTCTTTAAATTTAAGGAATGGCTTACCTTCCAGTTCAACCAAAGCCTTCTGAATTACAGGTTTCATGTGACCGTGCCGACGTTCCATATTCATCATCATAGTAACCGGAACCCCACCTGCAATCCATTCATCCGCAGGAGCAGTTGTATTGCGAACAGATGCCATATAACCGGTTTTACCTTCACCTATGAGCATAGATGCGGTATAACCAAGTGAAAAACAGTAATCGGCATCAAAATTAGATGGAGCAGCACAACGACCTTCGTATCCAAAGAAATGGTTCAGTGCAGAGAATTTACCTTTAAACTCTTTTGCTTTTTTCATTTCTGAAAGTTTGGCATCAACCATTTCAATCAACAGTTTTTCTGTCTCAATCCGAGAAACCTGAACGTTACCGTGCGGGTCACGATCTAATGTTAACTGGGTAGCAATACTATCCGGAAGTGATTTAAATACTTCTGATGAATGTGCTGAAAGCTTGCCTGCAACCCACTCATTTCTATGAGATTTTTTAATATGCTTAAATTCCGTATCTGAATCGGTTCCTTCTGCCAGAAGTTCGTTCAATTCAGAAATAAGAATCTTCATTTCAGGGATAAATTCAACTAATCCTTCAGGTATAAGAATTACACCGAAATTGTGACCTTCAGCTGCCCTGTTACTAATAGTCTCTGCCACGTTTGCCACAATTTCTGCCAACGTTTGTTTCTTCTGAGCCACCTCTTCCGAAATCAGACAAATATTAGGCTGTGTTTGAAGTGCACATTCCAGTGCGATGTGAGAAGCCGAACGTCCCATCAACTTAATAAAGTGCCAGTATTTTTTTGCTGAGTTGGCATCACGCATAATGTTACCTATCAACTCACTGTAAACTTTACAGGCCGTATCGAAACCAAACGAAGTCTCAATCATTTCGTTTTTAAGGTCGCCATCAATTGTCTTAGGACAACCAATCACCTGAATTCCTGCTTCTTTTTGAGAATAATATTCAGCCAAAACACATGCGTTTGTATTGGAATCATCACCACCAATAACAACCAGTGCATTTATACCGAGCTCCTTACAAATCTCAATACCTTTATCAAATTGCTTTTCTTCCTCAAGTTTTGTACGGCCTGATCCGATAATATCAAAACCACCGGTGTTACGATACTCATCAACAATTTCTGCAGTTAATTCCATGTATGAATGATCAACCAATCCACTTGGACCACCCAGGAAACCATACAATTTATTATCCGGATTTAAAGCTTTTAATCCATCAAATAATCCTGAAATCACATTGTGCCCACCCGGTGCCTGACCTCCTGATAAAATCACGCCTACATTCATTACAGGATATTCTCTAACAGAACCTGATTCGAATGTCAACAACGGCATTCCATAAGTATTAGGAAAAAGTTTGGCTATTTCTTCCGGATCAGCCACACTATTTGTTTTTTCACCTACCACAAGCGCTACAGGACCCTGTAATGATTTAGGCAGTTTTGGAGCATATGCTGCTCTGGCAATTTGTAACGGACTCTTTAACATTGTTCTGACTTTATTAATTTATACTGAATTTTTTCTTTAATTAACGGAGGTGCAAATTTTACGATTTTTTTTGATTTTTAAAAGTTTTCATTCACATTAATCTCCCTGAGATCACGGCCTAAAGAAACTTTAACAAATTAGAAATGAGACCGCAAAAAGCACTGAAAATAAAAAAGTTGACAACGATAATTCTCTTAGCAGCGGATCAAGCGAAGCTCCCTCACGCTTTATTACCTTTTGCAAATGCACCACAAACAAGGGCATAGCCAACAAGAAAATGAGATTAAAAACGGAGCAATATGAAAGCGAAAGATAAAGCACTGCCGATAACCATCCTAACGTAATCAGGGATATATGATAATTTTTAGCACGCTTTAATCCCAGTCTTACAGGTATAGTATGTTTCCGGTGAATTTTGTCGTTTTCAATATCCCGCATGTTGTTGAGATTCAAGACCCCGACAGAAAACAATCCCAAAGTTAATGCAGGCAGAAAGATCCGGATATCTAGCATGAGTGTTTGCACATAGTAACTTCCTGCCACGCCAACCAGACCAAAAAAGATAAAGACAAAAAAATCACCCAAACCTGAATAACCAAATGCTCCTTTCCCGACCGTATATTTTATGGCTGCCCAGATAGCGGCAATACCTAAAAAAAAGAACATTACAAGTTCTGGAAATTTCTCTTCGGGAAAACTGATATATAATAACAACAAACCTGAAATCAACGATAGCAGGACAAAAGCTATTATCATCCGTTTCATTTTCTGGTGTGTGATCTTTCCGGACTGAACTGATCGTAATGGTCCAACCCTGTTCTCATTATCCGTCCCCTTTTCTGAATCGCCGTAATCGTTTGCCAGATTAGACAAAATCTGCAAAAAAACAGTGGTAATCAGAGTGAGTATAAAAACGAGAGGTCTGAAAAGTCCTTCTCTGACAGGCAACAGCCCACCAGTAATAACTGATGCCAGGGCAAGAAATAATGTTCTTAACCTGAACGCTTCAATCCAGTTTTTTAACCGTTGCAACAAATTATAAATTTTATGCTGTATAAATCGGGATCAAATTGGCCGTTTTGTGAACCGCAGCCTCTGTCCTTTTACGGATTCATCGAAAATTCCGACATCATAAACTTTGTGTCCGTTAACAAACGTGGTCATTATGGAATGGGAAAAGGTCATCCCTTCTAGTGGCGACCAACCGCATTTATAAAGTATATTATCTTTTGTCACTTTACTTGCATTATCCGGGTCAACCAAGACGAGATCAGCTTTATATCCTTCCCTTATAAAACCGCGTTCTTTGACGTTGAATAAAACAGCCGGAGCATGGCACATTTTCTGAACCACCTTTTCGTAAGAAAGCTTCTTGTTTTTCACGAACTCTAGCATTGCTACCAAACTATGCTGAACCATCGGGCCACCAGACATTGCTTTCAAAGCTCCTCCGTGCTTTTCCTCCCACAGGTGTGGCGCATGATCTGTAGCTACTACATCCACCTTGTCACTTATAATCCCTTGCAATAAAGCCTCCTTATCCTCTTTGGTTTTAACCGAAGGATTCCATTTTATGAGCGTACCTTTGGTACTATAATCCGAATCATCGAATAACAGATGATGTACACAGACTTCTGCTGTGATATTCTTTTCCCTCAGTGGCTTTGAATTATCGAATAACTCAAGTTCCTTTTGGGTAGAGAGATGCAATATATGTAATCTTGCATTGAATTTTTTTGCTAGGCTTACAGCAAACGATGACGACAAATAACACGCCTCAGCACTTCGGATCAAAGGATGTTGTTCAATTGGTACATCCTCACCAAACTGCTGCTTTGCTTTTTGAATGTTTGCCTGAATGGTTGCTTCATCTTCACAATGTGTAGCAATTAGCAGTGGTATTTCCGAAAAAATATTTTCCAGGGTCTCCTTGTTATCCACCAGCATATTACCTGTTGAGGAACCCATAAATATTTTCACTCCACACACCTGCTCCGGATCAACCTTCTTTAATTCTTCAATATTGTCGTTTGTAGCACCCATAAAAAACGAATAATTCGCAAGGGATTTTTCAGAGGCAGACTTATATTTATCCTCAAGAATTTCAATTGTTACTGCCTGTGGTTTGGTATTTGGCATCTCCATATAGGATGTTATACCGCCAGCCACTGCTGCTTTTGCCTCAGTATAGATATCACCCTTATGTGTCAGACCAGGATCGCGGAAATGTACCTGATCATCTATCACACCGGGGAGCAGTATTAATCCGGTTGCATCAATCAGCTGAATATCCTTGAATGATTGCGGATCAACCTCAGTCTTAAAAATCTCTTTAATAACCTCATCCTCAATCAATACAGAACCTGCAAACCTTTCGTTTTCATTTATAATTTCTGCATTGAATATTAGTATTTTATGTGTCATATCAGGCTGCGTTTTTCTGAGGGTACTTTTTGAAATAACTGCGTAATTTCAACTTTAATACGCCCCAAACGGCTTCATTAAAAATACCACCGCTCATTTTCGAGGTTCCGAGAACGCGGTTCACAAATACAATCGGGACCTCCTTAATAGTAAATCCACACTTAAACGTTGTGAATTTCATTTCGATCTGAAAGGCATATCCTTTGAACCTGATCGCATCCAGATTGATAGTTTCCAGAACCTGCCTCCGATAACATTTAAAACCGGCAGTAGTGTCAAATACTTTCATACCGGTTACTATTTTTACATATTTTGAAGCAAAGTATGACATTAACACACGACCAATTGGCCAGTTAACAACATTTACTCCGCTGATATATCTTGAACCAATGGCCAGATCTGCTCCTTCTGACTCACATGCATGTAATAGCCGGGGAAGATCATTGGGATTATGCGAAAAATCGGCATCCATTTCAAAAATAAAATCATATTTTCTTTCGATGGCCCATTTAAAACCTGCAATATAAGCAGTCCCAAGTCCCTGTTTTCCCTGACGTTGAACCATGAATAAGCGGTCATCGAACTCTTTCTGAAGTTTTTTTACAATGTCTGCAGTACCATCGGGTGAACCATCATCAATAATAAGAATATGAAACCCTTCTTTAAGATCTGTTACAGCGCGGATTATGTTCTCAATGTTCTCCTTCTCGTTGTAAGTTGGAATGATTACTACACTTTTTGCCATGTGCTTTTATATGTCTTTAGCTTCTTTTTTATAAATAAGGACTACTGCATAAGCCGAAATTCCTTCTTCCCGCCCTTCAAATCCCAATCGTTCTGTTGTAGTTGCCTTTAATCCAACACTGTTTTTATCTATATTCAGTACTTCTGCCAGTTTCCGCTTCATATCAGACATAAAGTCGGCAAGCTTTGGTTGTTGTGCGGCTATTGTACAGTCTATGTTTCCTATCACGTAGCCCGATTCACTCAGCAGTCTCACAACTTTTAGCAACAATTTTTTACTGTCTACATTTTTAAATGCATCATCGGTATCAGGAAAATAATGCCCGATATCCCTAAGTCCGGCAGCACCCAACAGAGCATCTGAGAGTGCATGAATCAGGACATCTCCGTCAGAATGAGCAACTGTTCCTTTTGTATGAGGAATTTCAACACCACCGAGCCACAAAGATTCGCCTTCGGCTAACCGGTGAACATCATATCCGAAACCTACTCTGAAATCCATACTGCATCAATTTTGTTATTGCAAAAGTAGCAAAAGATGAAGATACAAAAAAGGCCGGGTTGACCGGCCTTTAATTTAAATTATTTCAAATATGTTATATCAATTTAAAAAAGATTAATCCAATTGATAATCTGTGCTATTGTCCGTTAATCATTTTTTGCAATCCATCAACTCCAAAGGACAAAGTAAATCTTAAAGTATTTGCCAGAGGGCTGGTTGAATCAGTTGGAATCAGATACGAAACATCCAGACTCAACACATTCATTTTAAAGCCTGCACCAGCAGAAAAGAAAGTTCTGTTTCCTTTAATTGCAGATTCATGATAATAACCACCACGAATGAAGAACATTTCATCGTACACATACTCCAGACCAGCTGACCACATTATCTCCTGCATCTCTTCCTTGAATCCGCCCGGAGCATCGCTAAAAGAGCGTACTGCCCCTACCAATACGTTCATATCGTTTCTAATCTGCGCATCTTTCTCAGCATCAACAGCATCATAACCACCAGGTGTTGGCACCAGTAATTTTGAGAATTCCACTGAAGCAGATAGTTTATTGTATTCATCAATAACCATTCCCCAGGTTGTACCTAAACGAAGTGTGGTTGGAAGAAAATACTGCTCGGTTTCATTATAAGACATTTTGTTACCGAGATTAGAAATACTTAATCCTACATTATAATCTACATCATACCCACTGATTTCCGTTTCTTTTGTATAAAATGATGAGATATCTGCAGCAAAGGAACTACCTGCGCGATAATCTTCACTCCCCTGTTGGGTAGCACCACCACTCAGGTCCGAATAAATATACCTGAATGTAACAGCTCCAGTTACATAATCAGAAAACTTTCTGGAATATGCCGCATCCAGGGCAAATTCATTTGGTTTAATGGTTCCAAGTCCGAAACCCGTCTCATCTGTCCACTGTATCTCTCCCAACGAGAAGTACTTCATAGATGCACTGATTGCATGTAAATCACTTAGCTTATAATATCCTGACAGGTAGAAAAGTCCAATATCATTAACCAGCGCTCTCAACCACGGTGTATATGAAAAAGTAAACCCGAATTCGTCGGTAGTATACGGATATTTTGCAGCATTCCAATATTGTGAATTAAAGTCTGCAGATGTTGAAACACCGATATCACCCATAGCACTCGAACGTGAATCCGGTGCGATAGTTAAAAATGGTGTCGCAGTTGTAATAACATTGCTGGTATTCTGGGCAGATAACGCACCTGTAACAACAACAAATAAAAGCATTAATTTCGATCTAAACTTCATATTTCCTAACTTAATTAATACGCTTCTAAAAAACATTTTTCTAAAACGCAAAGAAACTGTAAATTATTTTATTAACCAACCAAAAACTAATTAACAATAAGTTTTTGAGCTGCCCCCAAACTCTCCTTACCGTTCTGAGATATACGCACCCTGTAAAAATATATTCCCCGATTAACTTTTCTACCTGACATATCCGTCAAATCCCAATTAAGAGGATTTGAAGTATTGTCGGCACTATATGCTATCTGGCTTAATGTATTTATAAGCTGACCATTGGTAGAAAAAATGTCAATTTGAATATCCAGAACCGATTCCGGACGGTTATGATCAAATTCAAAATTCACATAAGACATAGCCGGATTCGGATAACAGGTAACCTTCGTTATATCAGGTTTATCATTCTTATCCACCACAAATTTCAGTTCTGCTGAAGATGAATTATTATAAATATCCCAGACACGGAAATGCAACGTATGTTCTCCTTCATCGAGATTGCTGAGTTTATACCTAACCTGCCCCTCAGACGATCCTATCAAAGGTTGAAAATAATCATTTAGTATATAGGCCTGATACGGATCATCATCCAGGGTCAGCATAATATCATGACCAATGCCCAAGCCTGAAGTATTAATTCCACTCTGATCTACAATATCTGCAAAAAACAACGGATTGGAACTTACCGAAGCTCCATTGGTGAAACCAGTGCTGTTCAGATACAATGACAGCTCAGGGCCCGCATCATCTGCAATAAAGTTATCATTGAACCCACCAATCTTTATTTCCTCCGTATATCCCTTTGCTTCAGCATCTTCTGAAGTTGCATAATATACAATCCTACCGCTTCCAACCATGTAATTTATCTCTTTGGGTATCATGAACTCAAACTCAAACTTTCCATCCTCAACCTTTGCCTTACCATTAAATATGGCTTTATCCCATAATTTGAAGGTAAGTGGTCCACTATTAATATAATCGGCAGCATCGTTCATTAGGGTTGTAATCGTGGAAATCTTGTCGTATACTTTAATATACACATCACCATTAAAAAAAGTAGCCGTATCGCCATTCAGATCTTCAATATATCCACTCACTGTAGCACTTTCAAGAGCTGCGATTGTATCATTATCAGTTTCAAAACTGATATTACCGTTAACAGAAGAAGTTTTAACGGTTAGTTGGGGTTGTAACATCCTTAGAGCCGGATCACCCAGAAGCATAAATTTACGCTTATTGGCTCCGGTTCCGGTGTGACTTTTTGTTTCGCGACAAATATCACCTAATCTATATGGTTCTCCACTATTATCCAACGTGAAGGCATAGTCAAAAAAATTGTTATTAATGGTATAATTGGAACTTGAAAAAACAAGACGTGTGGTTGTAAAGAGTGATACACCTCCTCCTCCCTGACTCAGTAGCACCCATTCACCAGCTGAAGTACTCTCTTTCATATCAAACCGGCTGAATTCACAGGTAGCTGTCACCCAAACCGGCAGATTATTAAGATTGCTTAATGCCTTAACCATATTCTTTGTTACAATCTTTTCATCTGTAAGTCCTGTTATTCCTCCATGCCCTGAATAATTCAACAGCAGTACCCCTTTTTGAAGATCCCTCTCCAACGCCTTATTAGCATCAGGGTATGATGGACCAGAGGCGTCAATCACCTGTTGATAGGCATCAAGTAATATTTTATCCACGACCATATCGGGATGTAGTCTCATCACTTTATCTGCCATAAGATTAGCATCCCGCATATGGGTATTGCCGTCTCCATCATCCGCAACAAAGGTGACTGAATTTTTCCACATGTTTCTATTCAGATTCTCGTTATAGTATTTTGATTTAGCTACCATTGCTTTGGCCTCTTCTATTGTATACACAGGATAACGCCCTATACCAATATCCACTTTATCACTATTTCCAAGCGATCCTTCAGCATCATCAAGAATACCGTAATAATCATCTGTTACGTATGTATTAGCCTGATGCAAAGATTCATCAGACTCAAAAGTTATTACCCTGTTACGCTCCAGGTCCACGCCTGGCCTGTTATCAAAAGTTCCATCTCCGAATATAAGCAGATACTTAAGACGATTTTCGTTATCTGTACCTCTGTCGTACAACATTTTCATAAACCAACGAATAGCTGTCACATCAGGCTGACCACATGAAAATTCATTATAGATTTGTTCCGGTGTCACAATCAATACCTTCAAGCCTTCGGATGTATGCATGTCGTATAAGTCCTGAGCCATACCCTCACCCAGAAAATCTTTATTTGAGACAATAACCATATCAACACCGGTTTTAGCATGCAGATTCTGATTTTCAACATCACCGATTACTTCTGGTTTTGGAAAAGAACCTTTCGGATTCAGTGCTACATAATTTCGCAACGATGAAGCATCATCCATGAATGAGATTGTACCGTTTGTGTTTGAAGTTGCAACTTTTTCAATGTTCAGCCGATCAGTTACATCCAATACAACTGTATTAGCACTGGCACCTTCTACTGTAAAACGATGTGACTTACCCTGACCAGTATTGTAAGGGTACCTGAACTGTAATTCGTCCCCAATCATTTGTAACGGTCGAACCACATTCACCCTCACAAAATCAATCCAGCCAGTAGCTGAATTATCTGCACTAAACAGCTGCAAAATAATGTTGATATCCGATGAAACAGGTGTAAATATTTTGTCTAAATCTCTGGTGTAAGCAAAGATACTTATCTCTGAACTTACCGTAGACGGTATGGACAGTGATCCAAGTAATCCGTCATTATAATTCACGTACACGCTTGATCTGGCTTCTAATGATCTGGCTACATAAGATACGTAAACTTTCGATTCATCATTGGTGGAGATTGTTGGGAAACTAAAAGAGACTGTTTGCGTCGTACCTTCATCCATTTTAGGACCATACCAATCATCACCTGAGTCTAAAAGGTTCTCTGCCATAGGTTCATAAACTGCATAATCCACAAATGTCGTAACCTCATCATCCGCATCATTAATTGTGTCGGGTTTTGTTTTCAACTCTTTTAATGATCCTGAACCTGATGTTAAAAAATAATAGGCTTTGTCACTAAAAGGATGTTGTGTTTGAACAAACTGTTGCGATGCATCATCCCAGGTCCATTTGTAAGTTCCAACAGCATAAAACAGGATATAATCTCCATTGTTAAAAACCCCATCCGAGCCTTTTTCAACCCAAACCGCCACTTCATTCAAATCATCGTATTTGTAATTTGCAATAAATTTATCCAGAACCTGTCCTCCATTACCGTAAATTTTAACGGTATTCGGATCAAGCCCCATACTGTTTATATCACTGTATGTAAGCTTATAAATTCCTGTATTTTTAATGGCGACTTTTACCCATTTCCCGGTGGCAAGAGCCGATGACTGTTTAAAATAGTCAGTCTTATCCAACGTTGCAGATTTTAGTTTAACAACCGGTTGCTTAACAATATCAACTGTAAATGATTTTAAACCTTCAATGACATTTCCATTTTTACGTAATGGTATAACGGTAATATCCAGCGCACCGTTCCCTCTTGACATGGTAACATAATGCTCTATAATTGCCGAATCGGAAATAAAATCCATGCCCTGAATTTGTTGGTTTGTATTAACTGGCAGTGGCTCCCATTTCTGATTCTTTAGGGTGACACTAAAATCAACATTGCCAAAATCTCCCTGATTAATTGGGACATAGGTATAATACTGTGGTAAATATCCATACTCATCCGAATTCTGCGCACCTTCAAAGTTCAAAAAACCTATTGAATCTTCCTTTGTTACCTGTCCCAGCGTGTTATACCAATTAAGACTAACATTAATCTGAGCATTCAGAACAGAAAAACCACAAACAAAAAATATTAATATGAATCTCTTTAACATATTATTTAAAATTGGTCACTAAAATAGATAAGTTTTACAATTCAAAAAACTTTTCTGGTGAGTAATGACAGTTAGAGTAATTTCAGTTATAACGCAATCATTCAAAAAATATTTTACAATTTTAAACCCTTTTAAACAGACTTTAATTTCACAATAATCTCTTTAAGAAAAAGGCTTTCGTTACACCATACCATAATTACTATAATACAGACGTTTTAAATGATCCAATCTTACAGCAACTTTTGTAATTTTGCAGCGTTGTTTTTTTATAAAACACAAATTAAGATATTCGGAAAAGAAAATGGTATTTATATTATCAGCATTAGCAGTTTTTGTGGTCCTGATCCTTATCGGGGTTCTTTTTCGCTCTAAAAAGGATGAATCGGAGGAAGAACCGACTCTGCTTCCTGACGCGGATTGTTGCGGCGCACATGAAGTATGCGAAGCTGAATCGCTTATGAACCACACCAACAAACCCGTGTATTTTGAAGATGAAGAGCTGGATCGTTTTGCAGGTAAAGATGTTCATGATTACTCCAACGGGGATATCACAGAATTTGAAGATATCCTTTATACTCTAAAGGAAAAGGATGTTTCGGGATGGCTAAAGAGTCTGCAACTCCGTAATATAGAATTACCCATTCCTGTACGGGATGAAGCACTTTTGATCATCAGTGAACGCAGGTTTGGATGAAGATGAAATCAAACCCAACCGTATCACAATTAGACTTAGGAGTTGAATACACCTTAATTAAAGAACTCAGGTTCCATGAAATAAAACCATTTATTTTAAAAATAATCTCTAAAAGGGATAAACTAATTAACTTTTATGTGCTGTACCAGACCATTGCACTTGCAACACTTATTATACTGGTGGCATTTCATATTTACAATGCGCTAATCAATGAGGCTTACCACATACAAAACTTCTACTGGATATTAACCGCGTTGCTTTTCTCTTTTAGTGTTTTGGTTGTAATTCACGAACTGATGCATGCTTTGGCGTATTCTGTGCTTGGTAAAAAACAGTTAAAGTTTGGGGCCGATATTAAAAAGTTTATTTTTTATGTACATGCGCACATGCAGGTTGTCAACCGAAAAGAGCTTATTCTAGTGGCAATTACTCCTTTTATTCTGGTTCACCTGGTTTGCGTGCCGCTAACTATAATCTTCTGGCATTCCCCGCTTTCTTTGTTTTTTCTGGTGGTATTGTTAGCGCACGCCTTGTTCTGTGCCGGAGATTTTGCAATGATAAGTTTCTTTTTGAGACAGAAAAAATCTGAAATGTATACCTATGATGACAGCAGGAAAAAACTGGCACGTTTTTACATAAAAAAAGCTGATATAGAATAATACCAGCTTTCATAAATCATATCTCAGTTTTAAATAACACCCTGTGCGAGCATTGCATCCGCAACCTTTACAAACCCTCCGATATTCGCTCCTTTAACATAATTAATTTTACCACTTGGCTCCTTGCCATAACGAATACAGGTTTGGTGAATGTTGTGCATGATGATCTGTAAACGTCCGTCCACTTCTTCTACAGGCCAGTTTAACCGCATACTATTCTGGCTCATTTCAAGTCCAGAAACGGCAACACCGCCTGCATTTACAGCTTTTCCGGGAGCAAACATAATATTCCCTGTTGCAAGCTCTGCAGCTTCTGCTGTCAGTCCCATATTTGATGCCTCAGCTATTAACAGACAACCATTATCTATAAGCATTTGCACGTCTTTGTGGTCCATCTCATTCTGTATAGCACATGGAATTGCAATATCCACTTTCTCACGCCACGGCCTTTCACCTTCATAAAACTTTACGCCATAACGCTCTGCATAAGGTTCAACCACATCCATATTGGTAGCACGAAGTTCGAGCATATAATCAATTTTTTCGCCAGTCACACCATCCGGATCATAAATATATCCGTCAGGACCCGATATTGTAACCACCTTAGCACCCAATTCAGTTGCTTTGAGTACTGCACCCCAGGCCACATTACCAAATCCTGAGATGGCAATTGTTTTACCTGCAAGTGTTTGATTTACATCCTCAAGCATTTCCTTCACAAAATATACTGCGCCAAAACCGGTTGCTTCCGGCCGGATCAGACTACCGCCAAACTCCACTCCTTTTCCTGTCAACACGCCTGTAAATTCATTCTTCAGCTTTTTATACATTCCGAAAAGATAACCAATTTCGCGACCACCAACACCAATATCACCGGCAGGCACATCAGTATGAGGACCAATATGGCGGTAGAGTTCGGACATAAAAGCCTGACAAAAACGCATAATTTCATTATCCGATTTTCCTTTGGGATTGAAATCAGAACCGCCTTTACCTCCGCCCATTGGCAAGGTTGTCAGGCTGTTTTTAAATGTCTGCTCGAATCCAAGAAATTTCAACCCGCTTAAAGTTACACTGGTATGGAAACGCAGACCACCTTTGTAAGGTCCAAGGGCGCTGTTAAATTCAACCCGGTACCCTCTGTTGATACGTATTTCACCACTATCGTCTATCCAGGGAACACGAAACATGATAACCCGTTCAGGTTCAACGATGCGCTCCAGAATTTTTGCTTTCTGGTACCTTGGGTGCGATTCGTAGTAACCCCAAACCGATTCCACTACTTCTTCTACTGCCTGCAGAAATTCATCTTCACCAGGATTTTTTGCTTTTACATCTTCTAAAAAAGCAGTCATTTTTTCTTTCATCTGCCATTTAATTTTTTGTTCTCATATCATCAGATCATTACAAAATATCTGATCTGAATCTGGTTCATAGTCTCGATACTAAAGTTTTAAATGCGTGCAATTTCTTAATTAGGTATAAATATAGGTATGATTTTTATCAATTTTAATTTTTGCCTGATACTTAAACAATTTAAAGGATTTTTTTGGGTTAAAGAGATAGATTTTGTTTTTTCGTTCAACAAAAATTCTGAAGAATATGAAATACCCTGTTTTTACTTTCATTCTGGTTTTTACAGTTTTTTTTGGGTGCAAAAAAAGCAACAGATTTACCGTTAAAACCGACGATATTGATATAAATATTCAATTCATCCGTTTTGATAAGGAATTGGGAAAAGAAGATACAACTGCAACTGCTGCAAAAGTTGATACTTTCCAGAACAAATATCCTCGATTCTTTAATTTATACTCTTCCCAAATTATTAAAACAGGTGTTCCTACAGGTAAGAATTTTGAAAAGTACCTAAATCGATATCTTACCGACACAGTATACTATCAGGTTTATGATACTGTAGAACATAAATTCAGTTCCACTCAAAAGCAGGACCTCATCATCCGAAACGGATTCAAACGTTACAATTATTTTTTCCCTGAAAGAGCCATACCCGATATATATTATATGATTTCAGGATTCAATGAATCTGTTGTGGTAGCAAAAGATATTCTTGCCATAAGCCTTGAAGATTATCTGGGCGTTAATCACCCTTTTTATCAATGGTTATCACTGTATGAATATGTCAGGATCAATATGTATCCCGAAAAGATACCAACCGATGCATTATGGGGCTGGCTGAAAAGTGAGTTTCCATATCGGGCAGAACAACAGACGCTATTGAATAAAATGATCTACGAAGGTAAGATAATGTTTGTTTTAGAGCAGCTTCTACCAGACGAACCCCAAAACAGAATACTGAGTTATTCCGAACCACAACTGAAATGGTGCGAAACAAATGAAAAAGCAATGTGGAGTTACATCATCGAATATAAACATCTGTTCAGTAAAGAGCCTTTAGTTATAAATAAATATACCGATCCTGCACCATTTACTCAATTCTTCGGAAATGAATCATCCCCCAGAGCTGGCTCCTATATCGGGTATAAAATTGTATCCGCTTTCATGAAAAACAACAAGGAAGTAACACTGAAACAACTTTTGGATATTAACGATGGAGCAGATATCCTTGGAAAATCCGGATATAAACCGTAAAATTAATTAGAAATGACGAATACAAACTTATCTTAAGAGTTTGCAATCAGGGGAAAATATAACAGTGTATTCCCAATTTGGATTTACCATACTAATCGTAAAAATTCCAGGAGACTCCTATTTTCAAAAAACGGGGATTGTACCCATAATGAAGGGCAGAAAAATACCGTGGTGGAATCACATCTTTTAATACATTGTAATACATAAGAAAGAAACGCATCCGCTTTATCTGAAAATTCGCATACAAATGAGTCATAGGGAAATTACCAATTAACAACTCATGCTGGTTGTAAAATCTTCCCGTCGCAGGCATATAAGCCGGGACATAGTAAGATGTATGATAATAATTATCCAACCCGATCTGAAACCTTAGCACATTAGCATAAGTATTTTTATAATAAATATTAGATCTGACAGCCAAATCCGGCAATGGTAACACGTCCGAATTTCCTGTTATCTGATAGGTTGCAATATTGTCCCAATGAAATTTTCCAATGGTAAGATCTTTGTAAAGTGTCGCCTCAACTATTGGCAATCCAGAAGTATATTGACGCGGCAACGAAGCAGTATCATAATAAATATAATTTACAATTGTATTGAGCTTAACCTTTGCTCCTGCATGCCAGGAAGGAATTTTAAGTTCACCTTCCAGACGTTGTTCGAACACATCCTTAAAGTTATTATTCCACCAAAAATGATTTGATGCGTAATGATTAAGAAAATAATCGGGTGTTGTTTTAGAAAAATCAGCATTCAGGGTTAATGAGGCTGAATCCAAAACTGCAAACCACTTCGTCAGTTCACCTTTAACTCTGTAGTCTCCCTGCCGATACCCCAGAAAATATATTTCGGCACCTGCTTCAAAAAAGAAGTTCTTCCCTTTTCTTCTGAATATCTGACCTCCAAATGAAGTATTAGCATAAGTGGTATCGTTGGAATGCCGCATGTATTCAAATTTTGAAGAATCAGCAACCATTGTGCTATAAATAGACTTAGCCTGTGAATATCCGTAGTTAAATACGGAATCCGGCATGAACGACCATGAATTATTTTCCTGATGGATCAGTTCATTTTTAATGTAGGCACCAAATCCAAACGGCATATATTTATTTAAACCTTCTTCAAAATTAAGCTTAATTTTATTTTCCATAACCCTGCGATACGTACTATCCAAAGTACTTGCACTGTTTATAAAATTATTCTGATAAAAACCGTTTGTTGGTAATGGAGAACCTTCAATATAATTTTTGGAATACTCCGAGTATTTAAATGTATGCCCGACAGTATTAACAGCCACAAATTCCTTAACTATTGTATCCTCAAGTTCAACATCCTTCTGGTACCCGATCCTGTATTCATGGTTCAGATAAAGAAAACGGTTTTTTAATTGCGATCTTGAATTATTCAGGTTTACAGCGAACGTCGCATAATCTCTTTGATTTGGTCCACCACCCGTTACCGCAACAGGATCTGTGATATACCGGTCATCCGTAAATCCACCGTTTTCGAAATTCTGCAGGTTATTTATACCTCCAATGAAATAAAGGACATACCTTGGTTTCAATATGGATGTTGACAAAGAAAAATTCAGGTGTTTGGTAGACATCCGGTCGTAAAATCCCCTACCGTAAATATAATTTCCGTACCCTGTGATATTAATGTCCCTATGAATATTCCGGGAGTGTATAATCTTTACCTGCTCCTCTGCCTGGAGCTTTGAACCACCTGTCCAGTAATTTAGGCTGGTATAAGGTGTCTTGGTATTATAAAACCTGTAATCTTCAGGCATTTTCATATAATCGCGGTATACATCCATAAAAAGAAACGGAAGATCCACCGGACGATCAAAATAAATCATTGACTGATATGGACTGCCAAGATTTCCCAGATGAGCATTTGCAATACTTGTACGGTATGTGGGGTAATAAACAAAAAAATCATTCATGGCAGTATCAAAGGCAACATGGAATGTATCCAGGTTGTTCGGATCAATCCTCCATGAAAATATTTCTGCCCTTTGGGACTCTTTTTCCTTTACTTCCAGTTTTTTAGGCCCGACATATGTTGTTTCTTTTTGTTCATCACTCCCTGGTTTTACAAGTTCCTGCGCATGTAAAACGGAAATACTGTAAAAGAATAAACCAACTAATATTAAGGCTCTTAAATTCATGGGCACAAATATAATTAAATTAACACTTGTCATTTATTGTGACACACTTACTTTAAAAACTTTAACAAAAAACTTATTATTGCCCCTGTCTAAATTTAATCTGCTGGCAATTCAACGATGATAATGCAATATTACTCTGATAATTTACACTGGTAATTTGATGTAAAAATAAAAGGACTAAATTTGCGTTTTATGCGTAAACAATTCAACATAATGAATCTGACAAAACCGGTATTAATAACACTCTGTTTATTATCTACTTCAGTATTTGCACAGTTTAGTCTGAACACCGGAACTCTTCTTAATTCAGGTGATAATATAAGTGCCTCAGGACTGGATACAATATTTGTTGTTCAAAACCTCAACAATGTAATCCTGCAATACACCAATTCAGACACCACAGACTTTTCATGGAGCAGGTTTACGATTCAGGATGGTACTGTAACAACTCCTTCATTAATACCCTCTTCTATTGTTTCGAACCAAAAGACAGCCTCTTTGCCCATAACCGAACCCGGAGGTTACCAGGTAGAGATAGGACCTACAGGCAATTCCATAACAAAACAAATATGGGTTATTGATTTTGAAGAACATACACCGAGCGTAGATTCTGTTGTGGTTTATGATAAATCAAAGGATGGTGCAGACAGTTGCTCATTAATTAAAGTGGAAGCTTTCACAAGCTCAGACACTATTCTGGTTGGTGATCCGATACAGAATAAAATCGTCCGGCTCACTCGATATCAAAGCATAAACTGGAGTTCGGTTCCATCACTTACGTTTGACAGTAAAGAATTTAAAATCAATTTATTTGCGCCTAATATACCATACGAAGATACACGTATAAAGGCAACGCTTGCAGAATCACTATTCGAAGGTATTACTTCATTTAATACTGAAGTTGAAAATGACACCTTATATATTCCGGTTGCAGTAAAACTTGAAAGCATTGTCGCCAATATTATAGAAAGGGATAATAATAACGAGTTCGAAAAAGTTGTTACTGGTGATATCAAAGGAAGCGCACCTTTAAATGTTGACTTCTCAACAAAGGGAGCTAATTCAAAGGTTGAATTTTACGATTGGGAAATTCTTGCCATGAGTGAAGCCGATTCACAGAAAATAACGTTTGCACTCGACTCGTTCCGATATGAGTTCCGAAATGACGTAAATGATAACGAAGAAGCGGACTATCTTGTCCGGGTCACTGTAAGTAACGACTATTGCCACGCAAGTGATAGAGAAGAAGTGCGTATTGTTTCATCGTACCTTGATGCCGCCAACATTATGATCATTGGTTTTGGTGCCAGTGAAGAGGCTGGTCAGTTTAAAGTGGTGTATAAATCCCTGAAACCGGAAACATTTCGTGGCGCAATTTATAACCGTTGGGGACGCCGGGTTTTTACATGGACTGATCCTGAACTTGGTTGGGATGGACGTTATAACGGGAGGTATGTTTCACCGGGTGTTTACTACTATGTAATTACAGCAACCGGTACCGATGGTGAAAAATGGAAAATAAAACGTGACCTGAACATTATTCGCTCAAAAGACTCCAAATAATAAAAGTTAAAAACCCTTCAGGACTTGGAATCTCTGAAGGGTTCTTGAAACTGAACGAATCTTTCCGGGACGAACTTACTTTCTAAGGTGGTCTAGGCGTATTGTATAACCTAATTTAACCTTTATTAACTGTAACAAATATCACATATTTTTTTTAATCAGCCGTAAACATTTAAATCTGTTTATTGAAGACAGGTTCTCATTTAATGAATTAAAATAATACGATCTTTATTTGGTGGGTTTTGCTATTACAAAGCTGAATTGGTGTGGGATAGACACTTTTACGATCGTTCCTTTAGACTTGCCATCCACTTCTGGATCAGTAACCGAAATTACAATATGGCGAACGTTATACTTATTAAAAAGATTAATCTGTTCCTGCATCACATTCATACCAATACCGCTTCCCTTACTCGTATGAAGTTCTGCGGCCTTTTTTCTTCCAATTCCGTTATCCTTTATTAAGATTACCGTTGCTTCAGGTGTTTTTTTAATATTAATTTCTATCAGCCCCGGGTAATCAATCTGATAAAATCCATGCCGAACCGAATTCTCGGCATAGCCCTGTATCAGCATCTTGGGAACCTGCATTTTCCGTTCAACTCCGGAACCGGTAATTACCTTAAAATCAAATTTATCCTTAAACCGGTATTTCTGAAATTCCAGGTAATCCATGGTAAATTGTATTTCCGCATCCAGCTCACGGGTAATATTGGTACTGTCTATCAAACTGAAACGCATCAACCTGGAAAATCGCGTAAAGTAATCGTATGCCACATCCTTATCTTCCTTATATATAACTGATCCAATAACATTCAAGGCATTGAATGTAAAATGCGGATCAAGTTGATTACGAAAGTTTTTTAGTTGCAAATCGGTAATCTTACTTTCAATGGCTTTCAGTTCCAGTTCTCTTTTACGGGTTAACTGGCTTCTCAACCACACAATCAGATTTAACAACAGGAAAACCATGAGCCAGTAAGGGTATTTAAGCCATACCCATACAGTACTTCTGTAGGTCAAACGATTAATATAAATTTCTCCGGGAATAATTATGGAATATATGCTACCTTTTCTAACCGAAAACTGATCAAAATAAAAATCTTCATCCAGTATTTCTATCGATGCCGGATTCTTAAATCCTTTTCGGTAAACAATCAGCTCATTCGAGATATTATTAAAAAGCACATGTTCTTTGTCGGGCTTATTATCCAATTGAACAGATGTTATATAATCGTATCCGTCAAGATTAACCTGTGCAAAAAGGGTCTGACTTAAACTTCCGTTTGATTTATCTACCAGCCAGTACTGCCGCCCCTCGGTCTTAATATATAACTCGTCCTCCTTATCCTGAATAAGCAAAAGATCCGTTATTATCTGATCAACATTCAGATCTGCTTCAAAAACAACATTTCCGGTGAGGCTCATCTTTACCAGCTTCCTGTTATTTGAATCAATGCTTAAATCCCACAGGAATAAGTATACATCTTTGGAACCTGAATCGGCATCATCCATAACCACTAAATCAGCATATCCATATGATTCCGCCAGTATAACAGGATCAAATAAAAAGTTAAAATCCTTATCAAGAACCATATAACGGCATTCCATTTCGCCATAGTCCCAGGCAAAAGCCTCGCGAATATGACGATTTGAAACTGTGTTAATAACAATAGAAAACTCATGCTGATCATTTGCTGTTACTTCTACCTGAGGATTCATGGAGTCAAAACGAAAACGGTTCATTTGTCTGGTGCTCACATTAAAACACATAATTTCACTTGATCCCAGACTTTCGCTGTCGTCACCCCAAAAGTATAACAACACTTCCTGCTTCTCATTCTTTCTGAATCCCAACCATCTGATTTTTGAAGGTCCGTGCTCACCACTGGTATTTTGTTTTACAGGGTAACCATATACGTTATGCGTACTGTCATAAATGGAAAAAACAAACAGATAAACAGAATCGATGCTACGGGTAAAAAATGCCGTTGTTATATATCCGGTATCAAAAAGATCTTCAAAGTAAAACTCATCTATACTCGCTACATCACCATACTTTTCTTCGTACTGCGTTTGGTAAATAATGTTACCGTTAGCTTTTGACACGAACATTTGGGTACCATTTCCGGTAAGTGCAGATGATCTGAACCGGAAAAATTCAGAGACACCGTCCTCGTCCAGATCATAATAAACACGACTGACACTTTCATTATTCAAAACCTTGAATGTTGTTTCTAATTTATACTGTGTAAAAGGAAATGGCAAAAGCCATATAAGTACCAATACAACAATTGATGTAATGAATAACGGATGTTTTATAATGGTTGTAAACCTGATCACTGCTAAAATATTACAACAGGTTTTGTAAATAGTTACGTGAGTACTTCAAATTGATATCTTCTCCACTATCGCCCTGAAGAATTATTTCCAGGTTATGCCGTTCTACACGCTTAAGATATGAAACATTAACCACGCAGCTTCTGCTGATCTGTAAAAATCCGTTTGCAGGCAAATGATCATTTTTTATTCTGCCAAGATTAAAACTGGAAAAGATTACCTCATTATCTTTTAATATAACATGAGTATAAGTGCCCTCTGCCTGCAAATAAATTATCTGAGAAGGATCGAGCAATTCAATTCCCGAATTTGTTGGAATTTTAATTTTTCCGTAAAAAAACTTATTCTCTTCATCTCTTTTTGTAATCAGAGGTTTTATTCTGTTTAACGTATCATACAGTTCCTTGCGATCGACAGGTTTCAACAAATAGTCGAATGCATTTAGCCTTAGCGCATCAAGCATATATTCATCAAAAGCGGTTACATAAACCACCTGAAGTTCCATATTTACAGAACGGATTTTCTTAAGCACCTCAATCCCTGAAATGCCCGGCATCTCAATATCAAGAAACAAGATATCCGGCTTTAGCAACTGAATCTGACGGTCCAGATCCATGGGATCAGTCAATACACCACATACTTCGGCAATACCTGTATTATTGATTAAGGTTTTAAGCAATTCATTGGCTTCATATTCATCATCAACCAGCAGGGCACGAATTTTTGTTTGATCATCTTCATTTATCATAATACCGGTTATTTTGAATCAATATAAAGATAGCAGTATCCTGACAATTTTCAGAATGATGTAGCCATTCAACCTAATGTTTTACAACATATTAACTCAAAATATAAAAGTGCGGCTATATTCATTTTTTGCACCCCACATAATATTGTAACTTTAAGGTTGAAAATACATACTTTCAATTTTTTATTATGAAGCAAATCATCTTTGTTTTGGCATTGATAGCATTAGTGAGTTGTGAAAAGAAAACCGAAAAAACATGTCCTACGGCAAGAGTAATGGCAACAACCTGCGCCGGGTCGGTATTGCAGTTTATCGGTGAAAATGAACCATTTGGTGAAGCTTGGATAAATATTTTTGAATCACCCGGAATTACTTATTCGAACTGTGCTTTGGCAGAAAATCTTCCAACAGATTTTCATAAAGGAGATACACTGAATCTGAATTATATACAGGTCTCCCGCTTCACAACTGCAGGCCTGTGCACCTTGGACAGTTTACCAAAAACCAAAATCAGGATAACTGAAATACTGGATGGTGATTGTAATTAAACACATACTATTAAGGGCTTTATCCTAAATAAAACTTTTAGCAAATACCTAATTTCTTAAACCCTGTTAAGAAATTTTACTTTTCTCTATTGAAACAGCCAAAACACACAACTTTTAATAATCTGTTATATCTTTGTGCACACGAAATAATGACGGGCAACCTGTTATTGTCGGTTCGATAAAAAATAATAAAAACGATAAATATTATGTTACCAATCAGCAATCCAACCAGCACAAAAGCCTGGAAAGAATTAGAGGCGTATTTTGCTAAATTTAAAGGGACCCAAATGAAGGATCTTTTTGCAAACGATGAAAATCGCTTTAAAAAATACACTCTGAAATTCGAAGATATATTAGTCGATTACTCAAAAAACATAGTTGACGACAAAGTTTTGGAACTTTTGGTTCAACTGGCCAATGAATGCGGATTGCAATCAGCCATAGAAAGTGAGTTTTCCGGCGAAAAAATAAATCAGACAGAAGGCCGTGCTGTATTGCATGTAGCATTAAGAAATCGCAGCAATACGCCGATTTTGGTTGACGGCAAGGATGTAATGCCTGAAATTAACAAAGTACTGGATCAAATGAAAGCTTTTTCTGAAAGCATAATTTCCGGAACATGGAAGGGGTTCAGTGGTAAAGCTATTACCGACATTGTAAATATTGGAATCGGCGGTTCCGATCTCGGACCCTTGATGGTTACAGAAGCATTAAAACCATATAAGAAGGAAAATCTGAACCTGCATTTTGTATCAAATGTTGACGGAACACACATTGCAGAGACTTTGAAAAAGGTCAACCCTGAAACAACATTGTTTATTGTGGCTTCAAAAACATTTACCACTCAGGAAACAATGACCAATGCTCATTCGGCAAAATCATGGTTCCTGAAATCAGCGAAAGATGAAAAGGCTGTTGCTAAACATTTTGTTGCGCTTTCTACCAATGCTGAAGCTGTTTCTGCATTCGGTATCGACACCAAAAACATGTTCCGGTTCTGGAACTGGGTTGGAGGCCGTTACTCGCTATGGTCAGCTATCGGTCTATCCATCGCCTGCGCCATTGGATTCGACAATTACATTGAATTGCTGGAAGGTGCCCATGCCATGGATAAGCATTTTAAATCTACAGATTTCAACAGGAACATCCCTGTAACACTGGCATTAATAGGACTTTGGTACAATAACTTCTACGGAGCAGAAACCGAAGCGATTTTGCCATACGATCAGTACATGCATCGTTTCTCAGCGTATTTCCAGCAGGGAAATATGGAAAGTAACGGAAAGTATGTAGATCGTTCCGGGGAAAAAGTTACATATCAAACCGGACCAATTATCTGGGGGGAACCGGGAACCAATGGCCAGCATGCCTTTTACCAGCTTATTCATCAGGGAACAAAATTAATTCCTTGCGATTTTATGGCTCCTGCCATCAGCCACAATCCACTGAGTGACCACCATCCAAAACTTTTGGCAAACTTCTTTGCGCAAACAGAAGCTTTAATGGTAGGTAAAACGCCTCAACAGGTTGAAGCCGAGTTAAGGTCTGCGGGCAAATCTGAGAAAGAAATTGCAGACTTGCTGCCATTTAAAGTATTTGAAGGAAATAAACCAACAAATTCTATTTTGTTTAAACAGCTTACGCCACGCACTCTGGGTTCTTTGATTGCCATGTACGAACACAAGATTTTTGTTCAGGGTATCATCTGGAACATATTCAGTTTCGATCAGTGGGGCGTTGAATTAGGTAAGCAACTGGCAAATCAGATTCTACCAGAACTCTCAGGAGAAGATGAAGTGACAGCTCATGATGGTTCAACCAACGGATTGATTAATGCTTATAAATTGATGCGTTAAGAGATTACACACAATAAAAAGAGAGAGGCGGTCTGAAAAGATCGCCTCTGTTTATTATATAGATAAAACATACTGTTTTTTCTTAATGTGTCACTTACCGTAAATTCTCATGCAATAATTTGATCTCAATGGCCGGTGAAATGCGTTCATAAACAATGTTATATACAGCATCAGTTATGGGCATCGAAACTTTGTACTTTTCGTTAATCTCTTTAATACATTTCACACCGTAATAGCCTTCTGCCACCATGTGCATTTCCAATATGGCATTTTTTACCGAATATCCCTTCCCTATCATGTTTCCGAACGACCTGTTCCGGCTGAACTGCGAATAACAGGTCACCAGTAAATCGCCGAGATATGCCGAATCTTTTATATCACGGGATATAGGGTGAACCGTGTCCACAAACCGTTTAATCTCCTGAATAGCATTTGAGATCAGCACGGCAAGGAAATTATCACCATAATTCAATCCGTGGCAAATACCGGCTGCTATAGCAAATACGTTTTTCAGTACAGATGCGTATTCCGTTCCATAAATATCATCGGAAATATTAGCTTTAATGTAATGGCTACCAAGCATCTGTGCCATCATTCGTGCTGTCTCACGGTTCTGGCAAGCCAGCGTAAGGTAAGATAACCGCTCCATGGCTACCTCTTCAGCATGGCAAGGCCCGGTTATGACACCAATATTTTCGATGGGAACCTGAAATTCCTGATTGATGTATTCCCCGATAATCATATTTTCATCAGGAACAATTCCTTTAATGGCCGAAAAAACAATTTTGTCCTTTATAGAAACCTTAATCTTTTTGAGTGCAGGTTTAAGGTAAGGCGAAGGAATGGCCAGAATAAGAATATCAGACTTTTCAATGACTTTGTTGATATCGCAATTCAAAAAAAGCCGATCGGTATCAAAGCGAACCATAGTAAGATAAGACGGATTATGCTGCAGTACTTTAAAGCGTTGCAGGTTGTCCTTATCCCGCATATACCAGTTAATGCGCTCAACATTTTCAAGCAACATTTTGGCAATAGCAGTAGCCCAGCTACCTCCTCCTATAATCCCTATTTTTACACCCGATTTTTCCATGTTATTCAAATGAGGCAAACCATGAATTTACCTCATCTATCGATGGATTTTTTAAGCCCAGTTTATTCTTTTTGTTATATCCGCAAAGGTCGTTAAAAAATTTAGATGCCTTTACCTCTTTAAGTTGTATTACCTTTTTATAACCTAAATTACGAACCACATCCACCCATTCCGGTGCAATTCCAACTTCAATAAATTTTTCATCGCTATCCGGCACAGAACGTTTTTCAGGTTTCATTTGCGGGAAAAACAACACTTCCTGAATAGCCTGCTGATTGGTCATCAACATCACCAAACGGTCGATACCGATTCCCATTCCGGACGTTGGTGGCATACCATATTCCAGTGCCCGCAGAAAATCCTGATCAATAAACATCGCCTCATCGTCACCTTTTTCCAAGAGCTTCAACTGTTCTTCGAACCGTTCACGCTGGTCAATCGGATCATTTAATTCTGAATACGCATTAGCCAGTTCCTTACCATTCACCATTAATTCAAAACGTTCAGTAAGTTCAGGATTGCTACGATGCTTTTTACACAAGGGTGACATCTCAACCGGATAATCAATGATAAACGTAGGCTGAATGTAACTTCCTTCACATTTATCACCGAATATTTCATCAATGATCTTCCCTTTACCCATAGTTTCGTCCACCTCCACGTCAATTTTTTTACAAACCTCGCGAAGCTGATCCTCATTCATTCCTGAGATGTCTATTCCTGTATGTTCTTTAATGGCATCAAGCATTGTGATGCGTTTATAAGGACGTTTGAAATCAATTTCTTTATCGCCAACCTTTAATTTGGTTGAACCATGAAGATCCAATGCAACTTTTTCAACCAGCTCTTCGGTCAGGTCCATCATCCAGTTGTAATCTTTATATGCTACATAGATTTCCATAGCTGTAAACTCCGGATTATGGGTTCTGTCCATCCCCTCGTTACGAAAATTCCTGGAGAATTCATATACGCCATCAAAGCCGCCAACAATTAATCGTTTCAGGTAAAGCTCGTTGGCAATACGCATATACAATGGAATATTCAAGGCATTGTGATGTGTTACAAACGGACGGGCAGCAGCACCACCCGGAATTGGCTGTAACACCGGCGTTTCAACTTCAAGATATCCTTTACTGTTAAACAGATCACGAATGGAGTTGATCAGTTTTGTACGTTTAACAAAAGTATCCTTCACACCGGGATTTACAACCAGATCAACATAGCGCTGACGGTAACGCATTTCAGGATCAGAAAATGCATCGTAAACTTTTCCCTCTTTTGTTTTTACTATTGGCAAAGGTTTCAGCGACTTTGCCAAAACGGTCAGCGATTCCACATGAATAGAAATCTCACCAACCTGGGTCCTGAATACATGACCTGTAACACCTACAAAGTCACCAATATCCAGCAACTTTTTGAATACCGTATTGTATAAGGTTTTATCTTCATCGGGACAAATATCATCTCTGGAAATATACATTTGAATACGACCTTCAGCATCCTGCAATTCGGCAAAAGACGCTTTCCCCATAATACGGCGGCTCATAATACGACCGGCCAGGGTAACCTTACCAAAATCTTCGTCATCCTTAAAACTTTCCTTAATCTGCGCGGAGTAATGGCTTACTTCGAATTTTTCCGCCGGATAAGGATTAATGCCCAGACTTCTTAATTCATCAAGGCTGTTTCTTCTGATTAATTCCTGTTCGCTTAGTTCTGTTTGAAGATTATTTGACATATTCAATTCCCTTTTTAAAAAAGTTTTGCAAAGATAATAAACCTGCAATGATAAAATGAAAAAAGGCAACAAAAAAGGACCGCCCTCCAGCGGTCCTACCTCATCCTACTACCTCAAGGTCAATAACCCTCAAAATATATTTTTACATCGAACGATTGTCTATTCTTTAATACACCTGACTGATATGTTTGCGTCTTTTTTAATGTTCACTTTAATAACCAGATTGTTTTCCGCATTAAACTGATAAGCGACAGCATAATCAGGATTATCAGCAGATTCTTCACCGGTCCAGACATAAGCTCTGGCCCCAAGCCCTGTACTTGATCCGTCTGATGCCACCATTCCGGCAGGAATAATTTCCGTTTCAGCTGATCCGGTTACACCATTCGCCTGAACATTCCAGTGAAATGTCCCGGTCTCTTTTAAAGAACTTCCTGCCAATGCAGATCCACCGTATTTCTGTAACAACACACTCCATTCCGCACTGGTAGGCATACGGTATCCGTCAGGACAGATATTTTTACCTTCTGCTATAATTGCATCATAAGTGTACAGGTAACCATAGTCTACAGCAACTAATGGATCGTTATTATATGATTTTACGTTCTGGATAGGTGTGCCATCTGTATAAATCTCTGCTTTCAGATTATCTGCCATCCAGTTATTGCCATCATTTGTAGAAATTGTATCATACCAAACAGTTAAGTTCGGATCTCTTGTATCTTCCAAACCTGTACCCATTAATTCTTTCTTTACAGATTTAAGCTGAGTCTGTACATCCGCCAGGCTTTTCTTAAGATCAGTGATCGTTTTTGCATCGACACCATCAACAGACTGAGCTGTTGATGCACTTTTTGCATACATCGCATAAGGCACACTTAAAAGCTGACTGGTGGACATATCCACATAATCAGTTCCCCCTTCAGTGTCCATTGCTACACCTACAAAATACTCACCAACTGACCAGTCAATATCTTCAAAGTATCCAAACGTTGGATGACCAGTTCCGATAGTCAGATTTATAATTCCATAATTATTGGTCGTTGGAGAAAACTCCTCAACATAGGCCAACTCACCATCCACAGAATTCTTAAGAATACTGATTTCAATGCCAACTTTCTGATTGGCAATGACATCACCTCCAGCGTCTCTTGCAACAGCCTGATAACTGAATCCAGGTACTGATTGCGCCACAGCAGCAAATGACGTTACTGCAATTAAAGCTACTATAAGTAATCTTGTTTTCATGCTTTGAAATTTATTTTTTTACAATTTTCACCGATCCGGAGATATTACCAAATTTATCCAGCGTATTTACAGTATACACACCTGATGCAAGTGATGTAAGCAACAAACTTGTTTTATCCGAATTTAATTCTTCTGATAACACATTTTTACCTGATAAATCAGAAATAACTACATGTCCTCCCTTCAACTGATCATTTTTCATGTGAATATTTACATATTCTGTTGCTGGATTAGGATAGACACTAATCTCTGCAGCAGGCAGACTGTTTTTTAAACTCAATGCTATTTTTTGGTTTTCATAAATGTCTGGTGTTAAAACAGGTGATGCATCGTTTTGATTGGCAGAAATTCCACCGCCTACAACCCATGTTAAAGATGCTTTTGCTGATTTTCCTTCTGCTCCTGAAGAAACAAACATATCTTGCGCAGCCATTGTCCCTGAAAAAAGAACTATTCCCAATATTAAATCTATTATTCTTTTCATGGCCTTTTATTTATATTCACATAACAAATATAGATCATTAAATTAAAATAAACAATATTTTTAAAACATTTTTTTAATATTTATTTAACATAAAATCATCTACATGCGGTCAAGCAACCCTAAGCAGCTATATATATGGTATTTACGCACATGAATCGATTTTGACAATTCTTCATGTTTTGAAATAAATTATTTTAAAACAGCTCATTATCAACAACTTATGGCATATTAGTTAAAAACACTATTAATTAACATTTAATTAACAATTATAGCCGTTTTTTGTTAATTTAATATTAATTTTTATTTACATAGAATTATTAATTTAGAACTAGAAAATTGAAGATCAAAGAATTAGGACAAATTCATATATTTGCAGAAAGCAAGTTTCATGAAAATCCTAAAAATACTTGGTATAACCATTTTTACATTTTGTCAAAGCTTTAACGCTGAAGTTTTTATTCAAGCTGTACCTCCAATAGTTAATACATCCAAATCCTTCAGTGTTAAAGTTAACAGTAAGCCTTTAGGTTTATTTGCTATACCGTCACGATACGGAAACAACATATCTTATGGAACTTTTGGGTTTACGGATTCAGTCACAATAGAGGTTACAACAAATTTCCCGTCGTCAGGTTTTACTAAATGGAAATTTTTACCTGCAACAGACAGCATAAAGTATAAAATCTTGTCGAATGGTATAATTACCTTTAAACTGTACAAGCCAACAAAACTTACCCTGATACTCAACGGCGATTACAGAGGAAGAACCTTACATCTAGTCGCCTCCGGTCCACAAATTAACCCTCCTGATACCAACAGTCCGGGAACACTTTTCTTTGGCCCGGGTTTGCATGAAATTTCTGCAGAAGAACAAAATACAATTACACTTGAGAGTAACCGAAAAGTATATTTATCTCCAGGTGCAATAGTTAAAGGATATATCCGGGCTGAAAATGCAGAGAATATTAAAGTATACGGTCAGGGTATTCTTCTTCCGCCGTCGGACTCCATCAACAAACATGCAATAGATTTTGAGGCTTGCAGCAATATTTCGGTATCCGGTATCAGTATTCTAATGCCCCATGAAGGAGATGGTATCTTTATTTACAAATCGGATCAAAGCAATATTAGCAATGCTACAATAATAAATCCGGTAATTTGGAATAGTGAAGGTATAGTTGTAGCTAACAGCTCGGAGACAACTATAAAAAACTGTCTGATCAGAAGTGGGAGTAATGCAATAGCAATCAAGGGCATCGGAAATAACCGGGAAGTTTCCAATGATTCAATTGAACCCGGTTCAGCACTACCAAACACGGCCATTGACATATCGCAGTGCAGGTTATGGTCGGACAACAGTAATGCAATTGGCATAGGACCGGAAACCATGACTGAATATATCTCTGACGTTACAATATCAGATTGTGATATTTTATTTGTCCGGGATGAAGAAATAGATAAGGCAGCTATTTCTGTCTTTTCTTTGCAAAGTACGGATATATACAATGTGTCCATGAAAGATATAAATATATATACGTCAGGACAGCTTATCGTTTTAAAAAACTCAGAACAGTTGGCAGGACTTAAAGGATCTCAGAAATGGCCGGGTAATATCCACGACATCACTTTTTACAATATAAAAACGTTTGAGCGTGGAAATGACCGCATTCAGATAGAAGGATGGGACAGCACGAAACTGATTCATAATATTGCATTGACAGGAATCATTACAATGGGAGATACGGTAAATGCAAACTCACCTCTGCTAAACCTGAATGATTTTACATCTGCCATAACAATTAACGGAGATACCATAAAAAAACCGGTCCAAACTGAACCGGTTACTTCTACCCATAATTAAACAGGTTTATTGGTATATTAAAAAGTGATCGTATTATTCTTATAGAATTCCAGTACTTTGGAAGAAAATATAAACTGATATTTAGAACGTAACATTTCTGATTCAGCCTGCATTAACTGACTCTTAGAGGTATTATAGTCATAAGGAGATATTGCACCAACTTTGTATTTTTCCTCAGCAAAACGAAATGATTCTTTTGTAGCATCAAGCGTTTTTTGTGCAGATTCATAATTTGACTGAGCGGCCACTGCAGAAACATAGGCTTCCTTTATGGTTTCCCTTAACTGATTTTCAACCTGAGCCAGCTGCAGATCCATCGCATCGTAATTCAATTTGGCGCGTTTTACATTATTCCGGTTAGTGAACCGGCTGAAAATCGGAATGCTTATATTCACCCCCATATATGGTCTTGAAAATGCATCTAACTGATCCGAAAACGATAAATTTGATGTATTATAATAATTGGCCGAATAACCCGCAAATGCAGATACAGATGGATAATATCCCGACTTAGCCTGGGCAATCGTATATTCAGAACTTTCAAGATTTTTCTCCGCACTTTTCACTTCAGGCCATGTCAGCTTTGTTTCATTGAATAAAATGGCTGCATTATACAAAGCAACTTTTGCCATTACTTCTGGAAGCTTCAGGGTTACCACATCAAACTCCTCAGGATTCTCCAAATCCAGAATATGAGCCATTACCAGTCTGGAATATGCCAGGTTATTCTTGGCTTCATTTAACGTAGCCATTTCACGGGCTTCCTGAGCCAGATTCTCCAGATAAATATCTTTCGACACCTCTCCTACCTCGTATTTAATCTCAACAGCCTCTTTGTCTTTCTGTGTACTCGCGAGCTGTTGCTCTGCAATAGTCACCAGTTCCTTTTTCATAAGTATATCCAGATAGCTTTGCAGTAAAAGCAATAATACATTGTTTTTTCTGGATTCCAGATTATATTCAGCAGCTTCACGATCTACCTTTGCCTGCGAAATACTGTTACGGATAGCAAAACCATTAAACAAAGGGACACCTGCTGAAGCGCCAAAACCAGTATTGAATGAATTCCCCTGCGTATATGTATTATCACTCGACCCCGAAAAATTAAAACTCTCGGTCATATTCACACTACCTGACAAATTCGGAAGCATCTGATTTCTAGCACTCTGCACCAGCACCTCCTTATCCCTCACATCCAATTCCTGCATGCGCAACGCAAGGTTGTTTTCAAGGGTATAGTCAATGCATTCCTGTAGCGTCCAAAGCTTTTGTGCTTTTGTGCTCAGCAACGTCACACCAAGGAACAGCAATATAATTAAATATTTAATCTTCATGACACTATTATATTTCTTCGGTTTTAGGTTTATCCTTTTTGGCCAACTCCTTTTCGCCCTTTATTTCATCGTCAAGAGTCAGGCCATTTAAAACCTGTATTTTGATTCCGTCTGACAGCCCGGTTTTTATCTCTTTCTTTTCAAAGATTTGTTTTCCATCTTCCTCTCCTTTGAATAATTCCACAAATGCTGTATCGTTTTCAAATTTCACCAGACTTTCATCAATAGTCATCACACTGTCTTTCTTATCCAGAACAATATCAGCATTTGCGCTGTAACCAGCCCTCACAAAATCTTTATCATTAAGTTTTACATCGGCTTTGATCTCAAACTGAATGGCCCCGTTTTCTTCTACGCCTTTTGGCGCCACATAGGTCAGCGTGGCATCAAACTTTTTCTCTTCAATGGCACCTATGGTCAACATCAGGTCCATCCCGCTACTGATCTTCCCTACTTCTGTTTCATCTATCTTTCCTTCAAAGATCATATCGCTCATATCGGCAATGGTAGCAATAGTAGTACCATCATTAAATGTATTGGCCTGAATTACTGAATTTCCTTCCTTCACCGGCACATCGAGAACCATACCGGTTATTGTAGCACGTATAAGAGTATTCGAAGCATTGGCATAGTCCTTTATTACCCCTTCTTTTATAAGCTGAAGATTATTATTGGCTGCAGCCAGTTCCTCTTTTGAGGCATTGTACGATGTCACCACTTTTTGAAATTCACTTTTTGAAATTACCTCCCGGTCATACAGCTCCTTCTGACGGTCATAATCCAGCTTGGCATCATTCAGTTTAATTTCGGCCTGCTTTACGCGAGATTCTGCTGAATTTAGGTTCACCATATCCGGTATAATCTTAACCCTTGCAATCACCTGGTCTTTTTCAACATGATCACCCGGTTCCACATAAATCTCATCAATAATTCCTGATATCTGTGGCTTTATCTGGATTTCCTGCCGTGGAACCACACTACCGGTTGCAACCGTTTTATTAATGATGTTACCAATCTCAGGTTTCTTAATCTGGTATTGAACAGGAGGTTTCTGCGATTTTTGATACAAAAAGTAGAACGTCCATATAAAAAGGAGTCCAAGAATCACTCCAAATGCAATTTTAACGATCTTCATAATGGCTATATTTTTATGTTTATTATTCTTTTAAGTTATTATTATTCATCGCGTAGTGCGTCTATAGCTTTCATTTTAACAGCCCTGTAAGCCGGAAGTAATCCTGCCAATGCCCCACCAATGATCAGTATTATCAGGGACGCAATACCCACACCAAAACTAATCTGTGGATTCTGCAGTACAATCGTATTATCCGGATTTTCAGCTGCCTTTTCTAATCCATACGAAACACCTTCCAGAAGCATCATGGCAAGAAACAAGCCTACATATCCGGCTAGGGTTGTCAGTACAATGGACTCAGACAGAATTTGTGTAATTATTTTAGCCGGAGTGGCTCCAATGGCACGCTGGACACCTATTTCATGTGTCCGTTCACGAACTATAACCAACATAATATTGCTAACACCGATTACACCTGCGAACAGTGTCATTATCCCCACAAACCATGTTAAAATATTTATGCCCGAAAAAAGCATGTTAATTTGCTTAAATTGCATTTCAACATTTACATGCCCCACTCCATCCTTATCATTTGGGGCAATATCATGCCGGTCCTTTAAAATTTTAACAACTTTATCTTCCACCGTCGAAACGGGAATGCCAGGTTTAGCGGTTATTGAAAAAAAGTGAACTTCATTCCCGTAATTATAAGTCTGCTGTAAGGTTGTAAAAGGAATAAAAACCGACTCTTTTTTATCACCACCAAAATTCATTTGTGTATCAGGAGTGAATACGCCTACGACCTGGAACCATACACCATTAACCTTGATATATTTTCCTACCGGATCTTCATCCTTATCAAATAATACTTCCTCAACACGTTCACCAATTATGCAGACTTTCCGTTTTTCCATGATATCGATATCATTAATAAAACGGCCCTTTAAAACAGTGAACGGATCTATATTCCTGTAAGAAGGATAATCGCCTTTGATATAAAATGATCCGCTTTTATTATTATAATGTGTATTATCTCCGTTGCTTTGTCGCCATCCCTGCAAACGGGGAGCTATATATTGTATTTCCTTTACATTTTCCTTTATATAGGACATGTCGTCGTTGGTAAGATCCCATAAACGACCCCGTTTATAACCTTTATAAGGCTCTCCTGTTGGCTGAGTCCAGAAAAAAGCACTGTTTGTTGCAAAATTACCAAAGCCTTCAGTGATCCCATTCGCCAATCCCTGTCCTGCTCCTGCCATGACAACAAGCATAAAAATCCCCCAGAATATCCCGAATGACGTTAAGAACGTACGTAGTTTATTCTTTTTCAGGGAACTCCATATCTCCTGCCAAAAATCCGAATCTAAAACACTTATATACATAACCTATTCGTCTCTTAATGCTTCAATGGGTTTAATTTTAGTTGCTTTTCTAGCCGGGAAATAGCCTGCTATTACACCCGAAATAATCAGAACCAGTGTTGAAATACCAGCAATAGTAAGGTTAACAGTTGGATTACTGAAAGGCATACCACCCTGTCCCTGTTGACTCTGTGCAGCTTCCGCACCTTTCTCCATTGCCATATTAAGCAGTTCCAGCAGGCCAATGCCACACACCATCCCAAGGTAACCTGCAATACCGGTAATTATAACCGCTTCAAGTATAATAAGTGAAATTATACTCCCCGGTGTTGCACCCAGTGCTTTCCTTATTCCTATTTCCTTGGTCCTTTCTTTTACCGTAATCAGCATGATATTACTGACCCCCACAACACCTGCAATGATTGTGAAAACACCAATGATCCACACGAATGCTTTAATCCCTAGAAATACCGACTGAACACGCGTGTAGTTTTCAAGCCTGTTATTGATATAAAGTGCTTTTTTATCTTCCGGATCAAACTGGTATTTTTTAGCAAAGTACTTTAAAAACCGTGATTCCAGTTCCTTATTCTGTTTAACCGACATATCGTCCACCGTGAGAGCGATGTTATGGACTCTGTTCGCACCATTAAACAGTTTCTGTGCGGTTGTCATCGGCACATAAACCCGCTTATTATCCCAGTCAGATTTATCATGATAAACGCCAACAACCCGAAACATTACACTGTTTATTTTTATAAACTTACCCAGCGGCTCATCGCCATTAAACAGTTTGTTAGCTACTTCCTCGCCTATAACGGCATATTTCCGGGTCATTTTCAGATCCACATCATTAATGAACCTGCCTTCCATCATCACAGCATTTTCAATTTTCTGATAATCGGGCATACAAGACAATACCTGGTAACTCCCGTATTCATTCCCATAAGAAACATTTGTTTCACCCCAGGGTAGAAAAAACCGGCCTGAAATATCATCTACCTCAGGAAAATTCTTTTTTATATTGTCAATATCTTCATTTTCAAACCGGATACGTCTGCCGGGCTTCAACCCTTTATATGCCTTGCTGGTGGTTCCTGAATTAAAGAATATAGAGTTTGTGGCATCATCAGAAAAATTCTCCTTCATACCGTTTGATAATCCGTTACCGGCACCAAGTAGCAGGATGAGCATGAAAATCCCCCAAAAAACACTAAAACTCGTTAGAAATGTCCGGAGCTTATTCTGTTTTATTGTTGAGGCAATTTCCTGCCAGATATTGGAATCAAACATAATTAAACGGTTTGAGCTTCAATAAATTCTTCTTTTTCAATCAAGCCGTCTTTCAGGCGGATGATACGACGGGTCATCTTTGAGATGTCATTTTCGTGAGTTACTATCAGAATAGTTTTACCTTCATCGTTAATCTGCTTAAGGAGTTCCATCACTTCGTACGATGTTTGTGTATCAAGTGCACCTGTTGGTTCATCGGCCAGAATAAGCTGAGGATCAGAAATAAGTGCACGGGCAATGGCAATACGCTGTTTTTGTCCTCCGGACAGTTCATTGGGAAGATGCTCCGCCCATTCCCGAAGACCAACCTTATCCAAATATTCCATGGCAATTACATTACGTTTTCTTCGGCTTACTCCTTTATAATAAAGTGGTAATGCTACATTTTCAAGCGCATTTTTAAAAGATATCAGGTTAAACGATTGAAACACAAAGCCAACCATCTTATTCCTGTACCGCGCGGCCATCGTTTCCGACATATTAATAATGTGTTTCCCTCCCAGAACATATTTCCCTTTGTCATAATTATCCAATATCCCGAGTATGTTAAGCAGCGTTGATTTTCCTGATCCTGACGATCCCATAATTGACACAAGTTCCCCCTTATCAATGTGCATATCTATGCCCTTTAATACATGAAGACGATTATGTCCGGTAATATAAGATTTATGAATATTGGTTAGCGTAACCATATGATAAGTTTTACAGAATTACGTTGATTATAGTTATTTGTTACAATTTACCTCAAAAATAATCCAACATCAATCAAGGCCACAATCAAATAAGGTAAACAACAGGTTTTCGTCGGTAAACGACGTCTATTAAAATTCCAGTGCATGCAACATCTAACCTTAAAAAAACGTAAATTCGAAAAAATTATTTTTTATTTTTTTTCAATATGAAAAATATACTCATCACATTTATTCTTACATTTTCAGTCTGCACATTATTAAGTGCTCAGGAAAGGGCTGATACAGCAATATCGCAAAGAGAATTTACCATTGAAAACTGTGTCTCCCAATTTTCATGGGAAGATACGGTCAAAACAAAAGTTGGTTATCAGTTTTGGTTTGCTGACAAGGATTTTCTCGATGGACGGACATTAAAAATGAGTGTGGTTGCACCCCATTCGGCAACTCATCCACCACATAAACACGTTGAAGATGAGTTCTTTTTTGTCCTGGAAGGAACAGCAGAATTTTATCTGGATGGTAAAACAAAAGTGGCTGGACCATATACCAGTTTCTATTGTCCGCCGAACACTGAGCATGGCATTAAAAATGTGGGTGATACCGAACTAAAATATTTAGTCATTAAAAAGTATCAGAGATAAACATTTTACAGATATTTGTGCCTGCCATCAGTAAATATTAAGACCATATTTGATGTTCTGTTATGATACACCCACATACCGAATTAAAGTTCATTAGCGAAGAAATTGGCTATGGAGTTGTTGCCACCAAAACCATACCAGCCGGAACCATAATATGGATTCACGATAAACTGGACCGGGAATTTACGCTTCAGGAAATTCAGAATATGGAACCGGTTTACCAGTCCGTTATATTAAATTACACATTCAGGAATAACAAGGGCAACTATATTTTTTGTTGGGACAACGGCCGGTTCATAAATCACAGTTTCAAATCCAACTGCCTGTCAACAGCCTACGATTTTGAGATCGCCATACGTGATATTCAACCGGGAGAAGAATTAACAGATGATTATGGTTATCTGAACATTTTAGAACCTTTCAGGGCAGCCAACGAAGGTACAAAACGCAAAATGGTCTATCCTGATGATCTGCTTCGCTATCATCGTACCTGGGATAAGAAAATCGCCAGAGTTTTTAACAAGATTACAAAACTTGACCAACCTTTAAAACCGTTGATCGCAAACGGAACGTGGGAAAAAGTAGAAAAAATTATATCAGGTGAATTGCAGGCAGATTCCATCCTTAACAATTATTTTGATCCGGCACAAAAACTTCAGGAATAATCTCAAATTCGTTTCCAAACCGTTTTTCAGTATCTGAATTTATCCAATTCCTTACAGAATCTGTACAATCTGTTATAGTGTGAACTGACTAAAACCTCTATCTTTATTCACTGTAAAATTAATTAACGTATTAAAAATGGCATCAGTAACAACCTCTTCCGGAATAATCAGAAAAAACATTTTATGGCTCTCAGCTTTCATAATGGCGGTTTTAATTATTCCTCACAATGCAGTTGGACAGGATAATTTCATCACTAACATCCAAAACCGGACCACACAGTCGCTCAATGGTAAATGGAAATATGTAATGGACCAGTATGAAACCGGCCAAATAGGTTTCAGCCCTATTTACAGAAATGCTAAACCAAAAGACAAATCTGATCGTGTGGAATATAGTTTTGACTATGCACAAAACCTTTGGGTTCCCGGTTCATGGAATTCGCAGAAAGAAGCACTGTATTACTATGAAGGCAGCATCTGGTACCGCAAAACATTTGATTTTCAACCTAAACTGAAAAACTCCAGGGTATTTATATATGTTGGAGCAGCCAATTACAAAACAACCTACACATTCAACGGTAGGCGTTTGGGTTACCATGAAGGTGGTTTTACACCCTTCAGTTTCGAGGTAACAAACCTGATAAAAGACAAGGATAACTTTCTTATTCTTGGTGTTAGTAACAGCAGGGAAAGTGATTACATTCCAGGAAAAGTAACAGACTGGTATAACCACGGCGGCATAACCCGCGATGTATACCTGGTTGAAGTACCACAAACTTATATCGATGATTATTTCCTGTATCTTGATAAAGCTTCATTAAACAGTAAAAAGAAAACAATTCAGGGAAGTATTCAACTGAAAGGAAAAGATCTGCCGGATCATGCAACTATTTCTATCCCTGAATTAAAGATCAGCAAAGAGGTTAAGCTCGATGAAAACGGAGCAGCAAAATTCACACTGGAATCGGGTAAATTAAGTTTGTGGTCACCCGAAAACCCGAAACTATATAAGGTAACCTTAAAAGCCGGTGATGATGAAATTTCAGATAAAATAGGATTCAGGACGATTGAAACAAAAGGGAAAGAGATTCTTTTAAACGGTGAACCGATCTTTTTAAGAGGGATCTCCATTCACGATGAGAACCCGATTCGCAGGGACCGGGCACATAGCATTGATGATGCAAAACTTGTACTGGGTTGGACTAAGGAACTGGGCTGTAACTTTGCACGTCTGGCACATTATCCTCATCAGGAAAACATTGTACGTCTGGCCGATGAAATGGGAATTCTGCTATGGGAAGAGTTGCCGCTTTACTGGGGGATTGAATGGTCTAATGACAAGGTGTTGGAGAAAGCGAAAACCCAGTATTCAGAGATGATCCGAAGAGATAAAAACCGGGCATCGAGCATTATCTGGTCTATTGCCAATGAAACCGGACCGACCAAAGCGCGTAATGCATTTCTGACTGCTGTTGCGCATCATGTACGGGAACAGGATCCAACCCGTTTATTGAGTGCTGCCTGTAAAAAAGATCAGGCCGTGGATGGACATCCGGACAGCACTTATGTGGTGAGTGATCCGATAGGCAAGGAACTGGACATCATCAGTTTCAATGAATATCTTGGATGGTATGGTGGCAGTCCACTGGAATGCCGTAAGAAAACATTTGTGATCGACTATGACAAACCCGTTATCGTCAGTGAATTTGGCGGTGGAGCAATCCAGGGATTTCATGCTGACTCACTGACGCGCTGGAGTGAAGAATACCAAGAATTTATGTATAAAGAAAATATTGCCATGTTTGATCGGGTCCCTGGACTTTCGGGTATGACACCCTGGATTCTGGTGGATTTCATGTCGCCACTTAGACAACTTCCCGATGTACAGGATGGATGGAACCGTAAGGGTTTGGTTTCAGAAACCGGAGCTAAAAAGAAGGCCTTTTATATTCTTCAGGATTACTACAAACGCAAAAAGAAGGAGTATCAGAAATAGCAGAACGAAGGTTTATATTTGTAATATACGAAAGTCTATATTGGTAATATATAATTTGAGTCATGCTGTCCCAAAAGTGATATCAGAATTATATTTACTTACGGATTGTAAGTAGTTTTTACGAAATTACCCCTAAATCCCCTGAAGGGGACTTAAAGCCTTCCGTCAGCTGACGGAGAGGTTTGGAGGGGTAAAAGAAAGATTGCTTACAATTTATAAGTTCAAAATATTTTTATTTGTCTTTTTGGACAGCCTCACTGTTTTCCAAGCTGTTTAAAATCATATATCCTTCCTAATTTTTATCATTTTTCGAGCCTGTTCAAAGCCGTATATTTATTTTCTGATGTCTTATATCAGAAATTAAAATAACAGGAATGTCTAAACAAAAATTTCGGTATGGAGAGGATCATATGAGTGTTGGGCTTGCACTTGAACTGGCCCGGGGCACTACAAACGGAATCCTGTCCGAAAATACAATAAACATAGTCAATGAAAACCGTCAGGTTGTACTTAATATCGTCCACCATAAAAAGGTGGTTTATGGTATTAATACCGGCTTTGGACCACTCTGCACCACGTTGATCAACGAAGAAGACACCAGGCAACTTCAATACAATCTGCTGAAAAGTCACAGTGTAGGCGTTGGTGAACCGGTAGATCCGGAGATCGCCAAACTCATGATGATCTTCAAGGTTCATGCACTGGCGAAGGGTTTTTCCGGGATTGCGCTTGAAACCATTGAACGTATAATGTGGCATATTGAACACGATGTTATTCCGGTTGTTCCTTCCCAGGGATCTGTTGGTGCCTCGGGCGATCTTGCTCCACTGGCCCATTTGTTCCTTCCTTTAATCGGCCTCGGAAGTGTGATATACGATGGTCTGGAATATCCAACTGAAGAAATATTCAGACTTTTCAAACTTGAACCCATTGAACTGGGTCCCAAAGAAGGTCTGGCCCTGATCAACGGTACACAGTTTATGCTGGCACATGCCACGCTGATCACAGAGCGGCTCAAAAACTGTTTGGATCATGCCGATATCATTGCTGCAATGAACCTGGAAGCCATGATGGGTTCCTTTAAAAGTTTTGATGAAGCCCTGCATGAACTTCGGCCCTATGAAGGCAATAAATATGTGGCAAAACGCATCCGTACGTTGCTGAAACATTCGGAGATAGAAAAATCTCATGAAAACTGCACCCGCGTTCAGGATCCGTATTCCCTGCGATGTATCCCACAGGTTCACGGGGCTTCCAGAAACGCCTGGTTGCACTTGAAGGAAACGGTTGAGATTGAGATGAATTCGGTGACTGATAATCCCATAATTTTCAGCGAAGAAAAGACCATAACAGGAGGCCATTTTCACGGTCAGCCCATCGCACTGCCCATGGATTATGCCGCGCTTGCTGCTGCCGAAATCGGGAATATATCTGACCGTCGCATCTATCTATCACTCATTGAAAGCGTACCGGGTTTGCCAAAACTGCTGATGAAGACCACCGGCCTAAACTCCGGTTTTATGATCCTTCAATATACCAGCGCAGCCCTGGTCAGTGAAAATAAAAGTCTCTGCTTCCCAGCCAGTGCAGATAGCATTCCAACATCTCTGGGACAGGAAGATCATGTAAGCATGGGATCCATTAGCGGACGGAAAACTTTGAAAATAGTTGAAAATCTGGAGAAAATACTGGCGATCGAATTGCTGACAGCTTCCCAGGGTTTTGAATTCAGAAGACCCATGAAATCAGGATTTCTCATGGATCACTGCTACGATTTCATACGGTCAAAAATTGAGTTTGCAGAAAGCGACAGGCTCTTTTATCCTGATATTAATAAAGCAATTGAAATTATTCAGTCCAAAGAATTGTTACGCCTGACAGATTATCTGGCTCAGGAACACCATATTGATTTTAAAAACGACACGCATGAATTATTCGGAATTTATTAAGACATATGCTTCACATCCAAATTACAAAGCACCGGTTGGAAGTACGCTCCATGCCAAATCCTGGCAAACGGAAGCACCTTTGCGGATGCTGCTCAATAATCTGAATGCAGAGGTAGCAGAAGACCCGGAAAACCTTATCGTATATGGTGGAACCGGACAGGCTGCTCGTAACGTGGAAGCTGTTCAGAAAATCATCAAAGCCCTGCTCGAGCTGGATGAGCATCACAGCCTTTTGGTTCAATCGGGGAAACCGATTGGTATGGTCCGCTCCCATCCCCATGCACCACGCGTTCTAATTGCTAACAGTAACATTGTGCCATTCTGGGCCAACTGGGAACATTTTGAAGAACTGAAATCCCGCGGACTGATGATGTACGGTCAGATGACTGCCGGAAGCTGGATCTATATCGGCACCCAGGGGATTTTGCAGGGTACGTACGAGACCTTTGCAGAATGCGGTAAGAAATACTTCAACGGTGACCTCAGACACAAACTGATTGTTTCCGGTGGTTTAGGTGGCATGGGTGGTGCTCAGCCCCTCGCGGCAACACTTGCCGGTGCTACTTTTCTGGGTGTGGATATTGATCCCGAACGCATAAAAAAACGCCTCGAAACCAAATATGTGGACCGTATGACCTCTGATTACGAAGAAGCCACACAATGGATTTTAGATGCAAAAACAAAAGGAGAAGCCCTTTCTGTCGGTCTGGTCGGCGACATTGGCGATGTGCTGGAAAAACTGATTCAGGATGATATAATCCCTGAGATTCTGACGGACCAGACATCTGCTCACGATCCGGTTCATGGCTATATACCCCATGGACTGACACTGGGGGAAGCCAGTAAATTAAGGGCATCTGATCCGGAAGCTTACAAGGATAAAGCCTTAAAGAGCATGGCTCGACATGTGGGTTTTATGTTGAAAATGAAAGCCAAAGGCAGTGTGGTTTTTGATTACGGCAATAACCTACGGGAATTTGCCCGTCGGGGTGGTGAAACCAATGCATTTGACTATAATGGCTTTGTACCGGAGTTTATCCGTCCGCTTTTCTGTGATGGACAGGGGCCGTTTCGCTGGGTAGCCTTATCGGGTGATCCGGAAGATATCTACACAACCGACCGTGCCCTGATGGAAGCTTTTCCGGAAAACACACATCTGATCAAATGGCTGGAAGAGGCACAGAAAAAGGTGGCATTTCAAGGCTTGCCGAGCCGGATTTGCTGGTTGGGTTTCGGTGAGCGCGAAAAGGCCGGTCTGATCTTTAACGACCTGGTAAAAACAGGCAAAGTGAAAGCGCCGATTGTCATTGGCCGCGATCATCTGGATTGTGGATCGGTAGCCTCACCGAACCGGGAGACAGAGGGCATGCTGGATGGCAGTGATGCGGTGTCGGACTGGCCGCTGCTTAACCTTATGGCAAATACGGCCGGTGGAGCCACCTGGGTATCGTTCCATCACGGTGGCGGCGTGGGTATGGGATTTTCACAACATGCCGGCATGGTGATACTGGCTGACGGAACTGAACAGGCCGCTAACAACATATCACAGGTGCTGCACAACGATCCTGCCATGGGCATCTTCAGGCACGCAGACGCGGGATATGAAAAGGCAGTAGAAAACAGGGATAAATTTGGTTTGTCACTGTAAAACTACTCCTCGTTTGCAACGAGGAGTTCATGGTTGGTCGTTTTAAACGACAAAACAAGTTTTTTCAATTACCCCTCTGACTCCCCTGAAGGGGAGAAAATTCAGATGTACATAGATATTCCCATTTAGGGGTTAGGGGTAGAATTGATAGCACATGGTTTTAATTGTATATTAACAATTTACCTTACATTTATAACGAAAGATCGTAATAACAAGATTATGAAACTAACAGGTCCGTTCCGGCAAATTATAACCATGGATAAACTTCCGGTTAAAGGTCCGTTAAACGATGATCAGCTGGAAATTATTCCGGACGGTGGAATTCTGTCTGACAAGGGAAAAATCATCGCTATCGGTGACTTTACGGAGCTGGCCGCACAAATAGACCGGTCCACAACCGAAATTGAATGGATTCATGGCAATCATGTGGCATTACCGGGTTTGATTGACTGTCACACACATATTTGCTATGCCGGATCGCGGGCCAACGACTTTGCCTTACGACTGGCCGGTAAAACCTATCTGGAAATTGCAGAAGCCGGTGGTGGCATATGGAATACTGTTCAGAAAACCAGAGAAGCATCGCAGGAGGAACTGAGTCGGATAACTACGAAACATGCAGATGTCATGTTGAAGGATGGCATTACCACCATTGAAGTTAAAAGCGGATATGGATTATCCGTTGATCAGGAACTCAAAATTCTCAAAGCAATACAAAGTTCAGACACGAAAGCTGACCTACTTGCAACCTGTCTTGCTGCACACATCAGGCCAAAGGATTTTTCAGGTTCGAATGAAGCTTATCTTAAAGTATTGGCAAAGGAACTCCTGCCTGAAATTAAAAATCAGGAACTCTCACAGCGGGTAGATATTTTCATAGAAAAAACAGCATTCTCAGCTGATGAAGCCAGGTCTTATTTGAATGCAGCTAAAGATCTGGGATTTGATATCGTGGTTCATGGTGACCAGTTTAGTTTGGGAGGCAGCCTTTTGGCAGTTGACCTGAACGCCAGAAGTGTGGATCATCTGGAAGCCAGCGATGACAAAGTCATCTCAATGATTGGGAAAAGCGAAGTAAGTGCTACAGTGTTACCCGGCGCTTCCATTGGACTAGGCTTACCTTTTGCCCCGGCAAGGAAGCTTTTAAACGCTGGTGCTTCGCTGGCGATCGCATCGGACTGGAACCCCGGTTCAGCACCAATGGGAGACTTGCTAATTCAGGCATCCATTCTTAGCTCATATGAAAAGCTAAGCGTGACAGAAACTTTAGCAGGTATTACCTGCCGTGCAGCCCATGCATTAGGTCTGGACGACCGTGGCATTCTTAAAGAAGGGAATAAGGCCGATATTATCGCGTTCAGCATAAATGATTACAGGGAAATTATCTACCGGCAGGGTAAATTGAAACCGGATTTCGTCTGGAAAAATGGCAACAAACTGACATTTGAAAATTAAATAGTATGACACAACTGATAGAATGCGTTCCCAATTTCAGTGAAGGGAACAACATGGAAATCATCAAACAAATCACAGATAAGATACAAAGCGTTGAAGGCGTGAAGCTTATTGACGTGGATGCAGGAAAAGCCACGAACCGTACCGTTGTCACCTTTGTGGGAACACCTGAAGAAGTTTGCGAGGCAGCTTTCAAGGCTGTTAAAAAAGCTGCAGAGCTGATCGATATGAGCAAACACAAGGGAGCTCATCCGCGATTTGGAGCCACTGATGTGTTAGCATTGGTTCCTGTTTCCGGCATCTCCATGGAAGAAACAGTTGTGTATGCACATAAACTGGCTGAACGCATCGGCAGGGAATTACATATCCCCATCTACTGTTATGAATTTGCAGCAAGAGAAGACAAACGGAAAAACCTGGCCAGTTGCCGATCAGGTGAATACGAAGGTTTGGCAAAAAAGTTGGCAGACCCTGAATGGGAACCTGATTTTGGCCCGGCAGAGTATAACACATCTGTCGCCAAATCCGGAGCAACGGCTGTCAGTGCACGTAACTTTTTAGTGGCCTATAATGTGAACCTGAACACCACCTCAACCCGTCGGGCCAATGCTATTGCGTTTGATATTCGTGAAAAAGGCCGCATCAAACGAGAAGGAGGAACACTGACCGGTAAAAAAGTCCTGGACAAAAACGGCAAACCGGTTTATGAGCCCGGCCTGCTGAAGTGTGTAAAAGGTATCGGATGGTTCATTGAGGAATATGGCATTGCGCAACTTTCGTTTAACCTGACCGATACTACAGTAACCTCTGTTCATGAAGTATTCGATGCTGCCTGCCAGAGAGCTCAGGCAAGGGGACTACGTGTTACAGGTTCAGAACTGGTTGGGGTGATTCCGTTAAAAGCGATGTTGGATGCCGGGAAGTATTTCCTGAAAAAACAACAGCGCTCCACCGGTATTTCGGATGATGAAATCATAAAAATCGCTGTTAAATCACTTGGCCTGGATGAACTGAATCCTTTTGATCCGAAGAAAAAGATCATTGAATACATAATTGCTGAACACAAGCCAAAGCTGATTGACATGAACCTGAAAGCCTTCGCAGAAGAAACGGCATCTGAATCACCCGCACCGGGTGGTGGTTCCATTTCGGCCTACATGGGTACAATGGGTGCAGCACTGGGAACCATGGTGGCCAATCTTTCTGCGCACAAACGCGGCTGGGATGAACGCTGGGAAGAGTTTTCAAACTGGGCTGATAAAGGCAAATATTACCACGATGAGCTGCTGAAGCTGGTGGACGAGGACACGAATGCATTTAATGCTATAATGGATGCATTTGGATTACCTAAAACGACAGAAGCTGAAAAAAAATCCCGCCAAAAAGCTGTTGATGACGCTACTAAATATGCCATAGAAGTACCTTTTAAGGTTATGAATCTGTGCTACAAATCCATGGAAGTAATGAAAGCCATGACTGAAACCGGCAATCCTAACAGTGTATCTGATGCCAGCGTAGGTGCACTGGCTGCACGGGCCGGCGTCCGTGGAGCCTACTTGAATGTAAAGATCAATGCAAAGAATTTTTCGGATCAAGCATTCGTGGACGACATTCTGAAGAAAGCTAAAGAACTTGACAGGGCCGCCGAAAGTTTGGAAGTTGAAATTATGGAGATAGTAGATAGGAAAATAAATGCCTGAATAAATTCGTTTCTTCATTACCGTTTATATTGCTACCTTGCACTATATACCAAAGAAATCAGAATTTACTATGAGAGTTATAAGTCAAATCATCCTTTCAATGTTTCTTTTATGTTCAGTTGCGGTTCAAGCCAAAGAATATGATATCACGGTCGCCAAAGATGGCAGCGGCGATTTTACATCTATACGGGAAGCGATTCAGTCCGTCAGATCATATACCCCGGAACCCAAAACAATTTTCATTAAAAATGGCATTTACAAAGAAAAAATTCTGATTTCAAGTGATAAATGCGATATAACACTGATCGGTGAAAGCAGGGACAACACCATCATTACCTGGGCAGATCATGCCAATATGAACGACATGGGAACCTTTAAAACGTCAACGTTACGGATTGACGGAGACCGGATCACCCTGAAAAACTTAACAATAGAGAATAATGCCCCAATGCTTGGACAGGCTGTGGCGCTACATGTGGAAGGTAAAAACCTGATGGTTATTAACTGTAACCTATTGGGTAATCAGGACACCTTGTTTACGGGCAATGAATATGGTACTGAATTTTTCAAAGACTGCTACATTGAAGGAACTACGGACTTTATTTTTGGCCCGGCCACAGTCTGGTTTGAAAACTGCCATATTCACAGCAAAAAGAATTCTTATATCACCGCTGCCTCAACACCGGAATTCAGACCTTATGGCTATATCTTTAATAAATGTATGCTGACCGCAGCAGAAGGGATTGACAAGGTCTATCTCGGTCGTCCCTGGCGCAAATATGCTGCCGTGTTGTTCATGAACAGCTATATGGGCAACCATATCCGTCCAGAAGGTTGGCATAACTGGGGTGATCCTGAACGGGAAAAAACAACCCGGTATCTGGAATATAACAACAATGGTCCCGGTGCCGATCGGTCACAACGTGTGGCATGGTCAGGTGAACTCAAAAAATCAAAGGCTAAAAAGATCACGCTGGAAAAGGTATTCCCTGACTGGGAAGCAGTACACGATATGGACTAAAGTCCGGTAAGAAATAATTAATGTGAGTTCGACATAAAAATTAGATCTTAATAGCGTTAAATCCTCCGTCTCCCGACGCTTTGGTCGGGATCCACCTCCTTTCGGGCAAGGAGGACACTCACCTAATGAATTGCGGATTTCAAAGTCCCCCTTTGAAAAAGGGGGTGTCATGAATGGAACATCATGACGGGGGATTTTTCACCAGTTATAAACAGTAATAATCAAATTATATCCTTACATAGAACTGTCATCATTTAAATAACTCCGCCCATCAGGGCGGAGTTATTCATAGTATATTATCTATGAGTTTTAACCCTTTATCTCAAACTTATACGGATCACAGAGAACGAGTATGGATCCATTTTATAAGTGAACTGTTTATCCACTTCAATGGAACTATCGGCAGGTTTGGCATCACGATCTTTCGGATCACCCTCAAGCACCGACAGTTTAGCATTTGCTGCTGCCAGATCAAAATCCGATAAGTCCAGGCTGGAATTCACCTCAACCGGCAGCATGTTGACCAGTTTAACGATCAGCTCATTATTTTTCTCATCTTTTACAACTGACACGCCAACCCTGTTTTGTACTTTCACATTCTGATCAGACAGTTTTACATCCGATGCAAAATAGGTTGTCCCTGAATTTTGCCCGTACATTTTCTGTACATAGTAATCGGTTGTTGGCTTAACTTCAGAACTGTTAAAGTATATCAGATCCGGATTCCATTGCGTCCGGTGTTCCCTTGCCAGAAGCGGTGCATAAGAGGTCATGTGTACAACATCCCCGTTCCGTTCTATGGCTGTCAGATATAAAGCTTCAGACAGAGCTGTTTCAATATTCAAAGGTCTGCGCGGCAGATGTGATGCATATTCGCCCAGATATACCTTCGGACCGGAGCGGTCGTATTTATCGTAATAATCCTGGTTGTAAATGAACCATCCCGGTGGCACATAATAGTGCTCATCCAACAGATCCACACCAAGTTTCTTCCCAATTTTCCAGCCTTCTTCATAATCCGTACCATAATAAAACGGTCCGGCTGTCCCGATCACTTTCATTTCAGGATACTTCTCTTTCACTGCTTTATAGATCATGGTAAAGCGTTCCTCAAAAATGTCTGTAATCAGATCCTCATTCCCTATACCGATATATCTTAAGTTGAAAGGTTCCGGATGTCCGGCTTCAGCCCTTTTTCTGCCCCACTCACTGTTTTTATCTCCGTTGGCCCACTCTATCAGATCAAGCACATCCTGTACATAATCATCCATATCGCACATTAGTATTCCGCCTTGTTGTCCGTCGCCACCGATACTGGAGTTCTGACATGGCACACCGGCTGCAAGTACAGGAACGGGTTCAGCACCCAGGTCCTCACAAAACTGAAAATATTCAAAATAACCCAAACCACCCGACTGGTTATAGCCCCAGGTATTTCTTTGCTGTATACGCGATTCCAGCGGACCAATTGTATTTTTCCATTTATAAATATTGTCTATGCCATTTCCGTGAGCCACACAACCACCCGGGAAACGGACAAACCGGGGATGCATATCAGCAATCGTCTGAGCCAGATCCTGACGCAAACCGTTTTGTCTTCCTTTAAAGGTATTCTCAGGGAACAGTGAAATCATGTCCAAACCGACCTTACCAACCTTGGCTGGTTTTACGACAATTTTAGCTTTAACGCAGTTTTCCTTTGCCTTAATTACCGCGCTCAGTTTCTTCCATTTGGCAGATAATGGTTTTGTTCTGGCTTCTCCAATCACTTCATCATTCTGGTTAAGCAGTTGAATCAGCAAACTGTTTTTTGAGCCATCCAGACTTTTAGCAAAAACAGAGAAGTCATATTTTTCACCGGCTGTTATACCCATCCCATCATATCCGGGATTTACAAGTCCGGCTCCTGTTTTCTTCACATCAAGCACAGCATAATATTTGTTATGCGCATGAATCGGATTTACGGTATCAATGGAAAACTCCACATCAGCCTCATTTTCAAGCGACCAGTATGATTTATGATTCCATTCCCGTCTGATGCCTGAATTGTATTCAAAATCCCTGTTTTGTACAAGCTCTGCATATAAACCGCCGTCAGCAGCATAGTTGATATCTTCAAAAAAGATACCGATCAGCATGTCTGAAATCTGCTTGTTGTCGTCGGCTTTTACTTTAATCTCAGCATCCACTGCTTTTAAATACCTGAATCTTTCCGGATCATCCTCAGCACGTTCATTATTCAGTTCATCCCGGTATTTCTGAGCTTCCATATCAGTTGTTAAGCCATCTATGGTTGACCATGCCACTTTATATACTGTTCCGGTCTCAGGCTTTTCATTAACCTTAAACTCCCTCCTGTTATTGATCCGATCTTTTTCTGATGCTTTTTGAGTATCACTGTAATTGACAAAATCCGGTGTGGTAACCATGTATATTCCTTGTTCATCGCCTCTGTCACTCATCCAGGTCACAACAAACCTTTCGTTGGCCTTATCGTAGGATACTTCCGGAAGCAGGCAGTTCCCTGATTCCATCACATATGGATACGACTGTCTCCACCAGAAAGACAGATCATCAGATGCTGCATGTGCAAACTGATTAACCCTGTGGTTTAGAGTCCATACGGCATGCCACTTCCCATCCGGATCAAGGAAGACATAGGGATCAAACATACGCTTTTGCGAACCCCAGCTACCAAAGTCACTTTTTACAAAACTGAAATCGGGACCAATAGCATGCCAGTTTTCCTGGTCAATACTCCACGCAAAATGCAAACCACTCCGTCCGTCTGCATCGGCGTTTGTGTAAGAAAACACATAGGCAGAATCCGGTTCATTTGCATATATGAAAGAACTGATTGCCAATACTATAACAAAAAGATAAGATTTTATTTTCATGAATACCATAATTAGTTGATCAATATCCGTGGTTAAGATAGCTGTTTTATGATAAATGAGGAAACGTAACAATGTTTTTTGTATCCATTCGGGAAAGCATTACCGCACAATAAATTTACCCTGCATTACATTGCCGGAATCCGTAGTTACCCTTACGAAATAAACACCACCGTCAAATTCATTTTTTAATTCCAGGGGAAAATTATCGGCATGCATAGACAGGAGGATCTGTCCTTCCATGTTTAGCATCTTTACTGCAATTCCATTTTTTTCTTTAGCTACAGACGAAGAATGTATAACCATATTCTGCCCTTTAAGAACCGGATTGGGATAGACAGAAATAAGATTATTTTTTGGCGTATAAAGTGAGGTAGCCTGTTCCAGTGATTTGATTTCTGATGAGGTTAAGGCAATATCAAACAGGTAAAAATCATCTACGGTTCCACAGTAATCTGCATTATCATTGGCTACACCTGAATCCCACCATTGTGTTCTACCGATGTAATTCCTGTTATCCGAACCTGACAATACCAGCTGATACGGTTCGTATTGAATACTTGTCGAACTGCCTTTCTCTTCACCATTAACGTAAATTTTAGTTGTACCCGATTTGGCATCATAAGTAAACGCCAGTCCTGAATCAATTCCTGAAGAAAGTGCTACTGAAGAATTTATCATGACTGTAGTTCCGCCATTGTATTTCAGACCTGCCACAAAGGTATTCAGACGAGCAAACACACTGTTTGATGCCGCGGTTCCGAAATCATAAATTCTGGGTTGGTTTTCAAGCCTGACAGGATTAACTTTCATCACAAAGGTGTAACTTCTTAAATTATCCAGTAAACCAGCCGGTGCAACAGCATAACCATTTGTAGAAAACCCTGTATTGGTATTGGCAGATAAATCCAAAACTCCATTTACACCGGCACTGCCGTATATGGCCGCATCATTCCCGTTTCCGGTTTTATCCGTCACATATCTGATTCCGGCAGAAGTATAGACATCAGAAGCCTCAAAACCATAGTACAGCATTTTATTATGGGTAATGCTCCTGGGATGAACCGTGACATTAAATGTCCGCGGCTCAAGTCCACTTTCATCGGGTGTCGCGGTAAGTACAACAGTTGTTTCCTGTTCAGGAAGATTTACAAGTCCGTTATTCGTGATCAAACCAGTATTGGAAGAGGACCAGGTAACAGAATTTCCCAGGTCAGGAAGAACGATATCCGTGTACACATCTTCCGGTATTGTAAGCATTCCAAATTCCACCAGGCTGCCCTTATTCTCTGTATTTACCTTGTTTACTGCTGAAATGTTCTTGATTTCATCCTGTGACAATACACGGCTGTATGTTCGTAAATCATCAACGGCTCCGGTAAACCCACCAATGGTTATGTCAGAAAGTGTTAAACCATCTACTTCAATGTACTGATCAAGAAGACCATTGATGTAGGTTTTCAGCACTCCGTCTCCGTAGGTAACAGCCAGACTGAAAAAATCAAATTTCGTCGGTGTGGGCCAGTTTCCGCCTGTACCTCTGCTCTGGGTCTGCCAGACATCCGAGCTTCCGAGCACATTGCTGCTGGTATAGGTATCATCTCCTATTTTAATGTATGGGTATGTATTCCCGTTAACGGCTAAACCGCAGGTCAGATTGTCCGTTGTCAGCAGATCACCGTAATAGCTACTGTGGTCCACATATGGAGACAATACAATCGAGAATGAGTCCTGTTGATTCATGGCAAACGTTGCATCCTGACCTTCATTAACGAACAACAAACCATTTCGAACAGAAGCATCACCCGTGAACCCATCAGATGTATCAAACGTCTCATGATTGATAAGATCTTTCTCCAGTTCAACCGCTTGGTGTGGAATATCGAAACTGGCGCGAATGCCGGTAGCAAATCCTTCAGGTCTTGCCGAACTTACAATCCAGTCATAATAATCACCGTTCATCCATACCAGTTTATCTCCTGAACCGGGAATAACATATGGCCGGACATTATTTTTCGCTGAAGCACCTGTCACCTGCGCTACTGCAGACAAGGTTCCATCCTGCCCTACAGTGTATTTTTTAAGCTCATACACCTTACCGTTATTCCCGTCAACCGGTACAGAACAATAAACAATATCAGGATTTGCATCGTCCAGTGCCATGCCGCCACTGTAACACTCTTCCAGCCCGGCTGACTGATGAAAATGACCACCTCCGTTCTCCAGGAATGTGCGTTGCCATGCACTGCCCGTCCATCTGGCATAATAATAATCGTGAGAAGACTTATCGTTACTGATACGAACCATGGCAATGACAGGATTATCATTGTCGTCCATCGATACTTCCCAGACCCAGTTACGGTAAGGCGAATTATCCACAACAGCATTGGGATGTGCATTGTAATATGTGGTAGTAGCAGCAATATTGTGCACTCCGTTTTCAATGGATGACAACTGCGTCCCGGTAATATCGTGCAGAGTCATATCATTTATATCAATATAATTAAAATACACATAGTTGACGGCCTCATTATCCGGATGGCCGGTGGTATAGGTCACATAGATCTTATCCTTACCGTTTGACGCATATTTAGCGTATGGCCGGGCTGCTGTGGACTGCACAATCTGTTTTGGTCCCCAATCGAATGAAGCATCATCATTTTCATCAGGAATAGTGATACGCCCAATTGTCGGATGCCAGTTAATACCTCTCCAGCAGATGTAAATATGGTCCGGATCATCTGACATAATAAACGGTGAAGGGTATGTTGTATTGGCCGAGGTTTCCAACCGGACTTCTCTTCCAAGCGTTGTTATATCTCCGGGTTTTTGTGAAATACGGTAGTAGAAACAGGCTTCATCCGTATGGCGGGTATAGAAAATCATGATTCGTTCATCCGGGAGTACCAGAAACGTTGGATTATCATGATCATCAGGCTGAAAATAAGAACGTACCAAAACTTCATTGCTCTCATTTTTCAGATGATCAACCTGTGTTGCTTTAATGGCTCCGTGCACATCTATATATCCGATGTAGGTGCTGTTAATGGTTCCGCTTTCATTTTCATAATGCAGCGCCCTGGGATCTGCAAACCAGCACCAGGCACCTTCTTCAGCAACCACGTTTACCTCAACCGGATCATCACTGGCTGAATAGGTTCCGGTAACAGGTACAGTGATCTGTTCATCACCCTGAGCAATAAGGATATCTCCGGAAAAATCAGAACTGTTACCTGAACTCACTGTAAGTGTACCACCTTCAGCAGGAAGTTCTGCCGGATTTACGGTCACGTAAGCCGGAGCATCAATAGTAATTATATCGGCTGATCCGTTTGGGTATACGCTGATTTCGGCTTCGCTGACAAAGTTGTTAAAACTTAAAGATGACACACTGCAGTTCAACGCGGGTGGAATTTCCTTTACAGAAAGCTCTCCCAAAGCACAAAGCGTACCGGATCCTCCTGTTATTGTAATATAGTATGTTCCTGTTTCCGAGACGCTAAAATCCATTTCACCGTTCAGTAATACATTCCGTGTCGGACTACAGGTAAAGTCTTTCGTTGTTTCATTTACTGTCGCCTGTTTATCCTTACTGATTCCAACGGTCAGCGTTGGAGAAGCTCCGTTATTCCACCATTCGTAAATCCAGGAAAAATTATAGCGTTTGCCCTGTTCAAGGTTTACAGGATAGCTAAACACTGAGCCTGAAGTTGTGGCTCCTGCACCATCCCAGCGAATCATCATCAGACGCCCGATGTAATTTGAACCATCTAAAGTATGAACGGAGCTTACATCCATATAACGAACACCTCCATTCGAATTGGCATAGTTAAACTCACCCGGAATCACAGCCCAGCCATACTGGTCGGGATATGATGTAGACTGATCTGTATCACCGTTTCCGTCCCAGTCCGCAACAAGGTTTGTCTGTGCAAAACTCAATACTGAATATGCAGCAAACAGCGCACTGCTTATAAATAACTTAAGTCTCATTTTTATCTGTTTTATCCTGTTCTTATTCCTCTCAATTAAAGGGATGTATTTTAACAACATACAAATATAACCACTACCGGATGAGAAATAAAACTGAAGTCTTGAATTTACAATTTCATGCTAGTTTTTGCAGAATCTGTAATAATGAACCGTTAAAAAGTCCATCGCTTATTTATACAATATTCATGAAATGATTCGCAGTATATTTTCTATTTTAGCCGCACGGAATAAACAGGCATCATTTGGCAAATCTGAAGCACATCATATGGGAAGGCTTTAAAACCGGATTAAAAATATCGGGCAGTATCCTTTTGTTTATGATCCCAATATCTTTTGCCATAACCGTCCTGCAGTTTTACGGCATCATCGATAAACTGGCTGTTCCTTTTACTCCACTCTTCAAACATCTGGGTTTATCTGGTGAAACAGTGATCGTATATTTTACCGGCGTTCTGGTAAACTGTTATTCAGCTATTGCCATTGTGATAACCATGCCACTCACCTTAAAGGAGATTACCATTCTTGCCGCCATTCTGCTGATTGCGCATAATATGCCCATTGAGTCCATGATCCAGAAAAAAGCAGGTGCAAATGCTCTGCTTATTACAATTATCCGGCTGGTAATGAGTATTTTTCTTGGTTATATCCTGAATCTTATTATCCCGGAGAGCGGTGAAATTCTGCACCGCAATTTTTCCCCGGAAGCCACTTTAAGCCTCACAGGAACTTTGCTGTTATGGTTGAGTACCAATTCAATACTTATTCTGAAAATTCTGGTCATCATTAATGTATTGACTGTACTAAACCGCATTCTGGATCATTACGGCATCATCAGAACAATATCAGGACTATTTAAACCACTAATGGCTTTGTTTGGCATCTCATCTGAGACAACTGTTGTCTGGCTTGCAGCAAACCTGTTTGGTTTGGTTTACGGATCCGGAATAATCCTCTCACAGGATAAGGAAAAGCTGTCGGTCTATGATTTGAATAAACTGCATATTTCCATTGGCATCAGCCACTCCTTAATCCAGGAAACCCTGATATTTGTTGTCATCGGAGCCCCCTTATTCTGGGTCACAATACCAAGAATTATCAGTGCCATTGTTGCGGTCTGGATCTTTATACTGGTTAAGCAGTTGCGCATTAAAACGGTTCATCCCGAACTCAATAATTAAATACAGACAGTGATCTACAATTACTTCCGGCTATATCAGAACTGGCTGTTTAATTAAATTTGAAATATAACCTGTTTTGCATGTCGGGCGTCGCACTGAATCCCTTAAAACGGTGCAGCTGAGATTGCGGACCAAAATTTTCTGCGGTCTGAAATTTAGTCCCTACAGCGGGTATGGCATCCAAAAATGAGATATCACCGGAAGGATACGGTGGAAATGTGAAATTCCGTTTCGGATCATAATGCTGTTGAATAGTCGGTGTAAACAAATGCAGAAAAACATCTTCTGAGGCACAGTATACTTCAAACGGTGTCGGGCATTCCAGTTTCATACCGTAAAACAGGGAGTAGTACCCTTTAAATTCAGGATATTCCCATACCTCTCCCGTTATGGCATCGTTGTAAGTTTTATCCCATATATTAAGCGAACCACCCTTTAACCGGTTGTTATAAACCCGATACGGTCCATTGGCAAACAACTTTGCTCCGGTTATTTCCTGGTCGGGGAAACTGAAGGTTATCCCGCTCATCTTAATCTTATCGGCAGGCCGGTAACTGTAATCCAGCTGCAGGATTCCGTTTTTCTGCATAGTCCACGAAAAACGATAGGCATCCCATCTGTTTGGATAACTGTAAACAACATCTATTGAGGAAACTCCATCTTCAGTTCTCAGCTTTACGCTCTTGCATCTTAACTTTTGATCCGTGATGAAAACAGGACCATTAGAAAGTGGAATCATCCCATCAGCATTGTCAACCTGTTGAAGCAAACCGGAAGTCTTACTTATTTTAACAGATACGCCGGATGCAGACAAAGTATATAAAGAATCATCTTCGCTAATGAGCACATCCTTTTGCCCGGAAGGTTGCTTCTTCATCATTCTGTGTGCAAAAAATGCAGGGGAGTTTAATTCAAAACTCCAGGTGAACAGTTCACTGCCATCGGGGGCATTTGCCGTGACATAAAGCACATCATAATCTTTCCAGTCATCAGGTAACGAAATATTCAGTTTGCCCTTGTTCCAGGGTTCGATATCCGGAGCCTCAATTTCACCTTCCACTTCATTGACAGAGCTATTCAAAGAACTGAACTTTTTCAGGGCATACGAAAAACCACACTGCTTTGTATTGGTAAAATCATACCTGTTTTCAATATTCAGTGTCCCATCCCAGGCGGGTGTTATGTATTTCTTTTCAATGTAAACCGGCGACCAGATTTCCTTAATGGTGTTAAAGCTGCCTTCCTTTTCTCTGTAAGGCCCTAGAATACCATCGGCACCTGAAGCGTTATCGGTATCAAGTATGCCTTCTTTATCGGTTCGCACAACACCTTCGTCAGAAAAATCCCATAAAAATAAACCCGCAGACAAGGGGTTGGAAAGCATCAGATTCCAGTAATCATCGAGGCCGGCACCATGACCGCCATCGTATAATCCATGTAACAATTCTGTGGGCATAAAAATATCGCGTCCGTTAAACATGTTTTTAATCCCTGAATTAAAGGATATGTAATGCACCGTATTAATGTCATCATGCAATCCAAACGGATGTATCACGGGACGTTTCTGCAAATCAAGTTCCTTGAAAAGCGGATCAAGATCAAAATTAAATCCGCCCTCATTCCCATTTGCCCAGAATATGACGGAAGGATCATTCAGATCTCTTTTCAGCATTTCATGAACCAGTATGGTACCCACCTCAGTATCATAAGGCGGACGTTGCCAGGAACAAAGCTCATCAATAACATATATCCCTGCAGAATCACACATTTCCAGAAAATCCTTATCCGGTGGATAGTGCGACATACGAACCGCATTCATATTCATCTCCTTTAACAGCTTAATATCCTCCAGACTGTGTGCTCTGCTGACTGTACGTCCTGTAGAAGGCCAGAAACAATGACGATTTACGCCTTTAAACATGATGCGCTTATTGTTAATATAAACCCCGTCTCTTTCACGTACTTCTATCGTTCTGAACCCAAACCGTTCTGTAACAGAATGAAGCTGTTTCCCTTTCCTTCTCACTGTGATAACAGCATCATACAGGTTTGGCGTTTCTGCTGACCACGGTTTAATATCCTTTATTACTGAAGAAGCTGTTAGTTTTTTATGCTTACCTTTTGATTCCGAATGGAATGATCCGACCTTATTTCCGGATACTGCTTCTAAAATATCAACAGTAAAATCTGCGCCGGATACTTCTTTATCCAGGAAGACATTCATGTTGATCGTACCGTCATGTCTGGCATCAATTCCAGTGTACTCAATAAAAGTTTCCGGAACAGCTTCCAGGTATACCGGTCTGAAAATACCTCCAAACACCCAGAAATCGGCATCACGTTCCGCACTGTTTACGCTTGAATTCGCGGATTGCTTGCTCACCTCAACCTCCAGTTTGTTCTCTGAATCCGGCTTCAGTAAATCGGTTATTTCTCTTTTGAACCGATAAAATGCTCCCTGATGAATATCGCCCGCCTGCTTGCCGTTGATTGAAACCTTTGTATCGGTCATTGAACCGTCAAAAACAATAAAAACGCGTTTATTCCTCCAGGCATCCGGAATAGAGAATGTGGTTTTGTATAATCCTTTTTCTGAAGATTTATGTCGTTCGTAGCCATAGTTATATTCTCCGAAACCTTCCAGCTCCCAACAGGACGGAACCCTGATCTTTGTCCATTCTCCACTGTTTCTTCCCGAAGTACAAAAGAAATCCCAAGTCACATTATCCTCTGTACTGTTGCCGGACAACATCATTTTCCCGGTTTCCTGCGCATAAGCAACATTTACAGCATAGAAAAAGGCCAGAAAAAGAATAATAGAAAATTTTTTCATTTGAATGAATTTATAAAGATCAAGATGTAAAAATACATAACATTCACATTTAAATACTTTTTACCATAAAATATTTAAGTCTTACCCGAATACAGTTAGTACGATTCCCTGAAATTAATTCGAAATTTTTAAATATACGACTAATACATGACAAAAAATATAAAATGGATATATCTGTCCGGATCAAAACTTTTAAACGCACTTATTGTTATGTTTAGAATGACAAATATACCGGAAAGCTTAAGCAACGAAAAAGTAAAAAACAGGTTTAAAACCATACTTATTCTGGGCATTCTAACCGCTTATGTCCCGTTTTCTATCGACTCTTATTTACCTGCTGTACCAAATATTGCAGAATATTTTGGAACAAGTACAGCCCGTATGACATTTTCCCTCACAACTTTCTTTATTGGATTCTCGCTTGGTCAGATTATTTATGGTCCACTCCTCGATCGGTTTGGCAGAAAAAAGCCGCTTTACTTTGGTGTAACGATCAGTATTATAGCTAGTATTGCCTGCATCTTTTCATGGAGTGCCTCCTCGTTTATCCTTTTCAGGTTTTTACAAGCCCTGGGTGCGTCGGTAGCTTCAGTATCTGCGCTGGCCATGGTTCGTGATTTTTTTCCTCCGGAAGAAAGCTCAAAAATATTCTCCTTACTGGTTCTTGTCATCGGGTCTTCTCCTCTTATGGCGCCGTATATAGGGAGCCATATCATGCAATTTTTTAACTGGCACTGGATATTTGCATTTCTTATACTAATGGGGATTGCTGTGATGTTACTGGTAAAATTTGCACTACCAACCGGTTATATTCCCAACGATACTGCGACCCTAAGAATTAAAACTGTCCTCATAAATTACAGAGATATTATTACCAATCCACAGTTTTTAATTTATGCCATTGGAGGAGCATTTTCGTTTGCCTCCTTATTTATCTACGTGGCTGGTTCACCCATTATATTTATGGAACATTACCATTTTACACCTAAAACGTTTGGCTATGTATTTGCAGGGTTGGCGATTGGGTTCATCGGTGGCAGTCAGTTAAATATCCTGATGCTTAAATATTTCAGCAGTCAGAAAATATTTCGTTTTGCCCTGATTAGTCAGTTTATAATTGGCATAATCTACTTTACAGGTGTTGCCAATCAATGGTTTGATGAGAACCTGAATATCGCATTTCTATTCTTAGTATTGCTCTGTATTGGTTTTACATCACCGAACGGCATAGCACTGGCGCTTGCCCCCATTCATAAAAATCTGGGAAGTGCTTCTGCCCTGGTTGGAATGATTCGTATTGGCGTTGCAGGTCTAACCTCTGCAAGCATCGGCCTGCTCAATGCCACCAACAGTATTCCTGTTGCCGGCATGATCTCTGCCACGGCATTTGTATCGCTTATCATCATGACCTTCGGACTAAAACGAATGAAGTCCATAGGAGTGGAAGTAGTGGAGAAATAGTAACCGTATTTACTTAAGTCCTTTCCACCATTTGGTGAAGGTTTGTGCACTGTCATTCAGAAAAACCGGTTCGCCAATTTGTGGTGTTAACACAGGAATATCTGAGCCGGATTGATTTTCCGTTATTTTATTCAAAGGTTCATCCCATGGATGGTTTGCCAAAGCAAATTTTGAATTATGAACCGGTAAGATCTGTTTAGTTCTCAAATCCTCTGCAACCTTAAATACCTGATCCGGAAGCAAGTGTATCAGATTCCAGTTCTCATCATATTGTCCCTGTTCTATTATCGCCAGATCAAACGGCCCAAACTTCTCGCCTATTGCAGAAAAATGTGTATCGTACCCTCCGTCACCACCTATGAATAAGTTATAGTCCGGAGCCTTAAGCACAAATGAAGCCCATAAGGTTTTGTTGCGTTTTAATCCTCTTCCGGAGAAATGCCGTGCCAGTGTGGCTGTTAATTTCCAACCAGCACCTATATCCATTCCATCATACCAATCCAGTTCGGAAATAAGCTCCGGATCAAATCCCCAGTGCTCAAAATGCTGCCCTACTCCTAAACCACAGACGATATGTTTCACGTTTGGCTTCAAACCGAGTACGGTTTGATAATCCAGATGATCCCAATGATCGTGCGTAATGATTAAATAATCAATAGCAGGAAGATCTTCAGCCTTAAAAACCGAAGTCCCCTTAAATGCTTTGTTGATAAATGAAAACGGTGAAGCATACGGACTAAATACCGGATCAACCAAAAATGTTTTCCCTTTTAAACGGATAAAATACGAAGAGTGCCCGAACCAAACCAACACATCATCATCAGGATTTAAGGCTTTTATATCTGTTTTAATTACAGGAATACTGTCTTCAGGAGTAACGCGAATCTTCTTTCGGAACATAAAATCCTTCATTACCTGAAACCTGCTTTTATCAGATGTAAATGTAGGCGTTTCACTCAGATTTTTAAATTCCCCATCTTTGTAATTTGCAGATTTTCTTACCCGTTCCAGGCGTTCTCCTTTAGGTGATTGTCCGAACCTGGAAAGATTCAATAGTGTCATACCCGTTAGTGTTATAATTAATGCAAGTGAAAACAGTATTATTAAAAGCCTCTTCATATGATGTATTTCCCGACTATCAATAGTTAATTCCCCTTTTATAACAGAAATTCTATTTAACAGTTCATTGATTAAAGCCTTGCAAATATTGTTATCTTTAATCAAATTAAACTATCTGCATTACAGTTTTACCTACCTTAATTACTGAATAAATTGTATTCTAAAATAACACCTCCATTATTAACCTTTTTTAAAATATGGGTATTCGTCTGATATACTGATATTTAAATCAATAACCTTTAGAACAAACTCATTTCCTGATTGCCGATAAAATAAAAAACTGTAATTTTGACCAATAAAGTAAATTAGTCAGATATTAGATCTTTAATGAAACAGGAAACCAAACAATCTGAGATTATTAATGCAGCTCAGGAACTGTTCTCAACTTTTGGATTTGAGAAAACGACAATGACTGACATTGCCAGACGACTGGGAATTTCCAAAGCATCGCTCTATTATTATTTTACAGATAAAGAGAGTATTATTAAATCGCTTGCAATAAGAGAACAGGAGCAGTTCATAAATGAAATACAAACGATTACCGCCGGGGCTTCAAGTTCGAAGGAAAAACTTCTTTCCTATGCGGGGAAACGTGTGGAACTATTACAGCGCCATCTCACGTTAAGCAGCATGAATATAGGAACCTATTCATCCATAAAAACATTGTTTTCTTCAATTCTGACTGATTTCCGGAAGCAGGAAACTGATCTGGTAACCAGAATCCTGTCTATTGCAATTGAAAAAAAGGAAATAGGTGACATTAATCCACCGGAATTTGCAGAGCTCTACCTTGATGTGCTTATGGGCTTGCGTAAGAATGCTTACTATAGTTCAGGAAAAGTTGCATTGAATAATCTGCAATTTGAAGCCATAAAACAGGTAAAACAACAATCTCAGTTGTTTACCGAAGTATTTATAAAAGGTATTTCAGTATAACATGAAGGCAACAGAATCGCAAACATTTGTGGTTATCCTGAATTGTCCGGATAACTGAACAAGCAACCAGTCACAAATACACATTTTTTACCCCCAAAAAGTATTAATAAACAAAAATCAAATCACTGTTGATACATATAGGATTCAACAAAGGAAAAGGAAATAATATATGGAAAAGGAAACGCCTGATAAAAACAAGAAGAGCAGAAAGAGCAGAATCATTGTATTTGCACTCCTGGGTATTGGGGCTGTAATTGCCGCAGCGGTATATTATCGTTCTTTACGATTCGAGACAACCGACGATGCGCAGATAGATACCGATATTACTTCACTTACCTCGCATGTACCGGGTTACATCGCGCAGGTAAGATTTGATGACAACGCCTATGTACATAAGGGCGATACCCTGATCATTCTTGATGACAGGGAGCTGGCTTTAAAAGAAGCGCAGGCCGAAGTGTCACTGGAGAATGCCATAGCGCTGCTTAATACAACCCGGGAAAATACACGTTCTGTCAGACAAAGTGGCCAGACCAGCACAATTAAGATCGATGAACTCAGGATCCTTATGGAAAACACCACCAAAGATTTTGAAAGGTATAAGAAATTATATGAAGAAGGGACAGTAACACCACAACAGTTTGACAAAATCCGGACAGAAAAAGAAACTCTGGGAAAACGTATTGAGGCAGCCCAACAAACTGCGAAAGAAGTGGACTCGAGGATCAGTGCAGCAGACCAGCAGATTTCTGTTTCTGAAACAGTGGTCGAACAGCGTCGCATTGAACTGAAATATGCAAAACTTAATCATTCCTACGCATTTATTACAGCACCTTTTGACGGCATTGTGTCAAAAAAGAATGCTGTGGAAGGACAGCTGATTCAGGCAGGTCAGGCATTGTGCTCCATTATTTCCAACGATAATATCTGGGTGACCGCAAACTTTAAGGAAACCAAAATAAAAGATATCAAAGAAGGGATGAAAGTGGATGTCAGCGTGGATGCCTATCCGGATGAAATTATTGAAGGGCGAGTCGCATCGTTCTCTTCGGCAACAGGCTCTAAATTCTCTCTGATTCCTCCCGATAATGCAAGCGGCAATTATGTAAAAGTGGTGCAGCGAATCCCGGTTCATATTGATCTGGACAAAAACAATCCATTATTTAAACACATCAAACCGGGCATGAATGTTTTTGTAAAGGTAATTTTAAACTGATCCTGAATGTCAAAAATTGGGCTCAACAAAATATTAGTAATCATAACAGTTGTTGCCGGTGCGCTATTGCAACTCATCGATTCATCCATCGTAAATGTTTCGCTGACGCAGATGATGGGGAACCTTGGCGCGACACTGGGAGATATCAGCTGGGTAGTCACAGGCTATACCACATCAACCATTATTATGATAACCCTTTCGGGGTGGTTGAGTGCGAAGCTTGGACGCAAGGTTTATTTTACGGCATCCATCATTCTTTTTACAGTCGCCTCTGTGTTTTGTGGTTTGTCTACTTCCATTTCGCAGTTGATCCTGTTCAGAATTATCCAGGGAATTGGTGGCGGAGGCTTGCTGACTACCGCACAGGCGATTTTGATTGATACATTTCCACGTGAAGAACTGGGAACGGCCAATGCAATATTCGGCATGGGTGTTATTATTGGCCCGTCAATAGGTCCAACCCTGGGAGGTTATATCACAGATCATCTGTCCTGGCACTGGATATTCTTCATCAACATTCCTGTTGGCATTGTAGCATCCATCCTTTCAATCCTGTATGTAAAAGATTCAGAATACCGGTTAAAAACAGGTAAAATGGACTGGGCAGCCCTGATACTCCTGATATTGACCATAGGATCATTACAGATAATACTCGAAAAAGGTCAGGAAAAAGACTGGTTTCAATCTTCATTTATCTCCGCACTAACCGCTATTTCAATAGTAGCAGGTATTCTTTTTGTGTTCCGACAATTAAAGGTTGAAAATCCAATTCTTAACCTGCGCCTGTTGAAAAACAGGCAATATGCCATCGGCACGAGTTTCGGATTTGTACAGGGCATTGGCTTGTATGCTTCCGTATTTGTGATCCCGATCTTTTGCCAGAGCATGCTCGATTACACGGCCAAAGATACCGGATGGTTAATGCTTCCGGGAAGTCTTGCAGCAGGTGTTATGATGCCGGTAGTAGCCACAGTGATGAAAAAAACGAAAATTTCTCCGGTTGTCCTTGCAGGAATAGGATTTTCGTCCTTTGTACTTTTTGTATGGTTACTTTCGGGAATGAACCAGGATACCGGAGCCAGAGACTTTTTCTGGCCTTTAATCCTGAGGGGTGTTGGTTTGGGTTTATTGTTTATCCCCTTACTTACCATTACAATCTACCCGTTACATAATAAAGATGTGCCACAGGCAACCGCATTTACCACCATGGTCAGACAACTTGGCGGCGCATTTGGGATAGCCATGGCAACCACCTACATCAGCATTCGCAGTGTATTCCATTATAGCATTCTGAGTGAACACATCAGCAAATACAATCCTGTGTCTTATGAACGCTTACAGGGATACGCACATTTGTTTATGTCCAAAGGCAGTGATCTGGCGACATCTTACACAAAAGCAGCAGCAGCCCTAAAAGGCAGTCTGATGAAACAGGCTATGATCCTGACTTACAACGATGTATTTATAATTGTAGGCGTGTTTTTTGCCGCCTGTATACCCTTCTTATTACTTTTCAGGACGAAAGGGAAAAAAGGAGAAAATGCTGCATTGAAAACAGAACAAGTAATTGAATAATTTTAAAAAGTTATTTGGCTTGGTTTAATTAACGCTGTGGGGCGTACTGTCCCGAAGTATCGGGAGAACCAGTGACCTCTTGCCTTAAATAGAATTAAATACAGGACTAACTTAGTTGTGGGGCGTACTGGAATCGAACCAGTGACCTCTTGCCTGTCAAGCAAGCGCTCTGAACCAACTGAGCTAACGTCCCATAAAGAGCTACAAAAGTAGAAGGAAATTTTGATTTTCAAAATAGTAAAACCGCCCTGTAAAAATATAAGGCCACATTTTTTTGATAATTAATATTAGACCATACTTTTATACAAAAAGTATACAATTATCCCTTCTGTCTTTGTACTTTTGCTTTTCATGAAAAACGATACCAAAATAAATTTCCTGTTAAAAAACCTGTTTAGGGGTTTTATCTATTCACTCATCATTGCAGCTGCCTACTTGTTGTTTAATAAATTTTTCATCCGGACCAACGAAGAATTATGGCAGGGTATTTTTTACAGCAACCCTGCAGTGATTTATCTAATATATATAGGCTCAGAGGTTTTCTTTGGTATCATTCCACCTGAGTTCTTTATGCTCTGGGCTTATGGGAATAATGATCTTGTTGGATATATTCTGAATGTAGCCTTTTTTGCAGGAGTGTCATACGGTGCTGGCGTTCTTGGTTTTATGATCGGTCGTTTTTTGCGAAAGACTGTAATTTTTAAATATATGGGGCGAAAATTTTTTCAACGGTACTGGCCGCAATTTAAGAAATACGGTTCGGCATTAATCATTGCAGCAGCGCTTACCCCCATTCCCTGGGCAGCCATCAGTATTCTTGTTGGCTCAACTGAATATCGTTTGAACCGGTTTTTATATGTCGCATTCTTCCGAATTCTGAGATTTATTGTTTACGGGTTCATCATATTTCAAACCCATCAGTTGTAAGCATTTTAATTCATAGGTGATTGCCTAGGTTAACGCACCGGACTTTTTGTCACCTAAGAGACTCAATATCATGACATTAAGTCCTTTTTTCGATAAATAAAATGTCAATTTGACAACCTCCAAAATCTCTCATTTAACATTTACACTGACTATCAATAGTTTATAAAACGGTTTAAAAATATGGCAAACCTTTTGGTGGATTCATGGCGTAAAAAAACAATTGAGTTATGAATCTGAATAATTTAACCATTAAGGCACAGGAGTCGGTTCAGCAGGCTGTACAGATTGCTCAGTCATATCATCAGCAGGCCATTGAACCAGGACATATTTTGCAGGGCATACTGCAACATGCAGAAAACATGACTGATTTTTTGTTCAACAAGCTGGGAGTGAATAAAACTGCCATAAAATCGGCTCTTCAAAGCCATTTAGAATCCTACCCGAAAGTTTCGGGCGGAGAACCCTATTTATCCCGCGAATCATCTGAAGTGATCCAAAAAGCTTCGGATCATGCCGGAAAAATGGGCGATAAATATGTATCGGTGGAACACTTGTTACTTGGTATCTTGCACTCTAAAGACGGGGCAGCCAGATTATTGAAAGACGCAGGTGTTTCCGAAGTAGAATTGAAGAAAGCTATTCTGGAATTGAGAAAAGGATCAAAAGTAGAAGATCAGAATGCTGAGAACACCTTCGATTCACTGAATCGGTTTGCAATCAACCTGAATGAAAAAGCGAGATCCGGCAAACTGGATCCGGTTATTGGACGGGACGAAGAGATCAGGCGTATTCTTCAAATTCTTTCCAGACGAACCAAAAACAATCCGGTATTAATTGGAGAACCCGGAACCGGTAAGACTGCAATTGCAGAAGGTCTGGCCCATCGTATCATCAGAGGTGATGTGCCGGAAAATCTGAAAACACGAGAGATCTATTCGCTGGATATGGGTGCACTGATAGCAGGTGCCAAATACAAAGGTGAATTTGAAGAGCGTCTGAAAGCCGTTGTCAACGAGGTTATTGCATCTGATGGACAGATTATCCTATTCATTGATGAGATCCATACCCTGGTGGGAGCCGGGAAAAGTGAAGGTGCCATGGATGCAGCCAATATTCTGAAACCTGCCCTGGCCCGTGGAGAATTGCGCGCCATCGGAGCAACCACATTGAGCGAGTATCAAAAGTATTTTGAGAAGGATAAGGCACTTGAACGTCGTTTTCAGACGGTTATGGTGAACGAACCGGATACCATGAGCTCCATCTCTATATTAAGAGGCTTAAAAGAACGGTACGAAAACCATCATAAAGTCAGGATTCTGGATGAGGCCATTATTGCTGCTGTCGAGCTTAGTCAGAGGTACATTACCGAACGATTCCTGCCGGATAAAGCCATTGACCTTATGGATGAAGCAGCTGCAAAACTGCGTCTGGAAGTGGATTCTCTGCCGGAATCGCTGGACGAACTTGGCCGTAAAATCAAACAACTTGAAATTGAACGTGAAGCTATTAAACGTGAAAACGACAAGGCAAAACTGACCAACCTGACGCAGGAAATTGAAAACCTGAAAGAACAGGAAACGGAACTGAAAGCCAAATGGCAAAGCGAGCGTGACCTGATTGACAGAATTCAGAAAAGCAAGGCCAGTATTGAAGAACTGAAACTGGAAGCTGAACGTGCTGAACGTGGCGGTGATTATGGTCGTGTAGCTGAAATCAGGTATGGCAAAATCAAAGAGGAAGAGGCCAGTATTGAAAAAGCCCGGCAGGAACTGGTTACGCTACAGGGCGATGATCCGATGATTAAAGAGGAGATTGATGCGGAAGATATTGCAGAAGTGGTGTCCCGCTGGAGCGGCATTCCTGTCACACGTTTATTGCAGGGAGAACGCGAAAAACTGCTTCATCTTGAAGATGAGCTACACAGGCGCGTCATCGGTCAGGAAGAGGCTATCGCAGCTGTTTCTGATGCTGTAAGAAGGAGTCGTGCGGGATTACAGGATCCGAATAAACCGATCGGTTCATTTCTGTTCCTTGGAACTACAGGTGTTGGTAAAACAGAGTTGGCCAAAGCGTTAGCTGAGTATTTGTTCGACAATGAAAATGCCATGACCAGGATCGACATGAGCGAATACCAGGAAAAATTTGCAGTTACAAGGCTGATAGGATCACCTCCCGGATACGTGGGGTATGATGAAGGAGGTCAGCTGACCGAAGCTGTTCGTCGTAAGCCATACAGCGTGATCCTGTTCGATGAGATTGAAAAAGCACATCCGGATGTATTTAACATTCTGCTGCAGGTGCTGGATGATGGAAGGTTAACTGACAATAAAGGCCGGGTAGCCAATTTTAAAAATACCATCATTATCATGACGTCAAATATAGGATCGAACATTATTCGTGAACGACTGGAGGGATTAAACGATGAGAACAGGGACAGATTAGTTGAATCCACACGCAATGAGATATTCAGTCTGCTGAAACAAACCATCAGGCCGGAATTTCTGAACAGGATTGATGAACTCATTATGTTTACACCGCTTAATCTGAGCGAGATTAAGGAAATTGTAAAATTGCAGGTGAAACACATTAATAAACTGTTGTCCCGCAACAATACGACCCTGTCATTTACAGACGCTGCTATTGAGCATATTGCAAAAGCAGGGTTTGATCCGCAGTTTGGAGCAAGGCCTATAAAACGTATGCTACAACATGAAATTCTTAACAGGTTATCGAAAGAGATCCTGAAAGGAAGCCTTGGTGATACCGAGGAAATAACCGTGGATTATAAAAATGGTGAAATCCGGTTTATTTAGAACGGATACAAATTTTCGAAAGCCGCTTTATGCGGCTTTTTTTTATGCCTTAATTTTATAATTTTGAATAACCTGTTTTATTTAAATCAGATATAAAGCAATCTGCATCTAAATTAACTATGATGAAAAAATTATCAATTTTAATATTCCTGCTCTGGGGGGCTTATTCGGCATCATCAAAATCTCCTATCAAGTTTGGTGATGTAACCATTGAAATGCTTGAAATGACGCATTATGAAAAAGACTCAACAGCAGCAGCTGTGATACTTTGTGATTATGGAGAACTCGATGGATTCAACTTTCAACGCACCTTAAGAATTAAGATTTTATCAAAAGATGGTCTGAAATGGGCAAACTGGACATTTTCTACCAATGCCAAAGGCGATATTAAGGGAAAAACATTTAATCTTGTTAACGGTGAAATAGAGGAAACCAAACTAAGCCGCACGGAAGATGTATTTAAAGAACATATAATCGATGATGAATTTCGACTAAGGGTTTCTATGCCTAATGTAAAGGTCGGATCAGTTATTGACATTGAATATCACATGAACGGTATCCCTCAATATTGGTACTTTCAAAATACAATTCCGGTAGTTCACAGTGAACTACAATTTTATGAGTCATCATACATTGATTTTTCCAAATCTTACACAGGTTTCGAAACACTGGATGTACTTGAGTCTAACCGTTGGGCCATGTTTGATGTGCCAGCCTTTAGGTCTGAAAAATTCATGAACGATCCTTCAAATTACTTGTCAAAATTTCAGTTTGAAATAACATCTGTTATAATTCCCGAATTAAATTACCGAAAAATCTATGCTAATTCATGGAATGATATTGCAGATCACCTCAAACACTCAGAACGGTTTGGAGTGAAATTACAAAGTGAAAACTTCATCAAAGATCTGGCAGATGAAATAAATCAGGAGGAATTAACTCAGGCTGAAAAGATAAAAGCAGCAGTCAAATCCATTAAACATGTCAAATGGGATAATAATAAAACCCTATACTGTAGCGCATATACTCTGAAAGACCAATATGAGAAAAAGCTGGCAAATTCAGCTGAAATTAACATAATGTTGATTGACCTTTTAAATGAGCTTGGAATAAATGCATCGCCGGTGGTGCTAAGTACAAGAGACAATGGAATGCTGCCCATATTTAATCCCAGCCTCGATAAACTTAACTATGTTGTAGCGCATGTAAAAGATGAATATGGTGATCTACTGCTGGACGCAACGGATCCATACCTTCATCCATATCTGGTTCCTGAGTATTGCATTAACGGTAAGGGCAGGCTGTTGGAAATGCATACAAATTCCTGGATCTATGTAGGTGCATCAGCTATTGATAAGAGTAGTTACATCTACGACCTGAAAATGGATTCAACAGGAAAAATGGATGGAGTAGTAAAGCTCCAGGCTGCAGGCTATTCAGCACGTAACAAAAAAGCCAGATACCATTCATATAATTCAGCTGAAGATTATGTAATTGACGTTGATAACAGAAACACTTCATTTACGGTAAAAGACTATGATTTACTGGGATTTGAGGATTCAGAATCGGCAACTACTGAGAAATATTCTATTGAAATTGAAAACAAAGGCAACAGGATTGGATCAGTATTGCTAATTAATCCTTTGTTTGAAGAAAAGATCGATGAAAACCCATTTAAACTTGAAAAACGTTTATACCCGATTGATTTTATATATCCCTTTGAAAAAAATCTGCTTGTAAATATACAACTACCTGATAATGCGGTTATTCAAGAACTACCGAAAGCACTGAGACTTGAAATGCCTGATAAAAGTATTACCGCATTTTACAGTGTTGACCAAAAAGGAAACACGGTACAGGTATTATACCAACTAAGTGTAAAAGAGCCATTTATCAACCAGGATAAGTATGAAAATATCAAGAATTTCTATAGGATTCTGGTCGAAAAACATGCTGAAAAACTGATTATAAATTTTCAGGATGAAAAGAAGGCAAAAGTGAATAAACAAAATGTTCTGACTATAAATTCCTAATACTACTATTTGCTATATAAGGAAAAGGATGATTTATCATCATTTGACAATGCTGGACTGAAAACCTTTTAAATAGCTCATTATAGCAACCAGCATCCAGTAATATATCTAAACAACACTGCTTCTTTAGCTCTTAATCAAAAAATATCCTAACAAGAGAACATGTGATCAGAAAAACGCATGGTGTGACTTTGAAAATATCGACACACTTCTTATTTAGAACAGATACAAATTCATAAAAGCCACGTTTTGCGGCTTTTTTTTATGCCTTAAATTTCTACCTTTGAATAACCTGTTTTAAAGAATATATGAAAATTAGTTTCACACCTGTTATTTATCTTCATAATATCAGATTATTACAACTGATCAGAACACTAAGCATCCAATACATTAACCACAACAAAATATGATTAAAATGAAAAAACTAATTGGGGTTTCAATTTTTATGGTGTTCACCCTCTTTCTTTCCGCCAAAGCACCTATTAAGTTTGGCAAAGTTGAAATGGATATCCTTAAAATGACTGTCTATGAAAAAGATACAACAGCTTCCGCCGTGATCCTTTGTGACTATGGAGAATTTGATCCGGATGAATATCAGTTTAACAGGATACTAAGAGTAAAAATATTAAAAAAGGATGGTCTCGATTGGGCAAACTGGACATTTCCAACCAGCGAAAAAGGAATGATCAGGGGTAAAACTTTCAATATTGTTGATGGCAAAATTGAGGAAACCAAACTCAACAAATCCGACGATGTGTACAAAGAACACATTTACGATGATTATTATCAGTTGAGAGTTTCAATGCCCAATGTAAAAGTGGGCTCGGTCATAGATATAGAATATGGAGTGTTCGGACTACCTGATACATGGAAGTTTCAATACAAAATACCGGTTGCTCACAGTGAACTGGTAATATATGATAATCCTTATGTTAACTATACAAAGTCATATACCGGGTTTGAGAAACTGGATGTATATCAACCAAATCGCTGGGCCATGTTTGATGTACCTGCTTTCAGAGCCGAAAAATATATGAACGATCCTTCAAACTATGTTTCAAAGTTCTATTTCGAAATTACCTCAATCATCATTCCTGAAATCGGTTATAGAAAAATTTATGCAACATCGTGGGATGCAATTGCAAATCTGTTGAACAAATCCTCCTACTTCGGTGGTAAAATGAGAGGTAACGGATTCATAAAAGATATTGCTAAAGAAATCAATAGTCAGGAGCTTACGAGGGAACAAAAAATAATGATGGCGGTAAGCAGTATAAAAGAAGTAAAATGGGATGAAACAAAACGTTTAGGTTGTACATCATTTTCGCTTAAAGACCGATACGATAAAAAGCTTGCAAATTCAGCAGAAATTAATATTATGCTTATTAACCTGCTTAATGAACTGGGAATTGAAGCCAATCCTGTTGTATTGAGCACAAGAGACAATGGCATGTTGTCATTATTCAATCCAAGCCTTGACAAACTCAACTACGTAGTGGCAAGAGTTACAGATGAACACGGAGACCTTTTACTTGATGCAACAGATCAATACCTTCATCCCTTCCTGATTCCGAAGTACTGTTTGAACACCCGTGGAAGGTTAATAACTGACATAAGTAATGAGTGGATCAGTCTGAATGCAGGAGCGGTTGACAAAAAAAGTTCGATATACAACCTTAAAATGGATTCTACAGGAAAAATTGATGGTAAAATAACTTTAGTGTCATCCGGATATTCAGCTCGTGATAAACGAAACAGGTTTTATTCGTTTAATGGAGAAGAGGATTATGTAATCGATTTTGAGAAAAGAAATTCAACTTTTTCTGTAAAAGATTATGATTTAAAAGGTTTCGGAGATTCGGAAGACGCTACTCAGGAACAATACAACATTGAAATTGATACGCGAGGTAGTATGGTTGGATCAATGGTATTATTAAATCCCCTGTTTGAAGAGAAGATAAGTGAAAATCCATTTAAGCTTGAAAAACGTTTATACCCGATTGATTTTACCTATCCCTTTGAAAAAAAGCTAATTGTGACTATGCAGCTTCCACCAAATGCGGTTGTTGAGGAATTACCAAAACCTTTAAAACTGGTTATGCCTGACAAGAGCGTCACAGCAATTTACAATGTTATACAAAATGGTAGTATGATTCAGGCTTTGTATAAGTTCAACGTCAATAATCCTGTAATAAGTCAGGAAAATTATACCTATATAAAGAATTTTTTCACATTACTGCTCGAAAAACATTCTGAAAATCTGATTATTAAGTTGGAAGAAGGAAGTGAATCTGCTGATCTATAAAATCCGGGGACAAATAAATTCTGAATTATGAAATCATTATTTATAGTAATATTGGCAATCCTGCTAACCACAAATCATGCGTTGGGAACAGATCCAGATTATGACATCCGCACAATTCCGGATAACCTGAAGGAGAATGCAGATGTAGTCATCAGGTTGGATGAAACGGAATGTATGGTGTATTCCAAAACCAGAGTTAAAATCAAATACAACAGGGTAATAACCATACTAAATGAAAGAGGGCTGGAAGCAGCGAACATTATGCTTCCCTATTCATCGCTGTTTAAGGTTTCGTATCCTTCAGGTGCTATTTACAAAGCAGATGGAAAGAAATATAAATCAATCAAAGCCGGTGACGTGTATGATGTAAGCGCCATAACCGAAACATCATTATATGATGACAGCAGAATAAAAATTTATGAACCACCGCTGAAGACGACACCATTTACTATAGCCTATTCATATGAAGAAACGTATGATGGAACCATGTTTCTCCCAACCTGGACCTCTTACGAAGGATATAATGTTGCTTTGGAAAAATCAGTATTCAAAGTAATTGTAAACGAAGGCCTGGATTTTAAATACAAAGAACAAGCCGTAACTAAACCGGCAAAAATTGAAGCGTTGAATAACTCAACAAGTTACTACTGGGAAGTTACCAATCAGCCGGCGCCTAAATATGAACCTTTATCAACGAGCATCACAAAAGAGTTTCCAACAGTATTTACTGCATTAAATGAATTCGAAGCATACCATGTTGAGGGGAATTCTCATGACTGGGATTCCTTTGCCCGGTGGAGATATACCTTAATAGACGGAAGAAATGAACTCCCGGAAAAAACGGTCACCGAAATTACGGATCTTACAAAAGATAAAAAAGATGTAAGGGGAAAAGTTGAAACCGTGTACCGGTATATGCAGGATAAATGTCATTACGTAAATGTGTCGGAAGATATTGGAGGGTGGCAGCCCATTGAAGCCAAAAGAGTGGATGAAGTTGGCTATGGCGACTGTAAAGCACTTTCAAATTACACCAAAAGTTTACTGGATGTAATCGGAATAAAATCCTATTATACGGTCATAAAAGCAGGTGAGGACATGCCGGATTTTAATGCAGATTTTGTGAGCAACCAGTTTAATCATGTCATTCTTTGTATTCCCAATCAAAACGATACAATATGGTTGGAATGTACAGATATGAAAATGCCGGCTGGTTATCTTTCCACATTTACAGATGACCGCTATGCATTGTTAATTGATAAAGATTCCAGCAAACTTGTTAAAACACCTCGTCTGACTGGACCTCTAAACAGTGAAAGACGTAAGGCAATTGTAAATATCCATAATGACCTGAGCGCCGACTTTAATGTTGTAACATATTACAGCGGAGAATATGAAAACGAGATCCCATGGTGGTACTCCGATGACAACGAAAAGAAAAGACGAAGCACGTATGAAAGTCTATCCTTCTCTGATATACGACTTGACGGATTTAATTATCAAATAAGAGGAGACATTAATGCTGTAGAGGAAAAACTAAACTTCAGAGTCTTTTCGGCCGGAACACTGATGGGAAGCAGAATAATATTCGAAATTAATAAGCTAAATAAGGAAACATACTCTCCAAAAAAAGTTTTTAAACGCAGATCAAACCTGGAAATACAGCGAACAATGCTGGAATCTGACACAATTGAATATATACTTCCCGAAGGATTTATTCTTGAAGCTCAGATTAAACCAATAAAAATCATATCTGATTTCGGCAATTATGAAGCAACTATTAAACAGGAGGGAAATAAACTTACGTATATAAGGAGTGCCAGGTTTAACAAAGGCATTTATGACAAATCACAGTATGCTGATTTTGTAAAATTCTTCCAGGATATAAAATCTGCCGACCAGCAAAAAGTATTGTTAAAACCGCAAAATGGTTAGTATTTACATAATCATCAGAGCCTTAAAGGGCTTTGATGATTTCTCTCACCTCGGATATATCCAATGATTTGCTTAACTTCTTAAAATTCATTGCGTACAGCCACCACTCTTCTGTAAATGAATCTTCCTGTCCCGGTTCAAGATAGGTAATGGGACCAAACGGCGATAATTCACAAAAATCGTTTTCATACAGTAATGACATATTATTGGAAACAATTTCGCCATAATCCCTTTCCTCATACACATGAAACTGTTTCACCAGCATCATATCATTCGGTGCAACATATGCCATCCAGCCTTCATTGCTATCAAAAGCAATATGCTGTCCGTTTGGCTTTCCTTTAACAATAACCTCCTCGTCTGTTACTGACACATTTTCCTCGGGTTCCGGCATATAATTAATGGTATGATCCGAATTAAAAACCACGTACCGTTTAGGAAACCTCCAGAATTTGCTCACCGGTGAAATAAATATGCCTCCTCCCCGTACCTGCGTTCGGCTCCAGTGGTAACAACTAACCGGATCTTCAGAGAGGTTACGTATGGTTTGCGTAAAAAGTAAATTTGATGTGTTATCCGACAGTTTAAAAAAACGTTCAAGTTGAATGCCGGTATTGCGATCCTTTTTACTGCGTATAATAATACCCAGTTGGTCAGCATGGATTACATCCCATTCGCCTATCCACAAATCGGAATGCTGCGGGATAATCAATTCCGGACCGATATCAAAACGACCTCCGGTCGGACTATGACTATTCAAAGGTGGTTTGTCAACACTAAAGGCATACCTTTCTTCATTGGGATCCACGTAAAGCACATTCTCTCCTTTCACAGAATACTCAATAATGCGACCACCGCAATTAGGATCAATGATAACGCTGACCCTTCTGTTTTTTAACAAAAGACAATCTTTAGTACTGTTTTTAGTTATCTGTTTAATCTCTAATGACATACAAATTGGGATTTATAAGACTTAAAGTTACAAAATCATCATGTAGTTTTGCACAACAGACACCAGAGATTAACCTGAACTAATAAATTTTATTAATTTTTATGTTTGCAGAAGGAAACTCGTACAAAACAGGATTCAAAAGGATTTAAAGATCAGGGAAACAAATTTAGGGTTTTTGTTCTGTATCCTGTCTTTTAAGCCATACCTCCCTTTTTGCCTCTGCCCATTTTAAGGCAAAAAGCACAGCTAATAAAATAACAATCAGTATAATCCAGTTAATGACTTTCCTTTTCATCCGTTTAAATTTTCAAGTTGGCAATAAATAATACTTTAAAATTTAAGAATCCCACTGTGTCGGGATAACCGCTCCGGTCTCACATAAACTTGTTTTAATCATGCTAATTGTATAATTTTTAATTAAAGAAGTTCATGCCCGTTTTATAACATCGAATACGTTATTTTTAAGTAAGTATGGCTACTGCCCTTACCAACGAATAGTTTAATTCCCTTACCTTCAACGGCATAATCACAAGTTCCACAGACCCGTTGCTGAGGATATCAAGATTTGTGACACCGGTAACAACTAGAATACCCGATTCTCCAAGTTTTGCATAAACCTCTTTAAACTCAGGCAAATAATGATTGTTAGCCAAAAACGGGGTATCTGTTAAAATCATATTAGCCTGTTTTCTTGCCAACCATTCCACAAGGTCTACTCCAACTGTGGGATATTTATCAAAATATAAATTTCTATCTGAATGATTTTTACTCCAGCCGGTTCTGATCAAAAGACTGTCGCCTGCAACAAAGCTATCTTCCGTTTCACCCAGTATATCACAGGTCAGTACATCGCTCGGTGTTGCATCATTAATATCAACTATCCAGGCTTTTGTAAAATAACGACCACAATACACTGAAGAAATATCTGTTTTCTTTATTTCATTTCCGGGAACATACAGATTGGTTAATCCAGCCAATTCACTGTTTAAAGCTGCAAGATCTTCATAATCCATCCATGTTTTAAGCTCAGTCAGCCTGGAAAGAACAGAACCTGAAACAAGATACGATATGTCGATATATCTTTTCAACAAAGCAATTTGATAAATTTGGTTACAAGTATAACTAAAAAATGCGAAAGCATGCATTTATATAGATCTGCATGAAAACAAAAAGGCATCCGTCAGTCGACGGATGCCTTTTCAACGAATGACCTTAAGTCACTTATTTTTTTAATGCGCTTTCGGCTTTTTTCAGCACAGCTTTGAAAGCAGTTGGATGATCAATAGCCAGAGAAGCCAAAACTTTTCTGTTGATCTCTACATTGGCCTTTTTCAAACCACCCATTAACTGAGAATATGACATCCCCTCTAAGCGGGCTGCAGCGTTAATACGCTGAATCCAAAGTGCACGGAAACTTCTTTTTTTAACGCGTCTGTCACGGTAAGCATAATTCAATCCTTTCTCGTAGCTATTCTTAGCAACGGTCCATACATTTTTTCTGCTACCGAAATAACCTTTTGTCTGTTTAAGAACCCTTTTTCTTCTGGCTCTTGATGCTACAGAATTTACTGATCTTGGCATAACTTTTAATTTTTGAATGGTTAGCGCTCCTCATTAGGAGTCTTTAAGCTAATTCACTCTGTTAATAACTCGTTTTTACTTCATTGAAAGTAACTCTTTAACGTTATTCTGATCTGCTTTGTCAACAGTACCGAAATACGTTAAATTTCTCTTTCTCTTCGTTGCTTTTTTAGTCAGGATATGACTTTTATAAGCATGCTTCCTTTTAATTTTACCGCTACCTGTCAACGTAAAACGTTTTTTAGCACCGGAATTTGTTTTCATTTTAGGCATTTTGTCTAAATTTTAATGTCCTACTTTTTTGCCACCTTTTTAGGTGATATAAACATTGTCATTCGTTTTCCTTCCAGTTTGGGAAGTTGTTCCACTTTTCCAACTTCCTCCAATTCCTGGGCTAATCTCAGTAATAAAATTTCACCTTGTTCTTTAAACAGGATCGAACGCCCTTTAAAGAATACAAAGGCTTTTACTTTAGCCCCTTCGTTTAAAAACTTCTCGGCATGTTTCAGCTTAAAGTTAAAGTCATGTTCATCAGTTTGAGGTCCGAACCGGATCTCTTTAACAATAACCTTAACCGATTTGGCTTTAATCTCTTTCTGTTTCTTTTTTTGTTGATAAAGAAACTTCTGATAATCAATAATCTTACATACCGGCGGATCTGCATTTGGAGAAATCTCAACCAAATCCAAACTTAATTGGTCCGCCATTTTCAAGGCTTCCTGAACGGAATATACACCTTGATTTTCAATGTTATCTCCGACAACACGTACACTGCGGGCACGAATTTTTTCATTAATTCTGTGCTGTGGTTCCTGTTCCCTTACAGGTCTGCGTCCTCCGCCTCTTGGTCTAAAATCAGCTATAACTAAATCCTCCTAAGTTTATTAAACTTTATTTTATTTCAACTCGTTTTTTATTTCGTCTTCAACGACCGCCGCAAATTTAGTAATTTTCATTGAACCCTGATCACCGTCACCTTGTTTTCTGACCGAAACCTCATCATTTTCAGCCTCTTTCTCACCAATGATCAGCATATAAGGAACACGTTTTAATTCGTTATCCCTGATTTTTCGTCCGATTTTTTCGTTGCGATCGTCAATTTCGGCGCGAATATCGTAATTATTCAGCAGATTTAAAACTTTTCTGCCATATTCGTTAAATTTCTCACTGATAGGCAGTATGGCTACCTGCTGAGGGGTTAACCACAAGGGGAATTTACCTCCGGTATGTTCAATTAAAACGGCCACAAACCGTTCGAGTGATCCAAACGGCGCACGGTGTATCATTACCGGACGATGCTTCTGGTCATCACTGCCAATATATTCGAGTTCAAAGCGTTCCGGCAGGTTATAATCAACCTGAATGGTTCCCAATTGCCATTTTCTGCCGATGGCATCTTTCACCATGAAATCAAGCTTCGGACCATAAAATGCAGCTTCACCATATTCCACCACGGTATTCAGTCCTTTTTCGGCACTCGCTTCAATAATAGCCTGTTCTGCTTTCTCCCAGTTCTCATCGCTGCCAATATACTTTTCCCTGTCTTCTTTATCACGCAAAGATATTTGCGCTGTATAATCTTTAAAATCAAGAACTTTAAAAATATACAGAATGATATCGATTACACTAATAAACTCTTCCTTCAGCTGATCCGGACGGCAAAACAGGTGTGCATCGTCCTGGGTAAAGCCCCTTACACGTGTCAAACCATGTAACTCCCCACTTTGTTCATACCGATATACTGTTCCAAACTCTGCAAGGCGTAATGGAAGATCTTTATAAGAGCGCGGTTTACTTTTGTAAATCTCACAATGGTGAGGGCAGTTCATTGGTTTCAACAGAAATTCTTCACCTTCTGCCGGAGTATGTATTGGTTGGAAAGAATCCTGACCATATTTTGCATAATGCCCCGAAGTCACCCACAATTGTTTTAATCCGATATGGGGTGTTATCACCTGTTCATATCCGGCTTTCTTCTGTACTTTTTTCAAAAATCCTTCCAGGCGCCCGCGTAAATCGGCTCCTTTCGGTAACCATAATGGCAGACCCTGTCCCACATTCTGAGAAAAAGTAAACAGTTCCAGTTCTTTTCCAACTTTCCGATGATCCCTCTTTTTCGCTTCTTCAAGCATGACAAGGTATTCATCCAGCATATTCTGCTTTGGAAATGTAATACCGTAAATACGTGTGAGCTGCTTACGGGTTTCATCGCCTCTCCAGTAAGCACCGGCAACGCTTAACAACTTTATAGCTTTAATTTTGTCGGTGTTCGGCAGGTGCGGGCCACGACACAAATCCGTAAAATGGCCCTGATTATATAATGTGATGGTTCCGTCTTCCAGCTCACTGATCAGTTCCTGCTTGTATTCATCACCTTTATTGGTAAAATAAGACATGGCATCGGCCTTGGAGATATCCTTGCGGATATACTCATTTTTCTCCCGGGCCAGCTCTTTCATTTTAGCTTCAATTTTTGGAAGATCTGCATCGGTAATACTTACATCATCTCCGGGATCAACATCGTAATAAAAGCCGTTTTCAATGGCCGGACCAATACCGAATTTGGTTCCGGGATACAATGCCTCAAGGGCTTCAGCCATAAGGTGAGCCGAAGAGTGCCAGAATGCATGCTTGCCTTCTTCATCGTCCCATTTGTGCAGTACAATTTTGCTGTCTGCTGTGATTGGCCGCGTCAAATCCCATACCTGATCGTTTACCGTTATGGACAAAACCTGTTTAGCCAATCCTGGACTGATGCTCTGCGCAATATCGTAACCGGTTACCCCCGATTCATACTCTCTGACCGAATTATCCGGAAATGTTATCTTTACCATTTAATTTTAAGCTTTTACGGTCGGCAAAGATAACTATTTTTCAAAAACAAGAACAACTAAACGGTGTTATAAATAGGTATCAAAACGGGTTAATTTTTACCCGAAATTACGAAACAAGGCAAACCCATGATTGATGAAGAATTAAAAGAACTGCTCGATTTTAAAGCAGAACAATATAACAATACAGCATTTGTTGCAGATGATCCGGTTCTGGTGCCCCATCTTTTCACTGAAAGAGGAGACATTGAAGTTGCCGGTTTTTTAACGGCCATTATTTCCTGGGGACAACGCACCACCATTATTAACAATGCCAAACGATTGATGGAACTGATGGACGACAGTCCGTTTGATTTTGTGATGAACCATACCAAAAACGATCTGTACCTGTTCGATGATTTTGTGCACCGCACCCTTAATTCCACGGATCTTAAATTCATACTCCGTAGTCTTCAAAACATTCTCCGAACGTTTGGCACACTGGAAACACCATTTACCATTCCGTTTCAAACCGAAGAAAACCTGTATCGCGGAATCGGGCACTTCCGGGATTTATTCTTTGGCATAGCCCATCCGGTTCGCACATTAAAACACATTCCGAACATAGAGAAAGGTTCGACCGGCAAACGACTGAACATGTTTTTGCGCTGGATGGTACGGAATGATAAAAAAGGTGTGGATTTTGGGATCTGGAATCAGTTTAAACCATCTCAGCTTTATTTGCCACTGGATGTACACACTGCCAATGCCTCAAAAAAACTGGGACTGCTTACCCGAAAAGCCAACGACTGGAAAGCCGTTTTGGAGGTCACGTTGAAACTCCGCGAACTTGATCCTGAAGATCCTGTAAAATATGATTTTGCCTTGTTTGGGTTAAGCAGGTTCGATAAAATTTAATAATATCCGTAACGAAAGTTCAACGCACATTCGCACGCTCATTAACGAAAAAAGCGGAACAACATCATTGCCCCGCTTATCTTTATTTCTGACACTTATATCTTGCGTCTTGATTCTTGGTTCTTGTGTCTAAAAATCACATTTTTTTAATTCTGTCCATCGCTTCGATCACATTTTCGCGTGATGCAAAAGCTGAAAAACGGAAGTATGTTTCACCGGATGGGCCAAAACCTGAACCCGGAGTTCCAACCACATGTGACTCATTCAGGAACAAATCAAACAAATCCCACGATTTAGTCTCACCTTTTTTAACCCACACATACGGTGCATTTACACCACCAAATACCTTAAAGCCCATTTCCACAAGGCTTTCACGCATGATGCGCGCATTCTCCATGTAATAATCAATAATATCCTGCACCTCTTTTTTACCTTCTTCGGTATAAATTCCTGTTGCTGCTTTCTGAACAGGATACGAAGCACCGTTGAATTTGGTGGAATGCCTTCGCGACCACAACGGGTGAACCGGTTTGGCTTCACCATCTTTTGTATATGCCATCAAGTCTTTCGGAATCACTGTAAAACCCAAACGTGTTCCGGTAAATCCTGCTTTTTTGGAAAAACTGCGGAATTCGATAGCTACTTCCCTTGCGCCTTCAATTTCATAGATGGAATGTGGCACATCATTTTCGGTAATGAAGGCTTCATAAGCTGCATCAAATAAAATAATGGATTTATTGGCTTTGGCATAATCCACCCATTTTTTCAACTCATCTTTGGTGGCGGTTGTTCCAGTCGGGTTATTTGGGTAACACAAAAAGATAATATCCACCTTTTCAGTTGGCAGTGCAGGGATAAATCCATTTTCCGCATTGCATGGCATATAAACCAGACCTTCATAATAACCGGTATCCAGTTTTAAACCGGTTCTGCCCCCCATAACAGAAGTATCCACATACACCGGGTAAACAGGATCCTGTACCGCTATTTTATTATCGGCTCCGAAAATCTCCAGTATATTACCGGTATCGCATTTGGATCCGTCGGAAACAAAAATTTCATCCGCTTTAACGTCCACACCTTTATCCTGATAGTCGTTTTTTGCAATGGCATCGCGTAAAAAGGCATAGCCCTGTTCCGGACCGTATCCCTTAAACGTTTCCGGTTTGGCCATATCTGCAACACCTTCCTGAAAGGCTTTGATTACTGAAGGAACCAATGGCATGGTAACATCACCAATTCCCATCTTTATTACATCAGCGTTGGGGTTATTCTTTTGAAACTCTGCTACTCTTCTTCCGATTTCAGGAAACAAATATCCTGCCTGTAATTTTAAATAATTTTCGTTTATCTGAGCCATATTATTAATTTTGCTGCAAATATATAGAAAACAAAATAATCGATATAACAACAATGAATTACATTTATTCGGAAATAACCGGCAGAACCAACTTCTTTGGGAATACAACACCTGCCGAGTTAGTGGAAAAATACGGCACTCCTCTTTATGTTTACAATGAAAATATCTTACGCAAGCGATGCAGGGAACTGAAGAATCTTGTAAACTATGAGAATTTTATCGTCAATTATTCTGCCAAGGCCAACAGCAATCTTGAATTGCTTAAGATTGTGCATGACGAAGGCTTATATGTGGATGCTATGTCGCCCGGTGAGATTTTTGTCAACCTGAAAGCCGGTTTTTCTCCCGAACAGATTTTTTATATCAGCAATAATGTTGATGATGCAGAGTTTCAGTACGCCATTGATGCCGGTGTTAAAATCTCGGTTGACTCCCTTTCACAACTAGAAAAATATGGCAAACTGAATCCGGGCGGAGAAGTGACGTTTCGACTGAATCCGGGTGTCGGAGCAGGGCATCACAAGAAAGTGGTTACCGGTGGTAAAAAGACCAAATTCGGTATTGAGATGCGCTTTCTGGAAGACATTAAAACCATTGTTGAAAAATACAATCTTAAAGTGATCGGCATCAACCAGCATATCGGATCTCTGTTTATGGAAGGCGATGCCTATGCTGAAAGCGCTGCAGCCATTCTTGAATTTGCCAAGGAATTTAAAGATCTCGAATTTATCGATTTGGGTGGTGGATTCGGCATTCCGTATCACAAACAGGAAGGTCAGGCACGTCTGGACCTGCAATCACTGGGCGCCAGAATTACAGAAATCATCAACAGGTTTGTGCAGGAATACGGTAAGGAGATCCAGTTTAAAATTGAACCGGGACGTTACATCGCTGCCGAATGTGGTGTGCTGCTTGGAAAGGTACATACAACCAAGGAAAATTACGATCTTAAATATATTGGAACTGATCTCGGATTTAATGTACTGGTCCGTCCGATGATGTACGACTCACATCACGACGTGGAAATCTATCGCACCAGCGATAAAGTCTCGACCAAAAAGGAATCCGTAAGAATCGTCGGAAATATCTGCGAAACAGGCGATATTATTGCAAAAGACCGGGAATTGCCGGAAATATTTGAAGACGATATTATTGGCGTACTGGACGCCGGTGCTTACGGTATGGTTATGGCATCTAACTACAACAACCGCCTTCGTCCAGCCGAAGTACTGATTGATAAAGATGGGAATGAACGGCTGACCCGCAAACGTGACACCCTGGAAGATCTGGTTCGTAATTTTGTATAAACTGTTTTACGATGGAAACAAACTACTTTATAAAATCCCATGGCCTCGGCAACGACTATATTGTAATGGAGGCTGCCAAAATAAGCTTTGAACTTACCCAAAATGCCATCAAACGCATTTGTAATATCCACTACGGAATAGGTTCAGACGGAATTCTTTTAAAAATTGATTCTGACAAAGCCGACTTTGGCTTAAAAATTTACAATCCGGATGGTTCAGAAGCGGAAAAAAGCGGAAACGGTCTGCGTATATTCTGTAAATACCTGTACGATTACGGATTTGCCAATTCAAAAAAATTTACCGTTGAAACGCTGGGTGGATTAGTAACTGCAGAAATTATCGAAGAGGAAAATGGTAAAGCCAAACTGATTTCAGTGGACATGGGTAAAGCCATTTTTGAAAGCCGTAAGATTCCTGTAGATTCCGATAAACCGGAGTTTATTGCCGAAACCATTCAGGCCGGTGATAAATCGTTTGAGGTTAACTGCGTGTCTGTTGGCAATCCGCATTGCGTCGTTATTAAAGATGCGCTGGATGAAAAAGAAATCAAAACTTACGGAACATATCTTGAAAATCATAAATTGTTTCCGAACCGTATCAATGTGCAATTTGCCAAAGCCATATCACGGAACGAAGCACGCATTTTAATCTGGGAACGTGGTGCAGGATGGACACTGGCTTCAGGGAGTTCATCATGCGCAGCTGCCTGCGCACTTAAAAAGAGAGGCCTTGTTGATGGCGACATCACCATGAATATGATTGGCGGTGTTCTGAAAATTCAGATTGACGAGGAATGGAACATCAGAATGACCGGAGAAGTCCGTGAAATTGGACGCGGTATTCTGACCGAAGAAATGATTTCGGACCTTGAGATTCCTATTTTAGAATAAATTGTTTTACAGATTCTCATTTTCTGTAATTGTTAATGTTTTCGCATGGAGAAACTAACGGTAATCATTCCAACACTGAATGAGGCCCACAATATCGGGTCTCTTTTAGAACAGATTGATTTTGCCGACGAAATAATTGTTATCGACTCCTACAGTTCGGATGATACTGTAGCAATTGCAAAGAAGTTCAAGACAACAATTATCCAGCGAAAATTTGACAATTTCTCAAACCAAAAGAACTTTGCCATAGACACAGCTAAAAACTCGTGGATCTTTTTAATAGATGCAGACGAAAGAGTTCCCGAAAAACTAAAAGAAGAAGTACTCGGTATTATTAATTCCGACACCAAAATTGACGGATTCTGGATATACAGGACGAACTTTTTTATGGGCAGAAAACTGCGCTTTTCAGGCATCCAAAAAGATAAAGTTTTACGTCTTTTCAGAAAGGAAAGTTGCCGGTATAACGGGAAGCTGGTTCATGAAGAAATAGAAACAAAAGGCAAGACGGTGTTTCTGAAAAACAGGTTCGACCACTATTCATTTCATAATTCCGTGTCATACAAAAATAAACTGGACAAATATGCCCGGCTTCAATCCGTTGAATATGACAAAAAAATTAAACGTGTTTCTTTCTATCACCTGATTATTAAACCGGCATTCCGTTTTTTTAAACACTACATTATGGGATTAGGAATCTTTGACGGATATCCGGGATTGAAATATGCGTATTATCAAATGCATACGGTATACCTGCGATATGCATATGTAAAACAACTCAAAAAAACGAATTCATTACAATCAAGTTGATATTTCAAAATCAATAACTTTCCTTTAAATTTACCATTTGAGGAGAAAATTCATTAGATTTACATACATTTAAAACCCTACTATAGTGCGGATAGGATACGATGCAAAACAAATATTCTATAATAAAGGAGGCCTTGGCAACTATGGGCGCAATACCGTATTTTATCTGTCCAGACATATAAAAAATCACGAATACTATTTATATACGCCGTCATTAAGGAAGGCCATCAATTTTGACTTAAACGGGAACATGGATAATGTTACCATTAAAACGCCTCCGATGGTTTTACAGGGTCCGTTTAAATCGATATGGCGAACGCGTAATATTGTGCCACAACTTGGCAGGGACAAAATTGAAATCTACCATGGCTTAGGGAACGAACTTCCTGTTAGTATTCAGCGCAAAAAGAACATTAAAACCATCGTTACCATTCATGACCTTATATTTCTGCGTTATCCCCAGTTTTATAAGGATCTTGACCGGTGGACATATAAGAAGAAATTCCTGTTTAGTTCTGAAATTGCGGATACCATAGTAGCGGTGAGCAAACAAACACAGCAGGATTTAATTGAATTTTATAAAGTATCCCCTCAGAAAATCCGGGTGGTCTATCAGGGTTGTGATCAGCTTTACTTTGAAAAACGTACACAGGAAGAACTGCAAGCGGTACGTGAAAAATTCAATCTCCCGGAGAATTTCATCCTTTCGGTTGGAACCATAGAAGAACGAAAAAATCTGCTAACAGTGGTGCGTACCCTTTTCCATAAACGCATCGATATCCCATTGGTAGCTGTTGGACAACGTACCGAATATACCGAAAAAGTTAGAGAATATGTTAAACGCCGGAAGATGGATAACCGGGTCATCCTGATCCACAATGCCAGTAACTACGAATTATCGTGTATTTACCGAATGGCAGGTATGACCATCTATCCTTCTTTTTTCGAAGGCTTCGGCATTCCGGTTATCGAGTCGCTGGCTACAGGCATTCCGGTAATAACATCAAAAGGAACCTGTCTTCGTGAGGCTGGTGGTGATGCCGCATGGTATATCAATCCGGGCAGTATGGAAGAAATCGGGCATGCCATACAAACCTTGTCTAGTGATTCAGACAAGCGTGCAGAAATGATCGAAAAAGGCTATAAACATGTACGGAAATTCACAGGAGAGAATGTTGCCCGCAACCTTAACAGGATCTATAACTACATGAAATAACCAAATGCCGGAGATTTCCACTGTCATCATCACAAACAACAACGAAAAAAACATCGAACGCTGCCTGACTTCGGTAAAACCTGTAAGCGAAGAGATTATTGTTGTGGATAGTTACTCCGCTGATGCTACACCGGAAATCTGTAAAAAACATCCTGAAGTTAAGTTTTATCAAAAGGAATTAACTTCTGCAGGTGATCAGAAAAACTATGGGATATCAAAGACCTCTAACGACTATATCTTTTCAATAGATGCCAATGAAGAGCTTTCTCCCGGACTGCTGAATCATCTAGCAGTTAACAGGGAGCAGTTCACAAAATTCGCTTATGCATTTAGAACGCTGAACCATATCGGTTCGGAAGCGATTGAACATGGACTGTGGTATCCTAACGAACGAATCCGCTTGTTCAGAAAAGATAAAGGCCTGTGGGAAACCGGTGTGTTGAGGGAAAGAGTATTACCTGAACCCGGAGTAAAGCCAGTTAAAATTCCACTCCATATTAACCGTTACGAATTTTCAACCATACAGGAATTCAGGAGAGATTCAGAAGAATATGCACGGTGGTGGGCCGAACACAAATTGGAGGCCGGAGAAAAGGCCGGCGCCCTTTCTGCAATATTTCGTGCTACCTTGACTTTTTTACGTTCTTTTTTTATTAAATTGGCGTTTTTAGACGGCATAACCGGAGTTCAGGTTTCGGTTCAAAACACCAGGGAGACATATTTAAAGTACAAAGCATTACGTTTACAAAATAAACATGGCTGATTTTAAAGACGATATAGAAAAGGCACTGGAATGCCTGAATAACGGAGGAATACTGATTTATCCCACCGATACCATTTGGGGTATAGGATGTGATGCGACCAATGCAGATGCTGTAAAAAGCATTTATGCACTAAAAAAAAGGGAAGATTCAAAGAGTATGCTGGTTTTACTTGATAGTGAGTTCAAACTTCAGACCTATGTAAGTGAAGTACCGGAAATTGCGTATGACCTGATTGAGATGAGTGAAAAACCACTGACCATCATTTACGACGGTGCCAAAAACCTGGCTCAAAACCTGGTGGCAGAAGATGGCAGCATTGGCATTCGCATTACCGGCGAGGCTTTTTCGAAGCAACTGATCCAGAAGTTTAAAAAACCGATTGTGAGCACATCAGCCAATATCAGTGGAAACCCGTCACCGAAATTTTTTGCAGAAATTGATCCAGCTGTTTTTGAAAGCGCAGATTATGTGGTAAAATTCCGACAGGATGAAACTACAGGAGCTCAACCCTCAGGAATTATTAAACTGAAATCAAACGGAGAAATAAAAGTCATCAGGGAATGATTCGCGGGAAAAAACAGACCATAAAATATATTGTATCCGATTTTGTTTTTTCTGCCATCGGATGGGTTGTCTTTTTCTTTTTCCGCCGGGCCAGACTGGACGCTATAGACCCTGGCAGTAATCTGGTATTCCAACCGGACTTCAAACTTTTTCTGGGTGTCACGCTGATTCCTTTTTTCTGGATCCTGATCTTTCAGCTTTCAGGCTATTACAAAAACGTACTGCGGCGATCCAGATTCAATGAATTCTCGCAGACCCTTCTGTCCATATTGTTTGGTTCGGTTGTTTTGTTCTTCACCATTCTGCTCGATGACGTAGTAAAAGGCTATTCAACATATTATCTGTCACTGTTATCGCTGTTCTCCATACAGTTTGTAATCATTTATACGACCAGAAGCATCATTACCACCAGGATCAAAAAGAATATTGCAAAGGGATTAAATGGTTTTCGCACACTGATTATTGGGAATGGTAAAGACATTGAAGAAACTGCAAAAATATTGCCGCCTTACCTGGGAAACATCATTCTGGGGGTTGTGACAACGGATAAACGGCATAGCAGTGAGGTCATCAACGGTCTGACCTGTTACGGGTCAGTAGATCAACTTGACCAGATCATTACCGAAAACAATATCGACGAAGTGATCCTGTCCCTCAGGGATTCCACACTAACAAAACTAAAATCGGTTTTGGAAGCACTATACCGCCATGATGTGTTTATTAAAACAACTCCGGGTGTAGCAGACAAACTAATTGGGATCGCCAAGCTCAATCCGATTTATGGCACACCTTTTATTGAAGTGGCCCATGAGCTGATGCCGCCTTTTGAGGAAAACATGAAACGTGTGTTTGATGTGGGTGTTGCAGTTCTGTTTATGGTGTTGTTTTCTCCGCTTTATCTCTTACTCGCTATCCGGGTAAAACTGGATTCCAAAGGTCCCGTTTTCTACAGGCAGGAACGTGTAGGTAAAAACGGAAATCCGTTTCATATCCACAAATTCAGGACCATGTACGACGGTGCAGAAAATGGCAACGGTCCACAACTGGCTTCACCTGATGACAAACGCATTACGCGTTTTGGTCGAACCATGCGGAAATACCGCTTAGATGAACTGCCACAATTCTGGAATGTACTGATTGGAGACATGTCGGTGGTTGGCCCCAGACCTGAACGTCAGTTTTTCATTGACCAGATTGTAAAAAGGAACCCGAATTATTACCTGTTACAAAAAGTAAGGCCGGGGATTACATCATTAGGGATGGTTAAATACGGTTATGCCGACAGTATTGATAAAATGATTGACCGTTTGAAATTTGACCTGATTTACCTGGAAAACATGTCCATCCTCCTCGATCTGAAAATCTTCTTTTATACTTTGAAAACCATTGTTACCGGCAAAGGTGTTTAATATGTAAAGCTTCAATTAACGACAGTGTCTTTCATATGTTTGATTAAAATAAACTAAGTCGTTCATATTGCAGAACAACACCGATACAGTAATCATTGTATTAAACCAGTCTACATATTGGCCAGCATTAACCACAAAGTACACAAAGCGTTTTCACAAAGAAACACAAAGGGATTCCCAACATAATACATTCTGCAAACCAGCAAATACTATTTCCGGCAAATTTTATTTAACCTGCATAAAAAACATATATACAGTGCCAAAATCCATCAAGCCGTGCAAAATTGCAAAATAGATAAACAGAGAAGGCCGGTAATAAATTGAAATGCCTATTAACAATGCGAAGGGTAAAAATACAAGTGCACGATAAAGAATAAAATCCATATCGGGAATAAATGGAAGTGTACAGTGCTGAACTGAAAGAAATAACACCGGGAGCATGACTGCCAACCATTTTTTATTCAGCCGTTTGACAAGCCTGGGCATGATATACACAAAATAAGTTGCCAATTCTGCAAATGCAATAGTCAAAGGGAAAGCGAACATCAGCGAGTAAACCAACCATTTGTTTATCGGACCAAACATCATGTGCGTTGGAACATCGGGATCTCCCCATATAACTGAGCTTAGCAGATATCCCGGCATCATGGCAACAGGAATTGAGACCAGAGCAAGTATCAAAAAAATAAGCACATCCTTTTTAATTGTATTCTTTGGGAATCTAAATATTTTGAAGTAATTCTCTCCTTCCCTTTTAAACAATATCATCAGCAACAGAATGCTGACTATATTTGTCAGGGTAGCAGTCAGTAACCAGTATTTTTCTGAGGACTCCCAGGAATCCAACATAAAAGCAAATATGGCCTGAAAAACCAAAAAAAACAGCAACCTGCTAAACAATAATAAAAACGGAAAATTTGATGTTTTAACCGAACTATTAACTGCTTTTGTTGACATTTTATATTTTAAACTTATGCTTTTGGATCTGTGTTAAAAATACAAAATTATTCATCAAATCATTCAAAACTTACCCCCGCACCAAATATTTTTTAACGGTAGAGCGCTATATATTCAGTCATTTTATTTTGAGGGGTTGAAATGTGGTACCATAATATTCCCACGGTATGGTCTCATCCCGAACCTGCCGGGATGCACTATAACCGAGCTTGCAAGGCATTCTAATTTAAGTTTAATCTATCACCAGCTATATAAATATTCCCCATATAATATGATAGCATATTAAATTTTGTATATGTATCCGGGAAAATATATGAATCAATTAAATTCATATTTTCTAAATCATCATATTTAAACATAAACATTACTCTTTTGTCATATATTGTCTCTTTAAAAATTAACAGAAATATTGTACCATTGGGATCAACTATTATAGAACGGATATAACCACCGTCACCTTTATATATTGTTTCTTCATATTCAAGATCCAAGTTTACACTGATAGTTTTCAATTGTCTGGAATTAGTATTAAAAACTTGTAACTGGTCATTATATCCTGTTGGAACAATTAAGCTTTTTGATTTTGGATCCCATCCAAAATTATATGGCATCATTCCATACTTTCCTGTATCTACTGAATCAACAATAAGAGCATTATTATTTTTTATTTCAATTTTACGAACGTACCATTTTACTGCGGCGTCTCCTGAAATCCAAAATGAATTTTCATAGGTGTCAGTAATATCACAATTACCAGCAAGGCCATATGGGTGATTCATAAAATCTAAATTTTTCCATAGATGGGAAGATTCAATACCTGATTCAGGATTGTAAGCCATTAATGGATCTGCAGATTTGCAATACCAAAATTTTCCTTCACAGAATGCAAAATCTATAACATCACGATGCGGCCACTCTAATGCGTTTTCTTCTATAGTAATTAATTTATGGATTGGCTGAATGATTGTATCTATATTGTATATTTCACCTTTATTAACGATTATATTATTGACACTCAATTTCCTATAATTGTCCTTTTCTAAAACAATATCATATATACCTGGAAAAATAAAATCAAATCTAAAAAATCCCTTGTTGGTTGTTAATGCACTTTTATCTGTTCCAAGCAACTTTACGTTTATTTCACTATAATCACTTATTTCGGGAATAGTTATATTTCCTGTCAAAGAACAGAACGTTTGTGAATATAAATTTCCCCAGTTCTTACTATCAGTAGAAAAAAATCCTAATGTATCAGTTATCTCACCATCAAACTGGCTAGATTTCGTGGTTATGGCATCCTCTTTCTTTTTACTAATTACAGTGTACTCGCCATTGATTATTTCTTTAAATTCAAAATAACCGTCAAAATTTGTGGTGGAAATATAATTATTATCTTCATTTTCAATAATAAGAGTGGCAGAAGATAGTGGCTGTCCGGAAGCCTTGTCTAAAACCCGACCAATTATTGAACTTCTATCTGTTTCAACAGGTTCTTTTATACAACTGGATAATAAAATTATTAACACAAACAGAAAGATATTTATTGCTCTCATTTTGTTATTATTATAGATTTGATATTTCATTTTAATCGGTATTTGGAATATTTTTTATCCAATTTCTATTATTTGCAGAATACACCTTTAAATGTGTTCTATTTAATTGATTGTGCACTTTACTATTTCGCACCAGTCTATTGTATTTAATTCTATAAAATAAATACCTTTATTAAGGTCAAGGTTCTCTAAATTATACAAATGATTTCCTTGACTTTTATTACCAAGTTTAAATGAATTTATTTTTACGCCGTTTAAATCATATAGGTTTATAGTAACTTTTGATGCCCTTTCCAATAAATAAGATATTGTAAAATTATCTGATGATGGATTAGGGTAAATATTAAAGTTTTCTTTTTTAACTTCATCTATGCTTACATTATCATCCGCAATATATGGTCCATCTGCTGTATATACCTCCGCACCACCAAGGTATTTGCCGCGTGGTCCCCACCATCTATAAAAATCAAAACCAACTATTTCAGGAGTTGGAAGTTTAAAAGTTGGAAATTGGTAAGAGTCAAATGCCTTATTCCCGATATAAACCAATGACTTACAATCATTTAAATATATATTAACGAAATAATTAGAGTAAAATGCACTATTCCCAATGAATTCTAGAGAAATCAACTCTTTAAAATTTATATTTATAATATTGTTACTTGAAAATGCGAAATTACCTATCATTTTAAGAGATGCTGGAAATTGAACATCCAATATACCTTTTCCGGCAAAAACACCGGTAGAATTCTGTTCAGCATCTTTGACACCTGTTACTTCTTGATTATTTAAACTATCTGGAATGACCAACGATAAATATCGTAAATTAGCTGAGCAACTTTGTATTATTCCATTTTCTATAATTACATCACCATCCTTAAGCGTATATGGAGCATAAACGTAATAAGCTTGAGATAAATCACTAACGATATCACCTCCCTTAAAATTATTATTCATGCTATTTTTCCAGCCATATTCAGGATATTCATTATTTACAGGTAATTTAAGACATAAATTTGAATTTTTTGAAAATGCATCCTTTTTAATGAATCTTAGTTCTGTACAATGGTCAAGATTTAGACTATCCAAAAGGTTTTCATAGAATACGCATCTACCAATCGTTTCTATACCTGATGGCAATTGTACACTAACTATATTTTTACTCGCGAATAACCCTTCTGAAAGATACCCATTAGGGAAGCCTATAATTCTTTGACCATCTAAAGAATCTGGGATTATTATAGTTTTTAGAGCGAAATCATAACTACAACTTTGAATTACGCCATTTTGAACCTCAACATCCTCGTCTAAAATAGTATATGGAGCTAAAAGGTAGTAATAAGTTGAAAAGTTTGTAACGTTATCTTCAGGCCTAAAGGTATCTTTATCTCCACTTCTCCAATTATATAGACCATATTTGGTCTTAAACGGCAATACAAAATCTGCTATTGGGTTATTGTCAAAAGCCTTAGAATCAATAAAGCTAAGTTCAACGCAATTTGAAAGATCTACCTTTGTAAGATTATTGCTGCTAAAAGCTCCTTCTTTTATTAAGTTTAGTGTTGATGGAAGAATAATTCTTTCAAGTCCTTTTCCTGAAAATACATCATTGCCTATTGAGGTTATTGTTTGGTTATCAATTATTTCAGGAATCCTTATTTCTTTAAATGTGGTATCATAGTTACAACCAATTAAAACGCCTCTATCAATAACTGCCTCTTCTTTAGAAATTATTAAATAGCCTTGGGGGACATAATAGTAACTTGAAAAATTACTAATTGAACTCCCACCTTCGATGTAGTCATTCAATTCATTCCTCCAACCGTAAGATACATATTCAGGATTATCAGGAAGCCTAATTGTTGTCAATGGATTATTGTTGAAGGCATTAGCACCTATATGAATTAGCAAATTACAATCATCAATATTTAAAGCTTGAAGATCATTGTAAGCAAAGCTATTTTCACCAATACTTTCCAAAGTCTCAGGCAATGTTATATTAATAATACCTCTTTTGCAAAACAAACTATCCTGATAAGAATTAAAAACTGAAGAACTACTATTGGTATTATCCTTTATTCCAATGACTGTTTGGTTATTTAATACTGAAGGAATGACAATAACCTTATACCTAAAATCGTAACTACAACTTTGAATGATGCCATTTTTGATCATAACATCATTACTTGTCAAAGTATATGGTGTTGGTATATAATAAGAAGTCATGAAATTACTAACCGTGGTACCCGCAGAGAACACGTTACCCATTAAATCCATCCAACCATCTTCAGAGTAAAACTTATGTTCCGGCAACGTTATATTATCAAGTTGTGTCATTAAAAACACATTTTTACCCAGATATGACAATGAATTACAACCTGTTAGATTTACAACTGTTAAATTATTTGCATAAAACGCATATTCATCAATTAAAACTAATCTTTTACATGGACTTAAATCTAAACTTGTAATATTATTCTTAGCAAATGCAAAGCGTCGTATGTATTTAATTGATAACGGCAAAGTTATTTTTGTTATTTCTTTCGCTTCAAAGGTCATTACTCCAATTCCTACTACTTCCTGCCCGTCCAGTGAATCAGGAATAATGATTTCTTTGATGGTAAAGTTGTATGAACAACTATCAATTATTCCATTATTTACAACCACATCATCACTTGTAAGAGTGTATTCCATTGCAGAAACATTATTTGCTAAACTAAAGAAAATGGAAAAAACAAAAATCAATGGTTTAATAATGTGTGAGATACTTTTTACATTAATTACATTTTTCATAATTTTAGATTTTTTCTGCCTGAAGAAAGATAGTTAACCACAAAACAACAGACCTATATATACTCGGTTTATCGACCCACTAGAGTCGGTAAAGCAAACTTTATATTTTAATTGCTTTGCATACAGGATCATTTCTCGGTTTATCAACGATTATAAAAGTAAATATTTTAAAATTAAGAATCAAAACAAATATTCAAAGCTGTATACTCCATTTCAGGCATACAGTAATAAAGTCGGATTCATCTACAATGCCTAATCTATCAGAGATGGCTATCTTTATAGTTTGATTCCACGCACATTTTTTATACTTTCAACGTCTCAAATAGTTTCCCATGAAAAAAATATATAGTTTATTAGTCATTATACTATTCCTTACTACAGCATCCCAGGCTCAACAACTGGCTTTCCCGGGTGCTGAAGGATTTGGTGCTTATGCCACAGGCGGACGCGGAGGAACAGTGGTTCATGTTACAAACCTGAATGCTTCCGGCCCAGGATCCTTAGCAGATGCGGTAAGCCGGCCAAATCGTATCATTGTGTTTGATGTTGGTGGTGTAATAAAATTATCGCCTGCTGATATCATTTTTATCAGCGACAGCATTACGATAGCAGGACAAACTGCACCTGGCGAAGGCATAACTGTCTACGGAAATCGGGTTGTGTGCAACTCAACCAACGTCATTATTCGTTATCTCAGAATGCGCGGCAGTATAGCCATGAGCAAAGGTAAATGTACCTTTACCTGCGATGGTGGCAGTAATATCATTCTGGATCATTGCTCCATTTCCTGGGGACGGTGGGATAACGTGCATATCGTGGGCAGCAATACCGTCACCTGGCAAAATTGTATCATCAGTGAAGGGATTGATCCGCAACGGTTCGGAGCCATAACAGACGGAACACAGAACTGGACGGTTACCCATTGTTTATGGGTGAGTAACAAGAGCCGAAATCCCAAGATGAAATGTGCCCTGCAATATGTCAATAATGTGGTGTATAATTACGGGAATGGCATCGTCGGTGGCCACTCCGCAGCAGATCATTACCAGGATGTCATCAACAATTATTTCATTGCGGGTCCGAGTGACAACGGAGACAGTTATTATTCGCAATGGACCGAAACAGATCATTTGTACCAAAAAGGCAATTATAAGGATTTGAACCGCGACGGAAAACTAAACGGGACACCGATTAAGGATTATAACGCTGCAACACCAATGGAGAAACTGAATCTGCATTCATCTGCACCCTTAAACATTGAATCAGCTCAGGAGGCTTATCAGACTGTCATAAAAACAGTTGGCGCTTCGTTGGTTCGCGATGCACATGACAGCCGCATAATCAGTGAAGTTGCTTCTTTGGGAACCAAAGGTTCGTTTATACTGAATGAATCAGAGGTTGGAGGAATTGGCACAATTACAGGGGGAACAGCTCCTGCAGACTCTGATAATGACGGAATGCCTGACAGCTGGGAGCAGGAACATGGACTGAATCCAAACTCCGACACTGATATTAATGGTGATATTAACCACAACGGGTATACAAATATTGAGGACTATATTAACAGTCTGACACAGCACAGCAACTAAGTGACATACACATTGGAGGTTATGACTAAATTGGTTAACAGAACAACTGCATAACTCAGATTGAACAACACACAAATAAAAATTTATTTGCAATAGAAAAAAGGCTCCATGAGAAGCCTTTTATTTACTTTTTTACCTTTTATGAGGTATGTAATCAAATCCAGATATAGAATTTCATCTGATCTATTGATACTTATTATTTGATATCACTTTCCCTTTTGAGTCAATCTTCATTATTGAATATCCTGCATGCTTAACAAAAACCTTCAAGCGATAAACAGGGTTAGATGGAAGATTTTCAGGTGTAATCAGAATCTCCTTTTCATGTGCTATACGAATAACATTCCCCTTGTAGGCATTTTTTACCGCCTCAACCACAACTATCGGCAGTACTGTAGAACGAGCTTTAGCAATAACGAATGCGCCATCAGCCTTAAAAATTCCGGACATACGTCCACCTTTGTAAGTAAAATTCAACTGATATTGTGTAGGTAAAGTATGAACAACAACATAGTCTTCCGGCACATAATAGTCGTAATCCAACCCGTCATCATAATAAAAAGGTTCATCACCATAGCCTTCATAATAGTCTCCGTTTCCATAATAACCATCGTTGTAATCATCCGGGAAACCGTCGAAGTTAAAATCGCCATAATACACATCACTTGACCAGTCAGTTAAATAATTGTAAGAATCATTACCAGTCCATGAATTGATAACGGCATCAGGAAAATTTTTTTTAAAGGAACTAACCACAGATGCCGGAAGTTTTTCGTTTTGTCCAAAACTCAATACGGGCACCACTAACAACAGAAAAATTGCTAACTTTTTCATTTTTTTAAAATTTTATTTGGGTCCCGAGCAAAACCTTCAAAATGACAACGGGAAAAATATCAGAACCCGTTTCTATTTATCCCGAAAAAGATGAGACAAAAACCTTTAAATCCGGAACAAAGTTCTGTAACGGTCTAATTATTAATATACTTTAACTGCACATATCCCATGCATTAACTGTCCTTAACCTCCTGTGACAGACAAAGAATAACTGGAATACGAAACCACTCAAAAAAGAACCGAAATGTATTGGCAATATTTGCAAAAATTGAAAAGTGACATAAGAACGATAAAACAGTTAACTTCCGTGAAATTATATTTGAACAATTAACCGAAGTAGTGGTGTGGTTATGAGTTTTAGGATCTGTAATCAGTGACTTTGCAACAACAAGAAAAAATTGCTTATTGCACTATTTTTATCCTATATCTACAACAGGATTTAAGTTGGAAGAAACTTTTGCACTGTAAAAGTATAGTGATTCCGCTATTTCGTTGTGTCATCATCATCTGCGGCATTAAAAACCGGCTCCCATAATTCAATTTTATTGCCTTCCGCATCCATAATATGTATAAATTTCCCAAACTCGTAAGTTTCAATACTGTCGAGTATCGTCACTCCGTTTTCTTTAAGTTTATTTACGAGACCTTCAATGTTCTGAACCGTATAGTTGATCATAAAATCCTTTTTGGAAGGGGAAAAATATTCATCCCCTTTTTCGAAAGGTTTCCATTGAAGAGAATTTACGTCATCTGGCCTGTCAATGCTACGGGATTCAAAACTGGAAGACCCCCAGTCATTTATTTCGATGCCCAGATTTTTTGTGTACCATTCCTGCGTTTTTTTCAGATCGTCCGAGTAAAAGAAAATCCCACCGATTCCGGTAACTTTAGGGGTTGTATCTTTTGTTGAAGCAGTGTTTATCGCTTCGCTATCTTGCTTGTCCATTTTATGTGTGTTTTTGTTGGTCTTACCTGTATTATTGCAACTTATTAAAATTATTGCCACAGTTATTGTTATGACTATCTTATTCATTTTGACGTTTATCATTTTAATACTATGCAATGCTTAAACCTGCCACACCAAAAGTATTATTTACGGATCTCTGTCCCTCTTTGCCATCACATAAGTAAACAGAACTTAATAATTTTGCTTTGCAAACAGACAATTTTACCGGTTCAATTTATAGAAATAAAAATAATGTATTCCGAATAAAGAATCAACGGCCTTCCCCACTTTATTTCGAATTAGTATTTTACCGCTTAGCCAGTGAGGAAAAGCTATCACGCTGTCAGTAGCTTATTCTTCGGAATTACATATTCCGCACAAAAATACTCATATAGTCCGGTGTTTTTGTAGTTGGATTTATTTCCAGCAATTCAGGTTGTTCCAGTTGGAAGATTCCTTTCTTTTTTATCAGCTCCAGAATTTGTTCTGCCTCTTTTCGCTCATCTTTTTCAAACCGGATCTGATTGGAGGAAATACGGTAACCACTTTTAGCATTCACTGTCCGGGGCAAAACCCGGGTTCGTATTCTGTAATCCGGAAATTTATCGTTTAACAACTGCGTTATTTTATCTGCCCTGGGTTTGGCTTCATTCAAAATATCTTCCAGGTAAAATACATCTACCGTAAAATTACCGGCCAGTTTGGATTTTTCCTTCTGTATAAATTCTTTTGTCTGAACCTCAATCTCTTTTTGTTTCAGCTTCACAGAATTATCAACATTTGGAGAAGCTATTAAGATCCTGATAAGCTGTTCCCTGAACAAGCTGTCATCCGCCAACATTTCATTCACTAACAGAAGTACCGCATCCTGGAGCTTATTATCATCAGACATAATTGCCTCTTTTACTTCACTGTACATCTGAATTTTTACATTATTGCTGAACTCTTTTTGTTTTATTTCAGCTTCGATTTTTGCAGCACTGTTTGATATTTTGGCAGCTTCTGTTTCCAGATTATTTTTTACAAGTGTAAAATATAGTCCTAACAGTGCGCCAACTATTGCCACAGCAGGTGTAACCCAATATTTATTCAGGTTTTCCAGAAATTTCTTCATAATCATTAGTTTTTATCGTTTTTGTCATTACATCCAACACTGTACCCAAAGCGGTTTGCTTTATCAGATGCTCTGGTTACTACACATATAAATGGGAGAGATATCCGGTTAAATATTTTATAGAAGGGCAAAAAGAGTATTTCAAGGAATCATAAAATTACGGATATTGTTGTTAATGTGGCTAATTGTTCTTAATGTTTTACAACCCGATAAAACAAATAATATAATGCCATATCCAAAAGCTTAAAGGTAAATAGCATCTAAATACCATATTTAATTAATATTTTCTTAATTAACATTTTCTTATAAATAGTCGAACTTTATGCAGTGTATTACCCCACCCAACTAATATGCATACTTATGAGAAACAGTGTTGCTTACAACCTGGCAGGCTTATCTGAATATATCACCGAAGAGCAGAATAAAACTTTTTTGCTAAGGAGTTATTATAACACATATGAATTCTTTGCTGGTGTAGAATAGAGCCAGCCATGTGAACATAAACACGAATTTTATGCAAATAACTTACGAACAGTTACAACAAATTTATAACCGGAAAGGATATAATTTTTTTGACCGTGGCTCGTATAACCTGAATATTTTCGGCATACGGTCAGACAATCCACTGGTGGATGAATTCAATGATTTTATCGGTTTAGCCTACCGTGATGTTTCACGCAATAAAATTGTACATCTGTTTAATGCCACAACAAAACCCGGATTATATTGGCTGAAACAAAAAACAGGAAGCGTAAACGGGACTGCCATTTTAATTCCGGGTCAGTATAAAAGTTGTTGGACACTTGGATTTCATAAAGGTTATCAGGCTTTGACCCAAAAAGCAATTGGTGTTTTCAACATATGGAGAGACAATGATATGGATGGAGACCTGGATACAAGCGGACAGGTATTTTCTGACGTTACCGGACTTAACCTGCATACCACCAGTTTTAAAAACGATGTAGAAAAAGTTGGAGCTTACAGTGCAGGTTGCCAGGTTATTCAGGATGACCTTGATTTTAACATTTTTCTTGCCGTCGTCATTAAATCAAGTATGATATATGGTTCTGTGTTTTCTTACACACTTTTTGAATTGAATGATTTCTAACTTTAAAACAATTTATTATGCCTTTAAAAGATGCGCTTAAAAAACTGGATGATGCCGTTAAAGATTTAACGTCATTGCACGTTCAGACCTTTACGGGTCAGATAGAAACCAATGTAGATTCCGCTACATCGTTTGATGATATTAAGAAACTTATTAATGACGAAGCCGGCAAAACAGATGGTAAAATTAAACTGGTAGCTGAATCGCTGGCACAGTTCGATGGTGATTCGTACAACTTTGTGCGTGAAGACCTGGATAATGTACCGCCGCTGGCATTAGAGGTTCATAAAAATGCCGTGAAGGCAGGTATTGAAACCCGGTTGGGATTATTGAACTTATTTAAAGATCTGATTGCAAAACCCTGATGTCTGAAGGGTTGCCTCCATATAACCATGATGCACTGCCTGATGATCCTGTTGACAGGCTTGGTGCATTTGAAGCCATTTTAAACGATGCATCAAAAAACGGACTGGTCAATGATGTTCCGTCGAATGAAGAGGAAACATATACGCTGGAAAGTCAGCGGATAAGATTAAAGACAATTGCATCACGGTTATATTTGCTTGGATATTTAAAACGTAAGGTTAAAGCAAAACAGCTTCATAAGCATATTGATGACATAAAAGAAGCCGTACTGTGGTTCCAAAAAGATGCCAACCTGAAGCAGGACAACTGGGTAGGAAATAAAACCTGGAGCGCTTTGGATCAGCTGGTAAGTTTTGAATCTGAAATTATTCCGGAACAGTGGTTCAAAGATGGAAAGATAAGGGAAGAAACAAGATCAGCGGTTCACAGGGCCGTTCAGTTACGGTTATGGAGTCTGGGACTTTATCGTGATAAACCACGTCAAAAATTCAATCTGCTTAATCAGACAAGCCTAAAGAACTTCAACCAGATTCTGCATATCTTTTTAATCAGGGCCGAAAATTATACGGCCAATCTGGATGAAGAAACCCTGAATATTTTGTTTAACCAGGATTTATTAACAGATACAATTATAAAGCGCTCTTCACTGAAAAAAAATTCCTTCCTGCTACGTTTGCCTGATAAAAACAAAGAACAGTCCCGTTCACTTGCTCAAAGCTTTATCGTGAATTGTGCAAAAATAGAACTATGGTTACTGGGTTACTCCGTAATAATTGATGGTATCAATAATTTCGCCATCAGTACCGACAGCGATATTTATGAAGCCATAAAAAAATACTATATCGATTTTGAAGAAATGTCGGTGAATGAAGCTTCCGATAAAGCTAAAAACATTACCCCCGTGCTCTTTAAAAATATGGTAAATATTGATACCGATACTGACAATCGGAACATTAGTGAAGTAGTTCAGGAGATCGCGGAACATCTGAAGACTCCTTCTGCCATTGAAGAAGCCTGGGATTACATTAAAAGGAAAGGAACACGTTTATTTGATGGACTGAAACGCATATGGAGATGGATCCTGAAAAAAGGGAAACAGGTGGTATCTTTTGTTAAAGAGAATATTTTTGTAGGTTTTTTCCGGTATGCCTCCAAAGCCTTTAAGATTATTAAAAAAGGATTTACGGTAGTTATCAATTCTGTACAAACTTACGTGAATGGGTATTTAACAAGTCCGAATATAGTATATAAGTTTTCAAAAGATATGGACTCCACCGTCATTATCAGTTCTGAGATAACCCCCGAACAAACAGAGGCATCATTGCTTATGATCAATAATTACAACCGCTGCTTTAACTTATCATGTAAAATTATTTCACTCTCATTAAACATATTTATCAGCGCTGTAACAGGCATAGCCGGCTGGATGAGACTCCTGTATAGTTTACTGATCAGTTATAAAGATATAAGGATGATCTACGAAGAATTAAAAACGGTAACTATTTAATAATCAACACATAAATACACCAAATTCCGAAAAAAGAATCATCAGGTCATTTTCATTCCTCCTCATTCATCACTTCCACCCTTATTTTATCTTCGTTGCCAGCCAGGTCGCAAATGGTAATAACGTGTACACCTTTATCCATTTGAATGGCCACCTGGTGGTTGTACCTGGTTGAGCCAAGGTATGCTTCGTCCAGAAACCAGCGCATTTCAGCATTTTTCTCTTCGTGTGCTGCCTCAAAGACCACCGGGTTGCGTTTACCGTCAAAATCGACCGGTAAATATAATTTTTGTGATTTATTGGGATAGGTAAAACTTAACATCTTTGTTTCGCCACAACCCGGCATTACGGGTGGTAAATCCCTGTAGTTGCTGTCCTTCCTTCTGAAATAGACACTAAATTTTGGAGGCACCGCAAACCATTTTTTATGAATCATACGATTGGGGTCATAGCAGGATGAATTTACACGGTATTGTCCATCAGCCGTTAAATGGATAGTCTTATGGTATTCACACACGGACGTATAATTGGCTTTTGCCGGAACGATAATGGTATCAGCAAGGTCACAATCCGACGTCATCAGTTCCCCACTTTGGCTGCACACCGGATAATAGGTCAGATCGTCCCAGGGCGTATTAAAAAAGCCGCCGTCTTCATTAAGCTGTTCAAAAAGTCGAAACATCACTGGCGCCGCTTTACTGGTTCCTGTCAGACCCGGCATGCCCTGTCCGTCGGCATTGCCGACCCAGACAGCTATCAGGTGATGTGCTGTTACACCAACCGCCCAGGCATCCCTGAATCCAAAACTTGTTCCCGTTTTCCATGCAATGCGCTGCTTAGAGGTAAAATAATGCCAACCGGCTTCTTCATCTGGCCGTGTAAGGTTTGTTATTTTATCCAGGGTAATCCAGGCGCCTCCGGGCGTTATTTCCAGCACAGATGCGACTTTGTGCTTGTCCTGCCCCATTAACAGCCGCGGTTCAAAAATATCAAACGTACGCCCTTCATTGTTCAGCATATTTCCCATGGATCCGTACGCCCGGGCCAGTTCCCACAGCGTCACCTCTCCTCCACCCAGAATCATGGAAAGTCCGTAATGATCCGGAGACCGGTTAAATTTACTGAACTGCAATGACTGTAACAAATCATAAAATCCGGGAATACCGTATTCCTTCAACAGCATTACAAAGGGAATATTCAGGGAACGAACCAGCGCTTCACCTGCGGGTACCAAACCATCGTATTTTTTATTGAAGTTTTCAGGTGTAAAACCATTGAGGTATGTTGGGACATCGGGCAGCAACATATCAGGCAGAATCGTTCCGTCACAGATGGATGCTGCATATAAAAAGGGTTTCAGTATACTCCCCGAACTTCTGGGCGCCATAATCACATCCACATCACCTCCGTTTGTCCGGTCGGGATCGGCACAATTGCCCACATAAGCTTTCACACTGTAATCATCCAGATCCATCACCAGGGCTGCCACATTATTGATACCCTGCTGTTTATAGGCAGCTGCAAAATCATTTACAATCTGCACCACTCTTTTCTGCAGTGATCCGGAAAGCGTTGTTTTGAACCGACCCTTACCACGTTCTTCAATTAAACGGTTCATCAGATGCGGCGTCCAGGCTGCCACAGCTCCGGGAGGATCCGGTAGGGTTTCCAACAGTGCCAGTTCCAGTGTTGTTTTGTCGAAGTAACCTGCTTCAAAAAGTCTGGTGAGTAAGCGGTCGCGTTTGTCTTTCAGTAACACCGAATTTTTACCGGGATAAATAAGTGATGGGGCATTGGGAAGCACAGCCAGTGTGGCTGCTTCGGCCCATGACAACTCATAGGGCGATCGTTGAAAGTAGCGCCATGAAGCCGCTTCAAGGCCAACCGTATTTCCGCCGAACGGGGCGTTAGTGGCATACAGTTTCAGGATATCATCCTTGGAATCAAACATCTCCAGCTTGACTGCCATCAGCACTTCAAGACCCTTTTGCCAAAGATTACGTGATTTCCCATTCCTTGACATCCGGGCTATCTGCATGGTAATAGTGCTGCCACCACTCACTACATGACCGGCTTTGATATTTTGGGTCAGTGCCCTAAAAACAGCCAGGGGATTAACGCCAAAATGGGAATAAAAATGCTGGTCCTCAAAAGTGACCAGGGCCTTTTTAAAGTGATCCGGAACAGAATCCAGCGGTTCAAAGCGCCACTGCTCATCCGAACTGACCGCAGCATTCAGAAAATCGCCTTCCTCCGACAGGATCAGTGTGGCATAATCTGTTGTGAAACGGGGCAAAGGCGTGATGAGCATTACCAGTGTGACAGCAAATACCATCACGTATAATGTCATCCAGCCTTTTCTCCTGTATTGTTTCCTTTTAATCATCTTTCATTGCCGTCCCCTCAAAACCTGCACCCTAACGGACTACTTTCACTTGTTTGCTGGCCGTCCGGGCATAATATTTATCGCTGTACATAGCTTCCACCACAGTTGCCGGCATGTAATACCTGCCTTCGTAGGCTGCATTCAGAAGCACCTCAAAAGTCATCTGTCGCTGCCGCCGCAAATTGAAAAACATGTAAATCCTGTCGTCCCTGATATCCATATAATCCGGTTGATCCGAACTCAGCTTATAGCCTTCACCGTATAACCTGGTGTTGATGATCTCCCATCCCGAGGGGAAGATCTGCCTTAAGGCCACATTCTCGATATCGCTTGACCTGGACCAACCTGTGTAACGAACCGTATATATCATTTTAAAGTCAGTACCCTGTGCAATGGATTCAGGATTTAACGTATTTCCGGCCATATCAGTGAACCGGACCTTCAGATCAATATTCTCACTTACCGGATCACGCTTGTCAATGATGGGCAGGCCAACTGATCTGGCCGTGACAAACAGCACATTCTTACTGTTATTGTTAATGGTTATCACAGAATCCTTGTCACTATCCCACTCCACCAGTTTAATCAACTCTTCGGTCTTCACCGTTTCTTTCGATTTTCCTTTAACCTGGTAAGTTGCATTCATCGGGTCATCTTCCGCCATAACCAGCGATTTGGCTTCAGCCACTGACATTAACATCCAGGCTGTGGTTTGTGTGCTCAGCCAATGGTTTGGACTGGATAACACTTCAGAGAATTCTTTGATGATCCGGGCCGATTCCTGCTTTTTACCAAGCTGAACCAACGTCTCCAGTAACATGGCATAATCGCGCCATTTTGAGCCGTAGGTTTCAGACATATCTTCATAATCGGCTATTGCCAGTTTATTCATGTCCACCAGGTCTTCTGCCACATCCTTTTTACCGATCAGGGCATAAGCAGCGGCCAGTCGCCATTTCACCTTGTCGTTCAGGCCGGTTTTCTGACGCAAACGGTTCATACCACTTATATCAGGTTTTCCTGCCAGTGCAAGTACATACAACCTGTACGACTGTGTATAATCGTAATAATAATAATCGTAGGTTCTGGACCATTCCACCACTTTAGTTCCAAGGTATTCCAGCGCTTTGTCTTTCATTCCGTAAGGAATCTGGTAGCCCTGCTTTTCAGCTTCCAGAATAAAATGAGTAGCATATACCGACCCCCAGTTTGAAGCCGTTTTATGTCCCGGCCAGTAGGAGAATCCTCCGTCAGGCAACTGGAACTGCATTAGCCGGTTCAGACCTGTGATAATATTATGATGCATCTGATCAGCCATCTGAGCATCTGGTTGAATCAGCTTATTGATGTACAGCTGCGGGAAGACCGAGGATGTGGTCTGTTCAATACAACCGTAAGGATACCTGATCAGGTAATCAAGACGCCCTTTCAGGTTCAACGGTGGCATGGACGAGAATTCGAGGCTGATAGAATTTGTTCCAGGCATTCCAGGCAAATCAAGCTGTACCTGCTGTTCTTTCCCCGGATCCAGAACCAGATCTTTAGCCTGCTTCAACGGCAGGTTCGGGTTCCGAACCTTGATATTGATCTCATAGTCTGCCTTTCCTTTAGTGGTTTCAACAACGATCTTAACAGTTCCGGTACCCACTTTATCCGCAACAGCAAGATCAAACTTCACGTTATACTCACCGGTCTCCTTAACCTCTATTGCTTTCGTGGTTTCACCAATAGTAAACATATCGTTCACGCTTACCATCACTTTCGCATCTTTGATCGTTTCATCCATAATAAACGCAGATACAGGCAGACTCACTTTTTCGCCCGGTGAAAGCACACGCGGAAGGGTTGCCAGCACCATTACAGGTTTTTTCACCGGCATAACTTCATCGGCTGATCCGTACCTGTCGCCGCTTCCGGCTACAACCATTGCTTTTACAGAACCGATGTATTTAGGCATCCTGAATTTCAGCACGGCCTCTTCACCCTGTTTCAGTTGGAGTGGTCCGGAATACATAACTACCGGTTTGAACCTGTTATCATCTTTCTTATCCTTGTTGTCTAATTCATCACCACCGCCAATACCAAACACCTTCTCTATTTTACCACCGAACGCTCCGGATACATAATCGAACATATCCCACATTTTAACCAGCAAAGCCTGACGTTGATAAAATGCACCATGAATATCCGGTGTTTTAAAGTTGGTAATATCCAACAGACCTTCATCCACAATAGCCAGCGTGTACGTCATTGGTTTTCCGCTTTTCTCCTTAATTTTCACAGAGAACTGCTGTTCCGGCTCAACTGATTCAGGCAGTGTTATTTCCGGCTCAAGTTCCTTTTCAGGATCCGTCACAAATACCGGGATAACGCCATACATGCGGATTGGATTTTCATTGACCGTTTTCTCATATGGTTGAATCAGTGCAATATTGATATATGCATTCGGTGCCATATCGGATGAGGCAACCAAGTTGAATTCTCCTCCGTTATCGCCTACCTCTACCCAGAAATTCTGGAGAATGCGTGTTCCTGTTTCTACACTTACCAGTGCTCTTGCCCCTTTTTCACCCGGGAACTGAACCTTGATGGTTTCTCCCTTGGTGTATTTGGCTTTATCTGTATTAAACGCCAGTCGTGTTGCACCTCCTGCACCTTCATTGCTTTTACGCCAGGGCCAGTCAAAATATGCAATCTGTCCGGTACTGTGGCCGTTCGGATCAATTACACGGATCAGATACCTACCCCATTCACGTTCCCCAAGCTTAAGGTTAAACATGCCCTTTCCGTCCTTCGTATAAAGTGACTTAGTAATAACCGGCCTGTGGTATGTATTTTGAATATAATAGGCCAGATTCTGATTATTGGAATGCCACCACCAGGACCATTCCAGCTTGTAAACTTCTACATCAAGTTTTGATACATCCACAGGATTACCATGTACATCAACAGAAGCAACCTCCACATGATACTCTGTTCCTGAATTATAATGCCAGCTGCTCTTTGGTTTTTCCGGCATCTTCATCCCGATGTATGTCTTAAACGGAGAATAGTCCTTTGAGGTTTGCACAATACTAAACTCTCCACCCGGTTCAAAAGCCTTGGTTGTAAAAACAGCTTTTAAAAGAGATGGCGCATACCTGGTTGAGATTTTTTTCAGCGTAAACTCTGCTTTCCCCTGGCTGTCCGTCTGACCTTCAAACACTGTTTCTTCCTTCATATCCAGTTCCACAGCCGGATCACTAAACACAAATCCGGGAAGCTTATCAAACCTCATTTTCTGAGGACGGAACATAACATCTGTCTTTACTTTCAGGTTTTTACCCACAGCACCATGTAGCCAGGCGACATCCAGTTTGCCAACATTTGCCTTGGTTCCGTCAAGAATATCATCCTCAAAGTTCAGCTTAACTTTTAAGCGGTTAGGTTTAATGGTTTCAATCTTTATGGTCTTTGTGAATTTAGCACCACCTATATGGATAGCAGCCAGCCAGTTTCCGGTTGGATCACTATCCTCTGTTTTCAGCTTAAAAGTATAGAATTTACCCACAGGCTGTGTATTGACAACTTTCTTTACCAGCTTGTTATCCGGATTATAAAAATACAGTGTTGCCGGCTGATTTTCAGGAAGCGGATTATCTGTATCCTTAATCACCATGGCCAGGTGAATGGTATCTCCGGGCCTCCACACGCCACGTTCACCATAAATAAAGGCATTTATTCCTTTGGCTGCAATTACTCCACCTACATCAAAACTGGAATAGGACAGCGCTGTTCCGTCATCCACGCGCAGGTATGTTTTTTCGTTTCCCCGCTGAGCCAGAGCAAGCCATGGCATACCATCAAGCTCAAATTCAGCCATGCCATCCGAATTTGTTTCCTTTTTACTCATCAGCTGATTCTGGTGGTTATAGAAAGAAACCGAAATCCCGGACAAGGGTGATGCATTAATCAGATTAGTAACAAATGCACGGTAGCCGTTCTGACCATTTGTTTTGACCAGAATGCCCAGGTTAGATGCCATCACATTACGGTAAACCCACTTGTTCTGATAATAAGACATATCACACGGGTTGTCCCGTTCCCGCCATCTGTATTCACCGTCATATGAATAATATGGCCAGTACTGACCTTTATCAAACCTTTCATAATCCTGATCCACAGGTTCAGGTGCTTCGACTTCGGCAGCTTCTTCAGTTGCAGTCTCAGTTGAACCGCTGCATGGATAAGTTGAATATTCCTTTCTGAAACGGAATTCTATCCTGTAAATGGCCCCGGGTTCCGTTTGAATTAATTCTTTAAGATTCAGCGAGTAATTATTCCATGAACCTTCATCCACAACGATATCTTCTGTGAGATTAATTTTCTTTTTCAGAATTAACCGTCCGAAATGCGCCAGGTCATCGTCGCCATCCAACTGGTTTTGCTGCAAAAAGTACGGTACATTTTCTTCAAAAATCCTGATGACATACAAATCAACAGCTGACAGATTCACAGCCTGAAAGGGAACGATGCACTCCTCATTGCCGGAAGGAATGATAACACCCGACTGAGGAAATCTGACATTAGGTTTTATGGCTTCAAAACTTACGGTTATCAGTTCATCTTTTTTAAGATGATAGTTCATTTCATTCAACAGATCGCCAGAAACATTTAAAGTTTTGGTTCCGGTTATGCGATGAGCCGGATATAACCGGACCACATTATTCTCTTTTTTGACTTTCACATTGACCACGCCTTCCAGTCTCACTAAGCCAGAGATATCCTGATCCTGATTCAAAGGGTCAGAAAATTCAACGACTAAACATTGTGCCGGTTCCTGCTCAACTCTTGTTTTCAACAATTTAAAATTATTCAACCCGGGAATTTCAATATCAAGCTTATCCTCTTTATCCATGGTCAGCGGATCGCCATTGACCAAAACCTGGAAATCGGTATTATCTTCTTTCCTCGGAATACTGTCTACATAAAACAAGTGCTTCTCAGGACTGACGTGTAACCACTGCAACTTTTTATTCAGATCCTTATCGCTTAATGATATGACGTTTTCAACCACATCATTCTTTTCTGCATCAGCCAGCAAAACAGTACCTTCCATCCGGTATGCCAGTCCCTGCGACTGCAGACCTCCGATTCTTACCGAAAAGTCCTGCTTTTTGGTTTTAAAATCAAAACGTACCGTTTTATTGTTAGGATCAACATCAGGAAAGAGTTTATCTACATTGACCGATGCCGTGTATACTTTATTAAAATCAAGCCAGGTTTCCGGTTTAAATGCAATAGTCCGGCTATCGAACCAGTAAGCTGTACCTTTCACGGAAGGAACCAGTTTAATTACTTCTTCTTTAACCTCTTCTCCCTGGCGGGCAGTTGGCACATTTTGTGTAAAACGGACTGTTATTTCCGCAGTTCTCGAAATAGTCCCTTTGGTATACGATTCAACATATTGCTGAAAAACAGCACTTTTTTCATTGGTTACAGGTTTCTTTTTGGAACATGAAATGACTGATAAAACTAGGATCAGTGCAAAGATTATCCCGGTATTCTTCATGGCAATTTTTTTAATAGTTTTAACGGACTAATGTAATAAAAAAAGTAAGGTGTTAAAAATTATATATCATTTTTAAAAAATTACTTAACTTAGCAATCTGTTTGAGAATTATTCAATTAACCGTAGTGCTATGAAAACAAAATTACTTCTATTAGTAGCTTTTATTGCCCAAATTACTTTAGGTCAGATAAAACTGGATAGTGGATTAGTTGCATACTACCCATTTGACGGGAATGCTAATGATTCGAGCATTAATAATAATAATAATGGAACAGTTTATGGTGCCAGCATAACAGATGACAGATTCGGAAATGAAAACAGCGCTTACTATTTTGACGGAATAGATGATTTTATTGAAATTTCGCCAATTAAAAACCTTGACAGTGTTTGTGATTTTTCAATTTCTGTTTGGTTCAGATTAGCAGACTGGGAAATACAGCCAAGTGATAACTGGAAATCTTTAGTTGACCTACCTTACATTTTTGACGGACATGCAAAGTCTTCTGTTGACAGCTCAGATATTATTACTGATGGATTTAATATTTCTTTGGGCTTGGACGAAAGCTACAAATCATATGTTTTGACTTCAACAAAAGATCTGGATGGAAATGTTTTTATTTCACAATTCTCCCCTGGAACAGCGTTATTAGATCAATGGTGTCATTGTGTGTTTATACGGGAAGGAGATACAACACGTAGTTACATTAACGGGGAATTAATTTCAGAAGACCTTAATGATGGCGTTTCTCTGAATATGAACCACCCATTATATATCGGCACTTTTGCGGGAAATAATAAAAATTATAATAGTTTTAACTATAACTTCAACGGTAAAATAGATGATGTACGGGTTTATTCCCGCGCTTTAAACTATGATGAAATAGACAGTTTATATGATAAATACGACCAGATAAATAATACTGAAGAAGGACTTATTGCCTATTATCCATTTGATGGAAATGCTAATGACTTTAGTGGAAATGAAAATCATGGAATTGTAGTTGGAGACATACAATCGGCAAAAGACAGATTCAACAACTTCAATTCGGCATACTATTTTGATGGTGTTGATGATCAGATTATAATTCCGCATACTGCTCTTAATAGTTTTAATGCACAAACTGATTCATATACGATAATGCTATGGTTAAAGAGTGACTCAACTGTAATGAATGCATGCCGTGTTATTGAAAAATGGAATTCAGAAACAACTTCCTCATATCCATACAGTTTACAAGCCGGCCCTAAAGGCTGTAATTCTGTTATTTACGATACATACAACACATACGAAAATAATGTCGGTATGATATGGGACAACACATGGCATTTATTGGTGGTATCTGTTGATTCTTCCACCCAAAAATTAACTACCTTCTTAGATGGAGACACCGTAAATTCGATTTCTATAGAGAATATCTCATCTACATCCAATAATATCGACTGGATAATCGGTGGCATTTATGATAATTATAACGGTTCGAGAAAATACATAGGTTACATTGACGAAGTGAAAATTTACAACAGAATTTTAACAGATAACGAATTAGATCGTCTTTATAATGAACAGGAACCGGTTTCAAATATTACGGATAGTTTGGTGGCCTATTACCCCCTGGACTCCACATTTAATGACATGAGTGGCAATGGTTTTGACGCAGAAAATCATGGTGTAACGTTTGGATCAGACTTATTTGGCAAAAACAATGCCGCCGCTTATTTCGAAAATGCTGCTTACCTTGTTGTGCCCCACGATAATAAACTGAATTTCGGCACCGAAGATTTCAGTATTTCACTTTGGGTAAAAAGCAACTCAGATGCAAGACAAATGATTTGCCAGAAAGGAGGAATTAATGAATACGATGATCCCCAGTACTGGATAAGGCTAAATGATCAACAAGGCACTGCGTCTTATACAACCGGAAACGGAACCAGAAATTCTATTATAACAACCTGCAAAAATAATATTGCAGATAATGAATGGCATCATGTAGTAGCGGTAAGAATGGATAGTTTACATCAACTGTTTGTCGATAATCATCTTGTTGCCCAAACAATAGCAACTCCGCAAAACACTGATAATGATCAGGACTTAAAATTCGGACTTCAAAAATTATACTATGGAGATATTAATCCGTTTTCAGGTTATTTGGATGAAATCAAAATATTCAGTAAAGCACTATCTGAAAATAACATTAGCGATTTATATAATGAGCATATTCCACCGGTTAAACTTGATAGTGGTTTAGTTGCTTACTATCCTTTTGACGGGAATGCATATGATTACAGTGGTAACAATTTGCACGCGGATGTTAACGGCCCGGAGTTAACTTACGACAGATTTGGTAATACAAACAACGCGTATAGTTTTGATGGAATTAATGATTATATGGTCGTAAAAGATACTGATTTGTTAAATCCGAATGAAATAAGTATTTGCTTATGGTATAAACCTGATTATTTTGTTGGCATTGGAAATAACAGCCTTATAGATAAAGGACATTATTCCGATACAACACCACAATATCATGTTGGTGTCTCAGGTGATTACAAAGATTATTCACGTTACAGATTTGCTTGTGATATAAATACCCAAAATGCCAGAACCGGAAACCGGAGCGAAAATTATATATGGGAACCTGCTAAATGGTATTTTATCTCAATGACTTTTGATGGTGAAACCTGTAAATTGTATGTAAATGATGAATTAATAGATACCAAACTTAATATTGGGATATTAAATGCATTTAATCATGATCTCTATATTGGCAAATCCGGCGACCGGGAAGACAATGTGCCTGGTGTCATTGATGATATAAGAATCTACAGCAGAGCCATATCCTATCAAGAAATACAGGAGCTCTATTCAGAAGTGATTTGTAAAGAACGAAGTGTAATAGATACAGCCATATATTATGTCTCATCCAAAGAATTTGAGGTGGTTTCACCTCAAACATATTACAGGGGTATTGATACTCTTATATGCATATATGGTTGCGATAGTATAGTAACACAGTATGAAAAATACATTTTTGATCCAAATTATTGTACAGAATCAGTTACAGACTCTGTATCTGTTACCGATACACTCATAATTGATGTCATTTTTACCAATAATGAGGAAGAAGATCTGACAAACAGAATTTTAATCTATCCAAATCCGACCAGGGATATGGTGACCATAAATACAGGAAGTTATTATAATCAGATCTCTTCATACCAAATTAAGATAACAGACGTCAGTGGAAGAGTAGTATTTGAATCCAATATCAATGAGCCAATCTACAAGATAAACATAGATGAATTTGGTGATCCTGGTATGTATCTGATTCACATTATGAATTCTGCAAATCATGTCACAGATACCAGAAAACTCATTCTCGAATGATAATTACTCGAAAACATTATGTCCCCGCTTTTATTAGGCGGGGATTTTTGTTTCCTTTTTACACTTTCATATTACATAATATGAGCTATATTTATAGTTGCCTTTAAATATATTTAAATGAAACCGCGTAATATCAGCATTAAAAAGGCGTCGGGTGAAGAAGAATTCTTTCATGTTGAGAAACTCAAAAAATCCTTGCATAACGCAGGAGCATCCGATGCTACTATAGAAAATATCGCAAAGGAAATCTCTGACTATATCTTTCCGGGCATTACAACCAAGCAAATATATCAACGCGCTTTTTCACTCCTAAAAAGAGAACGGTCAGCTGCTTCTGTCCGGTACAAACTGAAAAAGGCCATTTTTGAACTGGGCCCGTCGGGTTATCCGTTTGAAGATCTTATCGGACAGATTTTTGCGCGCCAGGGGTATGAAACAGAGGTTGGAATTGTTGTAGATGGCCGTTGTATAACGCACGAAATGGATGTGATTGCAACCAAAGACGGAATGCAACATCTGATGGAATGTAAGTATCATAAGGATCAGGGGAAACAGGTCAGCATACAGGTGCCTCTTTATGTGAGATCAAGAGTCGATGACATCATCAAAAAGCGTGAAACGTTACAGGCATACAGCGGATTAACATTTCAAGGCTGGGTAGTGACAAACACCCGTTTTTCTTCCGATTCAATCCAGTACAGTAAATGTAGCGGGTTAAATCTTCTTGCATGGGATTATCCTTATGGCAACAGTCTGAAAGAGTTAATTGAGCGTTTAAAAATTTATCCGGTTACAATTCTGCATAGTCTGACATTAAAAGAGAAACAACTTTTGCTTGAGAAGGATATCGTTACATGTGAGCAGCTCAACCATCAAATTGATATTTTATCTGAACTGAATCTGACAAGAGCCAAATACCGATTGGTTTTAAAAGAACTAACAGATTTGGGATTTTAACTTAACATTTGGACATTTCCATGTTTTACAACATAAAAAACTGATAAACAGTGATTAATTAATGAGTAATTAGCAGACAGTAGATGTTATCTATTTGTAATAATTGTTACATTTGTTAGCTTGTTTTATGTTTTAAGGTAAAAATTAATGGTGCTTGCCCGATCAATACTCACAGGTATTTTATCTGTAGTGCTTCTACAGGTTTGTCTGCCACAACAGGTAGTCATAAATGAAGTCATGTCTTCTAACCAGCAGTATCTCAGAGATGAAGACGGTGACACACCCGACTGGTTCGAAATATGGAATAACAGTAACGAAGTTGTCGATCTCGCCGATTATAGTGTTTCTGATGACATGGATACATCGAAAGCCTGGCACTTCCCTGCTTTTTCATTGTCACCTGATCAGTATTTACTTGTTTTTGCATCCGGAAAAGACAAAAAAGATGCACCTCAATACTGGGAAACAATCATTAAACAAGGTGATGCCTGGAAATATATCATACCCTCTTCAGAGATAAATTCAGATTGGCGAGGAAATAGTTTCGATGATGCAGCATGGTCGGATGGAACAAGTGGGATAGGTTATGGTGACAATGACGATAATACAACGGTACCCGCTTCAACCATATCTGTTTTCATGCGCAAATCATTTACAATTAAAGATAAAAATCTGGTACAGAAGGCTATATTACACATGGATTATGATGATGCCTTCGTCGCTTATCTGAATGGCAATGAAATTGCCAGGGCCAATATAACTTCTTCTGGCCCGCCTGCTTACAACGCGTTTGCAGACAACTCCAGTCATGAAGCTTTGATGTATACAGGAGGAAATCCCAATGAATTTCCATTAGAAAACATTCAGGACTTATTGATTGACGGTGAAAATGTGTTGGCCATTCAGGTACACAATGCAGGAACCAACAGCTCTGACATGACCGCGATTCCATTCCTTTCTCTTGGATTCACTTCCCCTGTTTCCGGATCACTTGAAGATTTTGTTGATCTTCCTCAAGCAAAATTTCATACTGACTTCAGCATCTCATCTTCAGGAGAAAGCCTGTATTTATTTAAAAACAATAATCTGGCAGATTCAATTCGGGTACCTGAACTGCCTACGAATATTTCATACGGAAGAAATTATGTATATTATGATGAGTTTAATTATTTTCCGGATCCGACACCTGAAGCAGCTAATTCAACCCAGGGCTATACGTCATTGACCGGAGATGTTACTTTTTCGGTTAAAGGTGGTATCTTTAACAACAGTATTACGCTTTCACTGAGTTCCGATAATACATCGGATCACATCTACTACACTACGGATTATACTGAACCTACAAAATCAAGCACCCCATATACAGGACCAATAAGTATAAATTCCACCAAAGCCATAAGAGCCGCCATTATTAACGATGGCGGAATGCCGGGACCAGTTTGCACAGAAAGTTATCTGTTTAATATCAAACATGATCTTCCGGTTATTTCACTGGTATCTGACCCGGATAACTTTTTTGGTTATGAAAACGGGATTTATGTAAATGGCCCCGGACATACTTCCAGTGGGGAAAACTGTGATAACGGACAAAACTGGTGGCAGGACTGGGAACGCCCTGTAAATGTGAGTATGATTTTGCCAAATGGCACCCAGGCATTTTCGCAAGATGCGGGTGTGAAAATATTTGGCGGATGTAGCCGTAACTTTGCGCAAAAATCTCTAAGCCTGAGATTCAGAAAGAGATACGGTAAAGACGGACTGGATTATAAGGTTTTTGATGATCTGGATATCGACAAATTCTATAGTCTGAACCTGCGCAGTTCGGGTAACGACTGGAACCAGACCATGATGAAGGATGCGTACGCAAGCCGATTCTTCCCGGACGAGATTGACAAGCAGGCTTATCAGCCTTCAGTGGTATACATCAATGGTGAATACTGGGGAATTCATAATATCCGTGAAAGGTTTGATGAATACTATTATGCCACACACTACAATCTTGATCCGTCTACTGTAAATATCATGCAGTTTCATGTTAACTGGCTGATCAATCTGGTTCAGGGAGATGACCAGCATTATCTGGATCTTCTCGACTATATTGAAAATAATGATCTTTCCTTACCGGAAAGCTATAACTGGGTGAAAAAACAAATGGATGTTGAAAATTTTGCATTATACGAAGCCTGTAATATTGCCGTTAAAAATACAGACTGGCCGGGAAATAATTTTAAATATTGGCAAAGCTTCGATTACGATGCCCGTTGGCGCTGGATGACATTTGATCTGGATTTCGGATTTTCTGATGTTAACCATAATACGTTAACATTTGCCATGGCAGATAACAACACTGGCTGGCCAAATCCGGCATTATCAACCTATCTGCTGCGAAAGATGAATACGAATGAAGACTTTCAGCACGTATTCATCAACGCATTTGCTGATGTTATAAATACGCTATGGCAATCCGATTACTTCCTTCCCATTTTCGATAAGATGAAAGGTGCGATCAGCAGTGAAATTCCGGCACATATGAGTCGCTGGGGAGGAGATGCAAACGGATGGTCGTCACGTACGGATGGAATGAAATATTATGGTGCACAACGCCCCAATGTTATTAAAAACTTTGTTCGTAATTATTATAGCATTGATGGAATGTACAGTCTTGCCCTTACCGTTAATGATCCTAATATGGGAGACATAAAAATAAATACTGTTGATCTGAACAAATATGGCTATCCATGGAACGGAGACTATTTTAATGATATCCCGATCCGCTTGGTTGCCAAGCCCAAAAAAGGCTACAGATTTAAAAGATGGTACGGATCTGTTTCATCGCTCAACGATACAGTTTATGTCACGACCAGTAATCCTTCAACCATTCAGGCCATATTTGAGGTTGATCCATCCTACAAGGAAATTATTGTGATAAATGAAGTGTTTTATAATAATGTAAATGCTCCAACGCCTGAAGATTGGGTTGAAATTTACAATAAAGGTGATAATGCCGTTGATCTCTCAAATTGGATTTTAAAAGACGATGATGATGATCATGTATTTATTCTACCCGAGGGCACTGCGATTGAAGCTAAGGGTTATCTTGTCATATGCCGCAATGCGAGAGCAGTAGCTGATTACTACGGATATGCAATTTCAAAAACCGGTGATTTTGACTTTGGATTTGCTAATGACGGTGACTGTGTAAGACTATATAATCATCAGAAAATCCTGGTTGACTCTCTACCATATACTAACCCAAATCCTGTTGATAATGATGCATTCTCTTATCAGCGAATTGAGAATACCAACGGAGAAGAATGGTATATTACAGATAATTACGGTACACCCGGAAAAGAAAATGTTTACTGGGGAACACCGGTTACGAATCCGGTGGCGGAAGATTTCGCTTTACTTACAACATATCCGAATCCTTTCCGTGACAATCTCAGTGTAACATTCGAGCTTGCCGAAAGGACATATGTTTCCATAAGTATTCTTGGACAGGATGGGAAATTCATCCGGCAGATTGAAGACGGAACATTCAATTCCGGCTCATACACAATAAACTGGAAAGCTGCAGAAAATCTGCCCAAAGGAATGTACATGGTAATAATTAAAACGAATAAGCAGGTACAAACAGAGAAAGTCATTAAACTTTAAAACCATATACGGTGCAATAAAAAGCCGCCTGATAAATTCAGGCGGCTTTTTATTTTATTTTTTCACTCTACTATTCAAGCAATTCATAATCGTGCATAGATTTCATGAACTTCACAAAATCGTTTTTCTCTTCTGAATCCATCCAAGCCATTGCACTTCGGGGATGCTCATTCATTGCTCCGGTAATCAGATAAGGAACATGATAACCCCAGTCAATCTTTTCCTGCCAGGGCAGTACCTGTTCCTGTATTGCTTTTAACAACGGAAGTAACCTGTACTTCGGATTTTTAAGGAATGCTATCAGAATTTCAACCGGACAGTTGCCTGCTCCGCGCCCCATCCCCAGCAAGGTAGCATCAAGATAGGTTGCTCCATCCATTAATGCGGATATGGTATTTGACATGGCCAGTTGCATGTTATTGTGTGCATGAATTCCAATTTCTTTATCCGGCAACATGTCCTTGTATTTTTTCATTAAATGAAGTACGGTTTCACTATACATACTTCCAAAACTATCCACCAGGTAAAATACCGGAACTCTTGATTTGGCAACATCTGATAATGCCTCTTCCAAATCCCGTTCATTGACCTTTGATACAGCCATGAGGTTTATGGTTGTTTCATATCCTTTGTCCATACAATGATGAGCCAGTTCTATGGCCTTATCCATTTGGTGCACATAACAGGCTATACGCATCATATCGATAACACTGTCTGCCCGGTTAGGTATGTCTTTAGGATCAATACGCCCAATATCGGCCATTGCTGATATTTTCAGGTTAGTCTCATTATTTCCCATAATGCGTCGCAAATCGCTGTCTGCACAGAATTTCCACGGGCCTACTTCATCACGACTGAATGCGAATTCGCTGCTGATATAACCAATCTCCATATAATCAACACCTGCTTCCACACAAGCATCGTAAACGCCCTTTACAAACTCATCGGAGAACTGCCATTTATTCATGAGGCCACCATCACGAACTGTGCAGTCCACTACTTTAATATCCTTTTTATACATGATTTTCGCTTTGATAATTATCGCTTATTAAAAAGATTTAATTCTTTGCTTATGTTATGTTCAACCAGAAATTTATATACGTTTTCTATCATATCCGGAGAAATGTTGTTTTGTTCCGCCCACAATCTGCGTTGAGCAAAAAGTATTTTCTGACGATCTTCCGCTACAATTTCTTCCTGATTATTTTTAAACCGGACAATCTCCTCAACACATTTTTGTCTTTTTGAAAGCAATTCAATAATGGCAAAGTCGATCTCATCAATGATTGACCGTACTTCCTGAATGGATGTACAATTTGCAGGATTCTTCATAATTAAAATTAATATCCCTGCAAAAATAACAATCTATAATAAACCAAGGCGGTTTACTTGCAATTTAAAATCATTTTTTATTAGCATCCCTGCTATTCATTCTGATGCCGAATTTTAATGCAAGGTGGTTCATCCTGTAGCTTTGATCTGCGCCAAACTGCGGGAAGCGAATCATGCTGTATTCCAACTTTATGAATGGCTGTATTCGTTCCGGCTTAGTGTAATTAAATCCAAACTCAAACTGGGTCTGATGGCCGAATATACTACCTTCTGTACCTTCCTGTCGCAATTGATTAAGCAAAAGACCGTAACCAATAAAAGGAATAAAATCTCTGTCCTTTCCCAGCTCGTGTCTTACCGTCCATCCATACGAAAGAATTCTCAGATCCTTTTCAGCTCCCTGTCCCATAAGCCAGCTGTAACCTAAAGGAACAGTTATATAAGCCGCTTTTTTCTTATGAAATCCTGAAAGTTGCCAGGCATAGTCCAGTAAAAAATGTCCACCGTTTGACCCGGAATTTTCAAATCCGTTATCAAAGGTATAAATATAACCTGCTTCGACGGTATATTGCTTCGGGACCTTTTCCATTTGCGCATTCATTGAAAAGACAGCCAAAACAAATAATAGCGATAGAAGTAATGTTTTTAGTTTCATCCTTATTCTTTTAAAATGACACGATGAAAATACTAAAGATTTTTTGATACGCGCATGAATAAATATTTATTATTAGTATTATCTGTAGGGTCTGCAGGCAATTCAGATACAACAGCTAAGATCCGATATCTCTGTTCACCTAAAAAAAAAGGTTGTTCGGCTACTTTTTATTTTTTTCTGAAATTTTTTTAGAGACTTTTACAACCCTAAACATTTTTTAGTGTCTATAATAGTGTAAAAGGATGATAACCTTGGCGAAAAAAAGTATTGACATAAATCAGGATGTAATTGAACAATGTTTGCAAGGTGACCGGCAGGCTCAGTTCAGGCTATATTCACTTTATGCCGACAAAATGCTGAATGTTGCCCACAGGATGACAAACAGCAGGGAGGAGGCCGAGGACATTCTTCAGGAATCGTTCATTGATGCATTTACCAGGTTGAACACATTCAGGTTTGAAGCATCATTTGGCAGCTGGTTAAAACGCATAGTGGTGAATAAAACCATTAACCGGTACAGGATGAAAAAACCGGAACTGACTTTTATTGAAAGTTACGATTTTTTTCAGGTACCGGATTTGGAAACAACGGAAGATTATCCGGATAATCTAACCGTTGAAAAAGTAAAAAATGCCATGAATGATTTGCCGGAGGGAGCCAGAATAGTTTTTGATCTGTATTTGTTCGAAGGGTACCAGCATGCACAGATTGCCGATGTACTGAATATTTCGGTTTCAACCTCAAAAACGCAGTACAGGTATGCAAAATTAAAAATCAGGGAATACTTAAAGGAAGAAGTAATATGAAAGAACCGGACAGATTGGAAAAGTTTATCAATGATAACCGCGATAGCTTCGAGGATCTTGAAACATCATCCAAAAGCTGGGAAATGATCTCAGCAAATCTGGATCAAAACGTTGACCGGATTAAATCGCCAGGCGTTTCATGGATCTTCAAAAGAGTTGCAGCTGCGGTTATCATTGTTCTGGCCATGTATGGTGCATATAACATGGTCATAAAAGTGGCTCAGACAGAAATAGCGACAAAAAGTGACAGACATGTGGATCCTGCAATTAAAGAGTATAGCGAAGCAGAAGCTTACTATGCATCACAGGTTAATACTAAAGTTGCAGAACTCGAACATATTGCGAAGGAACATCCTGAAGTTATTGCAGAAGTCAAAGAAGAATTTGAGCTCCTGGATAAAGATATGAAAACCATGAAGGGCGATTTGAATGAAGGAATTGCTCAAAAGGAAATCATTGAAGCCATGGTTCAAAATTACCGGCTGAAACTAAAGATACTGGAAAATATTCTGGATCAGCTGAATACAAATAATAACGAAAACAGCAGTGATGATGATACACACACGATTCAAACTTAACACACTGATTCTTTTGCTGATGTTACTTATTCCTTTGGGATTAATGGCATCAGGTATAGAAGAAACTCTGATTACGGTCCGTTCATACAAGGTTGATCCGGATACGAAACTCGAGGTCTTCAATAAATATGGGACCATTCATATTAATACATGGCAAAAGGATTCGGTGATAATCAAAGCAAGTGAATATTACAAGGCAGAAGACAAAAAGCAACTGGATAAGCTGAAAAGTTCGGTAGATTTTACCATAACGAAAACACGTTATATTATAAATGTAAAAACCGTTTTTTCTGATCCAGCTAAAGATCTTCTGAATTTTATTCCGCTGGATCTTAAATCAAACACAGAAACAAAAGTAGATCTGGAGATATGGATGCCCGAGGCAATTAGCCTGACTCTGGAACACAGGTACGGCGATGTTTTTATCGGGACCATGACGGGCGATGCATTTATAGATGTGGCTCACGGTCAGTTTAAGGCATACAACATGTTTGGGAAATTGAAACTGAATGCAGCCTATTGTAATTCCACCATACGCTTTACGGAAGACGCCATTATATCGGCACGTTTTGGTGAAATGACACTGGATTCTGCAGGCAAAATAAACATTGAAAGCAGGTCGGCAGATATCGTCATCGGAGAAGCAAACCTGTTGGAGATAAATGGAAGAAATGATGATATATACATCCAGTCGTGCGATGAACTTCATCTGGACGGTTACTTTTCAAAACTGAACGCAGATGAAATTTCAGGGAATGTGTATTCCAAGACAACATATGGAAACCTGAACCTGAATTTCCCGGAACATTATGAAAATAGCATTACCATTTATTCCAACTATACCGATATCGGATTGACATTCGCCGCTGAGGATGGGATGCTTCCGGTGTCCATATTACATCAAAAGAGCCGCTTCATGTATTCATCTTCCAACACACATCTTAAAGAAGAAAAAATAAGTGGCAAAGATGTTATTTATAAATCCACAGGTACAATCGGCACTGGTGGAATGCTGAATGGAAACCTCAGCGTTGAAATGTTTTCAGGTGAATTAAAATTAATTGTAAAATAATCCAAACTAATATAATAATGAAAAGCAGAAGTATACTAGCAGCGATAGTTTTAGCGTTTTTGTTTTTACAAACTACTGTCGCACAGGAAGAAGAAAAAACAGAAGATTTTGTAATTGTTGATCACAGCAAAGACGATTTTAAATCGCTTTTAGGTAACAAAGGAGCCAATGGCGGGTACTTAAGCATTGATATTACCGGTGGAGCAATGAATGGCAACCAGGTTTTTGAAGCCGGCGGGCGCCTGGGATGGATCATCAACCATAGTTTTGCATTTGGTCTGGCAGGCTACGGTTTTGCACAGAATATAGTGGAAGATCCTGCAACATCCGTGGCACAACTTGACCTGGCCGGTGGTTACGGCGGACTATTGATTGAGCCAATCATATGGAGCAAGGAAATTGTACACCTGAGCGTGCCAATGGTTATCGGAATTGGTGGTGCAGGGAAAAACCTTTCAAGCTCAAGATATGACTATACAACCCAGACATATTACGAGAACGGCAACATAGGAGAGAATGATCTTTTCTTTATGCTGCGTCCGGGTGTTGAAGTGGAAGTCAACCTGTCACGTTTTTTCAGAATTGCCCTGGGAGGTTATTATCATCAGGCATTAGGTTTCCAACTGGAAGATGTGAGCAGCAGAGCATTAAACGGATTCACAGGCGGAGTCAGCTTTAAATTTGGCTGGTTCTGAAACTATTAATATAAAAAATACGAAGATGAAAAAGATAATTGTATCAATTATAGGATTAAGCGTCCTCCTGTTAACCTCATGTATAGGTTACTACAAAGCTGACGGACCAATAGAAACAAGAGATTATGCCTTAAGCGACTTTGAAGGTGTGGAACTGGATGGTTCTGGTGACGTATTCATATACTACGGTGAAACATTCAGCGTGGAAGTCACTACGCATTCCGATCTCTACGATTTATTGAATAATTATGTTGTTGACGGCGTACTACACCTTGGTTTTAAAAATGAATTTCGAACCATTAGCTACGATAAACTCCAGTATAAGATCACATTGCCCGAGTTGCACTATGTATCTATTGATGGTTCAGGCAACATTGATGTAATGGACAACTTCAGCGTCAATAATGATTTTGCCATGTCCATTGACGGATCAGGTGATATTATGACGCTAAAAATAGCTGCAGACCGCGTATTTGCTGATTTGAACGGCAGTGGTAGTATCACAACAACGGACATCGACTGCCAGATTTTTGATGCCAGTCTCGACGGTTCAGGGAAGATAAGAAGTCAGGGATATGCCAGGAAACAGATTATTAATCTGGATGGCAGTGGAGACATCATTACCGATTACCTTGAAACACTGGAATCGTATGTGGATATAAACGGATCGGGCACCTGTAAGGTTTGGGCAACCGACATTCTGAATATCCGGATTGATGGTAGTGGCAAAGTATATTATTATGGTGAACCCGAAGTAACCAGCCGCATCACAGGTTCGGGTGATATAGTTCACCTTTACGACTAAACGTTCCCTTAAATTATATCGCAACTCCGCATTGTTACCTTAGCAGGTTCCGGTGCGGAGTTTTTTTGGTAAACCAAAGTTCTCTCTGCGGGTTTATGAAATATGAATGTGCCAATAATATTATATGACGGGTATTGTAACCTGTGCAACTTTTCTACAAGGCTAATCCTGCGGTTTGACAGCAAAAGCATTTTCCGCTATGTCCCGTTGCAGTCACCTGAAGGACAAAAATTATTATCAGGCACAGAAGGCATACCCGATACCGTAATTCTTTCGTTTAACAATAAACTTTACTTTAAGTCTGATGCAGTATTGAAAACTGCATGGCTACTCGGATTTCCAGCAAATATATTAGCTGTGTTCTATATTATGCCGGGATTTCTAAGGGACTATTTTTATGACTTAGTAGCCAGAAACCGATACAGGATATTCGGTAAGAAGGATTATTGCAGGATGACTCCAAAAAAACAAAAAAGGAGACCCAAACTGTGGTCTCCCATTAAAAATATTAAAAACCTATAACTTAAATTCTGTTCAAAAACTGCTTATGGGCTTCAAGTAAAAATTCGGGGGATAAAGACGGATTATATACCCTGACAACATCTTCTATTCTGTCGTTGGTATAAAAGAAAGCAAGTGCAAAATCAGATTTTGCAGTTATCCAGTTATATTTTACACGTTGAACCAATTCTCTGAACTCGCTCCATTTCAGGTGATAAGGTAATACAAAGTATCCCTGATCCAGCTCTCCCTCATCAAGGTATATGCCTTCCTGAACCACATTCAAATGAAACAGCTTTTTAATGGTCAATAATGCAGTATCATTAATATCCTTAATCTGTTTTTCGAATTTTATACCTACTTTACTGTATACTTCCTGCAATACCGGTACCTGACTGAAGTTATCAAGATTACGCACACGGATAGCATCGTACGACTCGTGTGGAAATTTTATTTCCGCATACGCTGCCTCAAAACGCCCTTTAAACAAAGAACGTGCTGCCTGTGTGGCCCGGGCAACTTCTTCAAGTGAAGATTTTCCCTGAATGACAAAATAAATATACAACGGAGAAGAAAAGTGTGGCCGTTCACTGTAGTATTCCAGATATCCCGGAAATGGTTCAGGTGCCTCCAATACCAGCGTACCTGGAATTTTCTGTGATGATACTGTGGTGAGTTTCTCGTATTTATTCAAGTGACCGTATCTTTCGATCTTTTCGCTTGCATTCATAATACTAAGATTTGGTTAATATTTAATGATATAACAAAACATATTCGCTTTCTGTTTAACTGAGTTATAACTTCGGGCTCTTAAGTTGCTCCTTTAGTTTTTTCATCATGTCTCTTCTTATTTTAAGTCCGGATTTCAATACATAACCTGAAGAAAAATCCGATTTCTCAGCTAATATTTCTGATGTTACCAGGTTTGTTTCCCTGTCTTGTTTTACGGATATTATTCTGTTTTGGTTTCCATACAACCAGAATTCTCTGTTACTTTTTTGTAACACTACTGTTTCTGTCAAGTTCTCATCGTCTGTTTTCAAATCAGAAACATGTGTCCAGTTTGAATCTGTTATTCCCGATTGGTAAAAATCAACCTTCATACCTTTCGAAACACTATCTTCACGCATCAACGCCAATACATTAATCTTTTCAAACTTCATACATTGCAAATCCATTATTCTGTGCGTAGAGTGTAAAATTTCCAAAGGTTGATCAGAAATTTTATTATCTGTGACCCTGAATAACAAAACATCCGTATCCGTCTTGTTATTCCTTAAACAAAATATATTCAACCGTTCCCGGTTTTGATAAAGCCCCCTGATATTACTCATTTCCGAAAAATCAATTTCCGATCCAAAGTGACTTTCAATTAAACGCGGATTATCCCAGTTGATTAAATTATCTGAATAGGTCATCATCAGATAATCTTCAGATCTAAAAAGCATATTGAACCGATGGCTACTTTCTTTAAAAATCTTTATTTCGCTGACATGACCAGGCGATGGAATATTTACCGGATTAGATGAATTGATCATATTCCAATGCAAACCATCTGAACTTTCAGCAAAATAACAAGTGTTCTGATGATCCGGTTTTGACAAGATCATTAAATAATCGTCAGGTGTTAACAGGCGGTATATGGTAAGACCAACCAGGGCAAGAGCCGTCAGAATTATGGCTGTATAGTTTATTTTCATACCAGTATTTAAATATTTTACTGTAACCGTTTCATCTGTTCTCCGTTTTAGCAATATTGACGACTACAAAAACGTTATTGTAGTAAAGCAAATTAAATAAAACCTGATTAATTTATCAAAGATTAACACTTTACTTACGACAGAAATACTTTGTATCTCAGTAAAATAAATACTTTTGTCGTCTTTATATAAACAATTGATGATGAACCTGATAATTGACGAAGGTAACACACGGATTAAGGCAGCCATATTCAGTAAAGAAAAATTACTGGAAGCGCTTACCTGTACATCATCAGATTATGAAGAATTAATACTTCTTACAGAAAAATACCATCCTGACAAATGCCTGATCAGTTCTACAAAAAGTCATCTTTCAGACTTTGCGGATTTCAGTGAATCATTCTCACAGTTTATTTTTTTGGATCATATTATAAAAACGCCACTCAACAACCTGTATGAAACTCCGGAGACACTTGGCAAAGACCGGTTGGCAGGAGCTGTTGGGGGGTATCATTTTTATGCTGGAAGTGCAATCCTTGTGATAGATGCAGGCACAGCTCTCACTTTCGATTATGTTGATAAGGATGGAAATTATTTAGGAGGAACCATTTCACCGGGTTTAAAGATACGTTTAAAAGCGCTCAATGCATTTACGTCTAAACTTCCTTTGGTTGAACCTGAATTCTCTGAAAACATTTTGGGTAAAAACACACATGAAGCCATTCAACAAGGTGTTTTTAATGGAATAACACATGAAATAAACGGGGTATGTTCCGGTTTTTTAGATAATAATCCTCATGGCAAAGTAATTCTGACAGGAGGTGATGCTGTTTTTTTTGAAAAATATGTAAAAAGTACCATCTTTGTAATTCCAAATTTGGTACTGATAGGACTAAACACAATTTTAGAACACAATGCGAATTAAATTTTTATTTTTTACATTTTGTGCACTTATGTTTGTATCTGTTTTAAATGCACAAAACAGTACCAGTTCGCCCTATACAAGGTATGGCTTGGGCTTGCTTGAAACCAATACCTTCGGAAGAGGACAATCAATGGGTGGATCTGGAATTGCATTGCGTTCCAACAAAACAATAAATCCTTCAAATCCTGCAGCCTTTAGTGCAATTGATACACTTAGCCAGATTTTTGAATTTGCATTTTCCGGTCAAATCTCTCAGTTTAAAGCAGGAAATCTGACGCAATATAATAACGATGTTAATTTCAGTTACCTTGGAATGGCATTTCCAATCTCAAAAAACATCGGGGTATCGTTAGGAGCCAGACCAATGTCAAATGTTGGATATGATTACTACACTGAAGAAGATCTGAACAATATTGGTCTGACCCAAAGTATTTACAGCGGTTACGGTGGAGTAACAGACGCTTTTGTCGGAGTATCTGCTAAATTTTTTAAATATTTATCACTCGGAGCAAACCTGGAATATCTGTTTGGGGCAGTATCTCATAACAGAACGGTAAATTTCCCTGATAACACAGAGTATTCCAGTTTTTACAGCTATGAAAAACTTTATGTTAATGCGCTTCATCCGGTTTTGGGTCTGCAGTTTGTGTTACCGGTCAGCGACAAACACAGTTTAACGCTTGGTGGAACCTATGAATTTAAAACGTCACTTAATGCCAAACAAGATCTTATATCTCAAAAGGATTTTGCCGGCATAACAACCATTACCATTGCTTCCCATATTGGCAAAAGCATTGGGATGGAAATGCCGGAAGCTTATGGAATAGGTTTAGCATATGAAATAAAAAATAAATTAACGGTAACCGGCGAATATAAATTGCAGAACTGGAGCAAAAGCGAATTTTATAATGTAACGGATACCTTAGGAAATAAGACAAGAATTTCTGCCGGTATTGAATATATCCCTAACTTTATAGACAGAAACTATTTTAAACGTGTTGAATACAGGCTTGGTGGATTTTACTCAAGTAACTATATAACCGGCCTCGGAGAGGATTTATATAATTTTGGCATGACTTTTGGATTGGGATTACCACTGAGATACGAGAAAACAAGGTTCAACATTGCATTTGAACTTGGGCAGATGAAATCCTCAGGAGGTTCTTTAATTAGTGAATCGTATGGAAAAATAACCATTAATTTTTCATTCAATGATTACTGGTTCTTCCGCAGAAAACTGGAATAATAAATTAATCGCAATAAAAATGAAAACGAAAGTATTTACAACATTAGCATTACTTGCTTTTACGATGACCATGATCGCCCAGAAAGGAGTGGACGACGGGTCAAAGTATGGTCATGGAGAAGACAGTGTCAGATGTCTGAGCAACTTATCGCTGTTTCACGAATATGCCAAACAAAAAAATTATAAAGATGCTGTTGAACCCTGGACAATATGTTACAACGAATGTCCGGCTGCAAGTATTTACATCTATACGGATGGCGAGAATATTATTGAATGGCAGATCAAAAAAGCTCAGAGCAGTGAAGATAAAGATCAGTATATAACATCATTAATGCAGCTTTACGACCAACGTATCAAGTATTACGGTAATTATTCTAAATATCCGGAAGCATATATTCAGGGTAAAAAAGCTTTATCTTACTATGAATATTATGGAAATACTACTGAAGGGTTAAAGCAGTCGATGGACAATTTTGAAAGTGCAATAACAGGATTGAAAAAGAATTTCACATCCAGCACTGCATCGACATTATTATCGTGTCTTTCAAAATATATCGGACTGAACTTTGTTCTCTATGACAGAGGCGAAATTACCGGAGAAAAACTTATTGCAAATTATCAGGAAATACAGTCTGATCTGGATAATATCCAAAAAGCAACAAAAAAATACGATAGTACAGTAAATCAACTTCGCGATTATGCAGAAGAGAAATTTGCAGAAAGTGGTGTTGCGGATTGCAAGACACTGGAAAGTATGTATGCTTCAAGGGTAGAAGAAGAAAAGTCAAACAAAGAAGAACTTGAAAAAATTCTGAACACATTTGACAAATCAGATTGTACTGAATCAGAGACATATTTTAAAGCTGCCGAATATGTATTTGACATTGAGCCAAGCGCAATTGGTGCTGTAGCATTGGCAAGGATGTATATCAATCCAAGCCATGAGGATATTGATAAAGCCATGGAATATCTTAAACAAGCCGTAAGTCTGGAAACAGATAACGATAAAAAAGCAGATTATCTTTACCTGATGGCCAATATTGAATTTACTAAGAAAAAGGATTATCCTATAGCCAGATCATATGCTTTGAAAGCAATTGCAGCCAGACCAAACTGGGGCGATCCTTACATCCTGATCGGACAAATGTATGCTGCTTCAGCTCAGGCACAGCAGTTGGGAAGCAAAGACATTGAAAACAGGGCCGGTTACTGGGCAGCCGTTGACAAATTTAAAAAGGCTAAGCAGATTGATCCTTCCAGCGCGGACGAGGCTAATAAGTATATTAAGATTTACTCGCAATATTTTCCTGGTACTGAAGAAATATTTATGCAGGAAGGTTTTGAACTGAATAAACCATACCATGTAGGTGGATGGATCAACGAAACAACAATTTGTACGCCTAAAGACTGATTTTGTTACGGTATAAGATCCATATTAAAAAATCTGTTATTGCAGCACTTATATTCTGTGCTGCAATAATTTTTTCAGGTTGCACTAAATCCAAAACACAACTTATTCCAGAAATTGACCGTTCCAAGTGGCCATCGGTCAAAGCAATAAATATTGAATCCATTGTTTCAGATTCCGGATATGTAAAGTATATAATTACAGCACCCTTGTATGAAGTATTCGATAAAGTTGAAGAGCCTTACTGGGAATTCAGCAAGGGACTAAAACTCAAACGATATAATCATGATCAGGTAGTTGATTCCGAAATTGAATGTAACTATGCCAGGTATCTTGAAAAGGAAAAATTATGGAGGCTGGAGAATAAAGTCTTTGCCCGAAATATTGACGATGAAACCTTTGAAACCGAACTAATGTATTGGGATCAGGAAAAGGAAAAGCTTTATACGGACCAGATGTTAAGGATTACAAACCATAAAACCGGACAGGTTGTAATTTGTACAGGTTTTGAATCCAACCAGAATTTCACGCAGTATTCATTTGAAAAAGTGACCGCCACATTTTTGATAGATATCGAATAATTTGAATTTTTAAATTCTCTTTCTTATTTTCATACAAAATATTGCAATGAGTTCACTCGCTACCATCCTGATCACCGTTACTTTCTCAGCTTTTTTCTCAGGCATGGAAATTGCATTTGTGGCTTCCAATAAACTCCGGTTTGAACTGGATCGCCAAAAGGGACAGTTCACATCAAACATCCTTTCTATATTCTATGAACATCCACAGCAGTTTATAGCCACCATGCTGGTTGGAAATAATATTGCACTTGTAATTTATAGTCTTCAGATGGCAAAAGTGCTTGAACCGGTATTCTTCAGATATGTCGATTCAGGGCTCGTTGTATTATTGCTGCAGACGATATTCTCTACATTAATTATTCTGATCACTGCAGAATTTCTTCCAAAAACGGTTTTCAGGCTGAATCCCAACCTATCATTAAAGATATTATCGATTCCGCTGATTCTATCTTATATACTCCTATATCCCGTTGCTTCATTTTCATCCTGGGTATCGGCAAAAATTTTACGGCTTTTCAGGGTTAAATTCGACACATCAGAAGAAAAACCTGTATTTGGCAGAATAGAACTGAATAACTTGCTTGAAGAAACCTATGATAGTAATCAGGGAGAATCTGCTCCCATTGACCATGATGTTAAAATCTTTCAGAATGCACTGGATTTTTCACGTGTAAAATTGCGTGAATGCGTGATTCCAAGAACCGAAGTTGTTGCGGTTGACATTGAATCCTCTCTTGAAGATTTAAAGCTCCGGTTCATTGAAACAGGCCTGTCAAAAATTCTCATATATAAAGAAAACATTGACCATGTTGTTGGTTATGTTCACTCTTCAGAATTGTTTAAAAACCCGAAGACTTTACGATCAAGGATCATGAATATACCTATTGTTCCTGAGACAATGGCAGCCAGCAAACTGCTTAAGGTTTTTATGCAGGAGAAAAGAAGCATCGCCGTTGTTGTTGATGAATTTGGAGGCACATCAGGCATTGTAACCATGGAAGATATCATGGAGGAAATTTTCGGGGAGATTGAAGATGAACATGACAGTACCGACCTCCAGATCAATCTGGTTGGAGAAAACGAATACGTTTTAAGCGGACGTCTGGAAATTGACGATGTTAACGAGAAATTAAACCTTGAACTACCCAAGACAGATGATTTTGAAACCGTGGCAGGATTAATATTATTCCATTATGAAAATCTCCCAAAGGTTAACGACATTATTGACATTGGTAAGTTTAAATTCAAAATACTGAAAGCCACAGAAAATAAAATAGAATTGGTCAAACTTAAGGTTTCTGAATAATTTCTCATTTTTCTGTATCTGGTTTTTGAGAATTTGAAAAAATATCTATATTTGCACCGCTCTTAGCAATAAGAGATCACACAGCAAAACCAAATGGTGCCATAGCTCAGTTGGTAGAGCAACGGACTGAAAATCCGTGTGTCCCCGGTTCGATTCCTGGTGGCACCACAAAGCGGGAAAAACAATTGTTTTTCCCGCTTTGCTTTTTAAATCTCTAAACTAGAGATACATTTCGTTTATATGATTTATTCTAACACCTATGACAGGTTCTATATAGTTGAATCCAAGATTCCCAAAAACGGATCAATGCTTCACAACAAGGGTGCTTTTAAAGGATCCTCTTTAGTCTTTCACAAATTTGCTCCTTAATACTTTATTATTTTGAATGACTTCAATAATATATATCCCATCCTCAAAGGTTGAAACGTCAATAGTATTTTCAGAGTTAGTTATGCTTTGTAATAAAATATTTTTACCCGGAACATTGTATATTTTAATGACTCCATAATTATTTTGGAGTTTAATTTTTAATTCATGTGCTACAGGATTTGGATATATTTTAACATCGTTATCAGCTGAGTAAGTCATAGTATTTCCTGTATGTACACTTTCTATGCTGAAGTTGTCGATCATTATTTTATTATCCTCTCCCTTATTGCAATTATATTGAAAGGCAAATACCAGTGATTCCTGTAATTCGTTGAGCGAAATATTAATGTCTTCCCATACCCATTTCGTAATTTCAGGTAATCCGGTTATTTCAGTCCAATCCGCTTCGTTGAATATCTCACTACAGGTTGTAGAATAGTAGAATCTTGGAATCAATTCATCGCCGTAATACCAGTATTTAAACTGAACATCAACCCGACTCATGTCCTGTGTATTGAAAAAAGGAGAAATGAGCCAGTTGTCTTCGGCATCATCTGAGTTTATGGTATAAGCACGTGCACACTTGCCTCCATCTATACCATCATCACCACTAATATGCCAGTTATCGTTTCCTTCTCTTGAAAGTATTGTCCAGTTTTTATACTCTGCACTAAAATCATCGTAAAATGGCAGGTTAAATAAACTCAAAACTTCATCAGTTTTAAATTGAAGAATCTCTCCTAATGCGGTTCCTTCACTGTTATCTGCAAAAGCACGGTAATAATACGTTGTATTTGGCACCAGGTTAGTAAGCGTATAAGTAAATTCACCTGTTGTTCCTGTAATAACTTCTTTATTGTCGCCATCATTAGGCGATGTATTGGTTAAACTCCAGTAAAAACCGCGCTGAGTAATGGTTGTTCCACCGTCGCTTGAAACATTTCCATTCAAACTTACTGCATTTTCAGAATTGGAAGAAGCTGATAATGTTACAACTTCCGGCACGGTTAAGTTCTCAATTGTCTTAAACTGCTTAACTAAACCCGCAGCAGTTCCTTCACTGTTGGTAGCAAAGGCCCTGAAGTAATAATCTGTTTCTGGTGTCAGATCAGTCAGTTCATAAGAGTATGCACCAGTTGTTCCGTTTACAATTTCAACGTTATCCGATGCTGATGGATTTTCATTTGTTGAACTCCAGTAAAAGCCACGTTGAGTAATACCAGAGCCACCATCTGAAACAATGTTTCCGTTTATTGTACCCTGTGCAGATGAAATTTCAGTTGCATTCAAGGTTGTAACCTGTGGAACAGAAGCAGCAACTTGCTGAGTGACATTAAAATTATCAACTAAATACGAATAGGTCTCACCGTCAACCGAATGAAATCTGATGGCAATAAATAACTTTTCAGGTGGATTCTCAATTTCAAATTCAATCTTATCCCATGTCCATTCAGGTATGTTCCAATTCAGATTTTCAATAACAGTCCAATCTGTTTTTACGATAGGTCCACTAAAATTACCGGTGTAATAAAGTTCGGGTTTACTGGCAGACCCTGTTTGCCTGAACATGAATTGTATATTCAAAACATCTGAACCTGTTGCATCAATTGGAGGGGAAACCAACCAGGAATCGATGGTTTTATCCTCTTCTTCCCCTAACCAATACGGATCCACAGCGTACGCGCACGAATCGTCATCGTATCCTGTATTATCTGTCAGCTGCCAGTGATCATCCCCCCCGAAACGCATTCGTGTCCAGCCCTTAAATTCATTTTTAAAATCTTCAAAAAAGGGAATTGAAGTTGTCTCCAATGGTGGACCAACATAAGCCAATTCTTTCATGAATTGAATAAATTCAGCTCCTTCTACCTCAGTTGATTTTCCTCCGAACACGGTCCAGTCACGGTCATGCTCAAGAAATATTTTAACCTTTATCCAGAAATTTTCTGGGTATTTATCATACATGTACCGCCAGTACATCTCTCCCAAAGCATAGGCATCTACCCAGAAGCCGTCTTCTTCATTAACTTCTGCATTATCCACTATTTCCAGCCAGGTTGGTTCCCGGTTATATTTTCTTTGATAATGATAAAATAGATCAACAATTTTATACCGGTGGGCAAGCATTTCTTCATCGGTCATGAAACGATCCGTACTCTCTGCGAGACCTTCATTCAAAAATTGACCGGGATATGGAATTCTTTCGAAAGAAAAGGGACAGAGGATATTAACCCATAAATGCATAAACTCATGATTGATCAATCCGTAGTGACCGACCTCGAGATGAGAGGTATTGATTTTATCGGCGCCTTCTGCCAGTCCCTGAAAATTTGTTCGGTTATTGATCTCCAATCCAACTTCATTATCATAAATACAAATATTGATACGATGGTCAATATGCTGACCGAACCGGGTTTCCTGCAATGTGAGCTGTTCCTCCATATTGGTTGCCATCGCTTCGAGGAAAGGGAGTTCTTTCTCAGCAGCATAGTAATCAAAATGCTCTGTAGAATACCTGATCCCGATCCGATCGGTCTCCTTGATATAGTAATGCTTCAGCAATTGCCACCATTCATATAGATTATCACCGTAATGTCCGAAAAAATAGCTTCCCAGTAATGCTTTGGATTCAAAAAAACTGGCCATCAGATCCATGTTTCCCGGTTCATTCAGGTTGGAAATATCGTACAGTGTTTCAACGTCAGGTTCCTGGGTACCCAGTTCAGCTAATTTTTGTAGCAGTGCGGCACGGTCAGGACGGTAACCCATTTCATACAATCCAAAACCTTCTGCATACCAGGGATCTATCTTACGATCCAGCAAACCCTCTATCGCCATCTGGGAAAGTTCATTAACAGCTACAGAAGCAAGATCCCCATAATATTTTAATTGCTCTGAACTGCCCGGTTCACAAATATAAATGATTGCAGAAGCAAAGACATTCGATCCACAATCCCATTCAGGAGTTGATGAAGTGAACAAAGGATTATCTTCCCTTGCACAGTAATACACGCTTATTTTTTGATCTTCCGGGAAGATGGTGTTTGAATTAGGCCGTTCCCAAATGGATAGATAATTAGCATAACTTTTTTCCATGGCATCCATTATGCTTAGAACATGCTCCAACGAATCAGGAATGGAGGAATAATACTCGAAATGATCGGAAGTACCAGCCATCTGAAACTCAGGTTTAGTGATTATCGAGGAAGTTGGAACCTCTAAACCAGCCAGGCTGTATATGGCATTGCGCCATAACATGAGACCGTCTGCAGTAAGATTATTTCCATCATTATAGCATATAGCACCAAAGTTCATCCCCAAAATGATCATCCTGGCATTTAGCGTTTCTGAACCGATTGTTGTTCCGGCCGGTACATCATTGATAAATGCTGTGGTTGCCGGATATTGAATTTCTTCTGCTGTTCCCAACAAGGTTGAACCATCAGATATAGTCAGCCCATAAGTATAATTAAATGTCTTTTCTCCCTCATCTCCATAATCATTTGCAGTTTGATAGAAAACATCGAAAGAATTATTCGAAAACGTTATCGCATTAAACAACTCATTTCCCTGGTTTTCAGGATCTACAGTAACGCTCATACCTGCCAGGGCAGAACTGGTCCCGCCGCCACTATCCAAGGCCCTTCCATCCCTGAGCGCGTATGTTTTATTATAAAGGAACGGGACATTGATATTTGCTAATCCCAGTGACCCTCCCGGTCGCAATATTGATGCCCCTGAGTTAAATCCTTCCTGAACAACCACCACATCGTAATCCGACAGATCTACTGTTGCATCATCGTCCACCACCAATGTGGTCACAGTAAAATTAGTATCTGCCTTAAACATTCTGATTATGGGGTCATCATCTGGCTGAGCCGCCTGGGCAACCATTACCTTATCTGATGTGACATATGCCAACTTAACAGGTTTGTCATTTTCCTGTGCATTGACTATTGAAAAAATTAAAATAGTTGCAAAAGTTAACAGCGTTCGAGTTTTCATGGGATAATATCTGTAGGTCAACAAATTAATATCCAATAAATTTAGAAAAATATATTTACAAATTCAAAGTAAGTAAATAATATTAAGGGGACTTACTGTTGAATTTATTTTGATTCTGTAATATTCAAATATCGTTAGATTAAAATTGACCTAAGAAGTCGATTTTCTCTACGTAAGAGTGTGTCGAATAATGAAATAGCCTCATATTATTTATTCCAATATTTATGAAATATCCTACATTGGGAAATCCGATAATCCTTAATACAGACTAATGCTTCACAACACCAGTGCTTTTAAAGACCCCTGAATTAAATTTGCTTCAGCCTGGAAAATATATCTGACAATAGATTGTCAATTCAGATCACAGGCTTTGAAGATTGAAAAATTTATTAACCTTCACTTCTCTCCTGGCGTTACAAATTTCTAATACTCCCGGATTTCACAATACAATTTTCTCCGCTTATAATGTATTCTCAATTCAGCGAAAATACCCATTTTGTACTTACAGATATTTTTACTGTTTTTTATGTTATACATTTGTACAGAACGTTACAGGCATTCGCAATCATTCAAATTATAGTATTTTTATCTTGACTAATTTTAAATAACCTAACAATTTTAGTATGAACATAAAATTTTACTTCTTATTAAGTTTTCTTTTTCTGGTTTTACGTCCTGCTCCTTCACAGGACTGGAAGACGTACCCTTATGAACCAGGAGGCAGTTTAATTAAATTTCCAAAGGATGAGGGCAGACATACGGCAGAACCAGTGGAATGGTGGTATACAATAGGGCATTTAAAAGGATCGGAAAGCGGTACAAACTACAGTTATATGCTAACCTACTTTTACATGAATTATCCACCTTATCAGGGATTCAGAATATTCAATGTTACGAATGATGATACCGGAGAATTCTATTCTGATGTACAGCCTGTTGTTTACGCGCTACTTGCCACTGACAGTTTAAACCTTGTTGCCAAAACCGGAATTCTTGGCACGGGTACTGAAACATGGAAAAACAAAACAGATGCCAGCGGCATGATTCCGTTCGAATATGTATTGAATGCTACTGCCCCAAAGGGTGCATTAAATCTTGAATATGATGCTCAAAAACCACCACTTATTCTTGGTGATGATGGTTACTTCCCCCAGGGACAGGAAACATATACCTATTATTATTCCCAGACCCTGAATAATGTTACCGGTTCATTTACATTTAACGAAAGCACAGAGTCTGTAACAGGAACATCCTGGATTGACAGGCAGTACGGCACTTTTAACCCAAGTACTGGCGAGAAATATGAGTGGTTCTGCTTACAACTTTCCAACGGAATGGACATTAATTTGTGGGATCTGTTTGCAACAGACAATTCAATCCCCGATGATCCAAAATACAAGAATATTTCAGTCTATGTGGATGAAAACAACAGTTATACAAACATTGATTTTCATATTGAACGTCTGGGATTCTGGTGGAATTCCACAAAAGACGAATGTTATTCCAGAAAATGGAGACTGACCTCTGATCAGAATAATATTGACGTCATCATCACCGCACTGAATAATAATACAGAAGTTAAACTACCATTCCGGTTTTACGAAGGCTCTGTCAGTATTGAAGGGACTGTGAACGGAACAGCTGTTAGTGGAAAAGGATATGCGGAACTGCTTCACACCTATGCCAATCCTGATGTGAGCATTCTCATACCGGAGAATAACGAGTGGAACAGAGCCATTCCTCTATCGTGGACTCTGAACAATCCTGATGATGGAAATCCCATAACCTATGATTTATACTATAGTACCGACAACCAGCAGTCATTCTCAAAGATAGATTCAGGATTAACTTCGAATGAATACGTTTGGAACGATGCCAGCTTAAATGTGGGGCAATCCGTCTGGTTTAAGGTTGATGCTTATTCTGTTGATACAACACTTACCGGAACGGATACAACTAACAACGAGATAAAGGTAACTGTTGCAACTAAAATTGATGAAGAATCGGCCCAAAACAATATAAGTGTATATCCTGTACCGGTTAATGATAAATTATTTGTCAGGCTGAACCATTCCATCCATATTAAAAGCTATGCAATTTATGATTTGTCAGGAAATAAATTAGTTGAAAATACAATAGCCGACGATGATCAGATTGTTATTAATACTGAAAGACTGAATCCGGGTTTCTATTCGATACAGTTTACAAGCCATTCAGGCCATATTAATAAACAATTTATGAAATACTGATAATTAAAGCTCCTTCGGGAGCTTTTTTATTTCCCGATTATTGAAACATAATATAAATAACACATTTTAATGCAATCGATTGCAAAATATTCCCAAAATTCTCATCATTTCAAAATTCAATTCTTATATTTGTGTAGTACTTGACAAGTTTATAAATATTCAATGAATATTTAATTTGAAAAATACTTTGGACAGACTCTGTTATTAAATCTAACTATCAATTGTATGAATGCCATTTAGTTGTCTGATTATTTACAGTGTTTTGACCAGTTTATATAAACAACATTAATCAGCATGATATGAAACGATTTTCTACTTTTCTTTTTCTATTTTTAGCCTTTGTTATATCAGAGGTATCAGCACAAACACCAGCTTTTCCAGGAGCTCAAGGAGGTGGAATGTATACAACAGGCGGACGAGGCGGTGAGGTTTATTTTGTCACCTCTCTTGGTGATTCCAATACAGGAAACTATTCAACCCATGAAGGAACTCTCAGATGGTGCCTGGGGCGCCCGGGCAAAAAAACCATTATATTCAGAGTTGCCGGTATCATTGCCCTGAATTCAAGACTGGATATTAACGATAACACGACCATCGCCGGACAAACAGCTCCCGGAGATGGTATCTGCCTTAAAAACTATAGCCTTTATCAGGGCGGAAGCAATGTTATCGTAAGATACATTCGTTCCAGGATGGGAGATGAAAAAGCGACACAGGATGATGCCATGTGGGGAAGAAATGAATCAGACATAATTATAGACCATTGTTCTTTAAGCTGGAGTACAGATGAGTGCGGATCATTCTACGACAATAAGAACTTCACTTTGCAATGGTGTATTTTATCTGAAAGTCTCAGAGAATCTGTCCATGAAAAAGGCACCCATGGTTATGGAGGTATTTGGGGAGGTCAGACTGCAACTTTTCATCACAATTTGCTTGCGCACCATGACAGCAGGAATCCGAGAATGAATGGTTCCAGATATTCAGGTGAAACAGAGCTTGAGTTGGTTGATTTCAGAAACAATGTCATATACAATTGGGGAGGCAACAGCGGTTATGCCGGCATGGGAGGAAGCTATAATTTTGTCAATAATTATTACAAGGCAGGACCAGGATCATCTCACCCAACGCGTATTTTTAACCCCAATCCAAGTACTGATAAATATGAGTTACCTGCCGGTGTATGGGGTGTCTTCTATGTTGACGGCAATGTCGTAACAGCGAGCTCATCAGTTACAAACAACAACTGGTTAGGAATAGAACCCAGTGGCGGTGATTTGCCGGGTGGAACAATAAATGGCATTAAATCAACCACAGAATTTGCAGTACCTCATGTAACTACACATTCTGCAGAAATAGCTTATGAAGCAGTCCTTAACTATGCTGGTGCCAGCTATAGCAGGGACTCGACTGATATGCGTGTTATGAATGAAGTTAGAAATGGTCTTGCACCTATGCGTGCTTCAAACGGCACAACACGTCCAGGATTGATTGACACGCAGGAAAATGTTGGTGGTTGGGAGACTTACTCTTACGATGAATCAGAAGTTCCGGTTGACAATGATCGTGATGGTATGGCAGATGACTGGGAGGACGCCAATGGTTTGAACAAGGAAGATCCAAGTGACCGGAATGTCGTAGGTGCTGACGGATATACCATGCTTGAAAAGTACATCAATAGTTTGGTTGCAGATAATGGTCCTGTACCGGTACAAAAAGTCTATTCAGATCCGAAAGGATTCAGCTTGTACCCGAATCCGGCCAGTTCGGAAATTCATTTGACAATTCCGGATTATAAGTCATTTGTGTCTTACAGGATATCAGATATTTCCGGCAAAACAGTTCAGAAGGATCAACTCACCGGAGAATTAGCCAGCAATGTCAGCATTAATGCACTGGATCGTGGCATATACTTTATTACAATTTCAAACGGGAAACAATATATTACCAAACGGTTTGTAAAACAATAATACAGAAGGGTTGCGGCTTTTCTGAAGAGAACCCCAAAAGTTTTATCTGGCTTTTGGGGTTCTCTTTTACACGAAAACTTTTTCATTACCCAACCTAACTTTTTTAAAATCTGGATTCAGAATCAAAACATGTTATACAACGTTCACCCGGCATCGCGATATAGCTTGGAGGACATTGATCTAAATACTATATTTGCTTTTAACAAAGGTCTCATTTCACTAACCACAGCACCTTTAACAATAACTATCTTACGTTAAAAGTAATGACCAGAATATGTTTTATCATACTGATTTCCGTTTTCTCTTCTTCCGGAGCATTTGGATACAATTACCTCTCGGTAGTTAAATCCTATGATAAAACAGATTATAATGCAGGTCGCCAGAACTGGGATATTGACATTGATTCATACGGCGTAGTTTATTTTGGAAATACAGAAGGCTTATTGCGGAACATTTACGGCATTTGGGAATTAACACAAACTACCAGCAAGGATGTTATCAGAAGCCTGAAAGTTCAGAACGATACGATTTGGTGCGGTGGCGATGTAGACATGGGATATTTTGTAAAAAGCACACCCACAAACATGGAATATACTTTTATTGGCAATGCGGAAGGAGGAACAGTCTGGGACGTGGAATGTATGGGTAACAAAATCTTTTTCCAGACCGAAGGATTAATCATCGTGTATAATAAAAAATCCAAACAACAATCCATTGTAAGGTCAGGTACAGGATTTTACAACATGACTGTCTGGAATAATAAACTATGGGCTATTTCGAGAGAAGGAAAGATCGGGACCATAGAAAATGACACGTTCAAGATTCACTCTAATTTCAATCAGACTCAGGGTGTTGAAATAAGAAAACTATTTGTTCGGAACAATCAACTTTATTTCATCATGTTCAATGGCAAAATGTTTGCGTACGATGGGAAAGAGGTACGACAGATTACCATGCCGGATACCATTGAAGGAATATCCTTTTTTACAGCTTCATCTTATGACAATGAAATTTACAACATTGGCACTATTTCAAACGGATTACTACAGATTGATGAACAGGACAACTCTATTGTAACGGAAGTCAACTCTTCCAATAACCTTATAGACAATACCGTTCTGTCCGTTAAGAAAGCTCCCAATGGAAATATATGGCTTGGGCTTGATTATGGCATAGCTTATGTGGAATTAAAAAACGCATTAAAACCGATTTTCAATAAGGGAGCAACCTATTATATAAAAGACTATAATAACACTACTTACCTTGCAACCAACAAGGGTTTGTTTTCATCTAAAGCTTATAATCCTTTTACTATTGTTCCTAACAGTGAAGGACAGGTTTGGCGTATCCGGGAAATCGACCATCAGCTATACATTTGTCATACGCTGGGATTAATGAAAATGATTGATAATAAGCTCGTAAAAATCTATAGCGGTGATGGAGTAATGGACATCGCGCGATTCGATGGAACCAGTTTCTACATGCTTTCCACATATTCAGGATTGATACTGACTAAAATGGCGGGTGATCAGATGCAACCCGTTACATTTGTCAATCATGCAGGTGGAACCAAACTGTTTTACGATGATGTCAATCAATGTATCTGGTCTGATACAGAAGGAGAACCGATAAGACAACACAAACTGGCAGCAGATGGAATGGTAGAACAAAAAAATTATGATACAGTTGAAACATTTTTTGATTTCAATAACAAGATCATATTCTATAACGGAGACAGATTAATGGAATACAGCAATGGTTCCTTCGCCGAAATAACGACTCCTCCATTCAATAATATTAACGGGCCCGGAATTTCTGCCTTTTACGAAGAAGCAAACGGAAACTCACTGGCATATGTTCAAAATGGCCAACTGGACATGCTGGTCGATCTTCGCGACGGAACCTATTATTCCTATAAGAAGTTGTTGAGTTCAATTGAGAATGCGCTCATGAAACATAATATATTCATCGATATAAAAAACGGTGAACTGCGTATTGGAACAGACAGAGGTGTAACCACATTCAATATTGATAATACATCGAAGCGTGTAACAGGAACACCACCGGTAATTTCCAAGATTGATGTTGGCCAGGACGATAGTGACTTTAGGGAGTATACATACCCTTATATGACAAAGCAGCTTCAGTTCTCTGCCGGGAATAAGAACATTATTTTTCATTTCGGAACACAAAAATCATCCAGCGATGTGATTGAATTCCGGTACATCCTTTGGCCATATGATCATGATTGGTCGCAATGGAATGCAACGGCCAGTAAAAAAGAATACACAAAACTAAATGGTGGGACGTACAGGTTCACGGTTCAAAGTAGACTAAACGGTAAAATCACCAAAGAAAGCGAAGTATCATTCGCTATTGACTCCTATTGGTATCAGACTAAATGGGTCATTATACCCTACTCCATTATCTTCCTCCTGTGTATTCTGTTTACCGTTCATATTATGAACCGGTTAAGTAAGAAACGAATCCTGACACAACAAAAACTTCATGAACAGGATGTTGTAAAAAGTAATATTGAAATAAAAAACGAACAGTTGCTGCAATATGCTGAAATTATAAGTCACAAAAATCAGTTTTTAATGGAGCTGAAAGAGGGCCTGGAGAAAATGCGTAACAGCGACTCGAAACGATGGGAAAACAAGATTCTTGAAGAAGTCAGTAGTGAAAAAAGAAACTTCTTTTTTCATAAACTTTTCTCAGAACTGCATCAGGACTTTATCAATCGTCTGACGGAGAAACATACAAATCTTACACCTCACGACGTACGCATTCTTTCGTTCATACGTATCAATCTGGACACCCAGGAAATAGCCAATCTTATGAATATTTCACCTAAAAGCGTTGATGTAACCCGTTATCGTTTAAGGAAAAAGATGGGTCTGTCCCATGAAACTGACCTTAATTTATATATCAGGGAATTATAGTCCGCAAATCTAGCGCCTCATAACCGCCGCGCGATAACAAATCAATTCTTACAGAACATACTTAAAATGTAAATTTTTCGTATCAGAATATTCGTAATTTCCATGATAATTATAACTCATAAGGTTGACATTGTGATCATAAGGACCTGAATATCTTAAAAATAATAACGTGTGTATAGCACATCCTGCTGAATTCTTTCATCTGTAGAGAGCAAGTATACTTTGAATTCTGGGATTTTCACTTTCCCTCAGGTATTTTTGAGTATTGTTTAATATGCATAATACTATATCCATCAATTTGATAAAACTCGGAAATATGGGTAAATATAAATACATACTGCTTCCCTTTCTGTTTATGATATGCTTCCTGCAGGGATCAAATGCAAATAAAAATGTCAATGGCTTTTTGAAACGCGATGGTCAACGGATCGTAAATACTGAAAGTGACAACTTCATTTTAAGAGGTGTTGGCCCCGGAGGCTGGATGCTGCAGGAAGGTTATATGTTTCAAACGCCGGTTGGTCCCCAACATAAGATCAGGGCCATGCTGGAGGATCTGACTGACAAGGCCACTACAGATGCGTTTTACAACCAGTGGCTTACAAACTTCTTTACCTGCGAGGATGTAGAAAATATCAACGAATGGGGTTTTAATTCCATCAGGGTTCCAATGCATTACAACCTGTTTACACTGCCAATAGAACAGGAGCCTGTTAAAGGTGAGAATACCTGGCTTAAAACCGGGTTCAATATGCTTGACAGCTTACTAAGCTGGTGCGAAAAAAATGATATTTACCTGATACTGGACCTTCATGCTGCTCCTGGTGGTCAGGGTAAGGATGCCAATATTAGCGACTACGATCCTGAGAAACCATCCTTGTGGGAGAGCGAGGCCAATAAAGCTAAAACAGTAGCGCTTTGGTATCAGTTGGCAAACAGATTTAAAAACAGAGTAAATATTGGTGGTTATGACCTTATTAACGAACCCAACTGGGCATTTGAGAACGATGGTACGCATCCAAACGGTTGCGACTGCACAAAAAACAAACCACTTCTGGATTTATATAAACGTATAACAGATACTATTCGCCTGGCTGACAGGAATCACATCATTTTTATTGAAGGAAATTGCTGGGCTAACAATTACGGTGGTTTACATGATCTTGCGTCGTTCGATGACAATATCGTTTTCAGCTTCCATAAGTACTGGTCCAATAACGATGATAAAAGTATAGAAGGCGTTCTGGACCTTAGGACGCAACTCAACGTACCACTGTGGCTTGGTGAAACCGGTGAAAACTCCAACACATGGTTTACTGATATGGTTGAGCAAATGGAACGTTTGAATATTGGATGGGCAACCTGGGCATATAAGCAAATGGATATTGACGATCCTTATACAATTGTGTCAAAAAGCTGGGATGCCATCATAGACTACAACCCTAAAACCGGTGAAAACAAACCCGGCAAAGAGGAAACTATCATTGCCATGAACGATCTTCTGGAAAATATAAAAACGGAAAACTGCAAATTTAACAACGACGTTATTTATGCCTACCTGGATGCTCCTTTTCATCATGAGCGCAAACCATTCAAAGCACACAGTATTCCGGGAACAATATTTGCAGTGGATTACGACTTAGGAACCTTAAACGATGCCTGGAGCGACAACGATTATCAGGATCTGCATGTAACCACCGGGAAATATACCGGATGGAATTCCGGCTATACCTACAGAAGCGACGGTGTGGATATCGGTATATGTAATGATCCTATCTCAAACGGCTATTATGTAGGTTGGACGCAGGATGGCGAATGGACAAAATATTCAATATCCACAGTAACACCCGGCATATATAATATTATTTTAAGGGTATCCGGTGATTCCGGGAAAATTAAAATTACGCTTGGAGACCAGCAACTCGAAGTAGCTCCACCGAAGAAAAATCTGCAAAGATCCGGTGAAGGATGGTATAATTTATCCATCAGCGATGTTCTCATTAAAGAAGGTATTAAAGACGTTAAACTCACCTTTACTAAAGGAGGATTAAACGTAAACTATATTAAGTTTAAACATTTGTCAGGCGAGATTAGTCAAATGGAAGATTAGCTTAAAACCGGCATCTGGTTAAACCGTATAAGTCACTTTTGAACAGATAACTTCAACTTATTTTGTTTGTCGTCTCTGGTTATTCTGATCAGATAAATTCCTGCAACAAGGCTCTCTGTATTAATCTGGCATTCTAAATTTTTAGTTTCAGTTATAAGCAATCTTTTCCCGTTCAGGTCAAGAATTTCAATAGTTTTATTATCAAAATCTGATCCTGAAAAAACAACCGACATGTGATCTTTTACAGGATTCGGGAAAAGCTTTATACCTGTATTTAATTCCTTTTCATCGATCGCTGTACCTGTATAGTTCAACTGAAACCAGTTCAGATTAAATTCACTTTGTTTCACCAGGAACCTGAGATAGTAGTATCCTTCTTCCAGGTACACTTCAGAAGTTTGAATATCCCAGTTTTGCCAGCCACCTGTGCTTTCAAACTGCATGGTATCGAGGGTAGTATAAATATTTAACGGACCGGCCTGAAATTTTATCTCCGCATTGGATTTTTCTGTGGCAACGCGATAAATCACACGGTAATACCCTGTTCGTGTGACATGTACTTTATAAAGCAGGTAATCACCAGCGTTGGCATACGATGTGTTTAATCCGTTTCCGGTATCTGTACAATCCTCCAGTTCAAATCCATGATTCACAAAAAAGTCTTCAGCCTGAATTTTTCCAGGGATACGTTTACTTTCTGCCATCTTTTTAAGAACCGGTTCATCTGAAAACTGTAACAGGTTAACATCGCCTGAATGCACCGATTCTCCAGTGTACGACAGCCGGATATTCTGATCGGAATAAAGCCCCTGAGCTACAGACAGCAGCAGGATCATATCTGATGATCCACTTATGCTGACTTCATCTACAGATACAGCTTCATCATCTACCAGCAGCTCAAAATCGGCCAGGTTAAATGAAACATCCGGAATATCCACGTTCTTATTCAAACTCAGCAGAATTCCAAACCCATCCTCAGTTGTCTCGGCAGAAATCAGCTTAAACACCACATCGGAAGCAGAACGCGGATTTATGAACTGAAAATAATTCAGATTCGAACCGCCTCGTTCAAAAACAAGCTTTATTTTGATATCACCTTCCGGAATAATTATATCATTAAAGGTCGTGGTCTGCCAGTTATCCCAACTTCCGGTAGCCGGAAGCACCAGACTTCCTGATACATTTACACCATTTACTTCAAAATGCACTGTTGATCCACCAGAGCCGGATGCATGGCGAATCTGCAGATCATACATGGTTACAGAGTCGCTGTGCATGGAATACTGCATCCACTCACCGTCTTCGGTCCAGCCAACATTGTATCCGTTATTGGGTTCACTATCCGAACAGGCCTCTATATCCACGCCATCATTCCGCATGGACCAGCCATCGTTCCAGGATGAAAAATCCATGCTGTAGTTGGCCACAACGGCATCTGAATACGCAATTGTATTTTTACCATAATCATATTCCGTAAAGAATACCGGTTCGGTGAGTTTGTGATCAGTGTAAGGCAGCACTTCGTTGGTATGTGGCTGACGGATCATGGCATCGATCACATCATACTGAATAACACAATTCTCAATTTTGTGATTTTCAGCCCACTCCAGGACCGCATCAAAGGCTTCCTGCTCAGTCAGTGCCGGCCCCTCTCCTTTCCAGTAGCGGATCAGACTTTCATAGGCACTGCTGGTTTTTACATTCAGAATGCTGTTAATATCATCCTTTTTGACCGGCCACCACGACCAACCTATATTTTTACTCTCGCATAACTGAATCAATTCTGTAAACCATGTATTTGAATTCTCGCCTGACTCTCCAAGCCAAAGTGGAACATTGTACTGGTTACGCAACTGTATAATCCAGTCCAGATCGTTCGGCCCTGTTGTGCTCCAGTATTTATGGAAACTGTACACCATGTTATCATCCCATGGTGGTTTTAAACCGGAATGATCATTGGCAAAACTGTTGCCCTCAATAAACAGAATATGGTTTTGATCGACCTTTCTGATGCTGTCGGTAATTTCCCCGAACAGTTGCCGCAGCTGTGAATTATTACCTTCGGGAAAGGTCCAGTTTGTTTCATTTATCAGATCATAACCTCCAATCCATGGTTCATTGGCATAGCGTTCTGCCAGTTTCTGCCACAGCGCAACGGTTTTCTTCTTGTTATCATTGCTTTCCCAAAGTGACGGTTTGGATGGATCATAATCCGAGATAGCCGCATCCTTACCCTGACCGCCCGGAGCTCCATGTAAATCGAGAATCAGGTACATCTCATTATCGCCACACCAGTCAAGAAGGGAATCTATCATCGTAAACCCTTTATCGAGCCAGGTATTTTCACCCTGAACAGGTTCATCTTCAATGGGAAGGGTAAACCATTTATAATGCATGGCAACCCTAACGCTGTTAAATCCCCATATTCTCATGGAATCCACATCGCGACGAGTGAAGTGATTCGCCAGCCAGACATTGTAGAAGCTGTCTGTTTTAGCCACACCTATGGTTTCAATCAACTTATCTCTGAACTGTGTATGTGTGTTTGCTACGCCGACTGTTTTCATCATATAGCCTTCCATGATCATCCAGTTCCCGGTGCCGATGCCCCGAAGAATGACGTTCTCTCCATTTCCATCCACAATCTGTTTACCGTCTGCATGTAAAAACCCTTCAGCACGAACTTCAGGGCTTAAACATGCGGCTAAAATCAAACTTAAAAAATATATACCTCTTATTATCTTCATTTCGTATCGATTCTTCCTCCTGGTATTGGTACTTAACTTAGCCCTTTAAACTCTTTACAAAATAACCATTTTAATAGACCAGCGTCTGAATGGCTCTGGCCGGAATCTTAATGTTTACAGCCTGCATGTTCACATACAACAAATAATCTATGTCCTTATCTGTATCATTCATCACAACAGTCACCATTTTACCATCCGGGTTCCGGAACGAAGTACTTTGCAGGAAACTGATACTGGTTGCCGTACTAACGCGTTTGGCACCTGGTTCAATGAATTTCGAAAAGTGTCCGATGTAATAATAAGCCGGGGTAAAGATCAGCTCTCCGGTCCGCGTATCGGCATGAACCGGAGCAAAACAGAAATTACCGACATGATTTGGTCCGCCATTCTCATCCAGTAAGATATTCCAGTCGGTCCAGCCTACCGTGCCACTGTTAAAATCATGGATCATCGACTCTCCATAACGTTCAGCATTGGGCCAGTACTGGTATTTCTCAGGATCAAACTTCTCGTTACAACCCTCTGTAAACATGAGATTCTTATCAGGATATGCCTCCCATACTTTTTCAAGATTATCATATTTGGGATCTCCGCCCGACCAGTTTTCGTACCAGTGAAAACCAATTCCCCAGACATACTTAGCGGCTTCAGGATCATTTAAAATGGTATTGGAACGGTTAAAAACAAGATCCCTGTTATGATCCCAAACAATGATCTTTTTATTCTTCAGCCCGTTATTTTCAAACGTTGGTCCGAGGTAGTTTTTCAGAAAATCACGTTCCTCCTCTGCTGTGTAAATGCAGGATTCCCAGCGTTGAACCGCCATTGGTTCATTCTGAATGGTTACCCCCCAAACGGGAATACCCTCTTTTTCGTAAGCCTCAATAAACTTTACAAAATAATTGGCCCAGGGCTGGTAAAACTCAGGCAACAGTTTACCACCATGCAGCATTTCACCATTGCTTTTCATAAATGGCGGCGGGCTCCAGGGGCTGGCATAAGTCGTGAGTTTTCCTCCGGCCGTCTCAAGGGCACGATGGATCATCGGGATCCTGTATTTCATATCATGAGCAATGGAAAAAGTCTTTAGTTCCGGATCATCGTCAGACACATAGGTAAAGCTTTCTGATCCGAAATCAGCACTATGAATAGAAACCCGGAGCAGGTGATAATTTATACCCGTTTCAGCGTAATAGGCATCCAGCAATTCCTGCTGCTTTTCCTCAGGCAGTTTTGCAAATACTTCGGCTGAGGCATCCGTAATGGCTCCTCCAATACCCATAAAAGTCTGAAACGTTTTATGCGGATTCACAAATACAGATTTTTCCGTTTCAAGAGCCTGCTTTCCTTTTTCAAATTTATACTCGCCCGTTTTTTGCAGCCTTGATCCGGTATGCATAGCCGTGGTGTACACCATTGCTGTTTTACCTTTAGCTGTAAATACATCTTCTGTGCTGTTATCTGTCACATGCTTTGAGCCACAAGATGTGAGGATGATTCCCAGAACGACTGCTCCTATATAGCCTTTCATGTTATGTGTATTTATTTTGTTTTCTTTTTTCATTTTAAAGTGATTTTAACCCGCATCAAGTCTTTTCCGGAGGTTATAACCAACATGTAGATTCCTTTAGGATACTGCTCCGGATCAACAATTTCATCAACGGAATGCCCCTGATGTATGCTCCGGAAAATGGCCTTACCGGTCATATCATACAGTGTAATTCTGCTATTCTTATTTTCAGAACTATACCGCACATGTACCGGACCGAAAGAAGGATTCGGATAAACCAGCAGATTGTTGATTCCGCCTGTTAATACCGGAGATTTATACCCGGTATGTACGTCATATTCGCTGAGTTCAGCAGTAACATTACCGAGGCGATCGTCAATAAAGGATTTCATATCATCCATGTCATTATGAAAGGTGCTGCTTTCATACCGACTTACATTATTGCGGATACCCAGCCATAATGAATCAAGGGTTGCATTGAGAAAATCCTTCCCCAGATAGCTGTTCAGCGCACTTTTATATGTTGCGATGTATTGATTTCTAATAAGGGAATCTTTCATCATGTTCCAGACCAGTGGTCGTTCCACCGGTTCCCCCTCCACCTTATTGTAAGGTTCATAGCCGTCAAAATAATGAAATACACTTCCATTTGTTCCGATGCTGTTAAAGTGGCCTGAACGCTGAAAGGTGGCATCCATATCCCAGGGTATAAAGTGCCACATTTTATCATTTGGGGTCTGGTATAAAAAGTAGTTTTTGGGCCTGAAAGGGTAACCGTCCCAGTGAGCCATGAAATTAGCCACAACCAGGTATTTCAGGAATGCATCCACATCAAAATTCCGGCGAATCATTTCAGCAAACTGATCTTCAGGCGTGTAATTGATTAAATACGTAAAGTCACGGATAGAACTGTAATCAAATTCCTCTTCGTCATTATTGTTGGTTTGCTTGCGATAATGCAGAAAGTAATCACTGTAAGCATTCCCCAGGAAAGTCAGGTCTGCAAAATACTTGATTTCATCCGGCATATCGTATGCTGCTTTGTACAGGTCTCCATCGTTATCGCCAAACGTATCGGTTAACCAGCGTTTATTATCCGGATCCTCATACTGCAGGTATACCCCCTGTCGTTTACCGTTAACGGAAAGGATGACATGCTGAGCCGTAACACAGGGAACACCTGCTGCATCCATGAGCAGATATGCCAGCCGCTGACGAAGGTTTAGCTCGTAATTAAAATTCCATTCCCTCCGGTTGTTGTAGCGGTTCAGTTTTGACGTTTTGATTTTCCAGTTTCTGAAGTCGCCCTGCTGCATCAGTGTATACAAATAATAAGCACCACGGTAATGTATTTCAACATTATCAATCCTCAGATCATCAGCGGTAAAGTTTCCGTGCACGTCTTCGTTGGTATATGGATGTGATTCCAGTTCATCAATACTATCCTGCTCAATTTCAATATTTACCTGTACAAAATCCTGGCTGCTTATACCCTGCCCCATAAAAAAGCAAAGCATGACAGTAACCCCAAAGGGGAACCACGTAAAACGTGTATGTATTTGTTCAGGCTTCATTTATTGCTTCACAATTTTTTTTAAAATCCGGTGGTTATCAGCATTGACCTCCACAACATAAATGCCCGGCACCAGAGTACCCAAATCAATTTGTGTGGCATTCTCCTTTTTCAGCACAGGAATACCGTCAATATTATAAATCTGTACTCTGTTTGCGGAAGCAGATGTGCCGGAAATAATCAGTACATCATTACCTGATGCATTTAAAATAACGGCAGCGCCCGGCTTCTCATCCAGTTTCTGTGCGGTCTGATTCCTGATTTCAAACCAATTCAGATTAAAGCCGCTGCCCAGGGCAACCAGCTTTAAGATATGTATGCCCTTCGACAGATCAATCGTTTTTGTCACGGTTGACCAGTTATCCCAGCCATCATTATCCGGAATCTGATGTGTTAAGACAGCTGATCCATCCACATAGACTTTTAGTGCAGTTCTTCGTGTTGACGAAACCCGGATATCAAAATTATATGTCCCGTCTGCCGGAACATCTATTCTGTACTCCAGATAATCGTTGATCTGCACATCGGTTACATCCATCACCCCGTCCTGGTCTGATGTGCGTTCAATCTTCATTCCCAATGCACGATTATAATCTTCTGCTTCTATACGTGCAGGAACCTGCACCACTCTTGCGGTATCATGTACCGGCATCGCTTTATAGGCCTGACCCAAATCGGTAAGTTGTCCGTTTGCCCCCAGCAAATCGATGTATGGAAAACTCTGAATCCCACCTGATGTCCGTCCGATAAACCAGGCATACCGGAACACATCCGGACTGTTTTCCAGAAACTCCACAGCCTCCATCATAAAGCTGATCTGATCTTCCGGGGAGTTTATGGCATCGTTATATTCCCAGCCTGCGAACTCTGTCAGCCAAATGGGTTTGTTGTATTTTTCAAATAATGAGATATACCATTCCAAAGCACTGGCATGGTTCATATAGCAATGCACCGCAATATAATCAACCTGACAATCGGGGCAGGCCGCAAAAAAATCATCCAGGTACTGAACAGGATCCGTATATGTAGTGCCATTTTCAGATACGCAGCTGTTACAGAAATTAACTGCCGGACCAACAATCTCAAGGTTGTAATCAGCAGCAATAGCTTCCAGCCGCGGCCAGATCGCTGCAACCTGGGATGGTTTCATATTAGCCTGATCCAAAAAGTTGGGCTCATTGAAGGCCAGAAGATATTTGGTTTCCGGATGCTTATCAAGGAATGTCCGCAGTTTGCTTTCATTAAATGATCCATTCCAGGTCATCGGAACAAAGTCAAAACCATAATCGCCGTATACATCAGCTACAGTGCTCTCCGGTGTTTCTGACCAGTTATACCACCAGGAGACAGCCGGCGCAAGGGTCTCCATATCCTTCGGGGAATGATGGCCATAAGCAATACCCCGTTTTTGTGCATCCGCATCAGGAATTGATATCAGAAGCAGGATAAAGCAAAAAACGCCTGTAACCCGTACGCCATACTTTCTTAATTCATGCATGATAAGAATGATATGCACTAAAGGTATTACGGGGTATGGAACTGTCTTTTTCATGTTTTATTTCTGCAACAGATCTTGCGGATTATAAATTCTGTGATCTGACTTTGATGAATCTTTTTGATGTCCTTTCATATGCATTCCGGAGGGTCAATATATAGACACCCGCCTCCAGGCTTCCGGTAGAAAGTACCTCGTCAGGTAAAACACGCCCGGACTGTATAATTTTCCCGCTCACACTGGCAATCTGGTACCGGTACTCCGTATCCATGTTGCTAATGTGTAGCCTGTTGGTCACTATCGTGGGAAAAACTGCTAAGTCTGCTACTGACGTGTTTTTATCCAAAGGTGTTGTTGAACGTGTAAAATTCATGTTTGCCATGTTAAAATCTCCATTTATAATTTCAAGTCTTAACATGGTATCTGTTTCAAATAACTGAATATCCCTGATGTACATGGAGCGAAACTGCGTCCAGGAGCTGGCAGTAGAAGCTACTTTTTCCCCGGTGAGATCACGCCCGTTCATTAACAGCCGGAAACTGCCTCCACGGGTAAGACCAGCTGTTCTGCACATGATATCGTACAAACCATCTGCCTCAACCTTCACGCTGTATTCGAGCCATTCTCCCGGGAAAGTCCAGCCGATATTACCGGTACCATCTCCATCTTCTGTATCCACATCTTCATCCTGTCGAAGTCCCGGGCCGTTATTCCCTTCATCGGTATCGTGATATGCAATTCCTTCACCTCCCTGATCAAAATATACCGACCGTATGTCTCCCGGTATTGTTAGCGGCTGATCCAGATAGGGCAGCTGTGCAATTGCATCCACTTCCATTTCGGCACTATCTGTTCCACAGGAATTGCCAATCATTACTTTTATGGTTCCACCAGTTCCACCCCAGTTCACAACGATCGTGCTGGAGTCCTTTTTTTCTGATGTCACGCCCTCAGGCAAAATCCAGGTATAATCTGTATGCGCTGCATGAGGCACCTGGTACACGATGTTTTTCTGATAAGCGCTGACCGAATTTTCCCCAATCATGATGACCTCAGCGAGCTTCACCGGGTAAGCCAGGTTTTTAGTTGAACAGGGTGTGGTCAGCACACACTTTACAGTATCCGCACTACAGCCCCAGTTAACTGTAACCGAAGATGTTCCCTGTCCGGAAATGATTTCAGCACCATCAGGCACCAACCATTCATACTGATATTCCGGATTATTAATCAGGCTGAACTCAGCTCCTTCCTGACGAGGTATCACTTCTGCCGGTCCTTCTATTGCAGGGTCGGATCCAGCCTGATAAACCCTGACATAATCCACCCACATCTGTTGAGGAAAGGTTGTTGATCCATCCGGATTCCCCGGCCAGTTTCCACCGACAGCGAGATTAAGAAGGATAAAAAAGTCATTGTGAAACTCTGACATATGATCAGGTGTAATGCTCACCACTGCATACTGCACATCATCCAAAAACCACTTGATATAGGTTTCTGTCCACTCTATAGAAAATACGTGAAATGCATCGTTAAAAATACCAGTGGGCAACTGTTTTGAACCCCCATACTGTGCGTGATTACCACTGGCATCAGACCAGTGAACTGTGCCGTAAATTTTATCATCGCGGCCTTCTCCGCCACCTATCATCTCCATGATATCAATCTCACCGCACGATGGCCAGCCGGTTCCCGTAAAGATATTGTTGCCCATCATCCAGAAAGCAGGCCAGATGCCCTGACCGTAAGGCAGTTTTATCCTGGCTTCCATCCTGCCATATTTAAATGACGCTTTATTGTATGAAATCAGACGTGCTGAAGTATATGCTTTCCCAAGGTAGTTTTCCTTGCGTGCCTCAATAATCAGCATGCTGTCAACAACCCTGGAATTATTCAGATTATCAGTGTAATACTGCAATTCATTGTTTCCTCCGCCATCGCCGTTTACCTCATGTGTCCATTTGGCAGGATCCGGTGCGCCTGAATAGTTAAACTCATCAGCCCAGACCAGTTCATAACATTGTGCCACAACGCTGGAGAAACCTGCTAAAATTGCAAAACAAAGTATGAGAATTCGTTTATTCATAGTGTTATTTTTTCACCTCCAGAATTCCGGAGAGCATTCTGTCATTTTGACCAATTTGTACAATGTAGATTCCGGCACTCAGTGGCGGTGTTATTTTCAATTTTTCTGACACAGGGACAGGAAGGAATTCACGATAGACTCTCCTTCCGTCTGCTCCGATAATTTCAATTCTGTTAAACCTAAATCCGGGACTTGTAACAGAAATGCTTCCTGAAGTCGGATTAGGATAGAGTTGAAAATGGTTTCCCTTATTATTATTCAGTGCCAGGGCATTGGCATCGCGGAACTCAAATTTATCGATATTAAAAGCACCTTCTATAATTTCAATCCGCATCACCTGTTGTCCTTCCGGCAGCCTCAGTTTATCCTGCGTAACTTCCGTATTTTGCTGCCAGTCTCCGGTTGCCGGAACTGTCCATATCCTGGCCTTACCTCGTTCAAACACCATCCTGAATGTTCCACCATCTTCAGCTGATGCCACATGCGCCGTAATGACATAATCCGTGGTTTTATCAATATTTACAGTATATTCGAGCCACTCATCCGGTTCAACATAAGAAACCTGGAAACCTCCATCGGTACGTGCTTCTATATCTACGCCCGTATTTGATCTGAAAGCACCTCCCTGGTTCTCAGGATCCGAATCATGATAAGCATCATCTTCATTCCCCTTGTCGAACTCCTCTGCCTGAATTGTTCCGGGTATTGATAAAGGAGCAGCGTTAAACGGCGCCCTTATAACAGGAGCCACTGCTTTAACAATCTGGGGATAGCCCCATGAAACAGCCGTATCGCTTTGATGGGTCATGATACGGAAAAAGTAATCCCGCCCGTCTGTCAGCGTTGAGTCTGTAAACCGGTTCACGCCCGGCACAACACTACCTATGGTTATATAATTCCCTCCGGCCAGTTTTCGCTGAACCGTCAGGCTGTCATACGTTTTGGCCTGATTTACCCATGATAGAAGTACGGAAGAATCCGCCTGCATTTCAGCTGTAAAATCCGTCACACTTTGCGGTGAATAGTGCAGGATTATGTCATTCCACTCTTTCCACTTCCGGGTTTGCCTCATGTAAACCTGGAACCAGCCATTATCATCCCACACAGTAAATGCAACCTTGCTTTTTATAGCATTTTCAACGAAACAGGCATAATGGCGAAACCTGGAGTTCAGGTCGCTGTCGCCTCCGTCATCGTTAACGTAAGTTGAACCGAATTCTCCCAGTAAAACCGGTATGCCGGTCTGATCCGACCAGGTATGTACTTTAGTGAATAACGAAGCAATCGCATTCTTGTCCGCCGCAGTCCCCCAGGTTCCCTTACCCTGTCCACCGAATTCCCATGGATCATAGGAATGCCAGGTACCAAACAAATACGGATCATCCGGAAAAATGACATCGGGATTGACCATATCGTTGGCTGACGACCAGTTATTACCGGCCAGTACAACAATGCGCGTCGGATTGGTTTTACGGACAATACCGAGAACGCGATGATTATACTCATTCACATTATCAACGGTCCAGCCATTGGGCTCATTCATCAACTCAAAGAACAGTTTATCCGGTTTATCCTTAAATCTCACCGCTACCTGGCTCCATATACTGTCCCAACGTTCCTTTTGTCCTTCATAGTCTTCCTTTACCGGTTCGGAGTGATGGGCATTGATGATCACGAAAAAGCCCTGATTCAGTGCCCAGTCCACGATGGTCTCCACACGGTTCATCCATGATTCGGAAATTTTATATGGCGCCGATTCTTCGGTATGTGTATACCACCTTACCGGAATTCTTACGGTGCTGTAACCAGCTGCTTTATAATCCTCAAAAAAGTATTCCTGAGCTGCGGGTGCCCAAGAACCTTCCTCCGGTGCTTCCAGTGTATTGCCCATGTTTATTCCCCGTCCCATTTGTTCCAGTGCCTGCTGCGGTGTTATCTGAGCAAACATCCCAAGTGAGAACATGAAAGCCAGTATGATTCCTGTATATTTCTTCATCAGCATCTGCATTCTCTGTTCTGGAAGAATCGTTTTTTACAATAGTTCAAACTCACCGGTCAGTCCCTTATCAGAACTGGTCCCCACCATCACATCAAACATTCCGGGTTCCACCACAAATCTGCCGTCATTATCATAGAACCCAAGTTCTTTATCTGTCAGGATAAACGATACGGTTTTTGACTCACCGGCTTTCAGCTTATATTTTTCAAATCCCTTCAACTCTTTAACCGGTCTGGCTACACTTGCAAACCGGTCGCGGATATACAATTGCGTCACCTCTTCACCATCTGTATCTGACGTATTCTTTACGGTTACAGAAACTTTCACGGCTTTTGGATCAGACGCATCCACATTAAGCCCGGAATAGTCAAAATCGGAATAGCTTAACCCATAACCGAACGGATATAAAGGTGTATTTGCCACATCCATGTAATGGGACCAGAACACATCCGTGTTTGGCCCCGGACGGCCGGTATTCAGATGATTGTAATAAATCGGGCACTGACCCACTCTGCGCGGAAATGACATGGGCAGTTTTCCTGACGGATTATTCGCTCCGTACAAGGTTTGTGCAATGGCATTACCCGACTGACTTCCCAGGTGCCATGTCTCAAGGATGGCAGGAATGTGTTCATCAGCCCAGGTAAGAGTTAACGGACGTCCGTTCATCAGTACCAGCACAATATTTTTATTTACGGCATATACGTTTTCGAGCAGTTCCTGCTGTAATCCGGGCAAGCCGAGTTCAGTCCTGCTTCGTCCTTCACCGGTCTGCAGGCCATGTTCTCCAAGCACCATTACAACTGTTCCGGCAGACTTAGCCAATGCAACAGCTTTACTGAAACCACTCCTGTCTGTAGTATTAAAGACCAGTTCCGAATTAAATGCGACCGGTCCTGTAACCAGTTTTGCACCTTCGGCATATGCATACTTTGCACCAAACAGATCAAGTCCTTCCAGTACAGAAACTGCCGTGCTGTCATCAGAACCGATCCTCCAGCTTCCAAGCGGACTGGTTTTATCCTCCGCCAACGCACCTATGACTACTACCCTTTTATTCCTGTCCAATGGCAGGATATGGCCTTCATTCTTCAGCAGAACGATGGATTTTCTGGCTATATCCAGTGCATCCTTTTGATGATCCGGATGATAGAGCAAATCTTTTTCACGTTCTTCGCTGCAGTATTTATAAGGATCATCAAATAAACCAAGTTCATACTTTACCGTTAAAATGCGACGTACCGCATCATCAACCACAGCTTCCTTTACCTTTCCGCTTCCAACCAGCTTTACAAGGTATTTTACATAAGAATAGGATTCCATATCCATATCGGATCCCGCATTGGCTGCCATTTCAGCTACCTGTTCCAGATCGCTGGCATATCCGTGAGGAATCATTTGCTGACCACTGCCCCAGTCAGAGATCACAAATCCTTTAAATCCCCAGGCTCCTTTCAGAATACCACGTTGTAAAAATGCATTCCCGGTTGCCGGAATACCATTCAGGGTATTAAACGAATTCATCACCGTTTTCACATCTGCATCAACCACAGCTTTAAAGGGAGGCAAAATAATATTGTAGAGCGTGGATGTTCCCACATCAACGGTATTGTAGTCTCTTCCTGACTCCGAAAAACCATAACCGGCAAAATGCTTGGCACAGGCGGCCATGGTATTGTTGGCAGCAAGATCATCACCCTGAAAGCCTCTTACCCTGGCTGCACCAATGAGTGAACCCAGGTATGGATCTTCTCCTGCACCCTCCATAACACGGCCCCAGCGGGCATCTCGGCTGATATCGACCATGGGAGCAAAGGTCCAGTTTTGACCAACAGCTGTTGCTTCAATCGCAGCATTGCGGGCAGATTTTTCAATGGCTCCCAGATCCCAGCTTGCGGCTTCAGCCAATGGTATTGGAGTTAATGTTTTATGTCCATGGATGACATCCAGACCAAAAATAAGCGGTATTCCTAAACGCGATTCCTCCACAACTATTCGCTGCAGTTCTCTTGTAGCTTCAGCCCCTCTCACATTAAGTACGGAACCCACCCAACCTTTTTTAAGATGGTCCAGCTTGTTTTTTGCATCTCCCTCAGACGGAGCAGGCCCGGTAGCATCATAAAACCCGTTATACTGGTTCATCTGTCCAACCTTTTCTTCCAAAGTCATCTTTGCCAGAAGCGTTTCTACTTTTTCATTTATCTCCGGGTTATTGGAATAACCCACATTTTTATCCGCGCACCCGGATAAAAATGTTATTGCAGAAACCAGAAGGAACGTGAGAATGGATGTTGTTTTCATAAGAGATTTGATTTCCTTGTATGATTAGTTAATTTTTCAGCTGTTAAACGAAAATAAAGTGAATGCAGAGGGGCAGCAAGTTTTTGTATCGTACTTATACACTACACTATAGATGGCAGACGTTATTAATACCATACCGAAAGACACAAAACCCTGTTTTTCAAATCAATACTGTCCCATATGAATAAATACAGCATGCCGGATTATAGCAGATATATGGATTTAAAACCCTCTCATTTCCAAAACATACAGCTTATTAATGAGCCTCCGTACATCCCCTTTTTACTTCAGGCTTATTCAAAAAAGGCCTTGCTTATGGCAAGGCCTTTTTGTGATTAAAACCATTTAAACTTATCTAATAAACTTCTGTGTTGAACCATCATCCAAACGAATGAGGTACAAACCTTTACTTAACTGTGAAACGTTTATTTTAGCCAGGCCGTTTACAGATCTTTGCTCTGCAACTTTGTGTCCTGCGATGCTGTATACTGAGACATTAGTGTCTTTACCTGCAACCTCTACATTCAGGATATCAGCATGACCTACAGGATTCGGATACATATTGAATTTTGTTGTATTCACTTTCTTCAATCCTGTTTCTACACCCAGAATTTCAGTATCAGCTTTGCTGATCAGTGATACGCTGTCGATATAAACAGTACCATCATCTATGGATAACAGGAACTGAACTTTTTCAGGTGTTGTCTCAGTAATCTGATCGAAAGTTACTTCATATTCGTACCATGTTGGTTCGGTCTGCAGTTCAAACAGCCATTCTGATCTTCCATCAACATTTCCTTCAGAACTACTTGCGCCATAACGGTTGTAACCATTAGCTTCATTATCTTCAAAGTCTGTAGTAGCTACACGAACTTTTGAGGCCCATGCCTTAAACTTATAGATATATGGTATATTTGGAGTTGCATGGAACATGTTAGTCTGGTTGAACTGATAATGCCAGTTTTCTGCTTTTGCAACTGTCACGCATTTAACCACACCGTCTTCCCAAACGTATGTTTCTCCTGACTCAGCGTCTACCCAGCCGCCCCAGGCACTCAGGTCAGTATCAAAGTTACCGTTCACAATCAGGTTTGCTTCGTCTGCTGTCAGAATCTGATTTGTAATGGTAATGGTAACAGGATCAGAATCAATGTATCCACCGTCAGTAGATGATGCATAAATAGTAACTTCTCCATCTCTTACTGCTTTTACCAATCCTGTAGAGGAAATAGTTACGGCATTTGCAGGATCAGCATAATACTTTAATTCCTTATTGGTTGCATTACCAGGTACTATTTCAGTAGTAAGCTGTATTGTTCCGTTGTTCACATCAATTGTGGTAGATGAAGGAGTCAATGTAATTTCATCCACATAAATAAGATCTGATGGATCGGCAAGCGTTACCAGACCGGCATCATTCATATTACCCCAGTTTTCACCTACAGTACCAATGTTAGCCCACACCTTGCGTTGTCTTGATCCGGCATCTCCTGCTGCATCTCTGTCAGAAATATACACATCAAAGCCAAACTCAGCGGTTTGAGCCATTACAAAACTACTTTTATCAACAAGCGTTGAGAAAGGAATAAAATATTCAATGGTATAACTCGGATCTGTAGTTTTAAGGGCATACCTGTAATTGCTTTCCTCTGTTAATGCACCATTGGCATTTTCTTCGGTGATACTTGGTGCAAACTGATAATGTCCGGTTCCTCCTGTACTTGGGCCCTGTCCATCAGCAAGGTCACCTTCGTTGACATCGAAATAAACTTCAGCCTTGTCATAAGTCCACTCATCACCACCTGTTTGAGCATACCAGGGCACAAGCACATCGTCATCTACATAAACCAGTACAAAAATACCACTGTCTGCATACATCCCTTTAAAATAGGAAGCACCAACTGTTGGGGTCTCACCGGTATAGTCTTTGTCAATATCGTACTTGGTTGCATTATCCCACACCGCATCAATTTCACCGTCCAGTACAGGAGCGGTATCTGTTAACCTTGTAAAAACTGCTTCAGGCTGTTGTGCAAATGAGAATGCACCAACCAGAAAAGCCGCAAGAATTGTAAAAGTTTTCCTCATAATAATTAGAATTAAGTTATTAAATTTAAGTGTTGCTTTTCAAAAAAACTTGATGAAACTAAATTATGCAGTTTTCAGGAACCAACATAATAACCCGGCGCTATTTATGCGCTACACTTAAGTAAATCGTGCAATAATTTCATTTACAGCAACACACAACAAACTCTATTACAGAATATTACAAATTCAAAAAATCAAATTTTAATCGTCCTTTTTATATATTAAAACCATGTATTGCACACATTTCATTATCGTTTAAACAACATAAATGCACATTATTCCAACCCTTGGATACTTCAAGGCAAACAGGTTAGAATCAGCATGTTCAAAAAGGTCCTCTCAAAGCAAGTTAGACTAAAGGCAAAATCGTATATTATTGCATAACCTGAGGAAAATATACGTCATGAGAATAGCAAAGAACTCCGCAGTCATGTGAATCCAGATCTAACCACAATGAAACACAAAGGGAATTCACTAAGGGACACAAAGCATCCACACCACTATAAAGGAACTAAAATCCTCATAATTAACCGGTAATTTTAACATCCAAAGTACACCGTGCAATCATTTTGAGAACAAATGCATCTTCATGGCTTTATATTTAAAACTAGCTAATTAAGTGATAAAACTTAAACATAAATAAATACTTAAGTGGTTCAACAGGGTTACTCAGCCGGCAACATTAACAACAGGATGCAGTGCAATGAGGTGCCGGAATTAATTTCAGGCATTGTACATAAACTATAAAAAATCCCCCGACCATATGGTCAGGGGATGCAGTTGTTAAGGTTGTGTTTGTATGGACTCCGGACCTGTCAGTGAAATGGCAGGTACCAGTTTTCTTTATTCATATAAAACTGTTTTACATATTCCGCCATACTACTGTCGTATTTTGCAGCAATTATGTTTCCGATATATTCCCCAGGATTGTCACGTCGTTCTGCCACGCGGATCAGATCTGACATACGCTTTCCTTCAAAGGCACATTCCATGGCTTTTTCCTGAAGAATGAGATCTTCAATCCTTTCTACCCGTTCATTCCCGGTAATCGAATCCGGAATTTCCCTGTTTTGCAACAACACACGGTTTCGTATACCACGGTTTTTACTGAAAGCCGAATAACCTGCCGGTCGTTTGGATAGACTCACACCACTGATCCCGTTATTTAAAAACATGAGGGCCACATCCGACTGACCGTTGCGGTTCAATGCTTCAGCAAGCAGAAGATGCACATCACCTGCGCGTTGAAGCACGATATCAGAACTGTAAGGTTGCGCTTCGTCAATGTCGTATTTTCTAATAAAATAATTACCCGATGAAATTGTATCATATGTTATGCCCATGCCACGGTAAACATCTGCCGTATCGCGCCGGGTAGTGACCTGTGCTTCCATGGAATCCACAAGAACCTGCGAAGGTTTCACCATAAACGAACGGTTTGGAAGCATAAGATCAACCATGGTATTTACCTGTTTCTGATTGATGGAATACGGTATAACCAGCATGTTTTCAAGTATGGCATTCTCAGCATTAAGAAAGATAGATTCCCAGGCATCTTCGTCATAAGAGGCATCAACTTTATATGCTTCATCACCTGCAATTGCCGGAGCCGTTTCCAATCCAAGTTTCAGATAATATATGGCGTTTTCATAATCCTGCTTCTCCAGGTATAATTCCCCTAGCACAGCCTTGTAATTTGGGAAACCTATGAAATAGGCCTGGTCCCTGGCAACAGATGCCGTGTCCTGATCGTAGATCACAGAATCGCTGTTAAACTGACTGATCAGTTTATCAATGACGTCCGCTTTTGAAATGGGAGTCATGCTGCTTAAGTCTTCAGGCAGACTGGTCATATTGTCATCTATCATAACCGCCTCACCATATAAACGGGCTATATTCAGATAACACCACGCTCTTAAACCGTAGAGGTTTGAACGCATATCAAACAAATAATTCGTCTTGAAATCCCTGTCCTTTTCTGCCGCTCTTTCAATATTTGCAAGCACCTCGTTAACGTTTATAATCACCCTGTATAATCCTGAATAATCCAGGTAAGGGTTACCTGCACTAAACTCCTGGTTATACAGAGCGGCGATATCGCTGGCCGCATTCGGGGTGATATCCATCTGGTCGCTGCGCAAGCCATCCAGCAGGATCAGGTCTGGTGCCACATCCTGAAGACCACTCAGTGTCCCATACAACGATGCTATAGCATCCTCAAGGGTCTGATAATGCTCATCGGGGGTAATTCGTTCCCCAACCGGAACATCAAATATATCGTCGCTACAGGCTATGGTAAGACTGAAAACCGCTGCTAAAGCGAGAAGTCTGAATATCCTTTTAAGTGATTCTGATACCATCGTTTTAAATTTTTCCAGGATTATAAATCAAGTTTTAAACCCACAATAAATTTCCTTGTCTGAGGCATTTGACCGTAATCCAGTCCCATACCAAATGCATCGTTTGCATATTGAAACTCCGGATCATAACCGGAATAACTGGTAAAAGTCAACAGGTTTGTTGCACTTACGTATGCTGTCAATCCTCTGAATCCAAATGCTTTTGGGAAATCATAACTTATTGTAAGTTGTTTCAGTCTAACAAATGATGCATCTTCAATCCAACGATCAGAAAATACCGTGTTACCAGTAGGATCACCAATGGAAGAACGTGGAACAGAATTTGATGTTTCTGGACCGGTCCACCTGTTCAGTACTGAAACAGATTGATTGCTGTATCCATACATCGACTCTGTGAGGTACCGCACATAGTTGAAGGCATCATTTCCAACGGCATAATTAAGCTGAGCCGAAAGCTGTAAGCGGTTTAATTTAAAGGCTGTAAATACGCCACCATAAAAATCAGGATTCGGATTTCCTATCACTGTTTTATCCGCTTCGTTGATGATGTTATTATTATCCGCATCATGGTATTTTATATCGCCGGCCTGCATTACCTCACCATTTGGTCCGGTTACTGCTGCTGCTTCTGCATCGGTATTGAAAACACCATTGGTCTCGTAGCCGTAAAAGGCAGTCCTGCTGTTTCCGACGGAAGTGACCATCTGACCGCCATAGAAGTCCGTGACTATTTTATCTGCTTCCGGATCAATAAACGACAATGCCGTTATTTCAGTCACCGTTTTTGAAGCATTCACGGCCAGGGTCCATATTACAGGCCCCAGATTAAGACGGGTATCAAGGCTAACATCCAGTCCTGAAATCTTTAGCTGACCATCATTATTATAATATTCGGGATATCCATAATAAAACGGCAGTTCCTGTTGCATCAGCAGATTGTTGATATTGGACTGATAAGCATCGATATGCAGATTAAGTTGTTGTCCGAAAAAGGTAAGATCTGTTCCCACGTTAGCCGTATTTTTCCGTTCAATTTCCATGTCCGGATTTGGGATCGCCTCACGTAACAATACACCTGAGCTGTTGAGACGGCGGGTGACATAGTAGTTTTGGGAATTGTAGTATACAGAGCTAAACATGTTCCCTGTTGAAGAATAGGAACCGCGTAATTTAAAATTATCGACAGGACGCCATGCCGCTGCCACTGACGGATACAGATTAAACCTCTGATCACCGCTTAATGCTGAGCTGCCATCGTAAGAGAGACCGGCTTCAACAAAATACTTCTGTTTGAAATTATAGCCAAGATTTGCGAAATAAGAGAGCCAGACCAATCCTGTTTCATCACCTCCCACTTCTCTTAAATAGGTATATTTTCCGCCTTTACCCAGACTACTGATTTCGTCTGAAGCTGTATTCAGGTCAATCGCATAGTTATACTTGTAATTATTTTTCATATAACGCAATCCGGCATTGGCAGAATACGCGTGTCCATTACTGTTTACATTATGATAGGTCGCCATGGTATGGCTTTGCACCGATTGAAACTCGTTGATAAAATACTGCGGACTGTTCTTTGCCGAATCCACCTGAACCAAACCAATATCCGGCAGAAAAATATCTTCGTGGGAGTTGTTATAGTCGATACCAACCAAGGTAGAAACACTCAGTTTATCGCTGAACTCATATGTGGCTTTCAAAGAACTTACAAAAATATAGTTCACATTTTTACCGAGTGCATTCCGTGTTATTGCCACCGGATTACTCACCGGGAATATATCACCTACATCATCAAGATATGGTAAAACTGCACCTGTGAGCGCATCCCGTGCATTGGTCTGCATAATGGAAGGTTTAAGCAAAGCAGACAGCATAGGGTTTTTAAAATGGCTGTACCCCTGATTTGGTGTTGTGCTGTTAGCCAGTGATATTTTCACATTTGGCTTCACAGAAAAATGGTTTGTAATATTTATTTTACCATTGATGCGCAGGTTGAACCTATTGTATCCCGTATTATCATAAATACCATCCTGAGCCATATAGCCTGTAGAAATATTGTATGTAGCAATTTCGTCACCACCCTTCAGAAAAAAATGGTACTTCTGCAAAACAGCAGGTTTGAAGATCTCCTTCTGCCAATCGGTACTGTTGTTGTATTTGTAATACCCCAAAGCGGACTGATTGCCATGCAACCATGGATACATGTTGTTGATCTGATCTGTACTGTAACCCTGACCGCCGAGTACCTGATCAAAATAGGTTCTAAACTGATCCGCATTCAACACCTCCAGTGGCTGCGGACTTGAAGCCATACCTCCATATGCCGAAAATTTAATGCGGGTACTGGCCTCAGCTTCCTGTTCAGAACTGATATTGATTAAGCCGTTTGAGCCTGCTGAACCAAGAAAAGACAATCCATCTTTAATCACGGTGATATCGGTGATGTCTTCATCATCAATAATATCCATCGGATTGAGGGTAAAGCCTTCCAGAATTCCGTTTTTCGCATAATTGTAATTATGCAGCATTCCATCGATAAACACCACAGGTTCGTTGGATGCCAGAAGTGATGAACCACCCCGGATATTCATATAGGTCCGCTGGCCCGGCATGCCGGATTGTTGCTGTACATACAAACCCGATATCTTCCCCTGAAGTCCCTGATCAAACGAGGTTATGGTTGTCATCTCCATATCCTGAACCGTGAGCGCCTCCAAAGGAGCAACAACATTCTTAAGCTGTTTATTCTCAAGTGGTGTAATCACAAGTTTATCTTCGGATTTATACATCTCCGGAACAAGATAAACCCGGATTGTCGTCTTTCCATGCACATAGAGACTGCGTTTGGTATATCCCGGCAAATTAAAAATCAGCATGGCATTGGCATCACCTACCCTGATGCTGAATTCTCCTTTTTCATCGGTACTGGTTGATATTCCTGAAACGGCATCTGAAACCGATACCATACCCAGTGCATTACCTGTACCTGACTCAACCACTGTTCCTGAAATATTTACGCTGTCAGTCTGCGCTGTTAAATAGCCTGAACCACCCACGATAAAAAGAGAGACCATGAGTGCTAAACAGAATATATATTTGCGATTTTTTGTCATTTCAAACTATATTAGATTATGGATCAGATTATTCATTTAATCAACCGGTGTAAACGTTACTGTGTCCCAGAATAAGCCACCAAACTGAATGGCTACCAGTTTTATTTTATGCCTTTCGGTTTTATCCCAAATAAATGTACCCAGATCAGGCACTTCGCCGGAATTCACGATTCCAATTCTTTCATCGTCAACGAATACCTCATAGCCCACCTGGTTTTGCCAGATATTTCCGGATACATGGTATTTCCCTTTCATGATCTTAGGCGTAGTGATCTCAATCCACCAGTAGCCCAGCATGTTCAGACAATCATCGTTTAACAGTGTTCCCGTATCGTGATCCTTCCAGTAATACTGCAGATAATCACCTGACCATTTGATGTACTTAAAGGTATTTTCCCCGTCAAACCATTTCATGTAATACTTACCGAAATAATCGCCCTGTTTCAGGTCGAAATAATCTGTGACCTCAAAAATAATTGTGGTTGGACTGGGTGTTTCAACCGGCAGCAAGCCGTTAATAGTATGTAAGGCGCCGTTTTTAGCCGGATAATTGGATTCCGGCACATAAAACCCAGTATAGGTTTCTGTTTCAGGATCTAAATTTAACTTATAATCATCTGTAATGGTAGCCTTTACATTATTATCATGCGACAGAATCGGATATAACTGTGATTCAAAATCTGACAGATAATAGGTGTTGGCCAGACAATGATATTCCATATAACGGTAGAATCCGTTATTCAGAAAAGTAAGACTATCAGGCATATCCGTAAACTGATTGATCAACTGATCAATATTTGTAATACCATAACGCCCGTATGTTGTATCAGCAATAGCCAGCACTGTAAAGCGTGTTCTCGCCGTTTTATTACCGTAAGGGAAGGTGATAATATCCAGGGTATCGCTTAGACCTGTCCTTTCAAGTCCCTGCGTAAATATTGAATATGACGGATTGTCCTTCAGGGTCTGATAAATACTTTTTGTGATGATCGGAATAACTTCGTCCACAACATGAATAAATCCGTTGGCCGTCTCTACGTCCCTGTCAATAATTTTTGCTTTCTTATTGAGAATAATATCTGCATTCTGGAATTCACTTACAATGTAATCACCAAGTGCATTGGTATCGCGCAAGGCACCCAGGCCCACATCACCGGTTGTAATCTGATTGGCTATCAAATGGTTGTAGACAAAGTCATAAACCATGTTGGTATCCGGAAAATCGCGAAAAGAAGAATAGCCATTTCCCTGGTAAAATTTCTGAATCGCCTCGTCAGTTGGCAGAAACAAGGTAAAAGGTCCCCGTGTACTCAGTATACGGTACAACTTTGTATACTCCAGCATCTTGTTGAATTCCGTAAATTCAGCATTATCGGCTACATACTCTGATATCACCTGGAATTCAGAATCCACTTTCCAGTAGATGGGATCCTTTTTACAGGCAAATAATACGACCAGCAACATTGCCAGAGGCAAAACGGACTTTATGTTATGTAATACTATCTTTTTCATCATGCTTTCTGATTATCTGTCGTAATACGGGTTTTGGATCAAATTCGGATTGGTTCTGATATCCCCTTCCGGAATAGGCAGGTAATAACTGAGGGTATCATAAACCTTAGCCTGCAGAATCGGTTTCTGCTTGATATCGGCACCTGCCAGGATCATGCTTATGATGAGCTGTTTCTGCTCAAAACTGTTGCGTTTGGCAACCCTTAGTACATCGAACCATCTTTTCCCTTCAGCAAGAAATTCTTTGGCCCTTTCTTCCAGTATGGCCGTCCGGAGATCTTCTTTGGTATCAACAGGAGAATGCGAGAGGTTTGCTCTTTCCTTGGTCTTCCTCAGCCACTCGTTGGCTCCGGATACATCATCCAACTCGTTCAGCGCCTCTGCCTTTATCAGGGTAATATCTGCATACCGATAGTACAGAAAATTGGCATCACGCTGGTTTTGTGAACGTGGGATTCCGGTTTCTATGCTAATGCTTTTATATTTCCTGAGCGGATCCGGATTTCTTGGGCTTGAAGGATTACAGGTGCGAATATCCTGTTCTGAGAGCAGCAAGGTTAACTGTTGCATATCAGACCTTATTTTTGCTGCACCTGTCAGTGGAATCAGATCGTTATAAATGGGATTCTCCTGGTAATCCAGATTATCGTCGTACTGAATTTCAAAAATACTTTCCACCTTTGAGTTACCCGGATAGTATAAACTAAACCAGTTGTCGGCCGGTTCCAGATCGTACAGACCAGAAGCGATAATTGAATCGCAGTAATCTGAAGCAAGCCGGTACTGCTCATCCCAAAGATACACGTCAGCCAGCAGCGCCATAATCGCATATTTATTGGCTCTTCCGGTTCTGAAACCCGGTTCGGCATTGCTTCCGAAGAACTCCGTTGTATATGCCATATCCTTGGCTTTCAGCAGATCCTTAATAACATGGTTTAAAACTTCACGTTCTGAACTTTTAGGAATAAACATATCTGTGGTGTCCGATAAGGTGGGTTCAATAACCAATGGAACATCTTTCCACAAACGCACGAGATAAAAATAACTCAGTGAACGAATAAAGAGCGCTTCGGCATCCACACCATCCATCATGCGTTTTGTAAATGTCTCATCAATTTCAAAGACTTCCTTATCATAATACATCAGTGTATTGGCAAGGTTAATGGCCTTATAATAGTGTCTCCAGCTTACCGCACCGTTTGTAGGGCTGATATTACTTTCTGCAATGCGTGCATAATCCTGGAACGGAGATATATCGTTGATCACCATAAGATCTGCCCTAAGTTCACCCCATATCAGGTTCTCCATGGATGCATCCCTGAACGCGTTGTACATGGCGCCCATTGCGCTGTACACATCTTCAGTTTTACCCCAGAAGTTTTCCTTCAGTAATTCATCTTCAGGCATCAGCGTCATCCAGTCGTTACACGATGTGATCATGAACAATAACAGCACTGCAATAGCTGCCGGTTTTTTATATATTCTGTCAAACTTCATAGCTGCAATTCTTAAAATGAAACATTTAAACCAAACATTACCCTTTTGGATGGCGGTGTTCTGCTGTAATCTTTTGGCAATGTATCCGGCCTGTTCGGGAGTCCGACTTCCGGATCCTGTCCCGAATAGTTAGTCAGTGTAAACAGGTTGTATCCTGTGGCATACACTCTCAGACTTCTCAGGTGAAGCTTTTTCAGGAGAGCACTGCTAAAATCATAGCTCAACGATATGGTTTTCAGACGCATATACGATCCATCTTCCACAAACCGGCTTGATCCAAGCCAGTTGTACCCTTTGTTATATAAGGGCCTCGGAACATTGGTAATATCACCTGGATTTCTCCAGTACCAGTTTGTGGCTTTGCTCTGGTTATCGTAGTTATACATTTTTTCGGTATCCATTCGGGTCTGGTTTATTACTTTCTGACCCAGCTTGAAATAGAGGAAGGTATTGAATGTAATATTCTTATACTGAGCCCTGATACCGGTACCACCCATTACTTTTGGGTTCAGGTCGCCCAAATAAACCAGGTCAAGTTCATCAATCTTACCATCATGGTTGATGTCGTCGTATTTGGCATCACCACCTTCAAAGGTATAGCCTTCAGAACCACCCATGATCATTTTTAAGGGTTCGGTCTTATTCAACCCATAAATGGGATCGCCATTTTCATCGCGCACCACAGCATCTTCATTGCTCTGATAAACACCAAGGTAACGGTAGCCAAAGAATCCCCCCAGTGGTTCACCCGGTACCACACTGATTTTGTAATTCCCGTTTGCCAGCATATCGCCGTATTCCATGGCAAAGTTCTCCGGCAGGCTGATCACAATATTTTTGTTGGTAGAAAAGTTGGCATTAACGCTCAGTTTAAAAGCCGTCTTTTCAAGAATCTTGTAATCCACCATCACTTCATAGCCCCTGTTCTCCATCTGTCCTTCGTTGATACTCATACTCGTAAAACCGGTATGGGTCGGGATGGCGGTGTTTTCGAGAAACAGGTCCTTGGTGACTTTGGTATAATAATCCAGTTCAACATTTAAGCGGTTTCGTAGTCCATAAAATGATATACCCGGGTTGAATGTCTCCAGGGTCTCCCATCTCAAGCTGGTTAATTCCACGCCATTGGGTTCAACGCCCTGGTAATTGAGATAAGACAGCTGAGCACTTGAATTATAGGTGTTCCAGTAAAGATAGTTTGTATTGGGTGAGTTCCCACTCTGCCCCCAGCTGACACGCAAACGAAAGTCATTGATCCAGGTGGCATCTTCCATAAAACTTTCCTCGTTGATTCTCCAGGCACCTGAAACGGTTGGGAATAAGCCCCAACGGCTATCAGGACTATATTTTGAATTCCCTTCATATTTGGCACCCATGGTAGCCAGGTATTTGTCCTTATATTTATAGGCACCCTGCAGGTAGAAACCAAGCGAACGATATTCTGAAAAGTTCTGTCCGATATATTCAATCGTTTTATCACCGGCAGGCAACTGAAGGTAAGGTGATGCCGAACGGCTGGTCTGCTGCTTTTGCCATAGTTGATTGGTTTTCTCGGTATCAACCTGACCCATTACTGTAAGACTGTGACCTTCTCCCAGAACCGGTGTATAAATCAGCTGATTATAAGTATAAATGGTGCTTTTCTTTGAAAACTCATCTGATGCAAGGTTGGTTATTTCACTGTCGTAAATGTAACCGACGGCATCGTATGGCAGAAACCTGTGCCTTTTATTATCGAAGATATCAAGGGTGATGGTAGAATTTAAGATCAGGTTGTTTTGAATCCGGTAACGCAATGTAAACAGTGCCCTTGCATTATTTTTTAGCTGTTCGTTTACACCCAGATTTGCCAGAGCCACCGGATTATACATATCCCGGGCATTGCCCTGCAATGTTTCTGCCGGTGTAAAATAATCGCCAACATGCTCATTATTTTCGTCCCTGTCGTACACACTCATATTAGGCATTTTACGATATGCGATAGATCTGATTAATTTACTTCCGAATTCAGGATCTTCAGCATCGTACGTATTATACTGATCGTAACGGGTATAAAGAATATCTGTTTTAAACGTTAGTTTTGATGACAGATCATAGTCGAGTGAACTGCGCAAAGTCAGTTTTTTAAGCCCGTTATTAATGGTAGTACCTGTTTCGTTGGAGTGCCCCACAGACATATTGTACCGTGACTTATCACCACCTCCACGCACCGAGAACACATGCTGTTGTGAATTGGCACGCTGAGTGATCTCTCTTACCCAATCGGTTTCCTGACTGAAATTATAATACTCCGTCCATCTCGGGTCAAAGGCAATTTCGTTTGCCAGATTATTCACATTGTTAGGATTGAACTGATTTGAAAATTCATTGCGATCCACATTGTAATGCATTTGCAGAATAAGACGGGAGTAGTCGCCTCCGTCAAGCATTGGTAGAGGATCCGGTTCCCAGCCCACAGCATATTTATAGGTATAGTCGAAAATAGGTTTTGACTTGATACCGCGTTTGGTTTTAATCATCAAAACACCATTGGCAGCACTTGAGCCCCAGATAGCTGTTGATGCAGCATCCTTCAGTACCTCTATGCTTTCAATATCCTCGGGTGCCACATCTATCATGTTACCGAACTTTTCTATATCGGCAGTGGCAAAATCGAAGTTTTCATCGATTTGTGAATTATACGGAATGCCGTTGACCACAATCAGTGGTGTATTCCTGGCATTCAGAGTAGCTGTACCGCGGATTCTGATATTCAGGCCTGCTCCCGGATCACCGGAGACGGAAGTAATATCCACGTTTGCGATACGTCCCTGTAACATATCCTCCACAGAGCTTCCCATCTGTGTTTCGAGTTCCTTAAATTCGAGGCGCGACACACTGGTGGTCCTGTCCCTGATGGTTGTTATGCCATCGTTGGACATTCGTGAACCGGATACAGATACTTCGTTCAGCGCCGTCGATGAGGTTCCAAGTTCCACATTAATGGTTGTTTTCCCGTTAACCGGAATAGTTTGCTTTTCGTATCCGATATAAGAAAACTGCAGCGGATTATCCGGATCACCCGTCTGAATGACATAGTTACCGTTCATATCCGTAATGGCACCTGTAAGAAAACGATCGTTTTCATCAATTTCCACTACGTTGACGCCAACAAGAGGTTCCTTTGTTTCGGCATCAACCACCTGCCCTTTAATGATAGTGGTTTGCGCCTGTGCATTTAAAAGACCTCCGGCTAAAGCTATGATAAGTAAGATTTTTTTCATTTTAAGACTCGTTACAACGTTACTACTGATACTTTAACACGGAGTTAATTTTATGAATCACACTCTTTTGAGCCAGGTTATCGGCTTTGGCATGATCCACAGTAACCACCTGTCCGCTCATATCTGTAACCCTGAGGTTATTCATTTCGTTATTAATTGTCACCGTATAAAACTTAGGTCCGTTGGGGGTTTCCGGTGCTTCTGCCTGTGTTGAAAATGTTCCGCTACCACTGGGATCACCGTTATCGAATGACACCACATCTTTTACAAAATGATACTCCAGAAATGCAATCAGGGAATCACGGTCCTCAGGAATCAGTCCGGCATCTCTTGCAGCTGCAATGGCGTCGTTGGTTGGTGCAAAAACCGTCCAGGCATCTGAATTGGAGACAAAGGAAAGTCTTGGAATCAGCTCCTTGGTATCGCTGTCTTTGATACGGCGGTTCAAAAGCCGTGAACCATCAAGCAGGGCAGCAAATTCAGTTAGTTCCGGATCGAACCAGATTAATTTACCCATGCTGTAATACCGCGATTTAATGGCATTTGTTATGCCATACTGAATCCCTGTTTCGTTGGGTTCCTTACTGTATACAATGGTTATGCTATCGTTTAAATACTGGTTTTCAGGTCCCTGTAAAATATTATTCCGATAGTGCACATAGTTACCTGAGCTCATTTCAAGAAATCCCTCGCCACTTAAATCTGTTACCTTATTGAAGGTGACAAGGTTTTGAACGAACTCTGTCAGCTGATCGGTTTTCATTTTCCGCCAGACTTCGTCAGGACCGTAGTATTCAATCTGATTGGCATCTTTATTATACCGTACATTCGATTTTTCCAGTTCATCGTTTGTTGGTGCAAACAGCGTTACATCCTGGTATCCGCTGGCCAGAGTCCGGATCATACCGGTTTCATTCAGGGCAAACAGAAAAGTGGAATAGTCCTTAATAAAAAAGAGATCACCAGTAACCCCAGTAAATGCGTTGGGTTCCAGCACTTTTTTCATGTCGTAGAATACACCGTTGCTGCACATATATCCCGAATTGATATCATCGCGGGTTAATGTAAGCGGATCACCAAAATCATTGAAAAATCCCCGCTCCATTTTTGACACCAGTCCCAGTGAACGAATAAGGTGGCTTCGCAATACATACGACAAGGTGATAAGCGGCACACTGTCGATACTGCCATAAGAAGCCAGAAGTTTGTTATTGATATATGGTTCCAGGATATTGTCCTCTGGAATAAACGCACTGTACACATCCTTCATCCTTACCTCAGGGCCATCACCGGGACCTGCATCGTTTGCTATGTTGGGCAAATCAACATATGATTTCTGATAAAAGGTATTCTGATCCTCATCCACTATGGGTAAGCCATAATCGGCAAAGCGCTGCATCAGATCGTAGAACACGCCGTATTTATCGAGATGCTGACGCAGATACTCCTCAATACTTGGCATTGGTGCCACCACCTGATCAAGATAGTAGATAAACCCACTGGACGTTCTTGCTCCCAGTTCATCCGGTTTTGCCGGATTCGGGATCACCCTGGCATTATGCCAGTTCATGGCCTGATTGGCCAACGGTGAAGCTGCATCGTAAGTACTGTTGGGATAAATAAAGGTATAGTCTGAACCATCGGTCGCCGCGAAATAATCTTCGAAGAAATCTTTACTCCACAGCGGTACATATTTATCTCCGGTGTAGATCCGTAAGGAATCACCTTCGAAATCTGTATTGTATTTGACATACTCCGTATAGGGTGTTGAACGGCTTGGTGTTCTTTTACGGAAAAACAGCCCGGCATATTCCCCGTTTGGCCCCTGTTCCTCGCTCCATACGTATTCGTAGATTAACTGGTAACGTGAGCGTGGATTGACAAGGATATGCAATGTGAATAACTGAAAAGCCTCGTCGTCGGTCAGGTCATCCACCGATTCTTTGCCAATGGAATGAAAATATTCTGTAAAAGCTTCATCGTTTGGCACAAACAAGGTATACAGAATTTTAGAAACAGATTCAGTATATCCGGCCCTGTCCATTAATTCAAGAAAAATGGTATAATCACCTGCGGCCTGCAGGGTTTCAATATTCGATCCACCCAACCATGGCGGATCTTCGTATCTTTCTTTATAGTCCTTACAGGCAAAGAGAGCCAGAAGCGCAAACAGCACTGCAGCTCTTTTTTGGAAAAACTTAAGATTAATAAACATATTCGGATTTTTGTAGTATTATAGTTAGCAAAACATACCCTTAAAATAGCTCAATCGAACCAACTAAAATAGCAAATTATAAGGTTATCATAACAACACTCCCAATTTTCAATTTAACATTTTTTTTGTAATCGGTAACCCGAAAATAAGGCCTTTCCTTAAATGTTATCTGATGAAAAGTCATACTTATTCTCTACAATGAAAATTTAATTCATTATATCCGCATTACAGAAGCATCTTAATCACTCACACACTTACACTTACAACAACAAACCCCAATGAATTCAAAAAAAATACCCCATCACCTTTTGAGGCTGCTATTTCAGATTTTCGTATAAAAATTCCTCAAAAAATAAGTGTTTTAAGTACGCTTATCCGCTTTTTATAAAGGTATGGTCCTCACTCATTTTTAGAAAAAATAATCCTCCTTTCGTAAGGCATACCAGACTTACGGAATCTGCCAAAATTTTGGTTAAATGGTGCATTCAATTTTATGACCCACCCTAGTTATTTAATTACGAATTATGAATACATGACCCACCCTGGCTTTTGACAAACTTGTAAGATTCTATTTACTGCCCTCCCTAAACACTCTCTTCGGTCGGCCAAGGGAGGGTGTTTGGACAAGTGATTTTCATTGGGATGTGATTGAATCAAATTTGCAGGTCTATACTGTCCCTCTTTGTCACGAAATAAAGTAAAGTGATAGAGAGGGTTATCCTGAAAAGAACGAGCTGGAACTGAGAACTGGGGTGAGTCAAATAATTCATGACCCACCCTGGCTTTTGGCAAACCTGCAAGCTTCATATTTGCTGCCCTCCCTAAACACTCTCTTCGGTCGTGCCCAGGGAGGGTATTCGGACGGGTACATTTGCTTGTGAGGCGATTGGATTAAATTGGATGAATTTGGCAATTAGAAAAGAATTGAAAAGTTATAATCGGGTCCGCTTGTATAAACGGTCCCTCTTTGTCACGCAGTGTAGCCAAGTGATAGAGAGGGCTGTCTTTTGGAGAACATGGTGGAACTGGAGTCTGGGGTGAGTCAGATAATTCATGACCCACCCTGGCTTTTGGCAAACCTGCAAGCTTCATATTTACTTCCCTCCTTAAACACTCTCTTCGGTCGGCTCAGGGAGGGTGTTTGGACAAGTGATTTTCGTTGGGATATGATTGAATCAAATTTGCAGGTCTATACTGTCCCTCTTTGTCACGAAATAAAGTAAAGTGATAGAGAGGGTTATCCTGAAAAGAACGAGCTGGAACTGAGAACTGGGGTGAGTCAAATAATTCATGACCCACCCTGGCTTTTGGCAAACCTGCAAGCTTCATATTTGCTGCCCTCCCTAAACACTCTCTTCGGTCGTGCCCAGGGAGG
>NZ_JBHJHQ010000050.1:0-897 GCF_042219825.1 Quyinboa mangrovi
GCAGGCTGTCTCTTTTGTCCTGACAGTTCCTTTCCCGTCGGAAAGAAACTGCCACGACAGCATACCGCGGGAACGTTGTACCCAATTTAAGAAATGATGGTGCAAATATGAAAAACACTTTAGAAAGGATTCAAGACTGGTATAAGACCAATTGTAATAATGATTGGGAACATACGTATGGCATTTCTATTTCTACATTAGATAATCCTGGTTGGACAGTTCGAATTGATCTGCGAGAAACTGCACTTGAAAACATAAATTTTAATAAGGATTACCAAAATGAATTAAATGAAAATGATTGGTATAAATTGAGGATAGAGAATCAAGTATTAGAAATTTTTTGTGGTCCTGAAAATTTAGACCTAACATTAAATATTTTTTTAAATGAGATAATTCCATCTCTAGCTAATAAGAATTTTAAATATAAGATCTATTTACCATTGAAAGGGTATAAATATCCAATATGGACTCCAGCATTAGGATATATGATATCTGAAGATATAATTGAATTATCAGAAATTCCCAAAGTTGAATTTTCATTGATTAAAGTTAAGGATAACAAAATGATCGATTTTACTCAAATAGATCTGGATCAATTGAAATTGAATTTTAAAGTTGGAGATAAAGTCAAAACAGATATTGAGGTTACCGATAGTAATTTGATACTGACAACAAAGAAATAAAAACTGGGTACAACACACGGTAATAGTGCATGGCAGTACTTTTAAACCAAATAATTCAACGTTCGCTGCCGGCTCTTTTCGTCCTGACAGTTCCTATCCTATCGGACAGAAACTGCCACGACACCATACCGCGGGAACGTTGTATGTAATACCGGGATTAGTAGTTTGAGATCTTATGAACTGACCTCCACCCTCTTTAAGCTGAAGCAAGAAG
>NZ_JBHJHQ010000051.1:0-879 GCF_042219825.1 Quyinboa mangrovi
CGTTGTGCCCAAGTTTAAAAAAATGAAACGAATTTTTATAATACCAATATTACTCTACTTCGCTATTTGTACAAATGCGCAAAAATCATTGTACTCAGAGAATGACTTTAAATATATTGATGACATTTACTTAACTGAATATTTTTCGGTTGACAGTTTTCCTGACTTATTTAAATATATAATCCCTGCGTATCTAGATAGTTGGCGTGTTGATACTAACGATGTAACATTTACAAATGGTTATAAAGTTGACCTGAAAAAGTATCTATATGATTACAATTATTATTACTCTCCTAACGGAATTTTACCGGAATATATGCTACATTATAACTTTCATAATTTGAAGTTAGGAATACAGAAATATATTATAAAAATTGATATGGATGGTTATGGACAAATTATTGATATAAATATACCTAAACCTTTTGACTATAAATTATTAAACTATGATAAAGCTATAACTATCGCTGATTCAATATTTCAAATTCAAAATTTTCAGTACGACGAAAAATATGTTGACCTGAGATTTGACCGCAGTGAAAATGAATTGCTTTGGAAGTTCCATTATTCCATTGAAGATACGATTAAAGGTAGATTTAATGGGCAAGAATATGATTCTATTTTAAAGACTCGTAGCTTTAATATAGATATTTCTACAAAAAGACCAAATATGGTAAAAGCCTATAAAGACACCTTATCAATTGAACAGGAAATATTAGAAGAAGAATAGAAAAACCAGGGCACAACACGCGGTCATAGTGCATGGCAGTACTTTTAAACCAAATAATTCAACGTTCGCTGCCAGCTCTTTTCGTCCTGACAGTTCCTATCCTATCGGACAGAAACTGCCACGACACCATACCGCGGGAACGTTAGGTG
>NZ_JBHJHQ010000052.1:0-876 GCF_042219825.1 Quyinboa mangrovi
TACAACGTTCCCGCGGTATGGTGTCGTGCGGTTGACTGTCCCACGAAGTGGAGACTGTCAAGCCGAGAACGACGCCAGGATGCATATGGATTTGCAGGTTAAAAGAACCGCATGCACTATGACCGCGTGTTGTGTGTTGCCCTATTTTTAATTTTAATTCGGAATTTTTGGCATCGAAATATTAGGATCTCCAAACCAAATATTATTTCCTGCAATACAGTCTCTACTTGTAATTATTCCACATTTAAACATTATGTGGGCAAAAGATACCTGGACAAATCCTGTATCGTTTTCAAAATGCGTATATTTTATTAAATCATTAGCTCCAAATTTGTTAAAGTAATCATCTAAATTATAGGTTTTTGATATTTTATTGATAGTCTCCTTATCTGGATATTTATAAAAACTTATATTAGCTAAAGCATTTTTATTTCTAAAGTGAAAAGTCTTTTCTCTGTTTGCCAAAATAGTACTATCAATATATTTAATTCCATTTTCATCATATTCAACATTTAATTCACGATGCATGGCACCGGACAAAAATGGAGCTTCACAACAAATTTCTTTAGTCACTTCTGTGTTTAAATCTTTCGCGTTAAATACAATGTAGCTTGGAGCAGAACTCTTATTATTATAAGCAATTTCAAAAATTCTATTTCTTATCGAATCATTTGAGTATTTATCAAATAATTCAATGTTTAAATTTTCTTCAGTAGGAGTCTTTACGTTTTGATTTTTGAATACGCAAGATTGTATAAGCACGAAAACTGAAACTACTATTGTTTTAAATATTCGAGTCATTTTTTTAGGGTTACACACAACGTTCCCGCGGTATGCTGTCGTGGCAGTTTCTTTCCGACGGGAAAGGAACTGTCA
>NZ_JBHJHQ010000053.1:0-863 GCF_042219825.1 Quyinboa mangrovi
GGTTTCCTTGCCAATGAAAAAATTGAAAAGATTGTTATCAACATATCTGTTGTTGCTGCTCCTGAAATTACGGCAACTGTTGTAGATACTCAGAAATTGGCGATTACTGTTCCGCAGAGAACTGATTATTCAACTGATCCATTGGAATTTGATTTGGAACAAACCTTGTCCGATCTTGGTATAGCTTCAATGAGTGAAATAGAAGCTGTTGTTACATACGATACAGATGAAAGTATTACAGACATAACTGCTACAGGTAATGTATTCTGGTATGATCTGGAATCCAAATATGGTGCCTGGGGAGCCAATGCATCAGTATTTGTGAATTATGAAAGCACTGATTTGAGCTACGTATCCATAGGTCAGTATCCTGATAATGTGGATTCAATGCTCTCTTATACCTATACTGTTTATTACGGCTTCATGGCCAATGATAAAATTGAAATGTTAGAAGTTGCTGTAACCATAAGAGAAGCAGAGATAGTACAGAATTTAAGTGTTGAAGTTGTTCCAAACACATCTTATGCCATTGATACGGTAGAGTTTGATTTGAACAAAACCTTAACGGATCTTGGAATTACAGATATTAGTGAAGCAACCATAATTGGCTTTAATGAAGACGGATCTTATACCGATAGCTACACCGCAGATGATGGATTCTGGACTGCACGCAATGGTTACGTGTCAACCTGGGGAGGTGGTGGCGTAGCCTATACTGCATATGGTATTCTTCCTGACAGCCTGATTGGTGTTGGACAGTTCCCTGATAGTTTGCATGTGGGCGAAACGGCAAAAGCTATGATCGGTTTCCTTGCCAATGAAAAAATTGAAAAGATTGTTATCAACATATCTGTTGTTGCTGC
>NZ_JBHJHQ010000054.1:0-858 GCF_042219825.1 Quyinboa mangrovi
GCAGGCTGTCTCTTTTGTCCTGACAGTTCCTTTCCCGTCGGAAAGAAACTGCCACGACAGCATACCGCGGGAACGTTAGGCCTCATGCTAAAAGAAGATATAATGAAATTATTAACTTACATTTTGTTTCTTCTGCCTTGTTTGACTTCTGCTCAAACAGACAATAAAAAACTGGTTGACAGTTTGAAATTTGTAACCGACATGCCATACATCTGCCGAGACACAGTTATTACTAACTTATCAGTTGGTTGTGGTGACAAAATTTTCTGGGAGACAGTTAAACAAAAACAAAATATCATTCCCCTTTTAATTGACAAACTAAATGACACAACTCAAACGGAAGTTAGTGTTCCTAATTTTGGCGGACAATATACGGTAGCAGATATTGCCTATAGAGCAATTCTAGAAATAATCAAAGACATTCCCACTTTTGAATTATTAGGAGTCAAGTTTGACAAAAATGGTTGTGGATATTGCTCATATTGGAATCATTTACGAGAGGATGTAAATAATAGAATAAAATTCCAGACTAATGTTCGTATCTGGTATGACAAGAATAAATCAAGTTTAGTCTGGGTAAAAAGTAACCGATTTTTGACCTGTGATTGTGCAGGGAGACATCCCAATGGAGGACACTTTGAATTGAGAAAATAAAAGCACGAAGGCCTAACACGCGGTCATAGTGCATGGCAGTACTTTTAAACAAATTTATTAAACGTTCGCAGCCAGCTCTTTTCGTCCTGACAGTTCCTTTCCCATCGGAAAGAAACTGCCACGACACCATACCGCGGGAACGTTGTAGCGCATTAAAACGAACGTCATGCAAAGATTGATAGCACTGATATTTATAATTCTGAT
>NZ_JBHJHQ010000055.1:0-858 GCF_042219825.1 Quyinboa mangrovi
ACAACGTTCCCGCGGTATGGTGTCGTGCGGTTGACTGTCCCATGAAGTGGAGACTGTCAAGCCGAAAACGACGACATACGGAATGTGGATTTGCAAATTGAAATAAAACCGCATGCACTATGACCGCGTGTTGGCAAACGTATTTTTTATGTCACCCAATTCCTTAAGAGTTTTTTGATGTGCCATTTCTTATCAGTCTTTTCAATAATTAAAAAGTAACTATATCCATCCCACTCGTCATAATAGTAATCAACTTGCAGTAACCCAAATTCATTATTTTCTAATCGGTATATTCTTGAAATTTCAAGTAGTCCTGCAAATTTTCGGTCTCTAAGAATTGTCCAAATATTTGAATAGTTATTATTTATTTCTGATTTTAATATTAATTTCAAATTACTCGAAACATTTATTTGATTAATATTTAATACTTTAGATATAGTTGTTTTTATTTCGTTTAATGATATAAATTCACTTACCAAATCATCTTCACTATATGTCCTAGATTTCAAATCATCCCAGTCTATGAAGAAACAAGTATCTGTTATCCCAATAAATATTCTTGAATCAATTGAGTCTAATCGGTCTAAATATTTTTGATGTTCTAAAAGAATCTCTTTCACTTTAGAGGAGTCCACGCCAATAAAATTTGAGTCGTTATCGAAAATTGGTGGTGGCGGTGGCGGTGGCATCGGTCTCCATTTTATGTTTAAACTATCAACTAACTGAGGAAAAATATCACTTACAATTTTCTCATCAGTAATAAAATCCGTTTTACAGCTTGCAATTGAAACAAGAATTAAAATCAGATATGTTAACTTACTTATAGTCATTCTTCAATATGTTTGCCAACGTTCCCGC
>NZ_JBHJHQ010000056.1:0-829 GCF_042219825.1 Quyinboa mangrovi
AACGTTGGCATTAATTTTACAAAATGACTCATATACTTGATTTCATAAAATCATTATTTTTTGACAACTCTAAATCATGGGGGTTTAGAACCGCAATGTCAATATCTATCATAGTCTTTTTGCTTTTGATAGACTTTGGATTAAAATTCACATACAACATACACATTAATAATAAATTAGAGCAATTAATTAAAATTCAGGAATTGAAAGACTCATATTCAAATGACACTTTAAAACTTATTAAAATAATTACACTAGAAAATAGAATTTTAAACTCGAAACATTATTCTGAATATTTATCCGACTTTTTACATAAGATTTTTTTCAAATCTGAAACAATAGACCAAAACAGCATCCAGAAAGCTCCAACAACTATTAAAAACGCTAAACCCGTTAGAAATATTTATTGGATGATTATTACTTCAAGTTTTACATATATAATATTATTCCCATTTATTCTGTTTTTACCATTATATAACAAGGAAAGCAGGAAAGCATCTGGCATATTTAGTTGGATTTCTTCCTTAGTTATGTTTGTATTTTTCATTGTATTAATAACTTGGTTATCATATAGAATACCTCTAATTCTTGGAAAACCATTTTTAAACTATATACTGAATTTCATTATTCATATTATATTTTTAATAACCCTTGTTTTATTGAGTTCTGAAAATCAAAAAAGAAAAACTAATGCCAACACACGGTCATAGTGCATGCGGTTTTGTTTTAATTTGCAAATTCATTTACCGTATGTCGTCGTTTTCGGCTTGACAGTCTCCACTCCGTGGGACAGTCAACCGCACGACACCATACCGCGGGAACGTTGTAG
>NZ_JBHJHQ010000057.1:0-797 GCF_042219825.1 Quyinboa mangrovi
GTGTTGTAGCGTCGTTATTTTTGTTTTATCATTATTTTATATTCCGAGTTTACTATTTCACCATTCTTCGTGCCTGGAATAAATGGCTCAAATTCTTTTATCTCCTTAATTGCTCTTTTGTAATCTTCATCGTCTAATGAATCAGAAATTATGTACCCTTTCTTGTCAATTTTGACTTTTAATTCAAACTTTTCCTTATTTAAACCATCGATATTTAAATGGTCTATATTCCAAGAATAACCTCTCATTGAAAGTGATGTCAAGTCTGAATTGTCCAATTCGTTTGATTTATAAAATTTTGAATTGTCAGTTATAACTAAGTTTTTATGGTAATTTAAAAAGTCTAATTCTGATTTGGTTACTTCAATTAGTCGTTTGGTTGGAGAACAACGATGTAAACCATATTTGCCCTCATTATTCTTGTCTGCATATATTAACCATTCCTCACCAACACGTAGATAAATGTCACAGTCCGACTCATAAATCAGCGTATCTTCATTTTCAATTACTTTAAAATTTTCAGGTGTACTATACACCAGAAATTCAGAAATACTATCACCTTTGAAAATATTTTGTATCTCAACATTTACTTTATATGAATCTTTTGTCTTGTCAAGGACTGATATAATTTTAGCCAAAAGAACTACATCACTATGATAGAATTCGGGATCGTATGAATAGTCTTCATCGCAATCACATGAAAATCCTTTAACAGAAAATATCAGAATTATAAATATCAGTGCTATCAATCTTTGCATGACGTTCGTTTTAATGCGCTACAACGTTCCCGCGGTATG
>NZ_JBHJHQ010000058.1:0-790 GCF_042219825.1 Quyinboa mangrovi
GTTCCCTGCTTCAGCCGAAAGAGGGTGGAGGCCAATTCATACGATCTCACACAACTAATCCCGGCATTAAATACAACGTTCCCGCGGTATGGTGTCGTGCGGTTGACTGTCCCACGGAGTGGAGACTGTCAAGCCGAAAACGACGGCATACGGAATGTGGAATTTCAAGTTAAAATAAAACCGCATGCACTATGACCGCGTGTTAGGCATAGTTGTTTTTTATTCAATCTTTATTTCTTGAATTGGAGGAATAGGTCTCGCATCTCTTAAGGCTTTCCCTTTCCTGTATTTTGATTTAATATACTGTCTTTGATTTTCAATATCAGAATACTCACTTAATATTGGTTGTCCAATAAAAATCCTAGAGTGCTTTTGTGGTGAATTTGGGATATACTCAACAGTATATTTCATCCCAAGGATTGCCATATCATAATAATTTCTGTCGTGTTGAAAATTCTGAAATCCAATGTATTTAACTCCATCAACAAGAAACTCAAACTTTAAAGAATACTGTCTGCCAGTATTGTCAGCACCTTTACTTCTGTTTATTACTGTCCCTATCGTTTCTTTGCCAAAATCAGAATAAAGTTCTTCTTCTTCAAGACGGTTGTTTCGAAGAACCATTAAAAGTGAAATAGCTACGACTATTAGCCCTAAGTATATTAATCTATCAATCTTTTTCTTGCTCATTCTTTGTATTTACAATTATGCCTAACGTTCCCGCGGTATGGTGTCGTGGCAGTTTCTTTCCGACGGGAAAGGAACTGTCAGGACGAAAAACGCGTGCAGC
>NZ_JBHJHQ010000059.1:0-781 GCF_042219825.1 Quyinboa mangrovi
GGAAAGAAACTGCCACGACACCATACCGCGGGAACGTTAGCCACAATTTGGAAAAGAAAGATTAAAATTATTGATAATTCAAAATATTGTACATATATTTGTACTATATAACGTACTAAATTAAATATTATGTTAGCAACTTCAATTTCTGACTTTAGAAAAAATATTAAGAAATATCTTGACTCTGTCACTGAGAATTTTGAGACATTGATTATTAATAGGGGAAAAGACTCTGGTGTCGTAGTTATTTCACTTGATGAATACAATTCATTGACTGCAACTCAATATGAATTATCTTCAAAAAAGAATGAAGAAAGACTTGATTCTGCAATTGATAAATTGAAAAATGGATCTTCGTTTCAAAAAGATTTAATTGACCTATGAAATACATTTTTGTTGACGAGTCTTGGGAAGACTATTTATATTGGCAAAAAACTAATATAAAATACGTAAAAAAGATTAATGACCTTCTTAAAGATATATCTAGAAACCCTTTTACCGGAATAGGAAAACCTGAACCCCTAAAACATAAATACAAAGGGTTTTGGTCCAGAAGAATCGATAATGAACATAGACTAATTTATGCAGTTAGAGAGGATGAAATTCTTATTGCTAAGTGTAGATTTCATTATGATTAAGAATAAACTGTGGCTAACAGCGTGTCATACTGCATATGGCTATGTTTAAACAGATAATTCCAATATTTAAATAAAACTATTTTGGCTTGACAATCCATATCCATTAGGATTGTCGCCATACGACAGCATACACGCAGACCGTT
>NZ_JBHJHQ010000006.1:0-329169 GCF_042219825.1 Quyinboa mangrovi
TGTTGGTGCCGGGCTGGGAAAATAGTTCCGATAGCTATCGGAAGCCGCCATTTTATAGAAAAGAGCAATTGAGAAATCAGTTGATCTTTTTTTGTTGATATAGGTTGGATATTTAGGATCACTGCAAACACAAACAAAGATTCTGATCAATTTACAGACTTTAAACAGGGGAAATTGGCCTGAAATAGCGACTATTTCAAATCGGAAAGTATTAAGAATAGCATGGTAAGTGGGCTTTTATGAATGAAAAAATTTCATCTGAAAAATTAGGACTTAGTGTAATCAAAAAATCCCTCCTGCAAAAAGTTGCAAGGAGGGATTGGGTTATTCATGAGAAGTAGTTACTGTTTTAAACAGTACTAATATTTAAATTTACAAGCAGCCAGCGATTCTTCATTTGCCGTTATATTTTTTGCAACATGTTTAGCAAAAGAAAACAAATGAAAATAGGTGGAATCCTTTTTTTTTGTAGTTTTAAATTAATGATAAATTACTGTTTTTTTAATGTAAGACAGTCGGGTTGAAAAAACTACTTACCTGAATGTGATGTAAATAAAAAAACCGTACACATTTGCATACGGTTTTAACTGGTTATAGAACAAAAATTATTATCTGTAATCTTTAAGCTGATTCATTAATCTTTTTCTTGCAAAAAATATTCTGCTTTTAACAGTTCCAATAGGTAACTCCATATCGTCTGCTATTTCTTTATACTTGAAACCTGCCACATGCATGGAAAATGGTTTTTTGTATTCTTCAGGAAAACTGTTTAGAACTTTATTTATTTCATTTAATGAATACGCACCATCCGGAGTCTGAAATCCTGAGTCTTGTGGCAAATTTAAATGGTATAAATCTTCCGTCTTGTCAATAAGTGTTTGACTGTTGATGAATTTTCTGTAATTATTAATAAAGATGTTTCTCATAATGGTAAACATCCATCCTTTAAAATTTACATTATCAACGAATTTATCTTTATTGCGGAGTGCTTTAAGCGTCGTTTCCTGTAGAAGATCCTGAGCATCTTCAACATTTGCTGTTAAACTTAAAGCAAATGTGTATAATTTGCTTTGAAGACCTAAAACTTTATCCTGAAATTGAAGTGTTGTCATGTCTTTAGAATTTTTTGGTTTAACAATACGTTATTTTGGTTTTGCTGTAACAAATATAATGCATTATTTAGATAAAGTCCAAATAAAGATATGTGGAAAAATTTCTTTAATGTAGAATATGTCTAAATAGACATAGATGTAAGTATTTGAATAAGTGAAGTATGAAGTTCGTGAAAATATAGTTGTCTAAATAAAAAATTGTCATATTTTTAAAAATTTTTAATTATGTTAAGATATCGGATCAACAAATAATATTGAGAGAGTACAATGCAATTGCTTATATTTGTATTAAACTTAATGCGTTTTATCTAACCATTTAGAAATGAAAAGATTAGTATTTGTTTTATGTTGTGTTTATATCTTTGTACTAGCTGCTTTTGCTCAGACAGATAGCTTAAAGAATACCGTGTATGTTATTGATATTAAGCAGGAAATAAACAGTACATCCTGGATACATGTTGCCGAAGGTTTTAAAGATGCAACTGACTTAAAGGCAAAGGCTGTTTATATTCATATGAATACTTATGGAGGTATGGTGGTATATGCAGATTCAATACGTACTAAAATATTAAACTCTAAAATTCCTGTGTATGTCTTCATTGATAATAATGCTGCTTCCGCAGGTGCATTGATTTCTATTGCATGTGACAGTGTTTATATGCGCCCGGGTGCCAATATTGGTGCCGCAACCGTAGTGAACCAGACAGGCGAAAAAATGCCTGATAAATACCAGAGTTATATGAGGGCAACTATTCGATCTACTGCTGAAGCACATGGAAAGGATACGGTAATTGTCGGTAATGACACAATAATAAAGTGGTTCAGGGATCCAAGGATTGCTGAAGCCATGGTAGATGAATCTATATATATACCTGGTATTATTGATACCGGTAAAGTTTTGACTTTTACTGCTCAGGAAGCGATGGAGCATGGATATTGTGAAGGAATTTTTGAAAATTTAAAACAAGTTATTAAAAGAACCGGTAATGAAGATTCTGAAGTTGTAACATTTAAGCCGAGTTTTTATGATGGTCTAAAGGGACTGCTTACAAGTCCTGTGTTGCACGGGATCCTGGTAATACTTATAATAGGAGGTATTTATTTTGAACTTCAGTCACCTGGAATTGGATTTCCTCTGGCGGTTGCTGTGCTTGCAGCGATACTGTATTTTGCTCCATTATATATTGATGGACTAGCGGCAAACTGGGAAATCTTGATTTTTATAATCGGCTTAATTCTTGTTGCTCTTGAAATATTTGTTATCCCGGGATTTGGGATTGCGGGTATTTCGGGAATATTGCTCATTATCGTGGGATTGACATTAAGTATGGTAGCAAATAGAAATTTCAACTTTGAAGGAGTGGATATTTCAGGACTGGTTCGTGCCTTACTTATTGTTGTGATGGGAATGTTTATAGGTTTGATTGGTTCTGTCTGGTTGACTAAGAAATTCTGGGGGAGAGGAAGGCTGGCTAAACTGGCATTACATAGTTCTGAAAACGCTGACCTCGGCTACGTTAGTTTTGATCCGGAATTAAAAAAACTGGTGGGAAAAACAGGTGTGGCGACAACAGTACTAAGACCTTCAGGCAGAGTAATTATTAATGATGAATATTACGATGCAAAATCTGAAGATGGATTTATTGAAAAAGGGTCAGCAGTAAGAGTAATTGCTCAGGAAAGTGGCCAGGTATACGTTGTAAAGGCTGATTGATTAAGTCCGGTTCAGGTAAAAGGCTTTATATAGGCTAAAATTAATGTGCCCAGGAGAAGTAAGACTCCTGGAATCCATAAAGCAGCGTTAAATGTTATCATAATCCCTACGAGAGAAAGTACATATCCTAAAAAGAACATAATAAAATATGGCGCTGGATTTTTAAAAATACTTTTTGTTCGTAGTTTTATTATAAATCCATTAATTATTAATATAATACCTGTTGTTAGCTTTGCGATTGTATGAAAGGAATGTGCTCCGTTATTCAGCTCAATGAAACCTGTTATTAAGTAAGCAAAAGCTGTAATTGCAATAACGATAATCCAGGTATCTTTCACGTATTTGTTAGAATCCATCAGACTTTTTTGCAATAATAACCTTTTATTTGATAATGAGGTTGTCTTTTTGTCTGTTGGTTATCATTTGTCGATACATGCAAGGTGTTTGTCGAAAAAAATGGTCCTGCAAAGATTCAATTCATACATTTGGATATAATTCATAAATTATGAAAACAAAAAGAATTAAGTTTAGTATTATTATCGCCATTTTAATATTGGTGTTAGTACCTGGTTGCGTTGTAATCTCTTTTTATCCCTTGTATGAAAAAGACGATCTTTTCGCAAACGATATCATGCTGGGTAAGTGGTTGGATAAGGATTCAACACTCTGGACTTTTAATTTCCCGCATAAGAAACAGGATGGAAAAATGGTCGATGACAGTTTAGGTTATATTTTACATCTCACTTCGGAGGATGGAACAACTGAAAAATCAAGCCTTCTGGTTCACCTGATAAAATTGGGAGATAACTATTTTCTTGATTTTTATATAGATGATTATGACCCTACAAATAAGGATCGCGGTGACTTTGTATTGTTTGATATGCACCTTATGCCGGTTCATACTTTTGCGAAATTAACAGCATGGAATGATAGTTTATATATTGAATGGTTTGATCCGGATTGGCTTGACAAGCAGATTAGTGAAAATAAGGTACGAATAAGGCATGAAAAAAATGAAGAGAATACGCTGTTAACTGCAAGGCCGCATGAACTGAAGGAATTTGTGAAAAAATATGGGCATATTCAGGATGCATATGGTATGGATGTAAAACTTTTTAAACTGGATTAAATTGAAATTTGATAAAGTTTTTTCGTATTGTTTAAGATTCAGAGTGTTGCAACATATCCTTTTTTGGATGTTGTCTGTTACTGTTTTAACGTTTCTTTTAAAAGTATCTGCAACACCGGATAAAATAGATATCATATTTGCCATTATCTTTCATATTCCCATTTGGATTGGCGTTTATGTGAATCTTTATATTTTAATTTCAAAGATTTTAAAACAAAACAAATATACTGGCTATTTTGCGTCTGTTTTAGCTCTTATTTCTTTGCTGTCATGGTTTTATGAATTTTTATTTGGTTCATTGATAGATGTAATTTTGCCCGGATATTTCTTTATATCATATTTTGAATTTTGGGATTACTTTCTATTTCTCTCGGCGTATATAATCCTCACAACACTTATAAAGCTTGCTAAAGGATGGTTCAGATTAGCAGAAATAGAAAATGAAAAAAAGGATATGGAACTGCAGCTTATCAGGTCACAGCTTAATCCACATTTTTTATTTAATACACTGAATACTTTATACGGTGAAGCACTGAATAAGGAGAAAACTCTGCCTGATTCAATTTTGAATCTTTCGGATATGTTAAGATACAGCTTGTATGAGTCAAATAAGACAATGGTCAATGCAGCTAACGAGATTGATTTTATTCGTTCCTATTTTACGCTCCAGCAAAAACGGTTTGGTCGTGAAGGACAAAATATTGAACTAAAAGTTCATGGTAAATTCTCAGACGTCGGTATTCCTCCATTGATATTTTTACCTCTGGTTGAGAACTGCTTTAAACATGCGGCAGAAAATGAAAAAGGCGGGTTTTGTATTAAAATAAAGATCGTCCGGCAAAAAAAGTCTATTGTTTTCACGTCTGAGAATACATATAAAACGCAAAGCAAGTCAGAGGGTGGTTTGGGATTAACGAACACGCTAAGACGACTGGATTTATTATACAGTAAAAATAATTATACCTTTGAAGAGAATAAGGATGATTCTGTTTATGTTGTGAAATTAACACTTGGCACGTAATGACCATACCTGAAATAAAGTGTATGATAATCGAGGATGAGCCTATGGCAAGGAAAATCCTTTCGAAATATATCAGGCAGCTAAAGGGTTTTGTAATTGTCTGTGAAGCCCAGACTGCGGAAATGGGAAGGGAGTATTTGAGTAGTAATACGATTGATCTGTTGTTTTTAGATATAAACCTCCCTGGTACAGATGGGGTCAGTTTTTACAGGTCCTTGGTTAATCCACCAAAAGTAATATTAACAACTGCTTACCAGGAGTTTGCAGTTGAAGGTTTTGAAATTAGTGCTGTTGATTTTCTGTTAAAACCATTTTCTTATGATCGCTTTATAAAGGCGGTAAATAAATTCCTAATACAGGAAAAACAGGTTGGTATTCATGAAAATACGGATGTTGTTTTTTTGAAATCAAATAAACGGGTCTATAGAATAAAGTACGATTCGATTCAGTTTATTGAAGGACTGGGCGATTATGTATGTGTTCAAACTGATAGCAGAAAAATTATTATACACGAAAAAATGAAAGACCTGGAGGAACGCCTGCGTGATTTTGGCTTTGATCGGATTCACAAATCATTTATTGTTAATAATTTACATGTTGAATATGTAGAGGGAAATCAAATGAATGTGAATGGTAAACTTTTGCCTATTGGAAAAGTATACAGACAAAATATTCTATCCCTTAATGATGAACACTAAGCATTTTAGTGGTTTAACCTGAACTGGTTAAAACTTATTTAGCCGGAAGTTGTTTCTAATGAGTATGTAGGACTTGCACGGATCAGAAAATGATTTGTATTTTTGCAGTCTAAATATATTCGATGACAAAATTAAGTGTAAATATCAATAAAATTGCCACGCTTAGAAACGCCAGGGGTGGGAATGTTCCTGATGTTGTTCAGGTAGCCAGGGATTGTCAACGTTTTGGTGCGCATGGTATAACTATACATCCGAGGCCTGACGAGAGGCATATCAAAAGAACAGATGTTGTTAATCTTCGTCCCGTTGTTACGACAGAATTTAATATTGAAGGTTATCCCTCACAGGAATTTATTGATCTCGTTAAAAAGGTTCGTCCTGAACAGGTAACCCTGGTTCCTGATCCTCCTGATGCAATCACATCAAACAGTGGCTGGGATACCTTTGAAAATTTTGGTTTTCTGACTGAAGTAATTGAAGAATTTCGAACAGCAGGTATCCGGACATCTATATTTATTGATACTGATGTAGACAATATAAAAAATGCAGCAGAAACGGGAACGGATAGAATAGAGTTGTATACAGAGCCTTATGCTTCAACATACATTAAAGATAAAGACGAAGCCGTGTTGCCTTTTGTTGAAGCGGCAAAGATGGCCAGAAAAGTTGGATTGGGAATTAATGCCGGACACGATCTGAGCCTTGAAAATCTGGGTTTTTTGCTGGAGAAAATACCATATATAGAAGAAGTTTCAATTGGGCATGCATTGATTTGTGAAGCCCTTTACTATGGGTTGGAACACACTATAACCCAATATTTAGAAATTCTCAAAAAATAATTTTTGCTTTGAAGTTATTTTACAGAACAAAAGGTGCCGGTTCTCCTTTCGTTATTTTGCATGGTTTATATGGCATGTCCGATAACTGGATGTCCATTGTGCGAAAGATGGAAGGGGAATACAAATTTATATTGCCTGATTTGCGCAATCACGGAAGAAGTGAGTTTAGTGATGATCATACGTATGAGGCAATGGTTGGCGATCTTCTTGACTTGCTGGATGAACTTAAACTTGAAAAAGTAGTTTTGCTGGGGCATTCAATGGGCGGGAAAGTGGCCATGCGGTTTGCCCTCAAATATCCTGAAAGGATCAGTAAATTAATTGTTGTTGATATTGCTCCGAAAAATTATTCCAACTCCACTAATTTTGGAACGGAAACGGCCAATCATGCCAATATTATCAAAATATTGATGAGTCATAGTCTTACAGATATTTCTAACAGGGACGATATTGATGCTCTATTTGCCAAAGATTTGCCCGATCCGGTTTTAAGGTCGTTTCTGCTAAAGAATATAGAGCGGAATAAAGATGGAAGTTTTTCATGGCAGATTAACCTGCCAGTTTTACATAAATCCTTAACCGGGATTCTGGATGGATTTACAGATGTTGAAGGTGAGAGTTTTGCAGATGTTTTATTTGTACGTGGAGATTTATCACCTTATATTCATCCCGATGATCTGTTTTACATCAAAAAATATTTTCCAAATGCTGAACTGGTGACCATTAAAAATGCCGGACACTGGGTGCATGTACAGCAACCTTCAATTCTGATTAATACAATTCGGTTTTTCTTATCCTGAAAACTGTATAAAAATAAAGGAAGCTTCGGTGGCCCGAAACTTCCTTCTTGGGAGAACAAAACTACATGGCAAAAACCACGTTGGGAAATTCGTTCTAGTTATATACGCTTTGACCGTGCTCGTGTATGTCGAGACCTTCACGTTCTTCATTAGACGGTACGCGAAGTCCCATAGTTTTCTTAAGAATTCCAAACAGGATGAAAGCAGTAACAATTGTCCATGCACCCACAGCTACAACACCAATTGCCTGTACACCTAACTGATGTAATCCACCACCGTAAAGTAAACCACCGTCTGTTGCGAATACACCTACAAGTAAGGTACCTAAAGCACCAGAGGCTCCGTGAACGGAAATAGCTCCAACCGGGTCGTCAACTTTAAGTTTTTTATCGAATAATTCTACAAAGAACACTACACCAATACCTGTTATTATACCTATAGCAACAGCTCCTTCAGGTGATACGGCGGCACAACCTGCGGTGATACCAACCAAACCAGCCAAAGCACCGTTGAGTGTCATTGAAACATCAGGTTTACCAAACTGAATCCAGGTAGTAACCATTGCAGCTAATGCACCTGCAGCGGCAGCAAGGTTAGTAGTGATTACGATCATAGCAACAGCATTTGCGTTATCGCCGCTGATTGCCAGCTGAGAACCAGGGTTAAATCCAAACCATCCTAACCAGAGGATGAATACACCCAAACCACCTAAGATTAGGTTGTGACCAGGAATAGCGTTAACTTTTCCGTTTTCATATTTACCTAAGCGAGGACCTACAAGGATTGCACCTACAAGACCAGCCCATCCACCTACAGAGTGTACTGCTGTTGATCCGGCAAAGTCAATAAATCCAAGCTGGCTTAACCATCCACCGCCCCAAATCCAGTGACCTGAAATAGGATAGATAATAACAGTTATTATTGCACTTATAACTAAATAAGTTGTGAATTTTGTACGTTCAGCTACAGCTCCTGATACAATTGTTGCTGCTGTTGCTGCAAATACAGTCTGGAAAAACAAACTGTGCATATCTTCAGGATTGTCATAAAAGAAACTCAGTTTGCCGGCAAACCAACCTTCTCCGCCGTACATAATACTGTAACCTACAATCCAAAAAAGTAATGAACCAAAAACGTAGTCCATAAAGTTCTTCATCAAAATGTTACCAGCGTTCTTAGCACGTGTAAAACCTGTTTCAACCAGTGCGAATCCTGCCTGCATAAACATTACAAGTATTCCGGTTATTAGAACCCACATTAAATCTAAAGCATATGTATCCATGATAATAATTTTTATACCTTTACGTGTTTTTAATCTTGTTCAAAAAGGGTTGGACTGTTTGCGGCAGCCACCCCTTTTAAAATTTTTTATTTCTCGTATAATGTTTCAGGACCACGTTCTCCGGTTCTGATTCTTACAGTATCCTCTACATCTGAAACAAAAATCCTTCCGTCGCCTACTTCGCCTGAACGGGCTGCATTTGTAATTGCATTCAGTGTTTTGTCAAGATTGATGTCCCGAACGATGATTGAAATGTACCTACGCTCAATAATACTGGTATCATATTTAGTTCCTCTGTAAAGATGACCTTCCTTTGCAATACCAACACCTCTGGCGTCCCAGTAAGAGAAGAATGTGATGTCTTCGGCTTCAAGTGCCTGTTTTACTTCTTCGAATTTTGTTAATCGAATGATTGCTTCAATCTTTTTCATGATAATAATGTTTTGTCGTTAAATTCCTCTTTATTTATTATAGGGAGATTCCAACTGTGATAAAAAAGCCTCCTGTTGAAGGATTGAGAATTACAGCTCCTGAAACAGGAAGAGAAAAGCTGTCTGTAATCTTAACTTCTTTAGATGTGCCTACAGCAATGTTACACACTGTGAAACTACCATCGGAAGTGTAAGCGCCATCACCAGCACCTAGTGTCAGGTCGAATGATCCAAATGCATACGCTGCTTCTACATATGTATCACCTGCTTCAAAACCCGGAGCAAACATATAGGCACCTGTAAGGCTCAGATCACCGACACCAACTCCAATCATTGGTTCAATGTAGTGGTATCCTCCGGCGGCAGAATAATCTGTCCAGTCACCACCAAAATAATAATCAGTAACTGTTAATGATACTGGTCCGAATGAATAGCTTGCATACAGGTCCATTTCAAAACCTTCGGATCCGGTAAATGAGGTGATCATACCAGCATCATCTGCTTCAAATGTTCCATCCCAGCCACCGGTGCTTACTGATCCCCATGCACCAAGGGCGAAATCACCGGCACTGAATTCAACATAAGGTTGGAATGCAGCACCTGTTCCAAATTTAGAACCACGCCATATGTAACTTGAATAAATATCAAGTCCGGTGGAAAACTCCTGTGCAGTAAGGCCAGGCAATACAATAAGACTTAAAACCAATACACTCAAGATTCTTTTTACCTTTTTCATGATGTTAAAAATTAGTGTTATACAATTGTTTTGTTTGTTCTCTTAATTATGATTTCCAAATTTTATTCTCAATTCATCAAAATGACTAATTGTTAATCACGGTGCAAATATAATGTCAAAAAGATATATTATCCAAATAATATTTGAGAAAAATGTAAAAAACATAAAAAAAATAGAAACTACCCCGTAAAAACAGGCATTGTACGTTAAAAAATGCGAAATAATTACATTGTAGGTAGGAAAAATAAGGGGTTGTATTGTATTTATTCACTTTTTTGTGTTTGAAATATTGCTATACAACATAAAAAAATGGCATTTAATGATGTTTATATGATGTTTGTCTGTGTCAAAAAGAAATGTTATCATCTTAATATATTTCAAAATGATATTTAAATGACGAATGTTCAGTACAATATTTTGTTGGTATACAACGTTTTTATAATACATTAAATAATTAACGGTATATTTTATGGAATTTGAATAAAAATTACTCTTAATATAAAAAGGACATATGGCTTGATTTTACGCTTTTACTAACCAATTAATTTTTTAAGTTATGAAACGTAGTAAAGATCAACGTTCTTCAGTGAACCTGTTAATAGGAGTATTAATTTCCCTGGGATTTATTTTCATCTCATTTGAATGGTCCTCCTCTGAAATCCATGTCAGAATTATAGACGACCAACCGGCACATGTATTTGTTCCTGAACAACAAATACCAATTTACAGAGAAAAGAATAAAAAGGTAGAGATACCAATACCGAATGCTTCTTATGAAAAGCTGAAACTGGTCAAGGATATGTTTCTTCTTATAGATGAGCCTATTGATTTTAGTGAAACTCCTGCGAAAGAAGTTATGAACACTCCTTCCGTAAATATACCTAAAGAGGTGGAGTATATTGATGAAATTTTACCTTCTGTGGAAATCATGCCAAAATTTCCAGGAGGAGAGGTTGCCTTGTACGTATTTCTGAAAAAGAACCTTAAATATCCGGAAATTGCTAAAGAGATTGGTATTTCCGGTATGGTATATGTGCAATTTGTTATAGAGAAAGACGGTTCTGTAAGCCAGGTAACAATAGCAAGAGGAAAGGATCGTTCTTTAGATGAAGAAGCTTTACGAATTGTTAATATGATGCCAAAGTGGAAACCTGGCATTCAGAATGGACAAAAGGTTAGGGTCAGAATGATCTTACCAGTAAAATTTGTGCTCAGGTAAAATAAATTTTTTAAGATTTAGAAAATATATATATTTACCGGGCAATAAAAACAAATTGATTTTGTAATTTTGTGATATAATAAATAATTTAAGATGGATATTAAGAAATCACCGAAAGCAAATCTTGAAAAATCAAAGATGATGTTTATCCAGCTGGGGTTGGTCATTGTTCTTGGTTTTATGTTTATCGCTTTTGAATGGTCACAGAGTGATGTAAGTGACGTAGATCAGTTTCAGATACAGGAAGAAGTTCTGGAAGAAGAAGCTATTCCTGTTACCAGACAAGAGCAGGTTCAGCCACCACCACCACCACCACCACCAAAAATTTCAGAAGTTTTGAACATTGTGGAAAACGATGTGGAACTGGAAGAAGAGCTGATTATTGAAGATACAGAGATTGATGAGGATACAGAAGTAGATTTTGTTAATATTGATACTGAAGATGAGGAAATTGACGAAAACGTTGTTTTCCAGATCGTTGAAAAAATGCCATCATTTCCGGGTGGTGAAGCTGCAATGATGAAATTCCTTAGTGATAATATTAAATATCCTACTATTGCTCAGGAAAATGGTATACAAGGGCGTGTTTACGTTAATTTCGTCGTGAGTAAAACAGGTGAGATTTCAAACATTAAAGTGGTTCGTGGTGTAGACCCGGCACTTGATCAGGAAGCTATCAGGGTAGTTAAATCAATGCCAAAATGGGAACCGGGAGAACAGAGGGGAAAACCGGTTAACGTTTCATTTATGCTTCCGATAAACTTTGTATTGAACTAATATTGTTCTTAATAATATTGAGAACCCGGCTTATTGCCGGGTTTTTTTGTAAACACATTTTTTAGTTTTAAAGGCTAATATGATTGAATCCAGAATAGAAAGAGAAGAGGAGAAAGTAATACTTGTTGGTGTTATTAATCAGGATCAGACAGAAGAACAGGCAAATGAGTATTTAAGGGAGTTAGCATTTCTGGCTGTGACTGCAGGAGCAATTCCTGTAAGAAAATTTTTGCAAAAGCTTGAAAAACCCAATCCAAAAACCTTTGTGGGGCAGGGGAAATTGCAGGAAATACTTGATTACTGTAAAACCGGCGAGGTGGATCTGGTTATTTTTGATGATGAGTTGACGCCTACCCAGCTCAGGAATATTGAACGATTTCTGGAGGTAAGAGTTTTGGATCGTACGAACCTTATACTGGATATTTTTGCTAAGCGTGCGCAAACAGCACATGCCAAAACGCAGGTTGAATTGGCACAATATAAATATCTGCTTCCCCGGTTGACCCGAATGTGGACACACCTTGAACGGCAACGGGGAGGCATAGGAATGCGTGGTCCGGGTGAAACTCAGATAGAAACGGACCGAAGGATTATTCTTGATAAAATTGCCCGTTTAAAGGAACAACTAAAAAAAATTGACAAGCAAAAGACTACACAGCGAAAAAACAGGGGAAAGCTGGTTCGTGTTGCTTTGGTTGGCTATACCAATGTTGGAAAATCTACAATGATGAACCTTTTAAGTAAATCGGAGGTGTTTGCAGAAAATAAGCTTTTTGCAACCCTGGATACAACGGTAAGAAAGGTTGTGGTGGACAATCTTCCCTTTTTACTTTCTGACACGGTTGGGTTCATCCGAAAGTTACCTCACGATCTGGTAGAATCATTCAAGTCTACCCTTGATGAAGTCCGTGAAGCTGATTATCTGATCCATGTGGTAGATATCTCTCATCCTTCTTTTGAAGAACAGATTGAGGTGGTTAACAATACCTTGCTTGAAATTACTGAAGTTCCGAAACCAACCCTGGTGGTTTTTAATAAAATTGATGCCTATACATATATTAAGAAGGATGATGATGATTTGACTCCCAGAACTAAGCTAAACTATTCACTGGACGAATTAAAACGGTCCTGGATGGCAAGCCATAACGCACCCTGTATTTTTATTTCAGCAAAAGAAAAGCAGAATATTGATGCACTAAAAGCGGTGATTTATGAAAAGGTGAAGGATATTCATATTACCAGATTTCCATACAATGATTTTTTGTATGAGATTACTGATGAAGATGATTACGGAACATCAGAAAATCATCAATAATAGTTTTATGATCAAATGCAAGTTGGGGCAATGTTTCCATAGTGTACCAACCAGCATCACCGGCATCATCAGCAGCAACTGCATCAAGTTTTTCATCAAGAATCATATAAAAAATAATCGAAATGGTTCTGCCGCGCGGATCGCGATTCACTGTGCCATAAGCTTTAAACTGATTTAATTCCTTTAAAATGATCCCGGTTTCTTCCTGAAGTTCACGTTTTGCTGCATCTTCAAGATCCTCATCCATTTCTACAAATCCTCCTGGTAGCGCCCATTTGCTTTTGTACGGGTCATTTTTACGCTGAATAAGTAATAAGCTTTCAGGCTCAGATTTTGATATGAGGATAATGTCTACTGTGACCATTGGACGGGGATATTCGTAAGTGTAAGACATATTATAAATATACTTAAAAAGAAACCAAAATTAGAAATAATTAATTTTAAAGTCTAATTTTGCACAAAACTACATTATTCAGCATGTTTGATCACTCAGATTTTGATGCCATCAGACCATACAGGGACGATGAAGTACAACACATTTTTCATGAACTTTCGAACGAACCTGATTTTTTAAGGTTGATTGGATTTTTATACCCGGAATTATCGGTAAAAGGTTTTTTGAAATTACTATTCAGTTTAAATTCTATTGCAGAATTTCAGGAACAGGTTATCGCACCTTATGTTCAAAATATAGCCAGGCTTACTGCTGATTCATTGACAATAGACGGCCTGGAGAAACTTGATAAGAGTAAAACGTATTTTTATATTTCCAATCACCGGGACATAATTCTTGATCCGGCTTTTTTGAATATATTGCTTATTTCCAACAGTTTTGATACCACAGAAATTGCAATTGGTGATAATTTACTTATTTATCCCTGGATCAGGCATTTGGTTCGTTTGAATAAAAGTTTTATCGTAAACCGGAATGTATCGGTACGCCAAATGTTTGAGGTTTCGCAGCGATTATCAGATTACATTAAACATACAATGAACGATAACGGGCATTCTATCTGGATGGCCCAAAGGGAAGGGCGTTCAAAAGATGCAAATGACAGAACCCATTTGGCCGTTCTTAAAATGCTGAATATGAGTGGGGACAGCAATTTTATAGATAATATGAAAGAACTGAATTTTCTTCCTGTATCTATTTCGTACGAATATGATCCCTGTGATTTTCTTAAGGCCAGAGAGTTTCTGTTAAAGAGAGATAACCCGGAATATAAAAAGACGCAGGAGGATGATCTTGAGAGTATGTTTACAGGTCTTAAAGGTTACAAGGGGAGGGTTCATTTTCATATTTGTGAACCAATTACCGATGAACTGGCAGATCTGAGAGATGTTGGAGACAGAAATCAACAGGTTGCAGGCTTGGCGCAATTAATAGATAAACATATTCATTTAAATTACCGGTTCTATCCAGGAAACTTTATAGCTTACGATATGCTGACAGGAAGAGATAAGTTTAAAGATAAATATTCCGAAGCTGATAAGAATAAATTTCATAATTATCTGGAAAATCAAGTCAGTAAGGTGCCCGAAAAGAATAAGGAATACGATTTTCTTTTGAATTCATTGATTGAGATGTATTCCAATCCTCTAATTAATCATTACGAGGCAAAAGGTGAACCGATAGTATAAGTTTAGTTTTTGTTCAGTTCCTTCCAGATTAGGTCCTTAAGCTTTAAGATATTAAAATTGCTTGCTGAGGAAATGAAAATGTAAGGTATGTCAGGCAGGTCATTTTCAATTTCATGCATCAATTCTTCATCCAGTAAATCGCTTTTAGAGATTGCAAGAATTCTGTCTTTGTCCAGTAGTTCAGGATTATATTGTTTTAATTCATTTAAAAGGATCTGATATTCCTTGTGAATGTCATCACTGTCCGCCGGAACCAAAAAGAGTAATATAGAATTTCGCTCAATATGCCTTAGAAATCTTAATCCAAGTCCTTTCCCCTGGTGAGCTCCCTCAATAATACCCGGAATATCTGCCATCACAAATGATTGGTTTTCCCGGTATGAGACAATTCCAAGATTCGGAACTAACGTTGTAAACGGGTAATCTGCAATTTCCGGCTTAGCAGCAGAAACAACGGAAAGTAAGGTAGATTTGCCGGCACTAGGGAAACCTACCAGACCAACGTCTGCAAGAATTTTCAGTTCCAGAATAACAGCTCGTTCAACACGTGGCTCGCCGGGTTGTGCATATCTTGGTGTTTGATTTGTTGCACTTTTAAAATGCCAGTTTCCCAATCCGCCACGACCACCTTCCACCAGGATCTTTTCTTCACCGTCTTCGGTGATTTCAAAAATGATTTCTCCCGTTTCGTCATCTTTGGCTACTGTGCCTAATGGTACTTCAATAATCTGATCCTTACCACTGGCACCCGTACTGCGGCTTTGACTACCACTTTCACCGTCGTCAGCAAAAATATGGCGTTGATATTTAAGGTGCAGTAAGGTCCACAGTTGTTTATTTCCTTTGAGGATGACATGACCTCCGCGACCACCATCGCCTCCATCCGGACCTCCTTTTGGAACAAATTTCTCTCGTCTAAGATGCGCCGAACCGCCACCACCTTTCCCTGAGCGACAGAATATTTTTACGTAATCAACAAAATTTGTTCCTGACATTGTAAGTTATGCGTTTTTAATAATTGCTGCTATTCGTGAGAAAATATCTTCAACTGAACCAACTCCGTGCACAGGATTGTGTGTTCCTTCATTTATATAAAAATCAATAACAGGTGCAGTTTGTTCGTGGTATACGTTTATTCTTTTTTCAATGGTTTCAAGGTTATCGTCAGATCTTCCGGAAGCCTGTCCACGCTTAAGTAAGCGTTCAATCAGTTCTTGCTTATTTACCTCCAGACTTATCATTGCTGAGACATCTGTATTCCGCTCATTCAGCATTTTCTTTAAAGCAACAGCCTGGGCCGTTGTTCTAGGAAAACCATCAAATATTACTCCTTTTGCGTTCTTTAATTCATCAAGTTTAGATGCCAGCATTCCAATGATAACATCATCAGGAACCAATTGCCCTTCATCAATGTATTGTTTGGCAAGCTTTCCTAACTCGCTCTTATTGGCAATTTCTGCCCTTAATACATCTCCGGTGGAAATATGTGCTAATCCAAATTCATTAATAATTTTATCACTCTGTGTCCCTTTTCCTGAACCCGGAGGGCCAAAAATTATAATATTTTTCATTCTTCAGTCACTTATATTTTTATAAATATCTCTCAGATTTCTGCCGTGTCCATTATAATCCAATCCATAACCAACAATGAAGTCATTTGGAATACTTAAGCCTATATAATCAAGGGGAATATCCTTTTTATAGGCTTCGGGTTTTAGAAGAAGAGTGGCAATCTTAACTTCAGCTACACCTAACTCATTCAGTTTTTCAACGATCAACCCCATGGTGTTACCTGAATCCACAATGTCTTCCACAATTACTATTGTACGTCCCTTAAGTGTTTCATTAAAGCCGATAAGTTCTTTTACTATTCCTGAAGATTTTGTTCCCTGATATGAAGCCATTTTTACAAAACTTACTTCACAAGGAAGAGAAATTTCTTTTAGTAAGTCGGCTGCAAACATGAACGATCCATTGAGAATGCAAACAAAAATCGGCGTTTTATCTTTAAGGTCTTCATTGATCTTCATAGCCAGCCTTCGTATTGAAGCTCTTATTTCTTCGTGAAGGATTGAAATTTCGAATGTTTTGTCGTGAATTTGTATTTGTTGCATGTTCTTATAACGTATGTGTTCTAAGCCGACAAATTTAAACTAAAAAGTTTGTTACCCAAAGCAAAATTTAGCAACATCGTCTGAAGAACCCATACTAAAATATTACTCTAAGGTAAAGTTTTTCTGTTCAATGGAATAAAATGATATATTTGGTTGTCTTAAATAAGAAATGGAATCAGTTTTGCAAAGCAATATTTCTGATATAGATTTACTCCAAAGGGTAAAAAACGGCGATCAGTATGCATATACATTGATCGTAGAACGCTATAGAAGACAGGTTGCGAAAACAGTCTTTGGTATGTTGGGGGATACAGCCGAGGTCGATGATGTAGGACAGGATGTATTTATAAGGTTCTATCATTCCATTGACGGATTCCGGGGTGAGAGTAGTCTGGGGACTTATCTGACACGAATTGCTATTAATTTGTCTTTGAACGAGCTAAAAAAAAGAAAACGCAAGGCTTTTTTCTTTTTTCAGAAAAGTGATGGTTCACACATGGAAATTGATGTGGAAGATGAAACCAGGATGGATGAGGAAAATGATAATAACGAACTCGTTGAAAAAGCACTTTCGGAACTTGAGCCCAAATTCAGATCTGTGGTGGTTTTGAGGTTAATACAAGGCTATTCAACCAAAGAAACTGCTGAAATGTTAGATTTACCTCAGGGGACTGTGCTTAGCCGTTTGGCCAGAGCACAGGATAAATTAAAAGAGGTTATAAAAGACTTAATGATAGTGTGATGAAAAAGAACAGTGAAAATTTAGATGTCCTTTTTAAAAATTACGATCGTGATTTTAAGCCGTTTTTTGAAACCAGGCTTAAAGCCAGATTTGAAAAGGACAACAAAGAAGCGCGCTATGAAATGGTTTACAACCGTTTTTTTAAACGTATTGTGTATTCCGGTTTTATTGCAATTGCAGCCATTCTGCTTGCTTTGTTTGTTATGAATGGAAGTCTGGGTGTGGATTCATTAATCGGAGTTAAAGATCTTTCAGTTGAGAACTCTCTTGTATTGTCTTTAGCTGATTTATAAAATATTGATATGAAACTAAAAGTTGTTATTCAATTAGTTATAGTTCTTGTCCTTGGCTTTTTTATCGGTTTTTTAACAAACAGCAGTATTGTTTCGAAAAAGATAAAGAACTATTCATGGCGAAGGGGAGAAGTAGTTTTCTGGACGCGGACCCTGGATGAGATCCATGCGACACAGGAACAGAAGGATGAGATAATGCCCATTGTTTTCAAATATTCCGATAAAGGTCATCAGGTTATGCGGGATGCGATGAAGGAAATCGAACCGTTATGGGAAGAAATGGAGGAAGAGATTGCTCCAATTCTGACTCAGGATCAGTTGAAAGTTGTTGAGGCGATTAAAAAACGAAGAATTGAAAGATTCCGAGACCGGACTAAAAATCAGGGACGCAATGACAGGTGGAGGAATGCTAAACGTGACAGTACAAATATGCGTAATGGACAACAGGGCCCGCCACCACCGCCTCCTTCACCGGAAGAATAATCAGTATCCATCCGGATTATTGTAGAAGTCACGAATACCTATTGAAGGCTTGTGATCTAACATTTTATGATCAGGAATTATTAATTGTGTAACCGATTTCCCTTTTAGTTTATTTTCAGTTACAAAAGTTTCATTTAAATTAATTGAGCTGAGGTGATATTTGTCTCCCTGATTATGATACATAATAGTGGCAACGTAGCGGATGTCCTCGCCAAATAAATCATTGTTCCCTTTCACATAGTAGGATTTTCCTAATACTGATTTTTTTGTACTGCTACCCTTAATCACACATTTAATAAGTACACCTGCATTTTTCAATATGTACAATTCTCCTTCATAATACTTAATGTAAGCATCCTGAGTGGTAATTAAATCCGGCTCCAAATTCTTAAATGCTATGTGTAGCAATGTATCTCCATCATATGGCTCAGAATCCATTAGTTCCAACCGGTATTGATATAAATTTGCGTCAGAAAATATACTGGTATGGCTCCTTACAATATCGTATTTAAGCAGTTCGTCCATATTGGTAATACCTGTTTTGTAAGGTTTTACGCGGTAGTTTCTGGTGGTATTGCTAAAGGTATAAGTTCTGCTTTTGAATAGCTCAGGTGGTGTCTGCTGGATGTATCCGGAATCATCAGTAATTATTCCCTGAGATTCGGTAACTCTGTTTAGATTGCCTGCGATATATGTGTTTTTATATTTAAAATTATAGTCAAAGGGACCTGTAATAAAAGTTTCACCCACATTTTTGATGGTTTTCCTGACATAACCATACAGTACTTTTGATTCAGCTTCAATATTAATACTTATGATTTCGTAGTTGATAGGTTTCAGCTGAATAATAACATTCTCAACTTTTTCAAGTTCAGACAGTTTAAATCTTTTAGAAGAAAACCCAATTACAGAAATAAAAATGTTATTGTTTTCCAAATCTACAGGGTATTTCAGGGAGAAGTTTCCATCGTCATCTGTAGAAGTTCCGGTGAGTGTATTTTCAATTACAATGTTGGCAAATGGTATTCCTTCGCCATTATATTCATTAACGATCTTTCCTTTTATTTCTTTTTCCTCTGTTTTTTCAAAATTAAAATCCGTTGTTTCAGTTTCCTGAGCAAGGGTTAAAGAGTTTGTAAATAAGGTTGTTATTATGAATATTGTGAGAGTTTTAAGTATAAGATCTGCCCTTCTGAATCTGCTTTTCATGAAGTTGTTTTTTTATCTATATTTGGGGTAAAATTAGAAAAAAAAACTACATGAAAAATATACTGGGGGTAAGCTTCTTGATCTTTATAGTTTTGTTGGCTGGTAGCTGTGTCTCAAAGAAAAAATATCTTGCAATGGAAACATTAAAGAACCAGTATGTGAAGCAGGCAACCAATCTACAAAAGGAGAATGATGAGTTGAAGGATAATCTTACAAGTGCAGAAAAGGAATTTGACGAATTTAATCAGAATCTCAGATACAGTAATTCGGTTAAGGATGGGGATATTGCAGAAGTTACCCAACAGTTAAAGGATATGGAAGAAAACTTTAACAGAGCCCAGTCAGAGCTGTCCAGAACCCAGGATTTATATAAGGATCAGCGTTTTTATAATACACAGGCAAGCAATGAAATTACGCGTCTTGAGTTTGCCATTGAACAATTGAAACGTGATACTGTAAGTTTAAATTACTCCCTTAAGCTGGCCAAACAGAAAAATGATCAGGTGCAGAAGCGGTTGATGGAACGTGTGGATCAGTTAAATGAAAAGAACAGCGATATTGCAAAATTGCAGAATGAGATGGCTGCAAAAGATGAAGCTATTAAGGAGGTTGAAAATCAGCTTACAGAGCAAAAAGCTAAGATTGATGCCATTAATACAGCCTTTATTGAACTAAGGAAAGATATGCTAAGAGCAAAAGCCAGCAATACGATTATTGATCCGGGTACCGATCCGAATGTCGCAAAAATAAGTAAGGCACTTGGGCACTATTAATTAAATTTTTTCATCAGCCAGTCTTGCATATCAGCTGAATTTTCAAATACCTTATCAGCACCGGCACTGGTTAATGCTTCATTTTTAAGTTTACCGGTATTAATCGCCAGGGTGTAAATTCCTGCTGCTTTTGATGATTTTACTCCCAACGGCGAATTCTCAATTACAATTGTTTCGTTAGCATTGCAACCGGTTAATTGCAGTGCTTTAAGATATGGTTCCGGATCCGGTTTCCCCCTTTTTACATCCTCACCTGTAACAAAGGAATCATTAAACCTGTTGTTGTAGTTGTGGTTAATATATTCGATTAATGATTTCTGTGAAGAACCGGTTACCACGCATAACTGAAAATTCTTTTGATGCAGGTATTCCACAATTTCAGGCATGCCTTCCATTAATTTGGCTGTGCCCATGGTATTCATGATTTCAGTTTTTTTGCTATACAGTTCTTCGATAGTGTTTTTGTCAGGGGTTTTATTAAGTATGTCGCTGAAGACCTCCACGATTGTTTCTCTGCCAGGTCTGCCTTCATTCATATAAATCATTTCTGTAGGATAATCCACACCGATTGATTTAAATGTTTCTTTCCAGGACATTTCGTGCAAAGGCATTGAATCATAGAGAACGCCATCCATATCGAAAAGAAAAGCCTTTATTTTTTTTGCGATCATAGTAAAACCTGATTAAATACAATGTAATGTTTAAAAGGAGTAATTAAACGAATTGTTTACTGTGTAATAGAGATTATCAACTCCGCTCGGCGTAATAGAGTCATAGTCAATTTTAAAAAACAGGTTGAAGGAGAAATTTTTTCTGATATCTATTTTTAGACGTGATTCACTCCAGATGCGGTAATCTTCCGGATCGGAATAATCCGGTTCATAATAAGTGCTGTGTTGTAGTCTGGTATTTTCTGTCATTTGCCAGCTAAAACTAAGGAGTGAGCTGAATTTAACCAGACTTTTCCTGTTTTGAATATTTGAACTTTCGTACAGCTCATTCAAATAGATAGTGTAGGCTACAAGGCTTAGTGAGAATTTTTGCGATGAGGCAATCTTAAACCTGGGGCCTCCTCCCAGAATATTTCTGTATTTTAAGCGTTGAACACCATTGTAATCATACTGATAAATGGCTTCTGCAGAAATAAATTTTTCAGGAACCATAAAATTATAAATTACGCCGAAGTGTCCCTTGTTTATGTTTTTTTCCTTATCTACCTGATCCAGAACAATATCACCAAACACCATGTAAGTATTTAAACTATCATTATACTGCAGTTTCATTCTGGATCCATTCTGAACAATGTTTTTATTGTTATGCGTAAAATTTAACGAATAGCTTAATTCTCCCTGAAAGCCTCTGACCGGATTCTTTGACCGACGCTCATCCAGACTGATGATTTGGGAAAATGAGTTTATTGTGATGAAAAAGATGATAACTGATATTAAAAATCGCATAATACAAGCATAATTACAGGGGACAAAAATAAAAAAAGAAATGAAAGCGTCTAAAATTGCAATTATTCGTTTGCATGATTATCTTTGCTCGCTATTAAAAAACTGATAAAAATCAGGGTTAGAACGTTTTTATGCCAATAATTTCAGACAGAGGAATACGTATGCCGAAGTCCCCGATTCGTAAATTGGGGCCTCTTTCAGATCAGGCAAAATCGGAGGGTGTAAAGGTTTATCACCTTAATATCGGACAGCCTGATTTACCTTCGCCACCCGAAGCATTAGAAGCTATTCGGAATATCCAGCGTACTGTGCTGGAATATTCACCCAGTGAAGGATATTTGAGCTATCGTAAAAAGCTGGCGGAATATTACCATACCTTTAATATTGATGTTACAGCCGAAGATATTATCGTAACAACTGGTGGAAGTGAGGCAGTTACATTTGCATTCATGTCGTGTCTTGATCCGGGAGATGAAATTATTGTTCCTGAACCATCATATGCCAATTATACTGCGTTTGCCATTGCTGCCGGAGCTATCATAAAAACCATTCCATCGCACATAGAGGATGGATTTGCCTTGCCACCGGTTGAAAAGTTTGAAGAGTTGATAACCGACAGGACCAAGGGAATTATGATTTGTAATCCGAATAATCCAACGGGTTACCTTTATACGCAAAAAGAGCTGGACAGCATCAGGGATCTGGTAAAGAAATATGATTTATTCCTGTTTTCAGATGAGGTTTACCGTGAGTTCTGTTATACAGGTGCTCCTTATATATCAGCTTTTCATCTTGAAGGAATTGAAGATAATGTGATTCTGTTCGATTCTGTTTCCAAACGTTACAGTGAATGTGGGATCCGGATTGGTGCTTTGGTATCAAAAAATAAGGCTGTTAAGGATAATGTAATTAAATTTTGCCAGGCCAGGCTAAGTCCTCCATTGATTGGTCAAATAGCCGGAGAGGCTTCCCTTGGAACATCTCAGGAGTACATGCTGAATGTTTATAATCAGTATGTGGAACGGCGAAAATTTCTGGTTGACCGTCTGAACCGGATTAATGGCGTGTATTGTCCGATTCCAATGGGTGCATTTTATTGTGTGGCACGTTTACCGATTGATGATGCTGATCGCTTTTGCGCATGGCTGCTAAGTGATTACAGGCTAAACAATGAAACCATTTTTATGGCACCAATGTCCGGCTTTTACACCACACCGGATCTTGGCAGAGATGAGGTGAGGATAGCTTATGTGCTGAATAAGGAAGATTTACGCAAAAGTGTAATTATACTTGAGGAAGCTTTAAAAGTTTATCCGGGAAGAACAATTTAGAAAACACTTAACATTTTATATGAGGCGCTGCATTTTAAACAGCGTCTTTTTTTTCTACATTTGTGAAAATTCATTCAGCGTTGAATCTCGAGTATTTTATAGCAAAACACATATATAAAGGTAATTCGGAAAGCACAAGGTTTTCGGGGCCTGCTGTAAAAGTAGCTATTGCAGGAATTGCGCTTGGCCTTGCTGTAATGATTATTGCAGTAGCGATTGTTACCGGTTTTAAAAAAGAAATCCGCGAAAAGGTCATTGGATTCGGTTCACACATTCGTATTTCAAACTTCGATAATAACAACAGTTTTGAAACTGTTCCCATCCGCGTGGATTCTTCATTCGTTAAGTCCCTGTATGGTATTAAGGGAATTAAAAAGGTACAATCATATGCCACTAAACCCGGAATAATAAAGCATGGTGATGCTGTTCAGGGCGTTATTCTGAAAGGATTTGATAAGGACTTTGATCATACGTTTATCGATCAGAACCTGATCAGTGGAAAACCGGTTCAGTTTGGAAGTGGTGTGCGGAATGACAGTGTGATGATCTCCGAACGTCTGGCTAAGATGATGCATCTGAAACTGGGGGATAAATTCAATACGTTCTTTTTTCAGGACAAGATAAGAGCCCGTAGTTTTTATGTGAAAGGTATATTCAGAACCAATTTCCCTGAGTTCGACAAATTATTTGTTCTGGTTGATATCCGGCATATAAAGAAATTAAATAACTGGGACGATGATCAGGTGAGCGGTTTTGAGATTATAATCGACGATTTCGACCATTTGGATCAGATTGGAAGGGAAGTTTTTCTGAAAACGGCTAATAAATTCGATGACAAAGGTTCTTCATTGCTTTCACGCACCATTAAAGAGTTGCATCCCGATATTTTTGGATGGCTCGATTTACTGGATATGAATGTTTGGATCATTCTTGCTTTAATGCTTACTGTTGCATCCTTTAATATGATTTCGGGAGTGCTGATTCTGATCCTGGAACGCACCAGCACTATTGGATTGCTTAAATCTCTTGGTGCCAGAAACTGGTCCATACGAAAGATCTTTTTATACAATGCTGCTTTCCTTATTTTAAAGGGTTTATTGTGGGGCAACGTGATTGGAGTTTTACTTTGTTTAGCACAATACTATTTCCAGTTTATCCCGCTTGATCCACATAGTTATTATGTTGACACGGTTCCGATTAATTTAAAACTGTGGCATGTTCTGGCTTTAAATGCCGGTTCAATGCTTATGATTGTTCTGATGATGGTACTACCTTCCTATATTATAACGCGTATTAATCCCTCAAAATCCATGAAATTTGAGTGATATGATGGCATTTCCGGACTGGTTACATGAACGTTTAAAAGAAGAACTTCCAGGACAAGAGGCTCAACTGAAAATGGTTCCTCCATCTGGCAGATCAAACCGGTTCCAGCCGATGAACAATCCTGTTATGAGCGGAGTATTATTGTTGCTGTTTAAAAAAAACGGGAACTGGAACACTGTATTTATTAAGCGCACTGATTATGACGGGGTTCATAGTGGTCAGATAAGTCTTCCGGGTGGGAAGAAAGAAGAAGAGGATGCCGATTTGTCGGTGACAGCCTTGCGCGAATCATTTGAGGAGGTTGGCGTAAATCCTGCAGATGTAAGGATTTTAGGAAAGCTGACTACTGTTCAGATTCCGGTAAGTGGTTTCGTGGTTGAACCTTATGTAGGTTTTATTGGTTATGAACCAGTATTTATTCCCGATCCGGGTGAGGTTAAAGAAGTGATAACAGCTGATCTAGGTTTATTTACTGATCCCGGTAAAAAAGATGTTTTTACATTCGTAAAAGGAACCTTTTCTGTTGAAGCACCTTATTATAATTTGCACGGTGAAAAACTGTGGGGTGCGACAGCAATGATGATAAGTGAGTTTGAGGAAATTTGGAGAGAGTATTGTGAAAAGGGGACAAGGAAGTAAAAAAATGATATTTTTGTAAGTCATATAGACAAACTAAAAAACAAGATTATACATGAAAAACAAGAACACGGCTTTCTTTGGACACCCGATTGGCCTGTTGACGCTATTTTCTACAGAAATGTGGGAGCGCTTCAATTATTATGGCATGAGGGCACTGCTTATGTTGTTTTTAACAGCATCGTTTGCCACCGGTGGATTTGGAATGGAGCAAAATGATGCTCAGGTTATTTATGGAATATTTACCGGATTGGTCTATGTTACGCCGATAATCGGGGGTATGCTGGCCGATAAAATTCTGGGACAGCGTAAAACGATTTACATTGGTGCCATGACCATGGCGATAGGACAGTTTTTGCTGGCTTATTCTGCCATCATCAGCCCGGAAACTTACGAATACAAACAGACGATATTTTTTATCGGTTTAGGGGTGCTTATATGTGGTAACGGGTTCTTTAAACCTAACATCTCCACGATGGTAGGTGATCTTTATGATATTAGTGACCCAAGACGTGATGGCGCATTTACAATTTTCTACATGGGTATCAATATTGGTGCTACAATTGGTCCTTTTATAGCTGGATGGCTTGGTGAAGATATTGCCTGGGAATACGGTTTTCTTGCAGCGGCTGTGGCGATGTTGATTGGTTTTACATGGTTCTATTTTTCACACGGTGCTTTAGGTACAACCGGTATGCCACCAAAATATAACCGTACAAAAACCAAATTAATGGCTAAAGACAGACTGGATATCGTGATGTATATTGCAGGAATTGTTGGTTTGGTAGCAGCTTTTGTACTTGGCTGGAAACAGATACCTGATATTATTCAGAATATTATTATTATTACTGTTGCAGTAGTAGGTGTTGGTTATCTGGGAAGTAATATCTATAAGAATACAAATGGAAAGACGGAATGGAGTCGTGTTGGGGTCATTCTTGTGCTGGCTCTTGTTAATATATTTTTCTGGAGTGGATTTGAACAGACCGGAAGTACACTTAATATATTCATAAGGGATCAGGTTGACAGAACAATCGGTAATTTCGAAATTCCTGCCACATGGTTTCAGACTATAAATGCCATATTTATTGTCTTGTTTGCACCGTTATTCACTTTGATGTGGGCTAAACTCGATAAATGGAAGATGAATCCCAATACTCCAATGAAGTTTTCATGGAGTTTATTTCTGTTGAGTGCTGGTTTTGTAGTTATGGCATTTGCAAATGAAAGAGCATCAACCGGAATACTTGTAAGCCCGTTATGGTTGGTAGCTGTATTTATGCTGCACACCTGGGGAGAATTATTTATGTCACCGATTGGTTTGTCGATGGTTACAAAATTATCTCCTGCAAAGCTGGTTTCTACAATGATGGGAATTTGGATGGGGTCATTTGCGTTGGGTAATTACCTCGCAGCAATGCTAAAACCAATCGTTGAGAAATTCGATTTGCCTTTATACTGGTTTATCGCAATTGAAACAGCTATTGTTGGTGTAATTATGGCTATTGCGGCTCCTTTCCTTAAGAAAATGATGAAAGGTTTGAAATAGACTAACTGATATAAATAGTTGAAAGCCCCGGTTATTCCGGGGCTTTTTGTTATTTGGCAATATGACTTTTATCACGTTGTGAATCTTAAAAGAATTATTTAATTACATTTGTTTTTATAGGTATTTCATTTAACATCTAAACACATTACAATGAGCAAAGAACGACATCATCCAAGAGGTCTAATGATCCTGTTTTTTACCGAGATGTGGGAACGGTTTGGTTACTATTTAATGCTTGGTATTTTTACCCTGTATATGACGGGTTCGAAAGGTGCAACATTTCCCGGCCTGGGAATGAGTAAGTTTGAAGCTGCTGATATTTATGGCACCTACCTTGCACTGGTTTACCTGACTCCTTTTTTTGGTGGTTTGTTAGCCGACAGGGTATTTGGATACAGGCTTTCCATATACATTGGAGGTACATTAATGGCTCTGGGTTATATCGGATTATCCATTCCTGATAACATGATGTTTTTCTATTTGTCGTTGCTGTTAATTATACTGGGTAACGGTTTGTTTAAACCAAATATTTCTGTTTTACTGGGAAAACTCTATGAGAAACCTCAATTTGAAGCCAGAAAGGATTCCGGTTTTAATATTTTTTATATGGGTATTAATATAGGCGCTTTTGTTTGCAACTTTGTGGCTGCCTACCTTCGTTTGACTTATGGCTGGGGCTGGGCATTTGCAGCTGCCGGTATCGGAATGTTTGTCGGATTGATATGGTTCACATACGGAAACTTTTCCACGCCGGAACTTAAAGAAGCGGATCAGATTGCACCAAAACGTGAGAACGACATGAGTTTACTTAGGATATTCTCAACCATGTTTTTACCGGCATTTGGTGCTGCTGCTTTAGGTTGGCTGATCCCGAATAACATATTCGGAAGTGATTCCACAGATGCTTTTATTTTCTTCTGCTTACCGGTACTTTACTACTTCTATAATGTTTGGCGTACGGCAGATAAAAATGAAAAAGAACCCATTGCAGCTCTATTGGCAATTTTTGGTGTGGTGATCATTTTTTGGGCTGTATTTCATCAGAATGGATCAGCGCTTACTTACTGGACGCAATACAATACAAAACGTGATGTCGGACCAACTACAGAAATGGTACTGAACCGTATTGCCAGTACAGAGGAGGTCTCTACTGTGCCTCGGGAACGCGAGATCGTTGGTTTGCATGGAGAACCTAAGGGAGTTGAAACAGGTCCAAGCTATTATTTTGACAATTATACAGGTGATTTGCCGTCGGGGAATCTGGAAGGAAAACCAGCAGATGTATCAAAAGAAGCATGGGAAAAAGTACCACAGGAAGGACGGTCAAAATACGGTAAATTAAATCTATGGCCTACGGAACTGCAGGCTTCCATAAATCCCGGTTTTGTTGTGTTGTTGACGCCCTTGGTTGTGGCATTTTTTGGTTTTCTTCGGAGACGAAAAAAAGAACCAACTACACCCGGTAAGATCGCCTGGGGGATGCTTATTTCAGCCTTTTCATGGTTGATTATGGTTGCTGCTGCAATCTTTTCAAAAAATGGTATGGATAAAGCTTCCATTTTCTGGCTCTTTGGTGTATACGGAGTAATTACTATTGGTGAATTGTGTTTGAGTCCAATGGGATTATCTTTGGTTTCAAAAATGGCACCAAAGCGAATTGCCGCCCTGATGATGGGAGGCTGGTTTCTGTCAACAGCTATTGGTAATAAATTGTCGGGCGTACTTTCCGGAATGTGGGATCTTTTTGAGAAAAAGTCCAACTTCTTCCTGACCAATGCTGTTCTAACATTTGGCGCATTTCTGGTAATTTTCTTTATTATGAAATGGTTAAGACGGGTTTACACCGAACATGTAATTAATAAACAATAGCACAATAAAAGCAAAAGAGCGTTGCAGGGATGCAACGCTCTTTTTTGAATGATTGATTTGAATTAACGGATATCTTCTGTTAAAAACAATGGTTTTTGTTTGAGTAAGATATCAACGTATTGTGCACGCGTATACTGCGTTTTATCTTTAATATTTATATGGGCCAGTTTACCTCTGAAGTCATCCAGTGATTTGTAACCTTTTGAGTTCATCCAGCCATCCAGTCTGTCCAGTATTGTTGGAATATGTTTCCATCCCCATTTATAAATTACACTTACAATTTGAACCGAATTGGCCCCAGCTAAAATCATGCTCACCACATCATTCCATGTGTAAATACCGGTATTGCTAACAATGTCAGCATCAATTTTACCGTACATGAGTCCTGCAAACCTCAAAGCATATAATCTTTCCTCTGGCTCTGTATAATCCCAGCTTAATGCAAATTCTTCCTTGTGAGTGTCTATTGTGGGCAGGAATAAACGATTAAACAGTACGAATGAATCTGCACCGGCTTTGTCAAGTCTTTCAATAAGATTCAACGGATTTGTATAATAGCGGCTTAATTTAATCTGGATCGGAAGATTTGTAGCCTTTTTTACAGCTTCAACAATTCTTACCTGATAATCTTCTATCTCCTGTGCAGTACGTTCAATTTTTTTCGGTGTGTCGTAGAAATTCAATTCCAGACCAGCAATACCTGTGTCGGCAAGCGCTTTAGCATATTCCACCCATGTTTGTTCATACACACAGTTTATACTTGCAAAAACAGGAATACTAACCGCATCAACAGCCGCTTTTAATTTTAAAATATGTTCACCCGGGCCACTATGCTCAACAACCGGAAACAAATTAGTCATTTCAGCATTTCGATCATCATACTGATGAAGTTGTTCTTCCAGTTCATAGGCTTCACGCATGATCTGCTCCTCGAATAAACTTTTAAAAACGATGGCTGAAATACCGGCTTCTTCTAATTCTTTTAGTTTTTCAGGATGATTTGAAAGGCTGCAAGCCCCTAGCACAAGTGGGTTTTTAAGTTCTACACCCATTAATTTTGTAGTGAGATTATTCATGGCATTTTTGTTTTAAGAACATTTAGATTCTCCTAAAAGTTTAATGAATTTGTTACTTTTAAAAAAGTATAAAGCAATTTGTACAGTAGTCAGAAAGTCCTAGGCGTTAAAAGTCAAATAGTTAACACTTCCGGATTAAAATCCACGTATTGAAAAAAGATGTAAGATTTAATTAATGCCTGTGTTCAAAGGTCCAGATAATGTTCCTCGAAATAACCAAATGTGTATGTCTTATTGGTTCCGTTTTCAGAAACATGAATCTCTTTGGTTTTTGTATCAATTTTTAAATCATCAAAGGTGTGTTTGCTGAAGTTTTTAAAAACTTTTACTTCAGGCATTAATTGTTTCTGAATAAAAAATACAGCATACTTATGGTCGACGTTTTTAGCTTTAAAAACCATTTCGTAAGCATAATAATCAGGATAAAACAGTTTTTGTGGTTGTTGCGGAGAAACCTTGGATTTAAACAATTCATCAAAAAATGCCAGATCAGGTTTTTCAGCATATCTGCAAGGAATCAGTTCTTCGTAGTCAATATCCAGAATTCCCCATAAATTATTCTTTTGAGCATAATAGAAAAAAAGAATATCCTTAGTTCCAAATTCTTCAATATTATCGTACAAATAATTCTCCATCCATGAATGTTAACCGGCAGATTTTAAACTTTCGTAATATCAGAGAAGGAATCGTTAAAATTTAATTTTTATTCCTTGTAAACATGAGAAAATCAAAATCTCATCTAAAAATATAAAATTATTATAACATTAATGTAAAATCAACACGTATTTGTAAATAGTTTGTTAAGAATCTATAATTTACTTTTTTGATTAATAAATGGATGCCTTAACTTCGTATAAGTTTTGTAACTAAAGTGCAATGCTGTTGTTTATATTAAATTAGCACATGATGGTACATGGAAAAAACAGAATTGGGGAAAATCTAAGTTGTATAGGTTCTGTCACATACGCCACGATGGATCCTTCAAAAAATGAAGCGTTGGAAGGGGCATTTTTTTGTGCAACCGTGGATGAGGTAAACCTGGCTATACAAAAAGCAAAGGACGCTTTTATCGCATACAGAAAAGTCCCTGCATTTAAAAGGGCCTCTTTCCTGGAGGCTATTGCTGAAGAAATAATGGCTTTGGGAGATGCTTTGGTGAGGCGTGCTTCTGCTGAAACAGCTCTATCTCCGGAAAGAATTGAGAGCGAACGAGCCAGAACGATGTTACAGCTTAGATTGTATGCTGAACATATTAAAGAAGGTTCGTGGGTAAATGCCAGCATCGATTTGGGTGATCCGGACAGAAAGCCTAATCCGAAACCGGATTTGCGCAGGATGTATTTACCCATTGGGCCTGTTGTTGTATTTACGGCCAGTAATTTTCCGCTGGCTTATTCCACTGCAGGAGGTGACACTGCTTCTGCACTGGCTGCTGGAAATCCGGTAGTTGTAAAATCCCATCCATCACATGCAGGAACAAATGAAATGGTAGCGGATGCTATTGCAAAAGCTGCAGAGCGAACAGGAATGCCTGATGGTGTTTTTTCTTCTTTGAATGATAATTCGTTCAGTGTAGGAGAACAACTCGTGAAGCATCCTGATACAAAAGCCGTAGGATTTACCGGATCCTACAATGGAGGTATGGCTTTGTGGAGACTGGCAAATGAACGGGAGGTGCCTATACCGGTCTTTTCTGAAATGGGTAGTACTAATCCTGTTTATTTACTTGAAGATATTTTACATCAAAGCAGTGCACAATTGGCCAAAACAATGGCTGCCTCTATTACTCTTGGGGCGGGACAGTTTTGTACAAATCCTGGGTTAATGGTTGGAATTCAAAGTAATGCATTAAAGAGTTTTGCAGCTGTTTTGGAAGAAGAGTTTCAAAAGGTTATTCCGTCTGTTATGTTAAGTGCTGGTATTGCCGGCAATTATTTCTCGAAACTTGAAATGGCCTTGCAGCAAAAGGGAGTCACTTTACTGACACAACGATCTGTACGTTCGGATGGAACAGAAAACTCTGGTATGCCAGGAGTTGCAACAGTTCCGTTTAAGGTCTTTAAAACAAATCCGTTATTGCACGAAGAAATATTCGGGCCTTTTTCTCTGCTGGTTATATGTGAAAACATAGATGAGATGAAAGACTTTGCAGCATTACAGAGAGGTCAACTCACCACATCGGTATTTGGTTCAGAAAAGGATTTTAACGATGCAGGTGATCTAATTAATAAGTTACTGGATAAAGCAGGACGGTTAATTTTTAACGGAGTCCCTACAGGGGTAGAGGTGACCACATCCATTCAGCATGGTGGACCTTACCCGGCAACAACAGACAGTCGTTTTACATCTGTTGGCCCTGATTCTGTTTTGCGGTTTGTGCGGCCGGTTGCATTTCAGAATGCACCTGAGTCAATGCTTCCGGATGAACTGAAAAATGGAAACCCACTGGGAATATGGCGTAAGTTTAACGGGAAACTGGGCAAGGATTAATCAACTAATGTATCAAGTATATGCTTGTTTTGATCCGATAAACTGTTATTTCTGGATTTGATGGTTGCTTCCACACTGCTTATTTTATCTTTTAAATGACGATGCATTGACTTAAACATTTTTCCGGTATACACTTTATAAGTGGTGAAGAGTACTGTCTTCTGTGATTTAAGTGGAGGTAAATGTTTTGCAAATTGTTTCCATTCCCTGTCCGGGTGCTGAAACATCAGGAACATCCCCTGGGTCCAGCAACCTAAAAATACAATATCAGCCTTTTGAACCAATTCATCACTGTAATCATCTATTGACTTTACAGTTACATTATTTCCTTTTTGCTTTAAATAGTAACCAATTTCTCTTGCAAAAGCATTGGTGGTCCCCTTTTTACTGCGGAATAAAATAGTAATGTTTTTCATGCTCGGACTGGTTACGTTATAAACTTTTATAAATTCAGATTTGTTTTGTAAAAATAACAATATTAACGCCTATGCCCAATAGTGAAAATTCAAAACGACCCATTTTTATCGTATCCGGCGGTAGAGGAGTGGCAGGACATACCATGGTACAATCACTTATTATACAGTATCCTGATAACAAAATACCTGTAAATATAATACCGAACGTACAGAGCAGGGAAAAAATAGAAGAGGTAGTTAAAAAGGTTAAGAATAACAACGGACTTTTGTGTCACACAATGGTTAATGGAGACCTGAGAAAGATTCTTGTGACGGCCTGTGAAAATAACAAGGTAGATCACATTGATTTTATGGGGCCGCTGGCTGATTTCCTGGAAAATGAGTTGGGATTGAAGTCAGTGAATGTGCCAGGATTATACCGTAGAATTAATGCCCAATATTTTGATCGGATTGAAGCGATTGAGTTTGCTATGAATCACGATGACGGTTTAAATCATAACCGGTTGCTGAAGTCGGAAATTGTACTTATAGGACTGTCGCGAAGCGGAAAAACACCATTGAGTGTTTATATGTCTATGTACGGTTGGAAAGTTGCCAATGTGCCAATCGTAATGGGAATTGAGCCACCTGAAGAGTTGTTTCAGATTGATCCTAAACGGGTATTTGCATTAAAAATTTCGCCACAGAGCCTTATAGCACAGCGATATAAGCGATTGGCTCAAATGAATAATCTGAGTAACTCAAAATATATTGATTCCATTGCAGTGAATCAGGAAATCAGAAATTTTAATCTGATTGTTGAACGGGGAGGCTTTACAACAATTAATGTAACCAATAAGCCAATTGAAACATCTGCCAATGAAATTATAGGTATCGTGTCGGAAAGGTTCGGCAGTAATTTGTCACACGATGCCCCCGTTAGTTAACTTTCTTTACGATTAAGGAACACCTGTAATCTTCTATGGAAGTTTGATTAGGGTATTCAGGATAAGGCTCAACCAATAAGAGGTTAAAAAGGAGATTGCCCACTATGACAGTATCGGGAAACAGTTTATCGCCGTAGGTGTTCAGCACAAAAGTAGTATCCATGTCATTTCCGGCATAGGAAAATTCTATTGCTGCATTTCCTTCCCACACACACACCACATTTAACGGACATCTGGAATCGGTTATTACGCTATCAAAGGTTATTGTAAATCCTTCAGAGGTGTTAATTCTTGTTTGCTGAAAGGCAAATAGAGTTGTATCGTTCAGATAAATATGATCATCTGAATAATTTACCGGATCGTGATCACAGCACGATAGTAAAGTAAGTAATGGTATGATTAATAACAATGTGCGCATGTGTCAAAATTTACATTAAAGATTGTAATATAAAATGGATGGTTGCATGACTATCTGTCTTAAAATGTCTTAATTGATAATTCCGTTGAAGTATCAATTCGTTTAAAATATGTACTTTTAACGCGCTAATTTAACAATTCAATTAATGGGAAGATTTAGCTGGATAGGAGGAGGTCTTGGTTTTATTCTTGGTGGCGGACCCATAGGTGCCGTTATTGGTGCTGCATTGGGTTATGTGGTTGACGAGATGAAAACAGGAGCAAAAGCTCAGGGGGGGTATCAGTCATATCGGGGATCAACACAACAAACATATCAGCCTAATGCGACAAGGGGAGATTTTAATATTTCCTTTTTGGTATTGATAGCAGCGGTTATGAAAGCGGACGGTAAGGTTTTGCGATCAGAACTGGATTATGTTAAAGATAACTTTGTACGCATGTTTGGGCCTGAAGCAGCCAGGGAAGCTGTAAGGATGTTGGGCGATCTTATCAAACAAAATATTCCCGTTCGCGATGTGTGTCTTCAGATCACGCATAATATTGATCATCCATCCAGGTTACAGTTATTACATTTGTTATTTGGCGTTTCTGCTGCCGATGGTCATGTTGATCCGAAAGAGCTGGAGCTCCTCCAAAGAATTGCAGGGTATTTTAATATAACGGACAGCGATTTTAATTCAATTAAATCAATGTTTGTTACGGATGTTTACTGGCCGTATAAAGTTCTTGAAATAGAAAGAGATGCCACAAATGATGAAGTGAAAAAGGCATATCGTAAAATGGCGGTTAAGTTTCATCCGGATAAAGTAAATCATTTAAGTGAGGAAGTAGTTCTTCAGGCAAAAGAAAAGTTTCAGAAAGTTAACGAGGCATATGAAAAGATTAAAAAGGAGCGTGGAATGAATTAATTTTTGCCCAGGTAATATTGTTTCACGGGCAACGTTTAATGAATTATCATTTCATTGTTTTTAATTTTATTTCTAAATGTTATTTTTGCCGAGTTTAAAAAAACAAACACATGTTAAAAGGAATATTATCAATATCAGGAAAACCCGGACTTTACAAAATGATTACGCAGGGTAAAAACAGCATTATTGTTGAATCGTTGTTGGACGGGAAACGCATTCCGGCTCATTCATTCGCCAAAGTAATATCGTTGGAAGATATTGCGATTTTTACAGAAACTGAAGAAGTTTCATTGGCGGAGGTCTTTAAAGCTATTATCGAAAAAGAGGGTGAAGGTAATCCGGCACCTGATGCAAAGAAAATCTCAGGAGATGAATTAAAGGAATACTTTGAAGAGATTTTACCAGAGTATGATCGTGACCGTGTTTATGTTTCAGATATGAAAAAAGTACTGGTATGGTTTAATCTTCTTTTAGAGAATGATCTGTTAAAAATGGACGAAGAAGATAAGGAAGAGGAAACTGATAGCGAATCAGCAGAAGAGGATAAAAAATAGACTTTAAATAAAGTTCAGAAAAAGGCCGGATCAGGATTGATCCGGCCTTTGTGTTATCGCATCACGCGATAAGCAATCACCACTATGGACTAAGCCAAACAAAACTCAACATTTAAACAATCCGATAACCCCACGGAGTCCATTCGAATAAAATATTATGATACCTGAAATAAAAGTTTCCGTTTATTCTTACCTTAACAACACCAGCGGGTAATACTTTGATGTGTGTCGGACGCTCAACCAAAATAAATCCTCTGTTCGGAATATGTCTGTAATAACGACCTTCATTTACATAATACCTGCATCCATCAATATGAACTGCTAAAAAGTTTCTTGGGAGTTTTGCTACCAGGTGAGGAGGCCTCTGAACCGGTAACCGTCTGTGATAAACTCTTTCGCTTCTAAACTTTACAGGTCTGTTATTAAAAACAACAGGTCCGTTTTTTTTATGATGGTTGTTGGTGTAATTATAGTCTTTATATGTATAGGTAGAGTGATGCTTTTTTTGCTCAGCTCTGTTATTCCTGTTCTCTTTCTTGTTTTCATGAGATCTGGCTCTGTTTCTTTCCTGAGCTCTTACGCCTGATAATGTAAATGCTACCATTAACATCATCGCGAGTACTCTGTAATTTGTTTTTGTTTTCATGACTACTGATTTTAAGTTAAACTTATCAGCGCGCTTGAAAACATTAAAGCAAATGGTGTGCCAAAGTCAGAAATAAGGAAGTTTTAATATATAAACTTATTGATATAGTGAAAGTTATCAGATTTGACTTCAACGATGTAAATACCTCTTGGCAAGTTAGGATTCCTTAAATAAAACATGCCGTATTTTGTCTCATCATAGATTGTCTGATCTGTCATTGACCTGTCTATATGTCTATTGTAAACAACCCTGCCGTTGAGGTCGTAAATATTTAATTCTGCACCCGTTTCGGTCATTCCTTTTAAATCAAATTTCAATGTATCCAAAACGATTGACGGATAAACATTCACCGGATAATCATCGAAAGTTGGTAGATCAGTTTTAACCTGAATATAGACTTCACCGGTTTCTCCTCCGGCTGAACCATCCATTTGAATCCAGTATGTTTTTCCTGGTGTCAGGTTAGATACTGTATATATTTCAGCTGAATAATCTGAACTATGGGCATCATCATTAGCAGCCAGTAACGTATAGTTGGATTTACTTCCACTCAATATATCTTCCCATGTTCCGGTAGAAATAGCATCATAAAGTGCAAGCTGATTGTCAAAACCTGTTGATGTTATACCTACTTTACCTGTCATTGGGGCTCTGAACTTAAACCAGATGCTATTCTGAAGACCACCTTCTGCACACCAGTCAATCTGGTTATTGCAATCACCTTCTTCAGGTGCAGGCTCATTTGCCTGAACGGTTGCATACGCATTGCTAAAAGGCCCCTCAAGCACGTTGATAGTTAACTCATAAGCATCCGAAATATCGTCATATGGAACCACAACACTCTGAATTTCAATACTGTCCAGTGTTTCACAATGACCCAACATTCCCCTGACTTTAATCCATAAATCAGGTGATTGAATATCAAAGGTCAATATTGCTCCTGCTGTTTCAGGATAGTCCGATGTCGCAGGCCAGATATAATCATCAGCTCCGTGAGCAATTATAGTAACAGGTTTACCACGTGCAACTATATCACTGCCAACACCATTTATCATAAATATTTCCGGTTCAGATACAACTTCCAGTACCTGATATTTTGTTATTGTGTCATTTCCCAACTGGCTGTATGCTATCATTTTAGCATCCGTAAATCCAACATCATTCATGTGATAGGTCAGGTCTTCATCTGGTGTATAACTCATCAATGTGTCGAACGCCACATTTTCATGATAAAAAATCCATTTGAATGAATCCACATTTCCAATGCTGGTATTTATCAGTGTTATATCATTATCAATACAGTAGTTTGGCCTTTCTGCAACAAAACCTGCCACCGGTGCAACCATATTCTTAGCATAAGCTCTTACGCAAAGATCAAAATCATTGTCGGTGGTGATCCCAACATCTTCCCAGCTAATACCGTCACTACTTATCCATTCATAACCAACCGGTTCAATCCGTGGATTTGAGAAACCTGATTCAACTGTTTCAATTGGAATAGGCCAGTTATATCCCGGCGTTTCATACCTTATTTGTACATAAAAGTCTCCGGAGTCAATTTCTGATGCCATTTCAAATGAATGGTAACCAGGGAAACGGCAAATCTTGGTTGGCAGGACCTCAATGGTATCCTGTAATTCTGCACCATCCCAGTTTTTGGCAATTACTGCATCCACAATTGTTCCACCGGTATTTACATATGAACCAATACGATTGATAACCTGTGTTTTGGGAGCATGGAATTTTACAAGAGCATAACCTATTTCACGGTTTTCGGCATCTTTTAAACCCCATGAAGTAATTGCTCCAAGCCTGTCATAAAGGTAGAGCGTATCAACTTCTTCAGTTTCTATTCTGCCCGGATAAAGTGAAATTTCCTTTCCAACATATTTATCGTAGTATGACACATAAAAATAACCATTAAGTCCCCAATCTGCACCCCAGGAATTTTTAATGATCCATGCACCTTTTCCCGGAGGATTGCCTGTAGAAATATTATTGACAATCATATTATCATCCCATCCAATTATAGTAACTCCGTGATCAATTGGCTGGACATCGTTGTAATAATATGTATGCGATGTTGAATTATAATGCGTATAGAAATTGTTGGTGCTCATGCTCGTAGCTACAGCGCCATATTTCATAATCAGCTGTTTGATGTTTTCAATACCGGTAGCGGTGTACATTTGAGTCACATAAGCCGGATAGTCTGATTTATTTGTAATTGATTTGCACCCTTCCACATTCATATTGGAATACGGATCGGCTGATTCATAAACCGGACCGGATAAACGTGTCAGATAGGCCGAAGCAATAAAGGCATTCCCACCATCATACGGAGACCATTCAAAACCGTGACAATTGGCAAAATTTCGAACAGACAGGGCAACTTCCGGAAGGCCGAGTTTTAACCAATAGGATTCCAGAGATGCGGATGCTGCAAATGCCCAACAGGTACCATAGATTCCCTGGTCTTTAATTGAAGATATATAATTGGTACCGTTAACATCTCTCAGATCAAATGCTTCAGGTAACATCTCAGCACTTTTCAGTTCAAGATCTGAATAGTGGACATTGAAAGGAGAGGGGCGATATGCCTTGTACAGTTCAGGATGCTCCAGATATTTCTGGTAATCACTCTTAAACGGTGCCTTGCTATCATTCTGAGCCTGAGCAGAAAATAAAATCAAACAAAGAAATACTACAACACTAATCCTTCCCATCTTTCCCTGTTTTAAATAAAATCCTTTATGTTAATTTTTTCAGGCAGAAACATTGATGCATCTCCGCCATGTCTTAAAATATCTCTTACAATAGTTGAATTCACAGGTGTTTGCTCGGGTGTGGTTAGTAAGAAAACAGATTCAATACCTGTCATTTTTTTGTTGACCTGTGCTATGGCCCGTTCGTATTCAAAATCTGCAGATGTTCTGATTCCTCTCAGAATAAACTGAGCACCGGCATCTTTTGCAAATTCCACTGTAAGTCCGTCATAACCACGAACTGTAATTGTGGGCTCATCTTCGAAAACCTTTTCTATCATAGCCATACGGGTACTTAACGAAAAGTATGTACTTTTATTGGAATTGTAGCCAACGGCAACAATGATTTCATCGAAAAGTACAAGACCTCTTCTTACTATGGCTTCGTGTCCAACGGTTATCGGATCAAAGCTTCCCGGAAATATGGCCACTTTTTTATCACTCATTATTTTTTAATCTTATGACTGACAAACAAAGATAAAAAAAACCATTAATTAATACACATTTAATATTTAATAACATCTTTGTAAAACATAATGTAAATAGCAAAACGTAGGACAAAATCAACTAAACCACCTAATTCCAACAAATAAACATAACGTTACTATGAATAAATCAAGGTTATCATTATTTTTGATTTATGTTCCTGTATACAGAACACATAACCAGTCGTCATAGTTTTGTTGCACGATTATTCAGCGACAGATTAGGTATTCCGTTCAAATGGGTGGATGATCCTGAATACCTCAATTCGGAAGCTTCAGTAATTGCATATGCCTCAGAACCAATAAAAAACAAACTTGTCATTTTTAATTCAGGCTTTCTGGATGAGGAGTGTCTCAGGGATGAATTACCTGAATTTAAAGATGGTATATTTTCTGCTAAGGGTGAATTCTTGCTTGAATCAGATCTGTTCAGTGCCGTGTTTTACGTTGTTTCAAGGTACGAGGAATATTACAATACGGGTACTGATACGCATGGTCGTTTTAAACCTGAAAATAGTATCCTGTATAAACTTGGACTCATTCACAGGCCGGTTGTGGATGAGTGGATTTTTTCCTTTGGGAAAATACTCTCTGACGAATTTGGTTTGGAAATAAATCCTCCATCATACCGGTTTCAGCCTACATTTGATGTAGATGTGGCATTTGCATACCTTGGAAGACCCTTCTGGCTAACTTTGGCAGGTTACGCGAGAGATTTAACTAGGCGAAATTTCAATTTGTTCAGAGAACGTTTCCGGGTTAATACCGGTTTAGACAAAGATCCTTATGATACATATGCAGAAATAAAAAAGGTATGTAATGATGCTGCCGTGAAACCGTTTTTTTTCTTTCAGCTTGGAGTAAGGAATACCTATGATAAAAACCTGTATCCTCTTCTGCCACTAATGAAAAATCTTATTTCAGATACGGATGAATGGGCTGAGGTTGGGTTGCATCCTTCATATCATTCAAATTCAGATCCGGAAAGTCTCACGTATGAATTTGAGCTGTTCGAAAAGATTCTAAAGCGAAAACCTGTTGCCACGCGTCAGCATTATCTGAAGTTAACTTTTCCGGGTACCTTTCAAAAGCTGGCTGAAAAAGGAATTGAACAGGAATATTCTCTTGGTTATGCTCATGTTACGGGATTCAGGGCAGGAACCTGTCATCCTTTCCCGTTTTTTGATCTGACTACGAATACTGAAACCGCACTGATCTTAAAGCCGTTCATGGTGATGGACGGTACATTAAAGGATCATATGAAACTTGATGTGGAAGCTGCAAAGTTGCATGTGAATAATCTTGTTGAAGCTGTCAAAGAAAATCACGGGGAGTTTATTTTTATCTGGCATAATTCATCACTTGACAGACCCGGAGACTGGCACAACTGGAAAGAGGTTCTTAAACACATATTTAAAGTGGCTGCATTATGATCCGTTTTTTGTCAGGAAAAGAAATAGACACAAAGAAATGGGATAATGCCATTTCCGGGTCATGGCATGAAACCGCTTACGGATATTGCTGGTATCTGGATATTGTCACACCTGGATGGAGTGGATTGGTACTTGATGATTATAAGGCGGTTATGCCGCTTGTTACATCAAAAAAGGCAGGTTTGAGTTATGTGCTGAATGTACCATTCATGCAATATACAACCATTTATGGTTTAAAGCCTGATAATGTTTTATTTCATGAATTTATAAAAGCCATTCCTGCAAAGTTCAGGTATCTTGATTTTAAAATTTATTTGCCATTTAAACCTGTATTGAAAAACGCAGAAATTTATTCTCATACCAATCTTATTCTTGATCTGTCCCAAAGCAAAGCAGAACTGTTTTCCTGTTTTAATACAAACACCAAGCGTAATATTAAAAAAGCAGAAAAGCAGAGTATCAGAGTTAATGCATCAGATAACCCTGAACCTATGATAGATACTTACACCCGTTTTAAACAACGAAAATACAATTCACGCTTTGATGATAATATTGCAGAGAACATTAGGAACGTAATTCAATCCGGCATTCATAACGGATTTGGGGAGCTTCTTTATGCGTATGATTCGGGGAATAATTGTTTGGGTGGAACCTATTTTCAGAAATCAGCGTCACGTATAATATACTTGTTTTCAGCGGCTGAAGATGAAGCCAAATCCACCGGTGCAATGGCATATATTGTGAAAAAGCAAATTCATAACTATGCAGGAACTAATATGATATTGGATTTTGAAGGTTCAGATATACCTGGAATAGCGCGCTTTTATAAAGGATTTGGTTCAACAGATGAAAAATATTATCATATAAAAATAAACAGGCTGCCTAAACTGATTAAATGGATAAAACGCTAACGTCAGCTTAAAAATTAAATGCAATTATAAAAAACGCCACAATGAGTTCACCGCGGCGTTTTTCTTATATGATTTTGCGTTACTTCATGTTTGCATATTTTGACAGAGTTTCAAGCGTTGTAGGGTCTGATGGTCTTGTAGCATCCGCATTAATAATTTTCCCTTGTTTATCAATTAAAATAAAGCGGGGAATTCCGTCAACTATATAATCCTGAGCAATAGTAGATTCTCCAGCTTTGTCTGCAAAAAGCTGATATCCCTGTAGATCTTCTTTTTTTATCATATCCTCCCAGTCTGTTTTATCAGGATCAATTGAAACATTCACAAATGCTATGTCTTTGTCTTTTAAATCCGATTGCAGTTTTTTCAGGAACGGGATTTCATATTTACACGGACCACACCATGTTGCCCAAATGTCCAGGTAAACTACCTTCCCTTTTAACTGGCTGAGTGAAACCATGTTTCCGTTAATATCTGGATAACTGAATTCAGGCGCCTGCTTACCGGGTTTAATAGCACTATACATATCTATTTGTTTCATGAATTCGTCGATGTCTTTATCATTCGATAAAACATCCAGGTAACGGTTTTCAGCAATCGTCTTCTGACTTGGCGTCATACGCGGGTACATGCGAAGAATATTTTTGCCAAGGTCATTTTTAACCATCGGATCTGCGTCCAGCGAATCAATCGCATCAAACGATTCATTCAAATATTCATCAGATTCAGTATCATCTTTGTATTTGCCCAAAGCATTATCGATTTTAATCTGGTATTCGTTTAGTACAAAATTTTTATAGCTTGGCAGATATTTGTAGAAAGTCATATTATCCAGCGGTATATCTTCTCCTACCAATGCAAAAGATTCAGGAACTGCCGATGTATCACCTGGGGCGTACCGCGTATGATAAGCAGGGTAATACTTGTATATCTGAGCCACATTGATGTTGGTATACATTTTTATCATATCGGTGAAATCCTGCGGCAGATTATAGGCCGTCTTAAAACTATCGATCAAAGCAAAGTCCTTGTTTAGGTGATTTTGCAGATAATCATCAAATTTGGATGGTGGGTAAGCCAGCAATTGCTGTACTGGTATTTTAAAGGTATTATCTACCACTTTCAGTGTCAGTTTACTTTCAGGGCTTCCCTGAATGGATACCAAATCGAATTTACGGTTCTTAAGATCCTGAAGGTCAAAGTTAACCGTTATCTTGTCACCTGGTTTGGCATAGACCCAAATTCCATAACGGTCAATAATCAGATCCAGAAACTCTCCGTTGTCAATTTTTACTACATCGCTGAAATTCCCATCTGATAACTGCAGCGTATCGATATTGCCGGTTACATTACTTCTGATATATACAGTGGCATCGCCTGCATTTGAAATATTACCCATAATTTCAGCTGTATCAGAAGGTTTACATCCAGTAACCAAAGCTATTAATGCCAGAATGAAAAAAATCTGTTTCATAATCTTAATCAATATTATATTTATTTAAAATTCACACAATTATATACTTGTTAATAGTCTTTTGAAGTGTGATTTTTGCTGTTCGGAGTAAAAATCTGATTGCAATAAGTCGTCCAGAAATGCCTGACGGCTGCGGTTCAACTCGTTTGTATCACCTTTTGCTTTTAAAATTCTTAAGCAGAACCATTTATAAATGTAGTTGTTTGGGTAATATGCGACAAGTTCCCTAGCATTTTTTAACGCTTGGTCAAAATTCTTTTCTCCTTCGAAATAAATGCGGACCAAAAAATACAAAGCTTCAGTTCTTACAAAGACGGATGGTGAATTTTTTAGATTTTCGAGCATTATAATGCCTGACCGTTTATTTGACTCCGGCCAGTCGTTCAGGATATACCTTGCTGCAAAAGTGTTTTCTCTGGCGTACGTAATGTAGTAGTTAAATAAGCCCCAGTAAAGCATATTGAAATCATCGGTTGGTTCCGGATCATACTGGTTAAAAAACTGTCTGATATCATCAAAAAGTAGAAGAGGGGCAATATAATTTGATTTTGAAATATTTACTCTTAGTTTTAACAGGTTTACCGAAACTTCATATACTCGTTTCAAAGAATCATCATTTCCCGGTGTGGGTTTGTAACGAAGGTAATTGGTACAGGTCTTAATATTGAATTCTGCTTCGTTTCCACTCAGATACTCCCAATAATATGAATAGGCATAGGGCAGAACTTTGTATTCTTCGTCCGTCTGCATGGAATATGTAAGTTCACGGGCTTCTTTAAATCTGAAGTTGTAAATGAGGCTGACAATGGAGTCCAGTTGGGACAGTTTAAATTGCCCAGCCTGCATTTCTGATACGTACAGTTGTGATGTTATGATTATGACCAGAAAGAGGTATTTATGGATGTGCTTTACCAATTTCAAGAATATGATTAAATACGTCGTTTTTTACTTCCATCAGTTTATGTTCTGCCATATGTTTGGCTTTTTCGGCTCCTCCCATATAGTATCTCTGAAACCAGGGCCCGAACAAAAACAGTCCGTCGAATCCGGAGTAGATAATTCCTACCTGAACCATTCCGTACATTAATGCACTTAACAATACAAATGAATTAATTCCATCCTTTATATTACCGGTGTGAATCTGCCCTAATCCGGGTAACATATAGCTCATGGTTTCAACTTTTCCAGGGCGATGTCTTTTTTGCATTTTTTTGAGGTATGCAAATTCAGCATCCAGTTGATTTATTTCTCCGGGGCTTAAGTTTTTTGCAAAACTGGCTTTGGCATTTTCAAAATCATCCATCCCATAATATACGACTCCCAGATAAAACCAAAATGTTTCTGTCTGAGCTGTATCATAAAGTGAATCTACATTCACCAGTTCGTAATATGCATTAGAAAACCTCTTTCTTAAAATATTTGAATATGTTTTCCGTAAAAGAATCTCGGTCTTTATGCTGTCATTGTTTTGTGCAAAGTAAGCTTTGTCCAGAAATATGTCTGAGAGGCCGTAGGATCCTGTTTTAAAATAACATTCGCCAATACTTCTGTAACTTTCCGCAGTGTAGGTTGTACCAAGAAAAATTGCACGGTTAAATTCCCTGGCCGCATCACTGAAATTTCCTTTTTCAAATTGCTGTCTGGCAAAACTGTATGCCTGATCACCTACCTGAGCATATGTTGAAAAGGTAAGCAGACTAAAAATCAGATATATATAACTTCGTTTTATTAACAATTTCATCTTCTTTTGAAAGGTTGTACTTTCTTACCGTGTTATAGCCACCATATACATTTCCCGAATAATATCCTACGGCCATGGCTCCTAAAAACCAGGTGTAAGGATTTTTTATGCCGTATTTATCGTATGCCCTGTAGGCCAGAAGTCCTGATATTGAGGTCATAAAAAAACCGACAAGTCCATCCTGCCATGCCCCGGCATACACTTTACCGGTTCCCGGTATGATAGCAGAAAATACCGCTCCCAGTGCCGGATGTTTGAGTTTCAGGTTTTTGCTTTCATCCACAAGATTCAATAGTGGAGAAATATTAGGTTCATTTCCATTCAATAATTCAGCTGCATCCCAGGCTTCCTGCCAGTCTTTTTCAACCAATCGGGTAGAAACGATATATTTTGATTTATAAGAAAGACAGCAGTTCTTTTCAATAAATGACATGCATTCATCATAATCCCCATCTTTAATTAACAAACTGGCATACAGGGTGCCGTAGCTGTCCGGCATCAGTTTGAGATCATAATCCTTTGAATAGTTCCTGTAGGCAATCAGAGCTTTGTCTTTTTGGTTCAGTATAGAATAAGTTTTAAACAACATAAAATTGCTGACCGAATCCTGAGGCTGAAAATATACGGCACGTTCAAATTCCTGTGCCGCCAGGTTATATTGATTTGTATTGAATAGATACTGACCGAATTTGAGGGAATGCTCAAAGTCGTATGCTGTCTGGGACAATGCATTGAGGGAAAAAAACAGCAAAAAAAACAGGAGACTATTCTTTAACCGGATCATAAAACTGTCCTGATTCATGAATTTTATAATATTTAGGTGATGCAAACGGATGACATCGGGTAAGACGATCGTAAATTTTAAATACAGATTTAGGAAATGGTTCCTGACGCAGGCATTCAACGGCATAAACAGAACAACTGGGATAAAACACACAGGATTGCATATCCTGGGAAGAAAAGAATGTTTTGTACCCTACAAATAAAACAGCTGCTGTAAATTCCAGCTCATTGGAACTGTTTTTGATATAACCATTGTAAGACGTATGTTCCGAAACCTCAAAAAGATCTTTTAATTCCTGTTTTTCATTGTTTTGAGCCGAAATTTCAATACAGATGCCTATGAAGCCTAATATGATCAAGTATTTAAGTTTCACAGATCAGGAATTTTAAAATTATACAATGATTCATTGCTACTCTCATTAAGTTTGATGTTTGCCAGGTTTGTTATCTGCATATACTGGGATGAGTCGTTGTAATAAGTTACACTTAAAATTTCACTGGGAATTTCTGTCCCATCAATGCTTTCATACTTTTTAAATATCTGGCGACTTAATATTTTCATATCCTTATCGTAGATAACCACAGAATAAAGGCGTTTGTCTTTATTAGCAACAAGAATTTTTCCTACATATTTACCAATAATACCACTTGGCAACCATGATGTAACGACAATACCTTTCTTTTTCTCAACGTTGTTTATCTGAAATCCGGCACTTTCTAATCCGTAATTAGCAAATGTACTACTCAGCAAGTAACTGAACATGGTATGTTCGGGCGGGATGATGTTTTTTCTGGTTTCCATTAACGTGTCACCATGATAAACGTACAAAAGCGTATCTTTAATAACATATGTTTCCCGTTTAGGAAATGTGTTTTTGAAAACAAGTGTCTTTATATTTTTATCAAAAAATACCTCTCCTTTAGTGACCCGGAATAAACTGTCCAGACCTTTCGATTTAAACAAAAAATCTGAATGGATACGGTAAGCTTCCTGAGAAAAGCCTGCGACTGAGAGAATAATCGAACAAAAAAATATTAGAAAAAAGCGTTTCATAAAGTATGTAAAAAAGCCCGGATTTGCACCGGGCTGTTCTGTATTTTAATAAGTGAAAAGTACTCCACCCCCGTAAAGCAATGTTGAGATTATACAACCCCAGAGGGCTTTTCTGGTTTCATCTTTGTCTCTGTCTGTCAGGAAGTAAACAATTAATAAACCGACCCAGCTTAACAAACATCCCCACAGGAATGACGGAATACCAAGTGGTGGGCCTACTTCGCCATCAGCAGATAAAGGTAAAGACGAGGATGAACTAACAAGTTCAAGGTTTGCAACATCCTGAGAAGCAAGCTCTTCATATGTTACATCGCTTTGAGAAATCAGGCTGGTTACATCTTCAATCTCTGAAAAAGCAGCATAAATGGCATCTTCACTAAAGTTTAAAACTTCCTGAGCTTCGTTTGAAAGGTCAGAACTACTAAATGATAGTGCTCCTGCAAACGTCTGGGCATTAAACAACACGAGTGCCATCAGTACAGAAGCAATTTTTAGAAAAAACTTTTTCATAATAGCTAATTTAAGTGAGTTATATTGTCATAGAAGCGACATATACAAATATAGCTTTTACCTTTAATTATTCAAATTAATAGTATTGTAAATTGCCTGATGTTGAACCTGAGGTTGCGGCTACTACAAATACTGCGTAAACTAATATGTATACTACTGTTGGCACAACATAGCCAACAACACATCCGTTTAATGCCTTTTTTAATTCCACTTTGTTTTCGTCAGTGAAAATATAAACGATAATAATCCCTACAACGCCGAAAACACATCCCCAAAGAAATGAGGGTATGCCCAAAGGAGGCTCAGTTGTGTCTACATCATCTTCAGGCAATGGAAGAGAAGCCTCCAAAGAAATATTTTTAAGAAGTAAAGAATTATGAGCCGTTTCGGTAGATGCGCCCTGAGAATTTATTTGGTTTGTTAAATCGTTGATTTCATCAAATTGACTGTAAATCAGATCTTCATCAAAATTTATTATCTCATCAACATTATCTGTTGAACCGGACGAGACACTGATTATATTACTTCCCAGAACCTGAATATTTATTAACAGGAAAGCTAAGATTATAGAGATGAATTTAAACAGAATTTTCTTCATAGCAGGTACAAATAATTGTATTATACAAATGTAATTTTTGAATGAATAAATTACAAGTAATGGACATAAAAAAAGCCAGTCAATGACTGGCTTTTAAAGGATATGAAATTTTTTAATATGTTGATGCTGAGGCAGCAGCTCCAACGCCCCAGACGATAACATAGAATAAAGTATATGCTACAGCTCCTGCAACACAACCCCATACTGCTTTTTTGGTTTCATCTTTGTTCTCTTCAGTAAGGAAGTAGACTATCAAAATACCTACCCAACTCAATATACAACCCCAAAGGAATGAAGGTATACCAAGAGGAGGTCCTGTTGTTCCGTCTTCATCAGCACTTAAAGGGAGGGAAGCATTCATACTTACGTTTTCCAGCATAGAATTATCTGTAATCTCGTCTGCAGAGACATCGTTTGATAAAAGCATGTCTGATAACGCATCAATTTCCTGAAATTCACTGTAAATAGCATCTTCGTTGAAGTTAACCAATTCCTGTGCTTCATCACTAAAATCTGATCCTGCAAAAGGAGATGCGAAAGTCTGCAGATTTAGCAAGATTAGTGCTAAAAATACAGCTAAGAATTTTTGAAAAAATTTAGCCATGGTTATAATATTTGGGTTAATAATACGAATAGCAAATATAACAGAACAATTCTATATAGTCAAGAAAAAAAACATCCATATTTTATCTGAATGGCTTTCAATACAGTTTAATTTCACTTATTGGTTTACAGCCTCAGTAATATAAACCGCATAAACAACACCTGCCAGGATGTAACTCATCAGGCAACCAGTGAATGCTTTTTTAGCTTCTCTGTTATCTTCTGTGATCACTTTTACCAGGATAATTCCGGTCACTCCGCCAACACAACCCCATAAAAATGAAGGTATTCCAAATGCCTCATCCATAGCATAAGGATCATCTTCACTTGCCAGGGGCAGAAGAGCAGCAGCATCGTTTATGTTATCAGCATATTCCCCTAATACTGAACTTTCAAAAGAGTCATATATTTCACTCTCATTGAAAGCAAAGAATTCATCAATTTCATTGTCCGAATTCAGACTGGTTACATAATTTCCCGCCTGGGTCTGGCTGGTAAAAATTAATAAAGCAAACAACAGTGACGTAATTTTCAAGAGTCTTTTTTTCATAATTAATATATATTAAAAGTAGTTTATATTGTTTTGGTTTGAAATAAAGATAAATATAAGAGCGACTGTATTGATAAAGCAACCTGCAAATGCATTATTTGTTTGTTTTACATCACGATCGGTTGCAGCATAAATAAACATCACACCAGGAACGCCGAGTGCACAACCCCAGATAATAGAAGGGAGTCCCAGAGATGTTTTATAATTAATATCTGTTTGCTGTTGGTTTAATGATACTTGTACCTGATCTGATAATATACTGGCAGGGATTTCGTATGAGTTGATACTGCGATTGCTCAACTGTGAAACAAACAAATCTATATCTGAAAACTCATTATAAACAGTTTCTTCATCAAAGTTAATTATGTCATTTATTTCTGAAGACGCATTATCTGTTTTGCAAATTTCTGAAGAAAGGGCAAAATTTGAAATGAAGATAAAGCATATTAGAATCCCAACAGGTATATTCAAACTTTTCATTCAACAAGTAATTTAAATCAAAAATAACAAAATATATTAAAGAACAACTAAAACTCAGATTCCAATATTAACACCAAAAACTATTTCTTTTATTGGTACCGCATAATTAGAATCAAAACCGTAACTGTACCAGTCTGTATTCAGGTTGATATCAGGATTGGCTCCTTTGTATTTAGTCCATGTGAACAGGTTTTTAGCAGTAGCATAAAATGACAGTTTTTTCAGATTCAGTTTTTCACGGATATGTTCAGGCAAAGCATATTTAAGCGTTAAAGCTTTTAAACGTAGGAAAGAACCGTCTTCAACAAATCGTGTAGATCCCAGCCAGTTGTAGCTAAAATGAGATACTGCTCTTGGAACATCAGTAACTTCGCCTGGTTTTTTCCATCGGTCAAGTGTTGTAATGGTTTGGTTGGATAAGGTATACATGTTTTCAAGATTCATTCTGGCAAGATTAACAATATCATTGCCATAACTGAAATTAAAAAAGGTTCCCAGCCAAAATCTTTTAAATGTTATATCCGGACCGAATGTACCTGAAAGTAATGGTCTGGCATCACCAATAACGACAACATCATTCTCATCAATGGTCCCGTCAAAGTTTTGATCCTGGTATTTAGCATCTCCACCCTGAAAGATATAGTTTATATCATTTGCTTTGTAAGTAATGTAAATTGGATTGCCGTATAAATCTCTGATTACATTTCCACTTATATCTCTTGCAACCGGCGCATCATCCTGAGATCCGGCAATGAAAGAGCCGTATTGATATACTCCCATATATTTAAGTCCGGCGATTTCTCCAAAAGGTTTGTTTAATTCAAAATTATCATTAGGATAGATCCCGTTATAAATTGAATAAGAAAAATAATAACTTGGAAAATTCAGATATGAGATTGAATTTTTAGTATTCTTAATAACAATTCCAAAATTGATTTTAAAATCATTTTTATTAACAAGTTGAGAATTAAAAAGTATTTCCCAACCGTGAACATCTGAATTCTGAAAAACAATATTGGGTTCTGCTGCTCCGGGAGCCACAGGTAAATATGTTGCAATAAGATTTTCGTTAGCATAAGATCTTTTAAAGTAGCTAATTTTTAATAATATCTTATTGTTTAAAAAAGAAGTATTCAGATCAAAGTCAGTAGATTCATATACTTCAACTGTGTCCAGTCTGTCAATATAAACTCGAGTTGGCTCGTAACGTGTCGTAGTTATGGTGTAAGGATTGTATGTAATCCCTTTGGAGACTTTAAATCTCATGGAATTGATATAAGGCCTAAATGTAAAAAAGCTTTCATTAGAAATTATCCATTGTAGACTACCACCATAGTTGAACGTTCTATTATGAATAGTTCTATTTAATTTCATCTTTTCAGTTGAGCTGATGAATTCTACCTGGTATTTATTAAGCAATTTGTAATTTAATCCGACAAGGGCATCATTTATTTTATCTGTTGATTCGGAGTGAATAATATTTACATTGGAGTAAGGACTAACGTATGATACTTTACCACTGTATTCGGAGATTCTAGAATTGTATTCTCCAAATAGATTGAGGATGTGCCGGGTACCAAGATTTGGTCTGAAATTAATTCGGTTACGTATATTTAAGCTTTTTTTATCCGTGTTTTTATTATTTGCGGTTTCCTGTAAATGTTTTGAAAAGTAACTATTAAGTAAATCAGGATAAGCTAATATATTCTCATTAGATTGTTTTAAATAATCCAGTGTTAGATAATAGGAGAGTGATTTAAATGGTTGTAGATTAATACTTAATTTGGGATTAAGAAAGGACTGATTTGTATTATTTTTTACAAGCATCGCTAATGCTACAGGATTAATAAATTGAGAACCTTGAATCGATGTAGTTGGCAAAAAGAAATTTTCTGTTATTTCTCCCTCATCAGTATATTCATAAATGGACATGTTAGGCAGCATCTTTAAAGCTAGTTCTCTAATATCCATTACATTATCCGATTTATAATAGTCATTATTTGAACGGTTTATATAATCAACTCCTCCGGAAATATATAGAAGGTCTCTTACCTTATAATCTAAAAATAACCTGAAATTGTAATCTGTATTTCCTGTATTGATAATAGTTTCGGTTTCTTTATTGAATGTTGATGAGAATCGATAACCAATTCCTTTATGCTGTCCGCTTAAAGATAAAGTATGTTCCTGCTGAAATCCGGTTTGAGTGATTTCATCAAACCAGTTTGTATTTCTTCTATAGTTGGGATCAGTCATTAAATCCTCTATGAAATAGCTGATGAAATTATCCGTTGGGGCTCCAGTGATAATTCCATCCAGGCTATATCTATTCCAATAGGCTTCATTTAAATAGTTTATATATTGATCATTATCTAACATATTATATTTGGGCTTTTCCCAACTAATGCGCGTTTTTAAGTTGTAGTAAATATTATTATTGGTTGCTCTTTTTGTTGTGATAAAAATGGCACCGTTTTTTGCTGCTGAACCGTAGCTCATTAAATCGGTAGGGTCAGTTAAAACCGTCACAGATTCAATTTCTTCTTCTGAAATTCCAAGCATATTGGCTATGTCACTTAGATCTGCGGTGGCATAATTTATTATATTCGAACTAAAGGTGTAGTATGGCATTCCATCCAGAATAATCAGTGGTTGCCCGAACAGCTTTAGTTTGCTGGTTCCGGTGACCTGCGATGATAGCCCCATGCCATATTGCCCGGTTTTAAGAACGTTCTGAAGTAATACAGAATCATTCTGAGCATGTAAGAATTCAGTTGCCGGTAGGAGTAGAAATATAAATACAATTACTGGATTAAACCGTCTGGAAAACAATAGCAACAACAGGTTTTTCATCAGTTAATTTAATTAGACGTTAATGATTTGTGGTAAACAGATTAAAAGTAATGTTTTATTTGATCGGAACAAAATATGCAATAAAAAAGAGCCACCCATTGGCAGCTCTTAATTATTTTATAAATGCGATTATTCAGTTGAAATCCTTCGATTCCGATGGTCATCGGGACCACCTCCTTTTATCACGAGAACAAATTTATCTTAAGTCTTAAATCCTGGTTCTTGTGTCTTAATGATTACATATTCATTCCACCGCAAACATGCAGTACCTGTCCGGTTACATATTGCGAGAGATCTGATGCAAGGAAGATACAGGCATTAGCTACATCTTCAGGAGTTCCACCTCTTTTAAGAGGAATTGTTTTAGCCCATTCCTGTTTAACTTCATCAGACAATTTATTGGTCATTTCAGTGATAATGAAACCAGGTGCGATTGCGTTACTTCTGATACCGCGTGATCCCAGCTCTTTGGCTACAGATTTTGTAAAACCAATCATTCCGGCTTTGGAAGCAGAATAGTTAGCCTGACCAGCGTTTCCACTTACACCAACCACAGAACTCATGTTAATAATGGATCCGGATCTTTGTTTTAGCATGATAGGTTGAACTGCTTTTGTGAAGTTGAAAACAGATTTCAGGTTCACGTTTATAACAGCATCCCACTGTTGTTCGGTCATACGCATTAAAAGTGTATCCATGGTAATTCCGGCATTATTAACCAGAACATCAATCTGTCCGAAATCGTTTTTAATAGCTTCCACAACCTGTTGAGTTTCCTCAAATTTGCTGGCATCCGAAGCATAACCTTTTGCTTTTACACCCAATGCTTCTATTTCTTTTTCTGTGGCCTGAGCATTTTCGTCTATTCTGAGGTCTGTGAATGCAATATTGGCACCTGCCTTGGCAAATTCAATGGCAATAGCCTTACCAATACCACGGGCTGCCCCTGTTATTAATGCTGTTTTCCCTTCAAGTAGTTTCATTTTATTATTTTTTTATTAAACCGCGACAAATATACAAACTTAAGCGAACCATTTTATAAGAATGCTTAAAATATGCTGGTCTGTTATTTATATTCAGTTTGATAATCAGGTTTTTATGATCTCAAAGGTACGTGGATTCTTATCTGCTGCCGATAATGCTTCCATATATTTTTACTTATTTATTTCAAATATAAGCGACATAAAATCTACTATGGGCTTGTTGCTGAAAATCGGAATGCATTATCTTTGTCGTTTATTGATGATGAAAAACGGATTTAAAATCAGTATAAAGCAAACGTGCAGTATCAGTTTATCATAACCATTACCGAGCATCGCTATCTGGGATGGATCGTTGTTCCAACGCTTGTGAAAAGAACGAATGAATCGTTTATTACTTTTCATGAGCAGGCTTCTACATTCCATTTTGGAAAGGAAGGGTATGAGTTTGAGGAGCATGAAAAAACCATTATCCGGTATTTTGAAAAATATTCAGAACATAATCTCGTAGCGCTTTTCAGCAAAACTAAAACAGTTAATGAGTTTTTCGGACAGTTAACACTTGATCGCTTCGAAGAGCGCATAAGGCCTTTTATTGAAGAGTGGGCTGATAAAATTTTGAACATCATTGTTGAGTACGAGATACCTGTGTTTATACGAAAACCGAATTATAATAACCTTTATGATGCAGACCAGTTAAAGATGGCAGGATCTGACTCAAAGACCATCTTTAATTTCAAGGATGAAAAGACAGCCATTCACTACAGTCTTTCCATACGTCACAGGGGCGATGATATAAAGCTGATGAATAAAAATCTGATTATCCTCAGTAATTCACCTGCATGGGTAGTAATCGGTCATTCCCTGTTCAATTTTAATGATGTGGATGCCAAAAAACTTCAACCGTTTACTAAAAAGCGACATATTGAAATACCCGGATCAGCCAGAAATAAATATATGGAAACATTTGTGCTGAATGCCATTAAGAATAATACCGTTCTGGCCGAAGGTTTTTCTATCATTGATCAGGAACCGGAACATTCTGCACATCTTTTCCTGGAAGAAGATCTGGATGGACAACCTGTGTTGAGCCTTAAATTTAAATATGGTAACCGGTATTTTATCAGAAGTGGAAGGAAGGCAGTGGATGTCAGTTTTTTTAAAGAAAATGAAGCGTATATTTTTCAGCGGTTCAACCGGAAATGGATTTGGGAAGAGGAACTGGAGCAAAAGCTGACAGAGACCGGTGTAAGAAAACAACAGAATTCATTTTTCAGGCCGGAAGGATTTACAGATAATGTTTCAGCTAACCTGTATATGCTGGTCAACTGGATCAATAAGAACACAAAAAAACTGAATGAAATTGGTTTTGAAATTGATCAGAGCCACTATAAAACCACATTTTATACCGGGAATATTGATTTGACTATGGATATGTCGGATACCATTGACTGGTTTGAATTGTACGGGACTGTAAAACTTGGAGGTTATACCATTCCGTTTATCAGGTTTAAAAAGCATATTTTAACCGGCACACGCGAGTATCAGCTACCAGATGGTGAGGTTGTGGTTTTACCGACAGAATGGTTTACACGCTATCAGGAGATTTTTAAGTTTAGCAAAGAGAAAGAGGACAAAATAGTTCTGGATAAAATCCATTTTAATCTGCTACAGAACCGTGATGTAAGGCAGGTTGACCGGGAGGTACTTGAAGATGTATATTCGCACCGGCCCGATATTAATATTCCGGTTCCTGAAAGTCTTAATGCCACATTAAGGAGCTATCAGAAAGAAGGATACTCATGGTTAATGCACCTGCGAAAAAATGAGTTTGGAGGCTGTCTGGCAGATGATATGGGACTGGGGAAAACATTGCAGGCATTAACTGTATTGCAATACATATATGAAGGTAGCTTTGGAACCAAAAAGAGAAGGGTTGTCAACAGGATCATTGATGATACCAAACCGAAGGAACAACTCAATCTTTTTGATCAGAAGCTGAATGATGAGCCTGAAACAGAAGCTGAGTCACACCGGTTACCGGCCAGCATTATTGTTATGCCCAAGTCGCTCCTTCATAACTGGCAGAACGAGATAAAGAAATTCTGTCCGGGTATGCTGGTATATACTTACACAGGTAATAAGCGCCTTAGGTCTATGGATATCTGGAAAATATTCCGTCATTTTAATGTGATCCTGACATCTTATGGCGTTGTACGTAATGACCTTGAATTTCTTAAAACATACCAGTATCATTACCTGATTCTGGATGAAAGTCATTTTATTAAAAACCCATCTTCCAAAATATACCGTGCGGTGAATCAGCTTGATGCAAAACACCGCCTGGCTATTACGGGAACACCCATTGAAAATTCGCTGCAGGATCTGTGGGCACAGTTTAACTTTATCAATCCCGGGTTGCTGGGATCACAGAATTATTTCAGGAATCATTTTGTAATTCCTATCACAAAAAATAAGGACGAGAAACGTGAAGAGCGTTTGCAGAAAATTATTCAGCCTTTTATTTTGCGCCGAACCAAACATCAGGTTGCAAAGGATTTACCACCGTTGCATGAGCAGGTTTTATATTGTGCGATGACCGATGATCAGAAAAGGTTATATGAGAAAGAAAAATCGGGAATACGCAATAATCTGCTACAGAATATTGAGAGTGCCGGCGTTGACAAAACCCGCTTACTGGCACTTCAGGGACTGATGCGGTTGCGTTTGCTGGCCAATCATCCGGTTCTTGTAAACAAAGAATATGAGGGAGATTCCGGTAAATATGACCGGATCAAACGAAACCTGAAAAACCTGAAAGCTGAGAAACATAAGGTGTTGGTTTTTTCGTCGTTTGTAAAACATCTGAAGATACTGGAAAAGTATTTTATTAAAAAGGAATGGAAATACAGCATGTTAACTGGCGCTACAGAAAACCGGGAACAGGTGATTGATGCGTTTATGAATGATCCTGATAACCATGTATTTCTGATCAGCCTGAAAGCAGGTGGTGTCGGTTTGAACCTCACCGAAGCTGATTACGTATTTATTATTGATCCGTGGTGGAACCCGGCGGCAGAAATGCAGGCAGTAAACCGTGCACACCGCATAGGACAGGATAAACATGTGATGGTTTACAGGTTTATTACCAGCGATTCCATTGAAGAAAAAATCAGCAAACTGCAGGAAAAGAAAAGTGAACTGGCCAGTACATTTATCAATACGAATAATCCCTTCCAGAACCTTTCTCAGAAAGAAATTGACGAGTTGTTCAGATAGAAAGTATTTGATAACTTTGTCTTCAGATTATCTGAAAATATCTGCTATGAAATGGATTACAATACTTCTTGTTTTTGTGAGTCAGTTAGTATATTTAAATGCGCAAAACTTTAAAAAGGTTTTGGATGCAGACACTGTAAGCTGGAGTTACCTGTCTGATACTGGATGTGGTGATTGTTTACATACAATTGTAGAAAAAGCATACGGTGACACGATCATTAATGATCTGCATTATAAAAAACTCGCAATGGAAGTTACCGAAGGTTATTCTGAAATCGTGGCTTACCTAAGAGAAGATACGGTAAATGGAAGAATGTATATGTTAGCTTATGATTATGACTGCACAGACAAACCGTGTCATGAAAATATCGTATATGACATGACTTTGACTATCGGGGATACGTTAAAATATGTGAATTCATCTCAGATCTTGCCAATGATTGTGACCAATATTGATACTGTTGATCACAGGAAAGTCATATACTTTAAAGGAAGCCCGGAAGAAGGCCTTAAACTTATTGAAGGAGTTGGACCTTCCAGAGAAATGAATTATTATACTTTCCCTGAAGGTAACGGGTTTTCAGAGATACTTTGTAAACATAATGATGATCAGCTTTTATTTAAATCGTTCTGGGGAAATATTTATGGATGCAGTGTATACTTAGGTACTAATTTGCAGTCGTTAGATAAGGATGACCTATTAATTGGACCAAATCCTGTTGGTCTGCATCGCAATTTCAACATGATTTTGGATGTAAATGAATCGGTTCATCTGAAAATTTTTAATCTGTCAGGAAAAACATTGTATTCAGCACAATCTAAGGGCTCTTTCACATTAAATACGGATGCGTTTACCAAAAGCCCTGGGATGTTCATTTACGAGGTTCGTTTTACGGATTCAACCTACTATCAAAGGGGAATTCTTGTTGTTAAATAGATAAGTTTGAGTTTTAACCTTCTAATAAACTATAACCTGATAAACTTTGAGATCGTTTTGTCTCCTTTTTTATTCACTAATTGAATGAAATATAAGCCTTGACTCAGATCTGAAACATTTATCCCTGCTTGGTTATTCGTAATTTGGTCTTTCATACAGATTTTCCCCTTTAAATCTGTGATAACATACCTATCATAAGCTTTCCCACCAATGAAGAGTCTTTCAGTTACAGGATTTGGATACAGATTAACCTTAGGAAAAACCGCATCAGGACCTTTAATCGCAGTAGAGTTTTGTTCCGGTAGGAAGAGCTGTGAAGCAGGAATAACTTCCCTGACCTGTTGTGTCTTGCTTTCCCATTCCAGTTTAATATTCGCGCCGCCAACTTCTTCAAAATACTCCAATTTAATACTATACTTTTTGCCTGCTTCAAGTGCTATATTTCCAGAATACGTAATGTCCCAGTCGCTGATCCATTTGTCGATGATCAGTTGGTCGTTGATCCATAATCTTCTACCATTGTCGGACGTGATATAAAAGGTATAGGCATCGGTGAAACGGGGTTCAATTTGTCCTGTCCAGCGGATAGAGTAATAATCTTTAGAAATTCCTGGTACGGGGGATAGAGTGCCCCAGTCGAAGTTTATCACAGAATCTATCTGTTCGAGGGTTGGAGTGTTAAAAGTCATTCCGTTATAATAGCTTCCCAGAAGTCCGTTTGCTGAACCTGTTTCTTCTGCCTCTGTGAATGTAAAGTAATTTATGTTCAGCATTGTACCCGAACCGGAATAGACAAGATAAATATTTTGCAGGCCCTTTATATTGGTCACCTCACAGCTTACCGCGGTATATGTGTCATAACTTCCTGTCGACGGAATATTAAATGTTCCCAATAAGGGACCGGTTTCGCTTTCAGAATGGATTTCAATGGACCCGCCGGTAAGTTCACAGGATGCTCTTATTTCTGCTGTGGCTGAACCGGTAAGGCCGAAATCAACGTTATAATAAGCCATATAACCTCCGTTCTTAATCCGTACCATATCAGTTCCTTCAGAGCAGGCAGCCGTTATAATTCCGCTGAGATAAGTAAAATTTTCTGCTTCAATAATCTGGTATGCATCTTTTACAATGTTCTCTTCCATCGGGCAATTGACCAATAGGGAGACAGCTGTAGAGGCACTGAATGCGGTAGGCTGAACATTTTCCGGAGTTTTAGTTCCCCACAATGTCTGGATCAATCCCTGCGAATTACGATTATTGTATGCCATTTTTGCATTGAGCTGTAACCACGGGATATAGTCTGAACGATTGCAATCATTGACATATCTTCTGGCATAACGTTGATAAATGCCTTTAAATCCTTCCAGGTCACGACCATCTTCAGAATTGATCACTCTTGAGTTAAACATTGTATTTTTTGTATAATCCGCAATATAGTGGGCTCCTAAAAGGTATTGCGGATCTTTTGTGTGATTGTAAAGCATTATGGCAGCACCCAGATAGGTTCCCTGATTGTAGGTGGAACTCCAGTAGTTTGTCTCATACTGATTATTATCTGTATTCAGATAATATGCATCGTTTACTTTTCCGCTATTCGGATCAAACAAGTAAAGCTTTGACCATTCATAAATTTCCTTTGCCTTATCAATATAGGTATTATCACCTGTTGCTTCCGCAAGGTAACAGCAGGCCACCATGGCCGGACCGTTAATGCAGGCATTTTTTGACATAACACCTTGTTTCCAGATTAGTCCGCCACCAAAGTCATTAGTGGCAGCACGAGCGTACATATTGTCAAAATTTGTTTTAGCTATGGTAAGGTATTTGGTACTTCCGGTGTAAAGGTAAGCCCTTGTACATGCCAGAACCATCCAGGTAATGTCGTCATTATATTCATTCCACATCCAGTCCTGTCCTTCGCGGGCAATAAACTGATTATACATTGCATTAAATAAAGTTATGTATTTTACGTCACCGCTTACTTCGAAAGCATCATCAACAATTTCCATGATCTCTGCCACAGCCCAGAATCCTTCTCCTTTAACCACTTCGTTGCCATTTCTTGTATCATAATATGCTTTTATCCAGTCAGAAAAAACATTGTCCATGACTTCTGGTGATGGTGCTGATGGTGTTGGATCCTGTGGTTCGAAAAACCATTTTTGCGTTTCTGAGTCAGACGTCTGGAATACTTTTACATGTGTTCCTTCTGTAGAAAGCCCATCTTCCAGATCCAGTAAATAATCAGTATTTGCCACTGTTTTTATATAGGTTGATCCATCACCGGCATCCGTCATTGTCCATTTTACTAATTTATCGCCGGTGTTCTGATACTGATCAATTATACCACCGGTTATATGCAGTACTTTTTGACTTGCCAAATTCGTAAACGTAAAAACCTGATCTCCAATGTCAGTGGCAATCCATTTTTGGGCGTCAGAACCTGTGTCAGTCCAGATTACAATCCGGGCATTATTTTCCAGGGAAGAATTCTCCACAGAAAGGACTTTATTGCTGGCTTTTGACCGGATGATATAGGTTGAACCTGATACAATATCAAAAGTTTTGGCTGAACCCTGAAAAACAGAAAAAATTAACGCTGCCAGAATAATAGTAATGTGCTTAGATAAATGCATGTTCATATATGTTGAGGTCCTTTTTTTATGCATAATAATTGTCTTGCAATCTTGATTACTTCCCTATAATTACAATTAAAAAGAATGATTTGCTCATTATATAACCGGTATTAAGCTATGATTATGAGTTGTTGGCATCATTTTATAAAGAATTTTGTCGTCATGCTTTGATCATCATTCGTAACTTTTAGTAAATATATTCCCCGGCTTGTTGAAGGAGGCAAATTGATCTGAATTTTATCATAAACACACCCCTTGTTTTGATAAACAGTCTTGCCTGCAAGATCGAGAATGGTAATGTTTTTTGCTGTTCGGTCTGGAAAGCTTAAATGGAAAGATCCGTTAGAAGGATTTGGGAATACATTAAAAACAGCGTATGTACTGATTTTGTCTGAAGCAGAAGTCCCCAGCTCACTGTAAAGCTGACTTTGCGGTACGAGTCGTTTGGGATTTGAAGCGCTTGACCAGTAGAGATTAATATTTGCATCTCCTGTGGCGGAGAAAAAATCTACTTCAATTGGCACTTTTTCTCCAGCTGTTAGTTTTACAGTATTGGAATATTCAAATCCCCAGTCTTCCAGCCATTTATTCACGAGTGTAGTATTGCCTATTTTTAACCTTCGGCCATTATCTGAAGTAATGTAAAATGTGTATGTTTCGCTGAAAAGCGGTTGTACATAACCGCGCCATCTTACTGAGAAATTATCGTTTGGAACACCATTCCCCGGAGAACCGGCTCCCCAGTCAAAATTTATTTCCGGATCAATGCGTTTAAATACGTAACTGTTAAAGTCCGTTCCGGAGTAATAATATGCTTTTAGACCATCTCCGTTTCCCCACTGCATATCTGGGTCACGTACGCTAAAACTCTGTAAAGTCTCCGGGGCAGCATTTAGAGTATCGTTACCCAACTGGTACGCGGCAATTACTACTTTTCCGGGTTTCCCGGTAAGTGATACGGTATTCCCACTTACGCTTGCAGGACCGTCCTTAATAAGATAAAAAACAGGTAATTCTGAACTGCTTTCCGCATGTATTGTAAAATCTTCGTCCGTTACGTTTTTTGTATTTATCGCGGCAAAAGTTATGGTCTGATGCTTCCTGTTATCGGATGAAGGAATTGGAATTCTGGTATCGACAGATAAGGGTTCTCCAAATACCGGATTATCATTTTCATCCCAGGTGAATTGCTGAAGATGGGGTTTGCGTCCATCCCAGCCATTATCAGGAACTGTTTTGGCATGAAACAAAATCCAGTCTTCCCTGCCATCGGGTGATTTTGTGAACGAACAATGCCCTGTGGAATAAATCCGGTTTTTATCTGATTTCTGAAATAAAGGTGTTGGTGATTTTATCCAGGATGCTGCATCAAGCAGGTTGCCTGTATCATTTGAAAACATCCCTAAAGAATACCACTGAGTCCAGCTGGCACTGGCAGAATAGATAATAATTACCTTGTCTCCCCGATATAAAATTGCAGGTCCTTCATTACAATACTGATCATGTGTTTCCCAGTCATAAAAAGGATCACGCGAAATCCGTATTGTTGGTGACCCTAGTTGTATGGGAGACAGCATGGGGGCAATTGATATGTGGTAAGTCGTTCCGTTTTCATGACGCATCCAGACAAAATACAATTCACCATCCTTTTGTATGACCGTGCCATCAATACCGTGTGCCAGATAACCTTTAAAGACAAAAGGATCCTGTGGATTCTGAGTTGTTCCCTCCAGCACAATAATCTGGTGTTCACATGTATTCGTTTCTTCCGAACATGGTTTTCCGCAGGTATAGATATACCATTTGCCATTAATATAATGTAGCTCAGGAGCCCAAATGGTGTGGGCAACCTCTGGTGTATTAGCTGCATTCCATACTTCGAATCCTTTAGCTTTTCCGATTTCCTGTAATTGATTAGATTTTCTGATGGTGACGCCATTGCCATAAGTTGCGCAATAATAATAATTTCCATCTTTTTGGATAACATAAGGATCCGGATTATCAAATGTAGAAATAGGGTTGGTGAAGTAACCCTGTGCCAACATTGAAAAACTGTAAAAAATTAAAACCACAACTATTGATAATATGCCTTGCTTCATATACTTCTCTTTTGAGCCTCTTGTTTCACTTTTATGAAATCTTTGCGTTGTTATGATTATACAATCTTATTTTGATAATTGCTCACTTATTATCCAATTTAAAATTGTAAAAAAGAGACCATAAATCAGAAGATAATGGAATTAATTAATGAGTATACAAATAATTTAAGGTGTATTATTCCCTGAACCAGGTTCAAAAAATACAGCGTATTATTAAATGGGTTTATAAAAAACATGATAATTGATGTCCTTAGCAGGCATGATTAATCTTCGATTTGTTAAAAGACGCAAATGATATAGTGTCAGAAAGTATAAATAAAGTTTAAAATTCAGTATAGTACCAATCGAAGGATATTTACTATCAAAAAGTTGATAACAACATGATAAATAACCATTGCTGTTTTTTATTTTTTTGTATTTTTGAGCCTTCATCTAACAATTTTTAACGTTTGACAACTAAGGGGACTGGAAATATTGAGCAGGAGTTAATACGCAGATTAAAAAGAGGGGATGAATATGCTTACAGGCAGATCTATGATGCATTTTCTGAAAATTTATTCCATTTCGCTTTTTCTTATCTTAAAAATACGTTTGAATCAGAAGAAATTGTTCAGGATGTATTTATGAGGATTTGGGAAATGCGGGAAGAAATTGATGAAGAGAAATCATTCAAGAGTTTTCTTTATCGTATGACAGTTAATAAGGTATTGAACCATATTAAGCATCAGGTTGTAAAACAAAAATATGAATGTTATCTGCAAAATGTAAACCAGTCATTTAATGATAATCCTGAAGCAGACCTTCATTTTAAGGAACTTAATACTAAAATTAAGACATTATTAGTTAAGTTGCCGGGGCAGCAACAAAATATATTTAAAATGAGTAGGGTTGACGGGAATTCAAATTCTCAAATTGCTGAAGAGCTTGGACTCTCTATCAGAACCGTGGAGAATCAGATTTATCGTGCAACAAAATTTTTAAAGGAAAACCTTAAAGATGAGTATCTTATAGTTGGATTATTGATACTTCTGTTGGGAGGAGTAATGTAAATAAAAGTGAATGTTTGTTAATAATATGTTTAATAGCAGAAACAAGTGAGTAGAGCCTGAGCATATATTGTATTAACAGTGAAATGAAGAATAAAAAGGACAATATTAGATTTAAGGAATTGCTGGACAAATTAAATTCCGGGGACACTTTATTGGAGGAGCTTTATGAGCTTGAAACAATAATTGAAGGAAAGGACACATCTGATGAACTTAGTAGTCAGATGCTTGATGAGCTTGAAAATGAGAAGTATAAAAGAACTGAAGCATTTGATAAGGATAAACTCTTTAACAGGATATCAGATGAACTCAGTTTTGCTAGCAGCAGGATTGAAAAAAGAAATGAAGACAAAAAAGTAATCTGGCCTAAATTTATGGCCTTCTCCAGAATTGCTGCGGTTGTTTTTGTATCTTTCATTCTGGGTGGATTAACCTATTATTTCATAAATAACCAAAGGGTATTCCAGGCAGGAAATAGTAATTGTACTGAGGTTGCAGCTCCTATGGGATCCATTTCAGAAATTATTCTACCTGATGGATCTCACGTGTGGCTTAATGCAGGAAGTAATCTAAGGTATTCAGGAACTTTTAACGAAAAGAACAGGAATGTTATTCTGGAAGGTGAGGGATATTTTCAGGTTGCCAAAAACAAAAAGTTGCCATTTATTGTAAATGCCGATGGATTTCTTGTTGAAGCGGTTGGGACCCAGTTCAATGTAAAGGCTTATGAGGATGAAGATGCCATTGAAACTATTTTGGTTGAGGGGAAGGTCAAGCTTGATCATAAAAGTGAAAAATTTGCTGAGGATGTGTATTTGAATCCGAATTATAAGGCGATTTTTTACAAAAATCCTGAAATGAATGCAAATGGAAAGACATCACGGCTGGTAATAAGCCAAAATGTAGATCCGCTTCCATTAATATCATGGAAAGATAATAAGTTGGTTTTTAAAGGTGAACCATTCAGGGAATTGGTATTAAAACTTGGAAGAAAATACGATTATACTTTTAGGTTTGAATCGGACGATATCAAAGATCTTAGGTTTTCAGGATCGTTTGCAGATGAGAGTTTGCTTCAGGTTATGGATGCAATAAAACTATCCTGTCCAATAACGTATGCAATACAGGGGAAAGAGGTAGTAATAAGGAAAGATATATCAAGGCTGAAAAAATTCAATTAGTAATAAGGGGCATCACATAATTCCCTGAATGATGCATCCTGAACGTTATCTCATATAGCTGAAAGTAATAATTAAAAGGGACAGTTTTTGATAATTTAAGGGAGTGTGAAAAAAATCTAGTGCGATCGTTTTTTCTTCCGGGAAAAATTAAAAATGTTTTGTAGTGAAGAGTGCTGCTATTATTTTTCTGGCGTTTTTACTTCAGTTAAACCTTTCTGTTTATGCGCAGAATTATAGGTTTAGTGGCAATTACAAAGGAAAGACGATGCAGGAACTTTTCACAATGATTGAAAGCCAGAGTCAGTATCGCTTTTTTTATAATGATGATCTTATAGATACACGTCAGAAAGTCGACATCCAGTTCGATAACCTGGGTATTGAAGAAATACTGAATAAAATTCTGAAAGATAAAAATATACGATTCGAGATCCTTGAAAACAATCTTATTGTACTCATTGCCAATCGTCCGGGACAGGCTCAGATTATTCAAGGGAATGTAACTGATATGGAAGGTAAGCCTTTACCGGGAGTTACTATTCTTGCAAAAGTTTCAAAAACGGGTACCATTTCAGATATGAAGGGAAACTTTTCTATCAAAATTAGGGCGACAGATTCTATCCTTATCTTTTCTTTTATTGGTATGGAAACCAAAGAGATGTCGGTATATGCCAATGATTTTGAACATGTTACCATGGTGGAATCAGCCTATGGAATCGATGAAATAATTGCTGTAGGATATGGTTTCAAACGAAAAGAAACGTTAACAGGAGCCATTTCAGCTATTACAGCTACCGAAATGGAACAGGTTCATGCATCAACAGTAAGTTCCACATTAGCAGGAAAAATTGGCGGTGTAACTTATCGTATGTCAGATGGAAGACCGGGTTCCAGTGCAAATATACAGATAAGAAATATGGGGGAGCCTCTGTATATAATCGATGGAATACAGAAGGATATCGGACATTTTAATAACCTGTCGCCGAATGATATCGAAAGCATTTCAATTTTAAAAGACGCTTCTGCCTCTATATATGGGGTAAGAGGAGCAAACGGAGTAGTAGTGGTGACGACAAAACGCGGACAAAAAGGTGCACAAAATGTCGTCAATGTAGATGCTTATACAGGCTGGCAAAACTGGTCAAGATTTCCGGAAACAGTTGGAGCATATGAATGGATGCTGGGGAAAGCAGATGCGGAGATGAATCTAAACGGAACAACAGAGATAACTCCGGAAGAACTTCAGAAATGGAAGGAAGGGACTGAATCGGGATACCAAAGTTTTGACTGGTATAATTTCATCATCCGCCAGAATTCTCCGCAAACATCCTTTAATGTGAATACCTCCGGAGGTTCAGAACGTATTGCTTATTATCTGTCACTTACCCAACTCGATCAAAGGTCCGTCTTAGGAGATGAATTCAGGTTCTCCCGGACCAACGTTCAGTCCAATCTTGATGCACAGATCACAGACCGCTTAGTGATCAGCGCTCAGATGAACGGCAGGATTGAAACACGTGACTATCCTGGTTTGCCGGGAACGGATGATTACTGGGCACCGCGTTTCGCACTGTTCAGAAACCGTCCGACAGAACGACCGTATGCTAACGATAATCCGGATTACATCAACGATATAGGGCATATGGATACCAATTGGGCTTTGTTGAATAAGGAGTTATCCGGATACTGGCGTGAAGACTGGCGCGTGCTGCAGATGAATTACACCGCGGATTACGAAACCCCTGTAAAAGGACTATCACTGAAAGGAACGATGTCTTATTATTTTGCCGACAGGTTAATGAATGGACATGAATATACTTATGATGCCTATACTTATTATCCAGATAATCCTGAAGGCTATCAATATGTCGTAACATTTTCAAATCTTAATCCATGGAGAGAAAGAGGGACAAGAAAAGTTCTTGAGTGGGTTATACAAACACAGGCAACATATAACAGGAAGTTTGGTGATCATCATGTGGAAGGAATATTTGTGAATGAAAGAATTGAAAGACGTGATATATCAACATGGCTGCACGCTGTTCCCAAAACAAATGCATTACCTTTGGTTCAGTTTGAGGACATGGATACATACGATGATGGTGAAAGTGTACAGGCCAGAATCGGTTACATCGGACGGTTTAACTACAGCTATAAGAATAAATATTTTGTTGAATTATCTGGTCGTAGGGATGCTTCCTGGATTTTTGCCAAAGCTAAACGCTGGGCCTTTTTCCCTTCTGTTTCAGGAGCATGGCGTATTACGGATGAAAAATTCATAAAAAAATTATTGGGAGACAAATCGTTAAATCTAAAACTAAGAGGTTCATACGGAGAACTGGGAGATGATAATGTTGGAATCGATCCCTACGCGTCGTACTCCGGATATAATTATGCCACGTCTACAAATATAATTGATGGCGAAGTAATTACAGGAGCAAGGGATCGGGGAACAGATGTCAATACTGAAAAGGTTTCATGGTATACGAGTCAGATGACCGATTTTGGTGCCGATTATACCCTTAAGGATGGTAGGATTAGTGGATCTTTGGATTATTTTTACCGTAGAAGGGAAGGAATTCTTGCCAATAAGGAAGATGAGATAGTTCCTGAGGAGCTGGGTTATGATCTGCCACTTCAAAACCTTAACAGTGATGCTATAACAGGTGCAGAAACTTCAATCAGTTACAATGGAAAAATCAGAAGCTTCAAATATACCGTTGGTGGAAATATTTCGGTAGCCAGAGAGATGTTCCTGCATTCATATAATCCTAAATGGGGGAATTCATGGGATCACTACCGCAATTCACAGGAAGACCGATGGACTGGAACATTCTGGGGCTATGAAGCTATTGGACAGTTTGAGTCGTTTGATCAGATCAATAGTTGGCCTGTAGATAACGATGGTGAGGGAAACAGCACAATGTTGCCAGGCGATCTGATTTATAAAGATGTAAATGAAGATGGTCTGATTAATGCTTATGATGAACGTCCGATTGGTTATCCGGGTAACAGAAATCCCATTTTTAACTTTGGGGTAAATTTCTCATGTCAGTACAAAGGATTTGATTTCAGAGCAGATTTTTCAGGTGCAACCGGTTATGCTTTTAACCAGAATTATGAGATGCGATGGCCTTATCAGAATACCGGAAACCTCCTGAAACAGTTTTATGAGGACCGCTGGCACCGTGAAGATCCATATGATTTGAACAGTGAATGGATTCCTGGTACATATCCGGCGTTACGCTATAATACAGGTTGGCACAGCAATTACAATAAGAACTCCACTTTCTGGCTTACAAATGTTCACTATCTGCGTTCCAGGACCATTGAACTTGGATATTCCCTTCCGCGTAAAATTATACGCAGAGCCGGATTGAAAAGGGTGAGAATATTTGTAAATACTTATAACCTCTTTTCTTTTGATAATCTGAAGGAGCTCGGTGTTGAGCCGGAAGTTATGGATGCAAACGGATTACAATATCCTCAGAACAGGCTCATCAATGTAGGAGTAAATGTGACATTTTAAATCGTGAAACAAATAGTTGAAAACGGTAATTTACATATCAGTTTTATTTTTGACGGCTTTAATCCTGAGTTCGTGTAATGATGAAAGCTTTCTTGAAAGAGAGCCAACGGATATTCTGAGTTACGAAGAGGTGTGGAAAGATAAGACCTTGGTTTTATCTGTCTTATCCGACTTGTATGACCGAATTCCGGAATATCAGACTATAGAATATTGGGCAGGATATGTGGATTTTGATGAGGCCTTCGGTTCTTCATACAGTGATTACTGGCGGCATAAGAACAATGAATATGGGTATGATTACTGGTCTTACTGGGATTATGGTCTGGTACGTGAAATTAATTTGTTTTTGCAGAATGCAAAATCTGATATAGCTTCACAGCTAAGACCTGAGGATCGGCAACGGTTTATTGCTGAGGGCAGGTTTATAAGGGCAACGATTTATTTTGAACTCGTAAAGCGAATGGGAGGAGTGCCACTAATCCTGGAACCTCTTAGCTATGATTTGAGTGGTGATCCGTCATCCATCCAGTTTCCACGGACAAAAGAATCAGAGATATACGATTTTGTGCTGAACGAACTTGACACGATTAAAAGCGATCTTCCGGATGATATTGAAATTAAAGGAAGGGCAACCCAGGGACTTATTTTAGCCATGCAATCCAGAGTAGCTCTTTACGCGGCATCCATAGCTAAATACGGAGTGGAAACGCCTGATGTGTCATTGCCTGGAGGTGAGGTAGGAATTCCTGCAGAAATGGCTCATGGTTATTATCAGAAAGCATTGGGTGCAGCAGAGAAACTGCTGAATGAAGGCCCCTATTACTTGTATGAACGTAAGGAAGATTTGTCCGATAACTTTGCCAGCCTTTTCCTTGATAAGGTGAAAAATCCTGAAGTCATTTTTGTAAAGGATTATCAGCTTCAGACGAGCAAAGTGGAAGGATTTACCGTATCAAATCAACCCTGGTCGGTAACAGAAGATCTTGAAGGAGGCCGGCTTAATCCATCGCTTAATCTCGTGCAGTCATTCGAGAAACTTGATAATACGTTTGAAACATTTCAAACTAAGGATAGTGATGGGAATTACATCTTTTATGACAGACCTGAGGATATTTTTGCTGACCGGGATGCCCGGCTAAAAGGAACGGTAATGGTTCCCGGATCAACGTACAAGGGTAAAGACCTTGATATCTGGGCAGGTTACCTGCTACCTAACGGGAAGATCATAACAGGAGATATTTACGGAGCCAGAAAAATTTTACCGGGTAAGAGTTCAGCTGAACAGGTTGTTGGATTCGATGGTCCTATCGACGGACTTGAGTTTACAGCACAAACAGGGTTTTATGTTCGCAAATACATGGACAAAACCATTGGATCAGGGCAACGAGGTGTTAAAAGTGATGTCTGGTGGGTAAGGTACCGTTTGGGGGAAGTTTATTTGAACGCTGCAGAAGCGGCATTTGAACTTGGTGATCCGGATAAGGCAGCTCAATACCTTAATCGGTTAAGGCAACGTGCAGGATTTACAATTCCGCTGACAGTATCTGACGTAACATTTGACAGGATTGTGCATGAACGTAAAGTGGAACTGGCATTTGAAGGACACACCCTTTGGGATATGAAACGATGGCGACTGGCACATAAAGTCTGGAATGGTGAAGCTGTTTCACTGACTGATAACCCGGGGAAAGCAGATGAAGTAAGTACGCGGGTGTATGGTCTTTGGCCTTATCGCTATTATAATCCGGGTGATCTCAATGACGGGAAATATATTTACAGGCAGGTATTGCCTGGTCAGGTTACAGGACGGGACAGATTCCGTTTAGGAAATTATTATTCACTGATAAATGATGACATAATAAGTAGTAATCCCAAACTGGTACGCAACCCGAATCAGTAAATTGATAGTTATGAAGGTGCTTAATATAATATTGACAATGATAATTCTGCTCACATGCTTCGCATCATGTAGCTATGATAATTATAAAGAGCCCGAATCGTTTTTGAAAGGTCAAATTGTTTACCAGGGTGATCCGATTGGTGTAAGCGTTACAGATGTCTCTTTTGAATTATGGGAGCCTGGCTGGCAAAAACGTACCCCTATTGATGTAGCAGTGGATCAGGACGGATCATTTTCAGCAAAACTGTTTAACGCGGAATATAAGTTGATAATCCCATCATTTCAGGGCCCGTTCAAAATGTTAATAAATGAAGAAACCGGATCAGATACGATTATTGTAAATCTGAATGGCAATAAGGATCTGGATATTGAGGTTTTACCGTACTATATGATCAGGAATACAGAATTTTCTGTAGAAGATAACATCATTACCGCCACATTTAAAGCAGAACAAATTATTTCGGGAAGTGATGCCAGATCTATAGACCGGGTTTACCTGTACATAAATAAAACCATGTTTGTGGATTACAGGTGGAATATCTCTTCGGCTCAAATTGGTGGACGATATGTGACCAATCCGGATTCTGTGCTGATGAAGGTTAAGGTGCCAGATATGGTACCTGTTCAAACCTATGTCTTTGCCCGTGTTGGCCTGAAGATTATGGGTGTGGAAGATATGATCTTTTCTGATATTCAGAAGGTAAATCTGTAATGAGATGTCTTTGGACCCGAAATTAATCTGATTAAATACTTGACAGAATTATTTGCAATGCGTTTGAAAATATACATTTCCGTTATCCTTTTTATAAGTCTGATTAGTGCATGCAAACCAGGTAGCTCATCATTTCAGTCTAAAAATCCTGTTCCTGTTGAGTTTGGTGATCCTTATATTTTGAAAGCTTCTGATGGCACGTATTATATGATTGGTACCGGAGGGGTTAAGGATGGGTTTAAAATGTATTCCTCCGTTGATCTGAGTACATGGAAAGATGAAGGACGCATTTATCAGGGGCATACAGATTCATCGTGGTGTGTGGCTAATTTCTGGGCTCCGGAACTGTATGAAAGAGACGGTAAATTTTATTTGATTTTTAGTGCCGACTGGCGCGAAAATCCAACCAATGAACTGGAAAATTTCAGAATTGGTGTTGCTGTTGCAGATAAACCTACAGGCCCTTATAAGGATCTGAATAACAGGCCTGTTTTTGATCCTGGTTATCCGGTAATCGATGGGAATCTCTTATTTGAGAACGGGAAAACGTATCTGTATTATTCCAGATGTTGTTATAAACATCCTGTAGAAAGTGAGGTGGCTGACTGGGCACGTGCAAAGGGGCTGTTTAATGAAATAGAGGAAAGTTGGGTTTACGGAGTAGAACTAAAACCGGATTTTTCTGGCATTATTGGTGATCCGGAATTATTGTTAAGACCTCCGGTAAAAATGAATGATAAGCAGGCCAAATGGGAAAGCCGATCGGTCACTTCAGGAGAGGTGAACCGGAGATGGACTGAAGGATCTTACATCTTTAAGTATGATACTACATTTTACATGATGTACTCTGCGAATTACTTCGGTGGTGCCAACTATGCTGTTGGCTATGCTACATCAGAATCTCCATTGGGACCATTTATTAAAGCTGATAATAATCCCGTATTACAAAAGAACAGCGAAACTGGTGGTGTGGTTACCGGAACCGGTCATAACTCCATAACCGTGTCACCTGATGGTAAACAAATGTTGTGTGTGTATCATGGACGCACAGTAAAAACAGGTGAAAACAGGGTTGTCTTTATCGATCCTATGGAAATAAAAGAGGATGGCATTCTGGTTGTATACGGTCCTACTACTTCTTTTAAGGATTGATACGAAATCCATTCACAATTACATAAAATTCCACATTTTTCATGAGTATATAGTTTTCTCAAACTGTAATATATCAGGATTGAGGATGTTATGACATTTTCTGATTTTCCAGTTAACTGAAGAAAATTCAAATAAATGCTAACCGGCATTGAAAAAAATTTTAATACAATGAAAAAAACACTCGCATTAATGGGATTGGCTGGTTCTCTTGCTGTACAGGCTCAGACGCAGAAACCCAACATAATGATTATCATGGCTGATGATATGGGGTACTCTGATCTGGGATGTTATGGAGGTGAAATACAAACGCCCAACATTGATTCACTGGCAGCAAGCGGTATCAGGTTCACTCAAATGTATAATTGTGCCCGCTGTTGTCCAACACGAGGTTCACTGTTAACAGGCCAGTATCCTCAGAATATTGGGATTACAGGAATGGGTGTAAATCTGGATATGAATGCAGCCACTATTGCTGAGGTGCTAAGAGATAATGGTTATCATACCGGGATGACAGGTAAGTGGCATTTATCAGAAACCAAAGCATTGAGCAGTTCTTCAGAGCATTTAAAATGGCTGGCTCATCAGGTGGACTACAGCCCGTTTGCCCCTGTTGAGACCTATCCGTCTAACCGTGGTTTTGAGGAACATTATGGCGTGATTTGGGGCGTAGTTGATTATTATGATCCATTTAGTCTGGTTCATAATACTGATCCAATTGATACGGTCCCGGATGACTTTTACATGACAGATTTTGTAACAGAAAAAACGCTTGATCTGCTCGATGAATTCAGTCAGGATGATAAGCCATTCTTTATGTATGTGGCACATACTGCACCACACTGGCCACTGCATGCACTGCCCGAAGATATTGCGAAATACAAGGATACCTATAAAGATGGCTGGGATGTGATGCGACAAAACAGGTATAACCGGATGATTGAACTTGGTATCATTGATGGGGATAACTGTACCCTTCCGGCAAATTCATCCGGAAGAGACTGGGCAACTGCAGATCAGACCTATGAGTCCAATTGTATGTCGGTTCATGCTGCAATGGTTGATCATGTGGATCAAAGTGTTGGGACGATTATACAAAAGCTGAAAGATATGGGAGAATATGATAATACCATCATCTTTGTGCTTTCAGACAATGGGGCATCATACGAGCGGGGATATCCGCCCGGATTTGACAGACCCGGATTTACACGCGATGGGACAACTATAGAATACAATTCACAAAATCCAGGTCCTGAAACAACATGGAATTATATCGGCCAGGCCTGGGCAAGTGCTTCCAATACCCCTTTTAGGTACTGGAAGATGGAATCCTATGCAGGTGGTACAGCAACACCATTTATTGTACACTGGCCTGATGGCATGGAAGGGAAAGAGAATACCTTTAACCGTGGGGTAGGACACGTGATTGATGTGATGCCTACCTGCCTGGAGCTTGCGGGAGCTACATATCCTGATGAAATTAACGGATTAAAAACCAATGAACTTGACGGTAAAAGTTTAATACCTCTCCTTAGTGGTGAAACAGAAAGTATACACGATACATTGTATTGGGAACATCAAGGGGGAAAAGCTGTACGCATCGGTGACTGGAAACTGGTATCATTACCGAACAGTTCCTGGGAGTTATTTAACCTGGCAACAGATGCCTCAGAAAATCACGACTTATCAGCTGAATATCCGGGAAAAGTTTTTGAAATGTCAGAAGTCTGGGATGCATGGGCTGTAAAGGTTGGATTGAAACAACCAGTAGTGGAGGTGCCAACAGAATTAATTTTCCATTATGGATTTGATGGTAATCTGGATGATTCTTCTCCTAACAAGTATGTTCTGACCAGCCACAGTGGCCAGAACTTCGCCGCGGGGAAACATGGTGAAGCCCTTGAACTGAATGGGATTAATCAATACCTTGATCTCAATCAGACTAATCTTGTTAATCCTGCTACAACACAGTTTACTGCATGTGCATGGGTATACAATGTGTCACCAACGGTTCCTGCGAGCGGATCATTTTACGAAGAGGTGATTCTGGCACATAAAGACGGACCAACAGATGCAGCCGGTCGTATTTACATGTATTACAGAATGGATCCGGATGGCGGCATGTTTAATAATTTTTTGGGTGCCAATCTGAATTTTTCTTCTAAGGGATCTTTTGTCAGGGGTGAGTGGATCCACGTGGCAGTTGTGTGTGATCCGCAAAGCCAGACCGTGAAATATTACATCAATGGTGAAAAAAATACCATTTGCTATACGCCGGCATTTGAATCATGCACCGGAGGGTACAGAATAGGTGCCCATAAAACCGGTGATAAAAATTTCTGGAATGGTAAGATTGATGAGTTATACCTTTTTAAAGGTATGTTAGATCAGGCAGAAATACAGGATGTAATGAATGATAATTGGAACCATGCAGATGCTGTAAATGAGTTACAGCCGGAATTGTTTCGGATAAACCCGAATCCGGTACATGGCTTTCTGAATGTTGAAGGTGTGATATGTATTAAGATGGAACTGCTGGATATTTCAGGAAAGGTTATTAAAAAAGTATTCGAAACAAATGAGATGCGCACAGATGATTTGGTTTCCGGGCAGTATATTGTTAAAATCACAACCCAGGAGGGGTTGACAGGGAACAGAAAAATACTGATACAGTAAAAGGCTTTACTGAATGTGAATTGTAATTGTTTCATATAGTTAGTTAATCAAAATCATCAGTTCCTGCAGGGGCTGATGATTTTTTTTGCACGACAACGGCTGGAAATTTTACCAATAAAACACTGAGTTATATGAGTAAATATGAGATCTTAAATGTATTTAATTATGAATTGATGACCTTTTGATAAAGAACTTTAGCGATTTAAATCCCAATAAAACTTTATCGCGTTATAACTCATCGTTCAAACCGGAGTTCCTTATGACTCCGTGGTTAATTCTAACCGGTAAATTTGAAATAACAGTGGATTATAATTAATATGGTACTATGGTGTTAGAGCAATACTGGTCTGTTATTGTCAGAAATGATTGACAGATTGGTATTGTTTTTTTACCGTCATTATTAAGAGATCCTTTATATTGTTTTGCTATGAAGTTGTTACAGTTAATGATAGTATTTATAATACCTCTTATTTTCTGCTCATGCAGCCAGAAAAGTGGAAAAGGTAATATTAATAAAGCAGATATAATACTTTCTCAGATATACGGGTTTTATGATGCTGGTCACGACAACCTTTTTAACGAAAATTACCCATATAAACAAGATGATAAGGTTACTTATTTGTCCGAAGATGACACATTGAAAGGTAAACGGGTTGCTTTTCTTTGGCCATCATCTGGTGTTTTTTCAGCTGTGAATACGCTTTTTCTGCAAACACAGGATGAAAAATATTATGAATTAATAAGAACTAAAATTCTGCCTGGACTTCATAGTTATTTTGACACTACAAGAATGCCCTTCTGTTACCAGTCTTACATTACCGAAGTCGGGAAAAGTGACCGTTATTATGACGATAATGTGTGGTTGGCTATTGATTTCTGTGACTTGTACAAGGCAACAAACAATCAGGAATACTTAAAGCAGGCTGAACTTTTGTGGGAGTTTATATGGAGCGGATGGGACGATAAGCTTGATGGCGGAATTTACTGGTGCGAACAAAAAAAACATTCCAAGAACACATGTTCTAATGCACCATCAGCGGTGTTAGCTTTAAAACTTTACAAGGTCACTGGTAATAAAAGTTACTTTGATAGAGGCAAAGAGATATACCACTGGACAAAGACACACCTACAGGATACAACGGATTTTTTGTATTTTGATAATATAAATCTGAAAGGCAGGGTTGACCAAAGAAAATATACGTACAACAGTGGTCAGATGATCCAGTCATCCGCTTTACTTTATAACATAACCGGAGAGGTAAAATATCTGCATGAAGCACAACAGGTTGCCGCTTCAGTAATATCCTTCTTTACGAAACCATTTATTACACCCGAAGGTAAAAAGATCAGGATCTTTACAAATACAGGAAACTGGTTTAACGCAGTTCTTTTCAGGGGATATACGGAGTTATTTAACATTGATCATAATCCGGATTATATTCTGGTGTTTAAAGATAATCTTGATTATTTGTGGACGCATAAAAAGGATGGTAATGGCTTGTTTGGAAGGGACTGGACAGGTGAAAAATCGGAAGAATATAAATGGTTACTCGATCAGGCCAGTATGGTGGAAATGTATGCAAGACTGGCATCAACAGAAATACAATAAAATGGTTAAAAAAATACTTTTATTCATATTCTCATTATTTGCTTTGGTCGTTAACGTGCGGGATATTTCTGCAATTACCGGAAGTCCCTACAAAACAACGGCAGTTCCTGATACGCTATATCTGACTTCTGAGAACATGACTGAATCTGAGCGGTTTGCCATTCAAACCCTGCAGGGCAACCTGGCCAAAGAAAAGCCGATGATTCTCAGGGATATTCAGGGACATAAAGAGATTGTGCAGCAATATGATATTGTTATTGATGATACTTACTATACGAATTTTACCGGCCTCCTGACCAAATTCGCAAACCGGATTGACGGGTACATTTTATGCAATTCCAAAGATGTTTCTTCTAATGTAGCTGTTTCGCTGGCCGGAATTCTTAACGGCGTTGCTATCCCAACGGATATTGAATATAAAGCCAAAGCAGCCGGCCTTGCCATGCTGGTTGATGCAAGAGGACACGATGAACGGTGGGCTCTTGTTAATTACAAGGATATGTTCAGTAAAACGATAGCCACTTATCAGGCTCCGGATAATCGCTGGACTTATGTCGGAGATTATTCGGTCTACAATAATGCACTGCAGTTCTGGCATGAAGATGTACACAGTAGTTTGTGCAATTATGTATATAGTTCTATGGATAGTGGAGCTACCTTTATGGGTTGGGGACCTGATGAATATAAGACTATTAAGGCTTTATCAGAAACATCGCATGTGATGCATCCCTCTGATTTTGCTGCAAACCTTTCTACACTGTCGAATATTCCTTGCCAACTTACGAAACAAAAGGATCAGGTAAAACCTTTCAAATCAGTCGAAAATGTGCATACGGTCTGTTTTGTAATGAGTGACGGAGATAATGTTCAATGGTTGCTTGGGTCACATAACAGTACAACAACATGGCGGAATCCGAATCAGGCCAGGTTAAGTCTTGGGTGGACTATTTCTCCGGCATTGGCAGAACTGGCACCAATCGTGTACAACAAATATGTTGAAAACATGCAGTCCACGGAGCAAGGGCGAAATCTGTTGATTTCAGGTCCATCAGGAAGAGGCTACTTTTTCCCGGGGCTCTATCCTGATATTGAGAACGAAGTAAAACTGACAAATGCGTTTATGAAAAAAGCCGATCTGGGAGTTGTGAATATCATTGATGAATTTTACACGCCTGAGTTGCTGCCGCTTTATTTGGAACAACCTCATATTGATGCCATGTTTTACTACCTGCATTCCAATTATTCGGGATTACATGGCAGTATTTCCTGGTATAAAGATAAACCCTGCATTGGAGGTCGTTATACCCTGCATGGTGAAGGTTGGAATGACAGGGACAGGGATCCGCTGGCAATGGCCGAAGAACTGAATAAGCTGTCCAAAGATATTCATTCAGAAGATGGCTATAGCCTGATTCCTGTTCATATATGGACTATGAACGTAGACGGGGTGCTGGAAGTGATTAAAAACCTTGGCCCAAATGTTCGTGTAGTTGATCCGGAAGAATTTGTCTGGCTCATGAAGAAAAATATCAAAGGCTTACCTATGGGCAATGGAAATGGGTTAGAAGGGGAATATTTTTCAGGAACCGGATTTTCAGACCTAAGGTTGACCCGGACAGATTCAAAAATTGATTTTAACTGGCATGAAAAATCACCAGTAGAGGGGGACGATAACGACACATTTTCAGTCCGTTGGAGTGGCAAGGTTCAATCTCTTTATTCCGAAGAATATACGTTTTATGTGAATGCTGCCGGGGGTGTAAAACTTACCGTAAATAATCAGGTGTTGTTTGATTCACTGGACGTAGTTGTTGATTCGGTTCAAACCGGTAAAATTATGATGGAAGCAGGATTGAAGTATGATATCGTTCTGGAATATTCATCAACAACCGATGGTGCAAATTGTGATTTGGAATGGGAAAGCGATTCGCATGTGCGGCAGGTAATTCCGCGATGTCAATTGTATTCGGCAGTAAAGGCAATGGTGGGTGAAACTGTTTCAGCATTTACACGGTGTGACATGAATGGCTTTTCTGCAGCTTTGGATTTGGGGCATTATACGGTTAGTGATCTTAATGCCATTGGCATAGAAGAAGATTCCATAAAAGTGGTTGAAATGACAGAAGGATTTAAGGTGATCTTGTATGAGGATGATAATTTTGAGGGTGATTCACGTGTATTTTCAACAATGAATAACTGTTTGGATACTATGTTAATGAGTGATGGAACAACTCCATGGAGTAATCAGGTAAGTTCATTGAAAGTATGTGCCGATGGTGTACCTGATTTGGAAGGCATTTATTACCTTCAAAATGCACACAGCAGATTGTATATGGACGTAGTAGGTGGCGTAGGGGGAAAGGGCGATGGTGTTAATATTCAGCAATACAGCCTGACCAAAAAGGCCAATCAGATGTTTTGGTTTAAACATCTGCAAAATGGATTATACAATATCATTCCGATGCATAGCCTGAAATCTCTGGATGTTGAGAATTTCAGCATTGAAAATGATGCCAATATACAGCAGATTTCGGATTATAATTCTCCAAATCAGCAGTTTATTGTAGTTGTGACTGAAATCGGGAATTATAAATTTATTGCGCGACACAGTGGTAAAATAGTTGATATTAAAGGGAGTAGCCGCAGTTCGGAAGCTAATGTGGTTCAGTATGAAAACGGTGCACAGGAAAGCGGTCAATGGAAGATGATTCCGGCGGATGTTCAATTCGGTACCGGTGATGGCTTGAAAGGTGATTATTACAATGGGAAAAATTTTGAAAGTTATCAGTTGACAAGGGTTGATCCTATGGTGAATTTTAACTGGGTGAATATCTCTCCCGATAGCAAAATCAATGCAGATAATTTTTCGGTGCGATGGACAGGTAAAATTCAGCCGGTATTATCGGGCGTGCATACGTTTTATATCAACAGTGATAACGGACGCAGACTCTGGGTCAACAATCGCCTGATCATCGATAAATGGATCAATGATTATGACGTGGAATATTCCGGAGCGATTGGATTAATCGGCGGCGTAAAATATGATATTAAACTTGAGTATTTTGAAGAATCCGGTGGCGCCAACTGCAAACTGGAATGGTCGAGTGACCAGATAAGGACCATTGTTCCACAAAGTCAGTTATACGCGGATATATCTACGTCAACGGCTACCCAGTTAAATAAGGTTACAGTATATCCTGTTCCTGCGAAAAACAAAATATTCATAGACGGTATTCCCCATGATGCAACACTTACGGTTTACAATACAATGGGTGTTTTGATAAAAGAAGTAACTGGGTATAGCATCGATGTAAATTGTCTTACCAAAGGCATTTATATATTAAATGTTTCACTGAATGATAGACAAATAATTACTAAGTTTATAAAAGAATAACAGGAAAAGTAAGATAAAACACAGATATGACAAGCAGACGAAATTTTATAAGAACCGGAGGTGTAGCAGTGGCTGGCCTTACGTTAGCAGGTTCAGGAGATGTATTAGCATCAACTTTAAAGAGTGGATATATCTCCAACAGACCATCAAAAGCAAAACGCCACTTTACATCTAAAGCCGTAGAAGAGACGATTCGTAATACAAAGGTTAAAATTAAGGATCCGAAACTGGCGTGGATGTTTGAAAACTGTTTCCCGAACACTCTGGATACTACGGTGGAATATAGCATGAAAAATGGTCGACCCGATACCTTTGTAATCACGGGTGATATCCATGCCATGTGGTTACGTGATTCTTCTGCACAGGTTTGGCCTTATCTTCCTTTGTCTAAACAGGATAGTGATCTTAGAAAATTACTGGCCGGAGTGATCCACCGGCAAACGCAGTGCGTTTTGCTCGATCCGTATGCCAATGCATTTAACAAGGATACCAGCGTGGAAGGAGAATGGATGACAGATAAAACGGACATGAAAGCCGGTTTACATGAACGGAAGTGGGAAATTGATTCACTATGTTATACGGTTCGTCTGGCATATAATTACTGGCAGACTACGGGTGATACGACTGTTTTTGATGCGGACTGGCAAAAGGCAGCTGAAACCATAGTAAATACCTTTAAAGTACAACAGCGTAAAGATGGTTTGGGGCCTTACCGTTTTGAGAGAGAAACAACAAGGCAGCTGGATACATTGTCGAACGGTGGTTGGGGAAGACCGTTGAATCCTGTTGGACTGATCAATTCGTCCTTTCGTCCTTCTGACGACGCTTCAACATATGGTTTTTTAATCCCTTCAAATTTATTTGCTGTTACATCATTACTTCAGCTGGCAGAGATCAGTAGAGAAGTGACCGGCGGACGCAGCTTCGCAAAAAAATGTATAGATCTGGCCGATGAGGTCAATGAGGCCATTCACAAATATGCAGTGGTGGAGCATCCGAAATACGGACAGGTTTATGCCTTTGAAGTAGATGGGTTCGGTAACCACACATTCATGGATGATGCCAATGTGCCGAGTCTTCTGGCCTTACCATATCTGGATTGTGTTAAACGAAACGATCCGGTTTATGAAAATACGCGCAGACTGGTCTGGAGCAAGGACAATCCTTATTTCTTTAAAGGGAAAGCTGGTGAAGGAATTGGTGGACCACATGTAGGCTATAACATGGTATGGCCCATGAGTATTATAATGCGGGCAATGACCAGTACCGACGATAAGGAAATAGAAACATGTGTTAAAATTCTTCGGGATACTGATGCAGGTACAGGTTTCATGCATGAAACATTTCACAAGGATGATCCTGAAAATTTTTCACGATCCTGGTTTGCCTGGGCCAATACCTTGTTTGGCGAATTGGTTCTCAAGCTTGTGAATGAAGGGAAGGTGCATTTATTGGCTTAGGGCAGCCCTTGTAAGAATCATCGGTTTAATAATAAAATCAATATCATTCTAAAACAGTAAAAGATGATAAAAAAACTAACCATTTTGTTCTTAACAAATGTTCTCCTTTTCAGCTGTTCATCACGAAAGGAAAAGAAAACAAAATCAGAAAGACCCAACATCGTGCTGATTATGGCTGATGATATGGGATATTCAGATCTGGGATGCTATGGTGGGGAGATACAAACTCCTAATATAGACGGACTGGCAAGGGATGGCATTCGTTTTACACAAATGCATAACAGTGCCCGGTGTTGCCCTACACGGGCTTCTTTATTAACCGGTTTACATCCGCAACAGGCTGGCATAAATGGAATGGGCGTAAACCTGAATATGAATGCTGCAACCATTGCAGAGGTGTTGAAGGAAAACGGTTACCATACAGGAATGACAGGAAAATGGCATCTGTCCACAACAAAGGCATTGGACGATAATGTTGAACAGTTACGCTGGATGGCACACATGACGGATCATGGTCCTTTTTCTCCCATTGAAAATTATCCGTGTAACCGTGGTTTTGAAGAGCATTGGGGAGTAATATGGGGCGTTGTTAATTATTTTGATCCCTTCAGTCTGGTGCACAACGAAAAACCCATAAAGGAAGTGCCGGATGATTTTTATATGACGGATTTTATTACAGAAAAAACACTGGATCTTATAGATGAGTTTAGCAGTGATGATAAGCCATTTTTCTTATATGTGGCACACAATGCACCACATTGGCCTCTACATGCATTACCTGAGGATATCGAAAAATATAAGGATGCGTACAATGATGGCTGGGAAGTCTTGCGGAAAAACAGGTATAAAAGAATGGTAGAGATGGGATTGATCGACAGTGCTACCTACCATTTGCCAGCCAATTCTTCCGGAAGGTCATGGGATCAATGTGACAGAAAAGCATATGAATCGGCTTGTATGTCTGTGCATGCTGCGATGGTTGATCATGTGGATCAGAGCGTGGGCGAGATTATTCAAAAGTTAAAAGATGAAGGGGAGTATGAGAATACAATCATTCTGGTATTATCAGATAACGGAGCGTCATACGAGAGGGGATATCCACCAGGATTTGATCGTCCCGGTTTCACCCGTGATTCAACTATTATAGAATATAATTCGGATCATCCCGGTCCGGAAACGACCTGGAATTATATAGGAAATGCCTGGGCAAGTGCATCGAACACACCGTTCCGGTACTGGAAAAAGGAATCGTATGAAGGAGGCAGTGCCACACCGTTCATTGTGCATTGGCCGGCAGGTTTAAAGGATAAGCAGAATACCATTAACAGGGGCTTTGCACACGTAGTTGATGTATTACCTACCTGCCTGGAACTGGCAGATGCATCTTATCCCGATTCTATCAATGGGCAGAAGACCATGGATCTTGTTGGTGCCAGTCTGATGCCGCTACTTTATGGGAATACAGAAACCCTGCATGATACCATGTACTGGGAACATGAAGGCGGACGGGCAATCAGGACAGGGGATTGGAAAATGGCATCCTTGCCGGGCCAACAATGGGAATTGTTCAATATTAGTTTGGATCACACAGAAACAAACAATCTGGCTTTAGAATTTCCCGAACGCGTTAAAGAACTGAATGCAGCCTGGGGAAAATGGGCAGATGGACTAGGTATCCGCCATTGAATATATATAACCAATAACACGAATAAAAATGAAAAACACCGGATTATTAATTTTACTGATACTGATGCCGCTGGTATTAAATGCGCAACCCTTCAGCAGCAGAGAGGACTATGATATTTCAAAAGATAAGGTGCTGTATACCATTGGATACTCGCATTTGGATACGGAGTGGAACTGGGATTATGTAACCACCATCGATGAGTGCATTAAAAACATTATGACAGAAAACTTTTATCTGTTTGAACACTATCCTGATTATGTCTACAATTTCACCGGTTCCCGCAGGTACCACATGATGAAGGAATACTATCCTGATTTATATGAGAAAGTGAAGGACTATATTCACCAGGGGAGATGGTATGTCTCCGGTTCATCCGTGGATGAAGGTGAAGTAAATATCTCATCGTCAGAGTCTCTGATCCGTCAGGTCCTTTATGGCAACGATTATTTCAGAAAGGAATTTGGTGTGGAAAGTTCAGATTATATGCTTCCGGATTGTTTTGGGTTTTTAGCGAATCTGCCAACGATATGGAATCACTGTGGGTTGCTCGGTTTTTCCACACAAAAGCTGACCTGGCACTCTGCAGCAGGCATACCGTTTAATGTTGGCGTTTGGAAAGGGCCTGATGATAAAGGTTTGGTTTGTGCCCTGAATGCGACAAGTTATACCAGTGGAATTGAAAACCGACTTGATTTGAATGATAACTGGAATGACCGTTTAAATGATGATATTAAAAAGCACGGTATTTCTTTCGATTACCGCTATTACGGTGTAGGAGATATGGGTGGGGCACCTCGTTTGACTGATGTGGAACGAGCCGTAAAAAGTTTGAAGAACAATGACAGTAAGTTTAAAGTTGTGTTGACATCATCGGATCAGATGTATAAAGATATCACGCCTGAAATTAGAGCAAAACTTCCGGAGTATAAGGGAGATCTTTTGTTGATTGAACACAGTGCCGGTTCGTTAACATCGCAGGCTTTTATGAAACGGATGAACCGGAAAAATGAACTGCTGGCAAAATCAGCGGAGCAGCTTGCGGTAATGGCAGACTGGAAAGGAGGAGTTCCATATCCATCAGATAAGCTAAACAGGTCATGGGAGTTGGTTTTGGGAAGTCAGTTTCATGATATTCTACCGGGAACCAGTATTCCAAAGGCGTATGAGTATGCATGGAATGACGAATTTATTGCGGCTAACGGATTTGCCGAAGTCCTGAAAAGTTCTGTCAGTTCGCTGTCCGGACAGTTGAATACAAAAGTAAAAGGGAGACCTTTGGTTGTATATAATCCGGTTGAACGGGACAGAGAGGATGTGGTATCGGCAGAGTTAACTTATGAACAGTTGCCGGCAGCAATTCAGGCATATAATCCTGATGGCAAGCCTGTTCCCACCCAGATCATTGCTACAGAAGGCAAGGCAATAACGTTTATCTTTCTTGCGAAAGTTCCATCATCGGGAATGGCCGTTTATGATGTAAGGAGCGTAAAGAAGGCGATATCCTTTAATTCACAACTGGCTGTGACAGATAAAACCATCGAAAATAAATATTACAGGGTTGTGTTTGCGTCTAACGGAGATATGACAAGTATCTACGATAAAACTGCACAAAAAGAATTACTGTCTGAACCGGCAAAGCTTGAATTTCAGACTGAATCGCCGGAACAATGGCCGGCCTGGAATATGGACTGGGAAGACCGTAAAAATCCGCCGGTTGATTTCATGGATAATAATTGCTCTATCCGCATCGCGGGGAATGGTGAGGTTAGAGTAGCACTTGAAATTACCAGGAAAGGAAGAAATTCTGAAATTACACAGATGGTTAGTCTGGCTGCGGGTGAAGCCGGTAAACGCATTGAAGTATCTAACACGCTGGACTGGCAATCCAAAGGTGTAAGTTTAAAGGCAGCTTTTCCACTTATCGTAAGCAATGAAAAGGCAACCTATAATCTTGGGGTTGGAACGTTGCAGAGGGGTAATAATAACAGTGTGAAATTTGAGGTGCCTGCAAAACAGTGGTTTGATTTGACCGATATTTCAGGTGATTATGGGGTAACCATTCTGGAAGATTGCAAATACGGCTCTGATAAACCGGCTGATAATAAATTAAGGCTCACTCTACTGTACACACCTGAGAATAAAAACTGGTATCCGGTTCAGCAAACACAGGATTGGGGAATTCACCAGTTTCGGTATGGCATATATGGTCATGCAGGCAGTTGGCAGAATGAATCTCAATGGCAGGGGAAATTTTTCAATCAGCCATTAATGGCATTTGAAGCTCCAAAACATAGCGGTAAAGCAGGAAAAACTGCGTCTTTCCTATCCTTAAGTACGCCGCAGATCGGTGTTATGGCGTTTAAAAAGATGGAGAACAGCGATTACTATTTGGTGAGAGTTACTGAATTAAACGGAAATGATCTTGACAAAGCTTCATTGAGTTTTGCCGGGAATATTCAGGATGCTTATGAAGTAAGCGGACAGGAAAAAAGAATTGGCGATGTGAAATTCGAAAGCAATCAGCTTAATTTTGGTATGACCCATTATACCATACGGAGTTTTGCAGTTAAACTGAAAGATCCTGAAATTAGATCTGATGATGCCAGTCAGATATTTGTGGATATTCCCTACAATCAGGATGTGATGAGTTGGGACTATTATCGGAATGATGGTGACTTTCAGTACAGAATAAATATGCCGGCAGAGCTTATCCCTGATACATTGGTGAGTGATGGCATCTTATTTAAAATGGGAAGCAAGGAAAATGAAGCTGATAATGTAGTAAACTGTCGGGGACAGCAAATTACCTTGCCTGAGGGAGATTTCAACCGAATTTACATCCTTGCTGCAGCAGACGAAGAAACCAATGGTGAATTTGTTACAGATGATGTAAACCACAGGATTTCAGTCCAGCGCTGGACCGGTAATATCGGACAGTTTTATAACAGGAATTTTGCGAATGATGGACAAACGGTAACATCTATTGCAACACCTTTTGCAAAAGATGACAATATCGCCTGGTTTGCCTCACATACGCATCAATGCTATCCTTCGAAAAACAGGACATATCAGTATGCCTATATGTATAAATATGAAATAGTTGTTCCTAAAGGAGCCAAAACTTTCAAATTCCCGGATAACAGCAGAATAAAAGTGCTTGCTGTTACCGCAGCAAAATTGAAAGGAGACAATATAACTCCTGTACAACCATTATATGACAATTTTAAAAATTCAGAACAAGTAGTGTTGAGATAGAAGTCGTTAATTTTTTGCAGAGCCTGGACTATAATCGTTCAGGCTCTTTTTTTTTATCGCCCTGTGTAAATAGTGTACAATTTAAAAAGTCATTAAAAGTGTTTTAAATACGCTTATTAAAAGCGAAATAAATTGCTGAAAAATGTAAATAGTATCGTGAGTAAACCTATTTGATAAATTGTAATATTATCTGAAAAGTTCCTTGAAGAACACAGCAATATCGTTTATAAAAAGATATTCAAAAGATTGAAGTTTTTCATAAATCACGATAAAACTAATACTGAAGGATTAAATTTTTTTTGATGTTAACCAATATTTCAATCAACGGTATGGAAGATAAATCCCGATGCATATTCTTCCATTTTACTTTAAATAATAATGACTTAAAATAATACCAGAAATGGATAAAAATGCATTTAAAAATAAATTCTGTTAATTATGAAGAAAAAATCAAGTTTAATAAGGCGTATTAGCAAGCTTTGGTTTTTGCCCTTCATGGCTGTACTTCTGCTATGGTCCTGTGGTGGTAATGATGAACCGGAAGTGATCCTTTACAATCCGGATATTCCGGTTAAAGTCAACAGTTTTGTGCCGGATAGTGGAGGTGTTGGGACTCAGCTTGTGATAATAGGTGAAAATTACGGTCAGGATCCATCAATAGTAAGCGTTATTGTGAATGATCGCAAGGCAACAGTAATTGGAGTTAACGATACCCGAATATATGCTGTTGTTCCGGCTCGTGCAGGAACAGGAACCGTAACTGTAATTTTAAATGGTACTGATACTGTTGTAAGCGAAAAGATATTTAATTATAAACTTACACAAAGTGTTTCAACTGTTTGTGGAAGTACCGATGATACCGGACATGGAAGCATGGAAGACGGAAGGCTTGATGAGGCCACTTTTTTGTATCCCTATTATCTGGCCATAGATGATGAGAACAACTTGTTTGTAGTTCAGCGTCAGGGTATTGCCACCGAGTCTACTGGTGACCAGACACAAGCTATTCGTTTGGTTGCATTGAGTGATGATCAGGTAACTACAAAATATACGACAAGCGGTAATAACTTTTTACGCGCTGTTGAATTTAGCAAAACACAGGATACCTTATTTTGTGTAAATGACACATGGGATTCAAATGGTTTAGGATTATTTACATTAACGCGGGAACAAGGCTGGTACGATTCAAAGGATCTTCATAACAGCATGACGGTTAATGGAATTGCAATAAATCCGGTGGATAATTCATTTATCTATTCTTATTTCCAGAAATCCATTATCCGGTACTACGATGTGGCAACCGATACACGTAGAGATTTAACAACATTCGGCGAAGATTATGTTTTATATATGTGTTTCTCTCCGGATGGGAAATATGTATACATGGCTGTATCTGATGGTTTTCAGGCTGATCGCGGTAAACTTTACCGGGGGGAATGGAATTTTGAAACAAAAACCATTGATAACTCTGAGCTTATTTCTATTGATTATCTGAATTATCCTGAACAGATAGCCTGTGATGATCAGGGATATCTGTATATATGTGATTCAGGAAACCACACTATTGAGATGTGGAACCCGAAAACCAGAACATTTACAACATTTGCTGGTGTGAGGGGTGAATCTGGATATTTAGATGGCTTGCCTTTAAAATCTAAGTTCAATAGTCCTACAGGTATCTGTATTGGAGCTGATGGTGCAATGTATATTGCAGATAATGGTAATCACCGGATCAGAAAAATTGTAATCCAGTAAAAGACTTTAACTATGATGACAAAATATAAATCTTTATTACTTATTGTCGGTTTCCTGATTTCTTTTACAGGACTGGCGCAGGTTAAGCAAATAACTGTTACTGGTACGGTTACCGATCAGGATAATGAACCGTTGTTTGGTGTAAATGTGGTTGTGAAGAACCAGGTGGGTATTGGAACTGTAACAAACGATAAAGGGGAATATAAAATTAAGGCAGGTGAGAATGACATCCTTGTATTTTCTTTTATCAGTTTTGAAAAGCAGGAAGTACGCATTAATGGGAATAATTCCATAAATGTAATAATGCATGAAGCCAGTCAGCAGATAGAAGAAGTAGCTGTTGTGGCACATGGTACTAAAAAGAAGACGTCGGTGATTGGTGCAATAACATCCATTGAACCCACCGCATTACAGTCCGCATCTATTCAGCCCAGTAATGCACTTGCCGGTAATATAGCCGGTGTTATTGCGGTGCAACGTAGTGGTGAACCGGGTGAAAACAATTCCGAATTCTGGATCAGGGGAATCAGTACATTTGGAGCTAATTCCCAGGCATTGATCCTTGTAGACGGGGTAGAGCGAAATTTTAATGAGATAAATGTTGAGGATATTCAGGACTTTACCGTTTTAAAGGATGCGTCGGCAACAGCAGTATATGGAAGCCGTGGTGCAAATGGAGTTGTTTTAATTACAACAAAACGTGGTAAGGAAGGTAAAATCAACATCAATGCAAAAATTGAAAGGGGCGTTTCCGTACGGTCAAAAATGCCGGATTATGTGGATGGTATTACCTATGCCAATTTAGCTAACGAAGCTGCTGTGACCCGGGGCAGAGATGCCATTTACTCCCCTTCTGAAATTGAAATTATTGGTTATGGACTTGATCCTGATTTATACCCGAGCATTAACTGGAGAGAAGATCTTTTACTGCCATCTTCTTCAAGATACCGTTCAACCCTAAGCATAAGTGGAGGTAGTAGTCTGGTGCAGTATTACATATCAGGAAGTTATGTAAATGAATCAGGCATGTACAAATATGGAGATTTGAATGAATATGATACGAATGTAAACTATCAACGTTACAACTTCAGGTCAAATGTAAACGTGAACGTTACAAAAACTACATCTGTTGAATTGGGTATCGGAGCATGGATCGTGGATCAGAACAAACCAGCTGATGGCAATTCAGATAATATATGGGGATCGTTTTCTAACTTAACACCAATAACGGTTCCTTTTCAATATTCCAATGGTCTCTTTCCGGCTTATGGCTCAGGAGGGAACCTGGTTAGTCCTTACGTATTATTGAGTCAGAGCGGTTATACTACAAAGTGGGAAAGTAAACTGGAAACCAATATTGCCATAAAACAGGATTTAAGTTTTATTGCTGATGGCCTGAATTTTACAGGACGTTTTTCTTATGACGCATACAATTATAATCAGGTAAGCCGATTAACATCTCCAGATTTGTATAGAGCTGAAAAACAACGTGATGGATACGGAGATTTGGTACTCCGCAAAGTAGTGGATGGATATCCTCTCGCGCAGTCTTCCGGTGGTTGGGGTGATATAAGATACTATACAGAAGCATCCCTTAATTACGACCATGTATTTAATCAGAAACACAGAGTGGGTGGTTTGTTGTTGTACTATCATCAGGAATACAGCCGTAATGACGCAGGTAGTGATATCATTGCTGCAGTTCCAAAACGTAATCAGGCTGTTTCTGGTAGGGTAACTTATGCATACAATGATAAGTATATGTTTGAATATAACTTCGGTTATACAGGTTCAGAGAATTTTGAAAAAGGTTCAAGGTATGGTTTCTTCCCTGCTGTGGCATTAGGATGGCGTATATCACAGGAAAATTTTATGGATAACCTTCCCTGGGTTGATGAATTTAAACTGCGCTTTTCGTATGGAGAGGTTGGAAATGATCAGTTGAATCAAAGATTCCCATACATTACAACCGTTGGTAGCGGTACTGGTTACCGGTTTGGAGAAAATGCGCAGATTTACCTTGATGGATTGAGAACACTGGACATTGGAGCACAAAATCTCTCCTGGGAAACGGCCAAAAAATATGATTTTGGTATTGATACCAGGTTCTTTAACAGATTAGATTTGGTAGCGGATGTATTTAAAGACCGCCGTGAAGATATTTTTATGTTGAGAGGATATGTGCCTTATGCTGTTGGATTGCTCGAGGGACAGCAGCCATGGGCCAATGTAGGTGTAATGGAAAGTCAGGGTATTGACGGGACGGCATCTTTTGAAGGTAAAATAGGTAAATTAAACTATACAATCAGAGGAAACTTTACTTACAGCACCAGTGATGTGATAGACTACGATGAGGCAGCAAATTCGTTATACTATCAGCAAACGGAGGGCTACCGCTGGCAACAAACCCGTGGATTAATAGCACTTGGGCTATTTCAGAATGAAGAAGAAATTGCCAACAGTCCGGTTCAGACATTTGGTACTGTAATGCCAGGTGATATAAAATACAAAGATGTAAATGGTGACGGTCAGATTGACGATGCTGATGTTGTCCCGATCGGACATGCCACGATTCCTGAGATTCAGTACGGTACTGGTTTAAGCTTACGATATAAAAATATTGATTTTAGTACCTTATTTCAGGGAACCGGTAGTAGTGACTTTTTCATTGATGGCAATATCGCCTATCCGTTTTCAGGAAGTGAGACAGGAAATATAAGTAGTTATGTTGCTAATGAAAGTAACCGTTGGATTTCCAGCGACTTTTCTGGAAGTACTGCCACTGAAAATCCGGATGCCATGTTTCCTCGTCTAACGTATGGTCCTAATCAGAATAACAACCGGAACTCTACTTTCTGGTTAAGAAATAACCGGTATCTGCGATTGAAAAATATGGAAATCGGATATAACTTAAACCGGAATTTTATTAAAAAGTTTCACATGCAATCTGCAAGGATATACCTTATTGCTACCAACCTGTTGGTATTTTCACCGTTTGACTGGTGGGATCCGGAACAGGATACAGGTAACGGTGCAGCATATCCTTTACAGAAATCATTTACCTTAAGTATTAATGTTAATTTTTAAGAGCATCATGAAAAAACTAAATATAATATTCAAAACAGGTTTATTCATTATACTCTTCAGTATAACGTCCTGTAATTACCTTGAAGTCGACAAGTATTTTACTGATATGTTGACAGAAGAGCGGGCTTTTCAATCAAAGCAGTATACTGAACAGTGGTTATGGAATACTTATTCATGGCTGCAGGGTTCCGGTCGTGAAATTGCAACCAGGGGTAATACAGCCTTTTCATTTGCTTCAGATGAGGCGGTATTTTCTGACTGGGGCGGTGGTTTGGAAATTCAACAGTACCAGAACGGTGAATACAACGAATCAACACAGATTCATGAAGACCGTTGGGGTGATTTGTATCGCGGTATTCGTAAGGCATCAACATTTATTTATAATGTAGATAACTGTGAGGAGCTGAATGCAAGTGTTCGCCAGGATTATAAGGCACAGGCCAGATTTCTTCGTGCGTATTTTTACTGGATGCTACTGAAACAATATGGCCCGGTTCCCATCATTAAACCGGACGAAGGTGCTGACATAAGTTTGACTTATGAAGAGCTGGAAATGGAGCGTACACCATTTGATGAATGTGTGGATTACATCACCACAGAACTTTTAACAGCAGCACGTACGCTTCCAAAGTCCCGACAGGCTAACTGGTTGGGACAGGCTACTGCAGGTGCAGCACTGGCAACCCGTGCCAAAGTATTATTATATGCTGCCAGTCCACTTTATAACGGAAATACAGATTACTATAACTTTAAAAATCCGGACGGTACGTTGTTGATTAACCAGGTGTATGATGAGGAAAAATGGGCAAAGGCAGCAGCTGCTGCTAAAGACGTTATCAATTTAGGATTGTATGAACTGAATACAGTGCCTTACGAAGAAGGTGTAACCAAACCACTGGCTTCAAATGTACCGACAGATCCTTACCCAAATGGTGCTGGTAATATTGATCCGTTTGAATCATACCGTCAGACATTTAACGGTGAGGTGACAGCATCTAATAATCGTGAGTTGATTTTTGTGGCTCCTGAAAGTTCTATTAATGATATGGTAAAACATTTTACACCAAAACAGTTAACAGGTTGGAATTGCTTTGCCATGACTCTGAAACAACTGGATGCGTATTATATGTTCGATGGAAAAGATATTCATGATGCAACGGCGGAGGTTCCTTACAGCGATGATGTGTTTACAACGTCTTCAACTCAGGTACCTTTTTTACCTGCTGGTGTCAATTATTCTTATGCATACCGTGAACCACGTTTTTATGCATCGGCATCATATAATGGCGTTATATGGGAAAACAAAAGTACTACTGTAACCAGTCTCCGTAATAAGCAGATATTCTATTACAAAGGTAGAATTGATGGTAAGAACGATGCTGATATTGAACACTATGTGCTAACAGGTCTTGGCATTAAAAAATTTTACAATCCGTTGGATTCATGGAGTGAAGGTGGACAGCGATTGCATAAAGTTGAGCCGCGCATCCGTTATGCAGATGTATTGTTATGGTATGCAGAGGCACTGAACAATCTTACGCAGTCGTACACATTAAAATCATTTGATAATCAGATTGATATCACTGTGTCAAGAGATGTTAATGAAATGCGTTTTGCCATTAGCCGTATCAGGTTCAGGGCAGGATTACCTGATTATTCAGAGGACGTATATGCCAGTAGAACTGAATTCTATACAGCGCTTAAAAGAGAACGACAGATTGAGCTTTTCATAGAAAGTGCACGCTATTTTGACCTGAGAAGGTGGAAGGATGCAGAAGTTGAGGAAGCCTTGCCTTTATGGCGTTACAGTGTGGATGTTACCGCATCAAGCTATAAAGACTTTTATACAAGGGAACCACTCTGGGTTAAAAAACGATTTGGGAAGGAGATGTATCTATGGCCGCTACCCCTTAACGAGCTGAGAAGGAACAGTAAACTGGTACAAAATCCGGGTTGGGAATAATCAATGTTTTAAAACGATAGAAAAATGAAAAATATAATAAAATATATCACAGTCTTAACTGGTTTTCTGGGCGTGTTCCTTATGTCGTCTTGTGATGAATTACCGGAGGAGCAATTTGTGAAATACGTGCTTTTTGCCAGAAACGGATTCGTAGAACATCAGTTTGAGTATCGTTCTGATACATTGTTACGCAAAGATATCAGTGTTTCGGTCAGTGGTACATCTGTACTAAATAAGGATCTGGATTTTACGATTGCTGTTGACCCGGATACACTTAAGGATTATAACTATGCCAGGTATCTGGAAGATTCCTCTTTGTATTTGCAGACTTTACCGGATTCCTGTTACAGTTTTGAATCATTATCAGGTACGGTAAAAGCCGGAGATGAATATGGTCTTATTCCGGTTAATATTATTGGAAGCAAAGTAAATAAATTCCATAATTATGTATTACCCTTACGCATTGTAAGTGCATCGGAATATACGATAGCTCCTGTTTATTCTGTGCTGATGCTTGAAGTACAGTTTGTGAATAATTATTCAGGAACGTATGTATTTACAAGCAGTGTAAGTGGTATACAGAGAAACGGAAATCTGGAATTTAAAGTGGTGGATGAAAATACCTGCTTTTTTATTTCTAATTATACCGGCGATGTATATAATACATATCCACCAATTCTTGTAACATTTAATTCGGATAACAGTTTGACTATTTCAGGACGTGATGAGGATGAACTTAATATTGTGGAAAGCGATACAACCTTGGCAGGTGAAACAACGAATTATTTTGAAGAAGATGAAAAAGCTTTAACCAGAACATTAACACTTACGTTCAGTTATTATGATCCTGTAAGTGAATCTACTAAGCTTTTTGATGGTGTGATGGTAATGGCACTTGAAGAAGAATAATAAACATATAATTATGATCGCAAACAGAATTAAAATAATGAACCTGGGTAAAATAATTACCGGCATTGCCGGATTTGGGATTTTGTTATCCTCATGCATTGGAGGAGTATCTGAAAAAACTGCAACGACAGAGCTCCGGGCTCCCGCCTATCCATTAATTACGATCGATCCATATACCAGTGCATGGTCCACATCCGATCAGTTGTTTGATACACCGGTAAAACACTGGACAGGCAGAACACATTCCTTAATCGGTGCTATTCGCGTTGACTGCGAAGTTTATCGTTTTCTGGGGAAGGAGGATATACCATTGAAGACTCTTTTGCCCATGGCAGAAGAAGAGGAATGGGTTGGTAAATACACATTTGATAAACCTGCCAAAGGTTGGGAACAAAGTAAGTATAACGATAAGTCCTGGAAATCAGGGAAAGCCGGGTTTGGTACGTTGGGAACTATTCAGGCAAGAACAGACTGGGATACGGATAATATCTGGGTTCGCAGGGAATTTACATTACCGGAGCTCGCCAAGGGCGCGGATATTTATCTGAAATATACCCACGATGATGATTTTGAACTGTATCTAAATGGAAAAGAGATCGTGAATACAGGGAATAAAGCTCGCCGGAATGTAGTTCAGAAGATTGATGCATCACTGCTTAATTCGAATGGGAAAAACGTCATAACAGCTCATTGCCTTGATCGTGGAGGTCTGAATTATGTTGATTTCGGATTATATACCGAAAACGACAGAAAACAGGTGTTTGAGCAGACTGCGGAACAGAAATCAGTCGCATTATCTGCCACTCAAACCCATTATGATTTTACCTGCGGACCTGTTGATTTAAAAGTGGAATTTGTATCACCACTACTACCGGACGACCTTGACCTGTTGTCACGTCCTGTTAATTACATCAATTATAATGTAACATCCAACGATGGGGCAGAGCATGAAGTTCAGGTGTATTTTGAAACCACGCCTGAATGGGCGGTGAATGATCCTTTTCAGGAAGTTCAGGTTACTCAGGGACATACCGGAGATGTGATGTATGTTAAAGCAGGGACAACAGAACAACCTATTCTTGAGAAAAAAGGTGACAATGTAAGAATTGACTGGGGATATGCTTACCTGGCATCGGTCTCGGATGATAATTCACAGGTGTCGGTTGGCGATTATTTTGAATCAAAAGAAGCATTTGTAAATTCAGGAAATGCTGGTGCAAATATCGATGCTATCACCACAAAAATGACACAGAAAATGCCTTCTATGGTTTGTGTTAAAGAGCTGGGTAAAGTTTCAAAAGAAACTTCAGGATTTGTTATGATCGGCTATGATGACATTGAATCCATTCAATATTTTGGTGATAATCTAAAAGCATGGTGGACTCAGGGTGGTGAGGTAACGTTTGATGATGCCTTACAAGCTGCAGCTTCGGATCATGATGTAGTATTGAAACGTTGTAATGCTTTTGATAATGAAGTTTGGAACGAAGCTGTTACGGCAGGTGGAAAGAATTATGCCGATCTCTGTGTGTTGGCTTATCGTCAGTCGGTTGCTGCACATAAACTGGTTAAGGATCCCGAAGGAAATATTTTATTCCTGTCGAAAGAAAATTTCAGTAATGGTTCTATCGGAACAGTGGATGTGACCTATCCGTCAGCTCCATTATTTTTAAAATATAACCCGGACATGCTGAAAGGTATGCTGAATCCAATCTTCTATTACTCAGAAAGTGGGAAATGGACCAAGCCCTTTGCAGCGCATGACGTGGGAACCTATCCAAAGGCAAACGGCCAGACCTATGGTGGTGATATGCCGGTGGAAGAGTGTGGAAACATGGTAATCCTCACAGCGGCTATTGCAGAAATGGAAGGAAATGCAGATTATGCAGAACAACATTGGGAAGTACTGACAACATGGGCCGACTATTTGATGGAGAATGGTCTGGATCCTGAAAATCAGTTGTGTACGGATGATTTTGCCGGTCATTTTGCCCATAATGTAAATCTATCGGTAAAAGCGATTATGGGTATTGCCAGCTATGGCAAACTGGCCCAAATGCTGGGTAAAACTGAAGTAGCAGATACGTATACCAAAGAAGCTAAGAAAATGGCTGAAGAATGGATGAAAATGGCCGATGATGGCGATCATTACCGCCTGACTTTTGACAAGCCAGGTACCTGGAGTCAGAAATATAATCTGGTATGGGATAAACTGCTGGGTTTTGGAATTTTCCCTGGGACCGTAGCGGAAAAAGAAGTGACATATTATTTAACCAAACAAAATAAATACGGACTTCCTTTGGATAACCGTCGCACATATACCAAATCTGACTGGGTGGTATGGACCGCGACAATGGCATCTGATAAAGCAACATTTCAGAAATTCATTGATCCGTTGCACGACTATGTGACGGATACACCTGACAGGGTTCCGATGAGTGACTGGTATGAAACACCAAATGCTGAACAGGTAGGCTTTCAGGCAAGATCAGTTGTGGGAGGTTATTTTATAAAACTATTGGAATAGGAAATATGGCAGACAGTTTTACTGTCTGCCAATGTCAATTATATTGGGAAGATGAGACAACGGTTGGTTTTTGTTATAATATTAATATTTGAGCTGTCGCTATTCAGTGTCAGAGGACAGGATATTAAGCCTGTGGATTATGTCAGTACCTTAATGGGCACTGATTCTGAATTTATTTTATCAAATGGTAATACCTATCCGGCTATTGCTATGCCCTGGGGAATGAATTTCTGGACACCACAGACAAACAAGATGGGAGATGGCTGGGTATATGGCTATGATGCGCATAAGATAAGAGGCTTTAAACAAACACATCAACCAAGTCCATGGATCAATGATTACGGTCAGTTTTCTCTGTTCCCAATGACAGGGGATTTAAAAATTGACGAGGATGACAGAGCCAGCTGGTTTTCGCATAAGGCAGAAACGGCTAAACCACATTATTATAAAGTCTACCTGGCAGATTACGATGTAACAACTGAAATTACCCCGACAGAACGGGCGGCTATGTTTCGGTTCACCTTTCCTGAAAATGATAAATCATTTGTATTGATCGATGCTTTTGATCAGGGATCTTACATCAAAATTGTTCCGGGTGAAAATAAAGTGATCGGTTATACAACAAGAAACAGTGGGGGTGTACCGGAAAATTTCAAAAACTACTTTGTTGTTGTATTTGATAAATCTTTTGTTAAAAGTGATGCATGGAATGGTAATCAGTTGGTTGAGAATGCCAAGGAAATGCAGGGGTATCATGTAGGTGCTGCCATTCAGTTTGAAACACGAAAAGGAGAACAGATACATGCTAAAGTGGCTTCATCATTCATAAGTTATGAACAGGCAGAACTGAACCTTAAGGAATTAGCAAATGATTCATTTGATCAGCTAAAAAACAAAGGTGAGGCTGTCTGGAATAAGGAATTGTCGCGGCTTGCAGTGAAAGGCGGTACGGACGATCAGATCAAAACCTTTTATTCAGCGCTTTACCGTGTACTTTTGTTCCCGCGTAAATTTTATGAAGTAGACAAGGACGGAACTATTGTACATTACAGCCCCTATAATGGTGAGGTCCTGCCCGGATATATGTTTACAGATAATGGATTTTGGGACACGTTCAGAGCAGTATTCCCTTTCTTTAACCTGATGTATCCTTCTTTGAATGAGAAGATTCAGGCAGGTCTGGTGAATGCGTATAAGGAAAGTGGCTGGTTGCCTGAATGGGCAAGTCCCGGACACAGGGATTGCATGATCGGATCAAACTCAGCCACACTTATAGCAGATGCATATTTGAAAGGATGCAGGGGATACGATATTGAAACCTTATGGGAGGCCGTTGTAAAGAATACACAAAATGAAGGACCACTACATTCCGTTGGCCGTTATGGTGTTAATTATTATAACAAATTAGGGTATATCCCATATAATGTTGGAGTGAATGAAAATGTAGCCCGGACACTTGAATATGCATTTGCAGATTTTTGCATATATCAGCTGGGTAAAAAACTGGGTAAACCAGAAAAGGAAATTAAGATTTTTGCTGAACGGTCGCAAAATTACAGGAATGTTTTCGATGAAGGTCACAATCTGATGCGAGGGCGTAATGTAGACGGATCATTTCAAAAACCTTTCAGCCCGTTTAAATGGGGTGATGCATTTACAGAAGGAAACAGCTGGCATTATACCTGGTCTGTTTTTCATGATGTTCAGGGATTAATTGACCTGATGGGTGGGAAAAAGGAATTTTTGGCGATGCTGGATTCTGTTTTTATTGTTCCTCCGATATTCGATGATTCTTACTATGGACAGGTGATTCACGAGATAAGGGAGATGCAGGTGATGAATATGGGCAATTATGCACATGGTAATCAGCCAATTCAGCACATGATTTACCTGTATAACTATGCCGGTCAGCCGTGGAAAACACAATATTGGATCCGTGAGGTTATGGACAGGTTGTATACACCTGAGCCGGATGGTTATTGTGGGGATGAGGATAACGGACAAACATCGGCGTGGTATGTTTTCAGTGCCATGGGATTTTACCCCGTTACACCATCAGCTGATCAATATGTAATTGGTACACCTCTATTTAAGAAAATGACTGTAACTCTTGAAAACGGGAACAAGATTGTCCTGAATGCTCCTGATAACAGTTTGGATAACAAATACATTCAGGCTATACAAATGAATGGAAAGGCATACGATAAAAATTATTTCAGGTATGGAGATTTAATGGATGGTGCCGATATAACATTTGATATGGGAAATGAACCAAATAAAAAGCGCGGTATCAAAAAGTCGGATTTTCCGTACTCATTTTCAAACGAATAGAACCGAAATTCTAATATAAGTGATCATTATTTTTAAAAATTAACATTAATTTAAAATTAGAGATTATGAAAAAAAGTTTATTCTCAACATTTATGGTTGTTCTGGCACTTATGCTGGGAACCTATGTGCAAGATGTTTGCGCTGAAGCTGATACTATTAAATCACTCGTAATCCTTCCTACAGGTAAAGCATCAGCTAACACGGTACTATGGAGTTACACACTGTCTGAACCGTTGGAAAACTGGATGAATACAGACTACAATGAGGCCGACGACTGGTTTACCACATGGACGCATGATGCTCCTGGTGGATTTGGTAACAGAGGACCGCAGGGTACCGAATGGACCAGTGCGGAGGGAACCAGCATCTGGTTAAGGAAAATATTTAATCCGGGTGATTTGTCAGCCGAGTTAATTCAAAATATGTATCTAAACATCTTTCATGATGATGATGTAATTATTTATATTAACGGAGTTGTGGCATTCCAGGAAACCGGATGGAACGATGCCTACGAAGTTAGGGAGATGACCCAGGAAGGTAAGGATGCATTTCTTTCTAATCAGGATAACCTGATAGCTGTAAAATGTACACAGGGTGTAGGAGGTCAGATGATTGACTTTGGTATTGAAACGAAAGAGCCGGCTACTGCAATTATTCCTACAGCTCAACTGGAAGCACAAACATGGAAGTACAAGGAAATTGCTTTTGAGACAATTGATGCTGACTGGAACACTGTTGGGTTTGATGACTCCGGTTGGTCAGAAGGTCAGGGCGGATTTGGAGATGATACAACAATCTTATGGTTACCAATTAATACTGTTTGGGGGCCAACAAATTACACAGATATTTATCTGAGAAAAACAGTAACATTCCCAACTCTATCTTCTGCTCAGCTCGAAAAGGTTGTATTAAACATCATGTACGATGATGATACAGAAGTTTATATCAACGGGGTTTTAGCATTTTCCGCGCCAAGCTGGGTAACAAATTATGTTCAGAGAGATATCACTGAAGAAGCAAGAGCCGCTATCGTAAATGGTGGTGAAAATACCATCGCGGTTCATACATATCAAAACGAAGGTGGTCAGTATATTGATATGGGAATACTTACAGCATATGAAGTTGGAACTCCAATTGAAAAAGTTCTTGCTGAACAGCCAGTTTCAGTATATTTTAATAATAGAACAAATAATCTTACGGTATCAGGTGACCAGGTATCTAAAGTGGATATCTACAGTATTTCGGGTAAACTGGTAAAATCTGTAAATATTAACAGTGCAGATAATGTAAAAGTTAATCTTAATGCATTACCGAAAGGAATTTATATCTCTTCTGTTATGGACAGAGGTGAAAGATGTGCTGTTAAATTTATAAAAGAATAATTATCAAATTAAGCAATGCTACCGGATTAACCGGTAGTGTTGTTACCGTTGACGAACAATTAAAAGTCCGGTTCAATATTCATCCGTTATAGTTACAGGCTGGATCATATTTCCAGAATAAGTTAGTTAGTACATCTTATAAAATTCTCAATTCACTTCCGGTCTTGTAAACATTTTTAGAAAAGACATTCTGAATGGCTTTTGAATAAAACGGGTAATATTAACCGGATTTTTATATGTTTTGTTCGTTTGAAGTTTATAGATTTATGCCCCTCCGTGGGCATATCTTTAATTTATGCAGAGCCTTTATATAATAAATATATTTGGTTTAAATCTGCCATTCAAATGAGTAATTCAGCTGCTTTTGTTTTATTGTTATTGCGGTTGAGTTAGAGGTGTAACTTGTCATTATTAATAGTAAAAGATTGTTTAAGGTAATGAGTTTTAATAAGAAAAAATCTGTCCTGTTGTTATTTTTGATAATTGTACTCCATGGATTCGCCCAGAATAAAAATCTTGCGGATTATGTGAATACGTTACAGGGGACCAATTCTAAGTTTGAATTGACACACGGTAATACTTATCCTACTACTGCTTTACCTTTTGCTATGCATACATGGACACCTCAAACAGGGCCGAATGGTGATGGTTGGAAATATCAGTATTTCAAAGATGAAATAAGAGGTTTTCAGCAGGCCCACCAGTGCAGTTCATGGACCAATGATTATGCGGTTTTTTCTTTAATGCCGGTAACCGGAGAATTAATACTGGATCAGGAAGAAAGAGCATCACAATTTAGTCATAAGGATGAAATAGCAAAACCTTACTATTATTCGGTCACCTTTAAAAACGGTATAAAAACAGAAATAGCACCGGGGGAGAGGAGTTCGCATATGCAATTTTCTTTTCCTGAAAAATCAAATGCATATATAGTCTTTGATGGATATACAGGCTACAGTGAAGTAAAGATAGACCCTGATAAACGCACAATAACAGGTTATGTACACAATGGAAGAGGACTGAAAAAAAACTTCAGGGATTATTTTATTATAAAATTTGATAAGCCGTTCAAATCATATGGTGTATGGGAAAACAGGGAACGGGGAAGATGGAATGATAAAACTGAACTTTCAGGCAAAGGTGCAGGGGCATGGATTAAATTTGAGGAGGGTGTAAAGGTTCAGGCAAAAATAGGCTCTTCTTACATAAGTCCTGACCAGGCATTGTTGAATATGAAGAGGGAGATTGGAAAAAATTCATCATTCGAAAAAACAAAGAATAGTGCTTTTAAAATATGGAATGAGTATCTAAGCCAGATCGTTGTTGAGGGAGATTCGGAAGATGACAAAGCGACATTTTATTCCTGTTTTTTCAGGGCAAGTCTTTTTTCCAGAATGTTTTACGAATACGATGAAAACGGTGAACCCTATTATTTTAGTCCGTATGATGGTAAAGTTCATAAAGGATACCTTTTTACAGATACTGGATTCTGGGACACATTCAGAGCTCAGTTCCCGTTAAATGCACTTTTGCATCCAACCATGCACGGAAGGTATGTGGCAGGATTGCTGGATGCATATGATCAGTGTGGTTGGTTACCTTCATGGTCTTTTCCTGGAGAGGCCGGTAGTATGATTGGAAATCATGCCATTTCGTTACTGACTGATTCCTGGGTAAAGGGAATCCGGACATTTGACCCTGATAAAGCACTAAGAGCATATTTTCATGAGGCAACAAATAAGGGACCATGGGGAGCTGCAAACGGAAGGCACGGCTGGCACGATTATTATATTCTTGGTTATGTGCCTTATCCGAAATATGGCGAAGGTACTGCAAAGACACTTGAATACGCATATGATGATTTTTGTGGCTATAATCTGGCAAGACTAACCGGAAATAAATTGTTTGAAGATGCATTTGCGAGACAAATGTTTAATTATAAAAATGTCTTTGATCCTCAAACCGGATTTATGAGAGGCCGGGACAAAAATGGACAGTGGAATAAGAATTTTGATCCGTATGAATGGGGTGGACCTTACACGGAAGGAAATGCATGGCAATATCTGTGGTCTGTTTTCCATGATCCTCAGGGGCTTGTTGATTTACTTGGGGGTGAAGAGAACTTTGTAGCGAAAATGGATTCTGTATTCACGCTTCCTAACACTGTAAATGTGGGTACTTATGGCTATCAGATTCATGAAATGACGGAAATGCAGATGGCTGGTTTAGGACAATATGCGCACGGAAATCAGCCTATACAACACATGATATACCTGTATAATTATGCCGGTGCTCCATGGAAGTCTCAGCAAAAGGCACGCGAAGTAATGAAGAAGTTATACAATGCCACGGAAAATGGTTATCCGGGCGATGAAGATCAGGGGCAGACTTCATCATGGTATGTATTGAGTGCAATGGGTTTTTACAGCGTATGTCCGGGAACAGATCAGTATGTATTTGGAAGCCCCGTATTTAAAAAAGTCACTCTGACTCTGGAAAACGGGAATACGTTTATCGTTGAAGCAGAAAATAACAGTGATCGCAATGTATACATCCAGTCTGCAACATTGAATGGTCAGCCGTATTCTAAGAATTATATCCGCTATTCAGATATTTCCAACGGAGGGATCCTGAAATTTGTAATGGGCCCCAAACCAAATAAGAAAAGAGGAATAGGGGACAGTGACAAACCATTTTCTGTATCAAATGAATATAAACTAAAATAAGTTCTGATTCTGGATTATTATTGTCGATTTAGAATGACTAAATAGTAGATACACAAACAAATATTAACAAAGTACCATTAACAAAAGGATGAATATTATGAAATTATTAGTGAGAGTAATACTGGTAATGATGCCGGTATTGACGTTTGCGCAGGATTGGCAGATGAAAGAGGCACCGTTAATGACTTCTTTTTCAAAGGATATAGATCCCAATAATGTACTTCCCGAATATCCGCGACCACAAATGGTAAGGGACCAGTGGATGAACCTTAACGGTATTTGGCAGTATCAACCCGGAGAAGGTATGACTGAACCGGTTCCGACAGGCGATCTTGCAGGAAAGGTTTTAGTTCCTTATCCTATTGAATCAGCAATTTCCGGGGTGATGGAATACCATCCTTTGTTTTGGTACCGAAGACTGTTTACAGTTCCTGAAGCCTGGGAAGGGCAACGGGTTATTATTCACTTTGGGGCTGTGGATTACAGATCTCAGGTTATTATTAACGGAACGGCTGTTGGTATCCATGCAGGAGGCTATGATCCTTTCAGCTATGATATCACTGATTATCTGAATGAATCCGGAGATCAGGAAATAATTGTAAGGGTGTATGACCCAACCGATGACAAAGGCTATCCCAGAGGAAAACAAACGTTACATCCGGGAGGGATTATGTACACATCAACTTCCGGTATCTGGCAGACTGTTTGGCTGGAACCTGTACCGGTTTCGCACATCGAAGATTTAAAAATGATCCCGGATATTGATAACAGTAAACTAAATCTGACGGTAAATTCAGACGGTAATATGACCGGTGTCACTGTAAAAGCAACAGTAATGGATGGTGATACAGAAATTCAGTCAGTAACAGGTGCTGCTGATCAGGAATTGAACATTCCTGTGCCGAATCAAAAACTCTGGAGTCCCGAATCACCGTTCCTGTATAATCTGGAAGTTAAACTGGTAAAGGACGGTCAGACAGTAGACTCCATAGGCAGCTATTTTGGAATGCGCAAGATTTCGATGGAAGATGTGAATGGAATCAAAAAAATGTTTTTGAATAATGAATTTTTGTTCCAGATGGGGCCATTGGATCAGGGGTTCTGGCCGGATGGATTATATACCGCACCGACTGATGAGGCGCTGAAGTATGATCTTGAAATGATTAAAACCTTCGGATTCAATATGGTAAGGAAACATATTAAAGTTGAACCCTACCGTTGGTACTACTGGGCCGATAAACTTGGGGTACTGGTCTGGCAGGATATGCCTTCTATTAATTCCTATACCTCAAATCCGCAGCCCCTCGAAAAGGTGGCCTTTAAAAATGAACTGCAAAAGCTGGTTGAAACTCATTTTAACTGTCCATCAATCATTATGTGGGTAGTGTTTAATGAAGCTCAGGGACAGCACGATACAAAGGAACTGGTTCAAATGGTTATGGATATGGATCCGTCAAGGCTGGTTAACCAGGCAAGTGGTGGATGGCATGAAGGTGTCGGACATGTTCTGGATCATCACAGCTATCCGCCTCCATCATATCTTGAAAGTACAGATCAGATTATGGCCTGCGGTGAATATGGTGGATTGGGGTATATTGTGGACGGTCACTTATGGAACGCTGATGATCTGTTTCAGTATGTGACTTTGCCAACTACCGATGCTTTGGCTTCAACTTACGAGGACTTTGCAGATCAGCTAACCATCTATAAGACCAATAACGGCTTAAGTGCTGCTGTTTATACTGAGATAACCGATGTGGAAATTGAATTGAACGGATTAATGACATACGATCGTTTAATCAAACCAAATGTAAAACGCATTCGTGATGCTAACCGTAAAGTAATTTATCATGATCTTTATAAAGCGGTGGTTGTACCAGCTTCAGAGAAGGATCCGCAGATATGGAAATTTACTGTTTCACAACCCGCAGCTAACTGGTACACACCCGACTTTTCAGATGCTGGCTGGAATGCGGGTAGTGCAGGATTTGGGACGGAAGGAACACCGGGAGCAGTTGTAAGAACTAACTGGGACACAGAAGATATCTGGATGAGACGGGAATTTCATTTAGCTGATCTTGAAGGTGTAAATATGGATAATCTTGTCCTGAACATACATCATGATGAGGATTGCGAGGTTTATTTTAACGGGGTTTTAGCCACATCTTTAAGCGGATATACATCAAAGTATGTAACAGCAGAAATAAATGCTGAAGCTAAAAATGCGCTGAAAGCAAACAGTGATAATATTATGGCTATTCATTGTAAACAAACCGGGGGTGGACAATATATTGATGCAGGCATTTCCATGCTAAGTCTGGATGAACCGATTCTGAAAAATCCGAATTTTGTATCAACTGCTCAGAAAAAAGACGAAGTAAGTATTTTTCCGGTACCTGTTGATGATTTTCTGAACTTTTCAAAACCATACAAGGAAACAGTTATGGCCTGTATATATGATATTAACGGAGCAGAAGTTAAGCGCATGACAGGAAGGTTGAGTGGGATAGATGTTTCTGAATTAAATCCAGGCGTGTACCTTCTGAAAGTTGAAGAAGGAAGCAGTACCAGGAACTTTAGATTTGTCAGTAAATGATATACCCAATACGGTGTATGTTGGTGCATTGCACTTATACATTTTACAATATAAATTAAATAAGCGTTTGATAAGGGTGTTGATATGTAGTTAGTACAGTTGACACCCTTTATCTTTTAATATAGAAATCAGACATTAAACCAATTCAAATGAAGACTACGTTGATAGTTATTTTTGCACTTTTCCTGTCATTTTCGGGTAATGCGCAACAATGGGAAATGAAAGAGGCACCTTTAATGACCCGGTTTTCATCAGAAATTAATCCTGACAGTGTTCTTCCGGAATATCCACGTCCACAAATGGTGCGTGACCATTGGCTTAACCTGAATGGTATATGGCAATTTCAGCCTGGTACAGCATTGACAGATCCTGTTCCTACAGGAGATCTCTCAAGAAAAATACTTGTACCATTTCCAGTCGAGTCTGCCATTTCCGGAATAATGGAACATCATCCATATGTTTGGTACCGTCGGACATTTACTGTTCCTGAAACATGGAATGGTAAGAGAATAATGATACATTTCGGAGCTGTGGATTATTACTCTGAAATTTTTATAAACGGAATTTCAGTTGGGAATCATTACGGTGGATATGATCCGTTCAAATTTGATATTACAGAATATCTTAGCGGATCGGGGACACAGGAAATAATAGTCCGTGTATTTGATCCAACCGACGACAGAGGATTTCCGAGGGGCAAACAGACCTTATATCCTGGCGGAATAATGTATACTTCTGTCACAGGAATATGGCAAACCGTATGGTTGGAACCTGTTCCGGAAAACCGGATCGGTTCAATAAGATTAATTCCGGATATTGATCATGGACAACTTAAGTTAAGCGTTAATTCTGCTGGTGATATGGCAGGAATTATTGTGGATGCTACTGTACTTGATGAAGGAAGTGTGATTCAAACACAAAGCGGTAATGCTGATGAAGTTATCACATTTAGTATACCCAACCAGAAATTATGGTCACCGGATAATCCGTTCTTGTATGATTTGCAGGTAAAATTGGTTAAGGATGGTGTTACAGTGGATTCGATCGGCAGTTATTTCGGAATGAGGAAAATTTCGGTTCAGGAGGAAGATGGTATTCAGAAACTTTATCTTAATAATAAATTCCTGTTTCAGCATGGCCCCTTGGACCAGGGATTCTGGCCGGATGGCATATATACCGCCCCAACGGATGAAGCGCTTCGCTATGACCTGGAAATGATAAAAATGTTTGGATTTAATATGGTAAGAAAACATATTAAAGTTGAACCTTACCGATGGTATTACTGGGCCGATAAACTGGGTATAATGGTCTGGCAGGATATGCCTTCGGAGAATTCATATACTTCTAATCCAAAGGCAATTGAAAAATCAGCGTTTAAAAATGAATTAAAGAAAATGGTTGAGTTACACTGGAATAGTCCTTCTATTGTAATTTGGGTAATCTTTAATGAAAGCCAGGGACAGCACGATACACCTCAACTGGTTCAGATGGTAAAAGATATGGATTCTACAAGGCTTGTTAATCAGGCCAGCGGTGGAAGTCATTTTGATGTTGGAGATATTCTTGATATACATTCATATCCACCTCCTGCGTGTCCCACAAGTACAACACAAGTGCTAGCCTGCGGTGAATTTGGAGGTGTTGGCTATAAAATACCAGGACATTTATGGAGTGATGGCTTTGGATATGTTATGGCAGCCGATGAAGAAGAATATCTGGCTTATTATGAGAATTATATGAGTCAGGTTACAACCCTAAAAACCAATTCAGGATTAAGTGCGTCCGTATATACTGAAATTACTGATGTAGAAACTGAGCTAAACGGGCTTTTAACATATGACAGAACGATAAAGGCTAATATTAACAGAATTTACAATGCCAACCGATTAATTATTGATCATAACATATACTATGCTGATGTGATAAGGACGTCGAAAGATGAAGCGCAAATGTGGAGATATCGGTATACTTCTCCTGAATCTAATTGGTATGAACCACAGTATTCAGATGTGGACTGGTCTGAAGGAGAGGCCGGTTTTGGAACGGACGGTACTCCAGGGGCTATTGTAAGAACTGTATGGAATACTGAAGATATATGGCTAAGGCGGGAATTTTACCTGGGTGATCTTTCCAACATCAATACCGATAATTTTGTATTGAATATTCATCACGATGAGGATTGCGAAGTATACATAAATGGCGTGCTGGCTGCCACTTTCACTGGTTGGACAACCAATTATATAACAGCGGCTATTAGCGATGCCGCCAAAAATGCCTTAAAATCTAATGATCAAAACCTGATTGCCATTCATTGTAAACAAATTTTTGGTGGTCAATACATTGATGCAGGAATATCTATTGTAAGTGTAGATGATCCCAATATCACCATTCCCAATTCAATTAACGTCCCAGTAGATAAAAATAAGGTTAGTATATATCCTTGTCCCACTAAGGAATATATCAGTCTGTCCGGAAATTTTCAGTCAGCTGTTACATCAAATATTTATAATATTAATGGAGAAAAAGTCAAGGTTATTGAGAGTAATCCTAAAAGGATTCAGGTTTCAGACCTTAATGCAGGATTGTACATGTTGGAAGTCAATGATGGGAATAGTGCTAAAAAATACAGGTTTATAAAAGAATAGACCCCATGATTTAAAACAAAACAGGCTGCCTTTTAAGGCAGCCTGTTTTGTTATTTTTCGGTTATCCCTTTCCAGGTATCTGTTCTGAACGGAACTGCCGGTAAACCTTCTTTATTATACAGGTTTAAATCATCCGGATTATCGGCCCATCCAAAGCGTACTGCAACTGGATTTTCTACTTCGTCAGAATAAATAACTACAGAATTGTTGTCCAGAAGCTTACCTCTTGCCCAATGAAAAACTTTATCTTTCCCTGCTACAGCAAAAGCTTTCAGGTAACCGTATTTGTCTTTCAGCATTAAACCGCTACCCGTATTACTAAAATGTATAATAACCTTATTCCCATTAATTTCCATGGATTCATAGGTAGGACCTGAATTTACCACATCTTTCCCATATGCAACTTTTAATGCATTTAATTCAAGCCGCTTTCCAACATCCTGTTTGTTTTTAGGATGAATATCGTTTGCATTGCCAATGTCTATGGCCAGTGCCATTCCTGTATTGGGAAGATCCAGTGCCATGGTTTGTGCTTCACGCAATTCGGCCCATTCACTTTCAGCAGGTTGATTTTTAGCAGGCATAAAGTTTGCCAGTTGAACCCAAAGAAACGGAAAGTCACCCAAATCCCAGTGTGTCCGCCAGTCAGTTATCAGGCTTTTAAATACGCGCCTGTATTGGTATGCCCTGTCAGCATTGGATTCTCCCTGATACCAGATAGCACCTTTAATGCCGTAAGGTATAATCGGGTTAAGCATTCCGTTGTAAAGCAGTGTAGGGTATGCATTAGGGCTGATATAGGATGAGACAGGAAATACCTCTGTAAATTTCACTTTCCAGTCACCGGCCAACGAAATATCCCCATTTGAAGTTTTAAATTTGAGAGCGTCTTTATTCCCATAAATACCACCTCCACCGCCAGTATCCAGAACCCGAATAGCTATTACGTTATCTCCTTCATGTAAGACGCCTGGTTCAATTTTATAAATACGATCCAGATTATACTCATTGGTCTTTCCAATTTCTTTACCGTTGATCCAGGTAATATCCTGATCGTCAATTTTTGCCAGATAAACATCATTCACGTTTTCTGCCTGTTCTTTGGTCAGATATACATGTTTTCTGTACCAGCAAATACCATCCACATCGGCATAACCCTCTGATTCCCATAATTCCGGAGCATTGATTGTACTCCAGTTCTTATCATCCAGCTTTGGATCCGCAAAAACCGCTTTGCCATCTAATATTCCCTTATCCTTTGCCGGGATTTTGCCACCGAAAAGATCTGCCATCTTTTTAGTTTTTTCCTTTGCGTAGTTATCGAGATCAAGGGTCTTTAGTTTTCCCAGTGCATTGTTAAAATCCGGATCATTTTCAATGACATCAGGGCTGATCCATGTTTCTGCTACGGTTCCTCCCCAGGATGTGTGGATCATCCCGACCGGAACCTGAAGGTCTTTCATAAGGTCCCGGGCAAAAAAGTAACCTACAGCTGAAAAATCTCCCACCGTTTCAGGCGTACAAATCTCCCATTCACCACCGGCAAGATCCGCTTCCGGAGACTGGCTCACACGCTTTGGAACAGTAAACATCCTTAATTTGGGGTAATTGGCTTCTGCGATCTCCTGCGTACTGTTTTTAACACTTTGAACACTAAATTCCATGTTTGACTGTCCCGAACATACCCAGACTTCACCAATCAGAATATCATCAAAAACGATTGTGTTATTTCCACTAATAACCATTTTGTATGGTCCACCATAATCCATCTCAGGGAGTTTAACTAACCACTTCCCTTCCTTATTAGCCCTGGTGTGTATAGTTTTACCGGCAAACTCAATTTTAATTTTTTCACCTTTGTCAGCCCAACCCCAAATAGGATTTTTTAGTCCTTTTTGAAGGACCATACCAGGACCAAATATTTTAGCAACCTTGATATCTGCATCAACAGAGGCAACTGACAATAATCCCAGAAGAAAAAATAATGCGATCTTTTTCATTTTATATTGATTTGAATTTTCGTATTCAAGGTTTCCAGCGTACCTGGTACTGTCATTTAACAGGAACATATCATGTTGGTACATACACTATGGCTAGAAAAGATACTCATAATCTGTAGATAGCCTGACAAAAAATGAAATTTTTTTTAAAAAAATTAACTAAACCGGGATTTTTAATGAGTAAGGCAATTCGGCAGGTTGTATTAGTAAACATAGAGTTAGCTTTAGTCATATATGATTTATTTGTATGGTTAAAGGAGAAATCCGAAACAATAAAACAATTACCGATCAGAATACCGGATTTAAAGCTGGTAACCTTCGGGTGCTTTTTACAGATTTTTGTTCTGTTGACAGTAATGTTGTGTCAGTTAAATCCCACAGAACAGATTCTGTTTCCCATGTAGTTTTTATAAAACCGAATCAGCGAATTTCTGATTGCAACACCGGTTTAAAGCATGTGGAAAGGTTACCCTGTTGCAGTTCGTAAAACAAGTTAAAGTAGGAATTCATTTTTCCCAATATTAAGTGAATTATATAGTACAAACTTTAAATTTTTTATTATGAAATTAAAATCATTACTTTTTCTGCTAGGTGCACTATTATCGGTGCATTTTGCAAGTGCACAACAAATCGATCCTGCACAGGTAAAGACCTACCTGAAGTTTGATGATAATCTCGATGATTCATCCGACAATGGGGTAAACTTTTCCAAAACAGCCGGAACAAATGATCTTACGTATGTTGCCGGAAAATTTGGTAAGGCAGGTTATTTCGACAGCATTGCCGTGGTTTCTTCGGGATTGGATTTTAATCCTCAAAACAGCTTTACAATAGCAGCGTGGGTTACATTGTCTGATCCTTCTTCAGCAGAAGAGCAGACGTGGATCCACCAAAAAGATGCAGGAGGAATGAGTCCCGGACGTATTCACATGGAATTATGGCGTACCAATACATCGTGGGGATCATTTACGGATGGCCAGAGACTGGACGACTCACAGGCAATAACTGCCGGAGAATGGTATTTTGTTGCCAATGTAAAAGATGCCGTAGCCGGCAAAAGGTATCTGTATGTAAACGGAGTTAAAGTAAATGAACTAGATGCCGGAACAGAAAGTAATAATGGTCAGTTGGTATTAGGAGCCAGAAAAACAGAGAATGAAGGTTTTATTCAGAAAAGTATGATGGATGAATTACTGATTACCGGAGAGGTGCTGGATGAAACAGATTTAGCATACATTATGGCTAATGGTGTTGCCAAAGCTATGGAAGTGCCTGTGATTGAGTCAAACCTGAGCTTAAAACATTCGTACACGTTTGAAGATGGAACCGCTGATGATGTTGTTGGAACCGCCAATGGTACTGTTGTTGGGGCAGCGGCGATTGCAGATGGTGCTTATTCACCGGCTGACGGCAATACATATATTGAATTTACTCCTGCTGATCTGGCATTAAATACATATTCATCCATTACTATGGAAGCCTATGCAACCCAGGGAACCAATGGTGACTGGGCCATGTTGTCATATTTTGGGGGTGATGGTGATAATAACAGCTTATTCTTAACCATTACAAGGGGCGATAATGTAACACGAGCCGCTTCTAACGGAACATTTGCACACGGTACAGAACCTGCTGCAGGTGAAACACATCATTATGTGCTGACCCTGACAACAGAAACCCTGTCACTTTATATCGATGGTGTTTTACAGGCTGTGCAAAAAGTACCCGAAACAAATATTGCAAATATTGGAACCGATAATGCATGGATAGGTAAAAGTACATGGCCTGATCCATCATGGAATGGTACACTTTACGAATATAACATCTACGAAGGTGTCATGTCAGAAGATTCAATAGCCAAACGCGCGCAGGATTTTCTTATCACGAATACATCAGGTCTAAAAGATCTGTCACTGAGCGCCGGAACCATGTATCCTTCATTTGTTGGTACAACAACAACATATGATATAATCATTCCGGCAAACCGTACCAGTATTGATATAACAGCTACTCCGTTTACAGATGGTGCATCAGTTACCGGTGATGGAGCTGTTGATGTATCTGCGGAGAAAGATACCATTTCAGTTTGGGTTAAAAATGGTGACGACAGTACGGAATATGTATTACGTTATATGAAAAACAGCCTGACTAAAACGCATTCATATACGTTTGAAAATGGAACAGCTGATGATATGGTAGGTAGTGCTGACGGAACAGTGGTCGGAGCCAATGCATTTGAAAATGGTGTCTTTGTACCATCTGACGGTGCCACATATATTGATCTTCCACAAACAGATATCGCGCTGAATACATATGCAGCCATTACAATGGAATCGTATGTTACGCAGGGTACCAATGGAGATTGGGCAATGCTGTATTACTTTGGTGGAGACGGTGATAATAATAGTCATTTTATGACAATTACACGTGGTGACAATGTCACTATGGGAGCATCCAGCGGCTCTTTTGTCCGGGGTACAGAACCTGCCGCAGGTGAAACACATCATTATGTTACTATTCTTACCAGATCTACGCTTTCTTTATATATCGACGGAGTACTGCATTCTGTTAAATCAGTACCATCAGGTAATATTGAAAATATTGGTCTTGATAATGGCTGGATTGGTAAGAGTACCTGGCCGGATCCAAACTGGAACGGAACGTTGTATGAATATAGTATTTACAACGGGGTAATGGATTCAGCAACAATTGCAGCACATTCGGATGCACGAAATGCGGTGACACTTTCTGATTTATCAGTGGCTGAAGGATCAATATCACCTGATTTCAGTTCTGATGTTACTGAATATACCGTTTTATTACCTACAGGAACCGAAACTGTTAATGTGGCAGCTTTAGCAACCACACCTTTTGCCTCAGTAAAAGGTGTTGGTGAAATTACGCTTGAATCAGCGGAAGATACCTTATTTGTGGATGTAAAATCTTTGGATGGAACAGATTCTACAAGATATATGATCAAATATGCCGTTGGTCCGACACTATTGATGCACTCTTATACATTTGAAGATGGAACTGCTGATGATATGGTAGGAACCGCAGATGGTACCATAAACGGAACCGGAACAATTACGGATGGTGTTTATACATCAGCAACCAATGGCGATTTCATTTCGTTTGATGGTACTGAACTTGCATTGAACACGTATGATGCCATTACCCTGGAGACCTATATCCAGGCCGGGGACGGAACAAACCCAGGATGGACAGTCCTTAATTATTTTGGGGATATGAGTGGTAACAATGCGTATTTCTTTACGATTGCAAGAGATGATAATATCAGTATAACTGAGTTCAATGGTGGATCAAGAGCTACTGCTAAAGGGCCTGAGATAGATGACGGAAAACTGCACCATCTTGTTAGTGTGTTAACCAACGATAAAATTTCATGGTATATTGATGGCGTGTTGATGAACAGCGTCGCTTCAACATCTCCGATTTCAAATATCAGTACAGCTAATGCGTGGTTATGTAAAGGTGGATGGCCTGATCCTACATGGAATGGTAGTATTTATGAGTATAATATCTACAACGGTGCTATGGATGCTGCTACAATAAGAACGCATGCTGCAGACTTCCTGGTTGATAATACTTCGTCATTATCTGCACTGACTTTAAGTGCCGGTAAACTATTTCCTGCATTTGTAAGTTCAAGATATGACTATCAGGTTGTATTGCCGGTTGGAACTGAAAGTATTGACATTACTGCTACTGCAATTGATGCCGGGGCAGAAATTACCGGCGCCGGAACTGTAGATGTATCCGCAGGTATTGACACCTTAACCGTAAAAGTTAAAAACGGTGAGGATAGCAGTGAATATAAACTGAATTATGTGGTTCAGACCGATTTGACGCTGGCGCACTCGTATACCTTTGATGATGGAACTGCCAACGATATGGCGGGAGACCTTGATGCTGTAATCAATGGTACACCAACAATTGCAAACGGAGCATATACATCAACTCAGGACGGTAACTATTTGTCTTTTGATGGTGCTGCCCTGGCATTGAATGCTTATCCGGCAATAACACTTGAGACGTATATAACTGCAGGAAATAATCCGGCATGGACATTCTATGCATATTTCGGTGATCTTGAAAGCCGGAACACTTATTACCTGTCGATTGCCCGTAATGATGATATCAGTCGTACAGGAACAGGCTCAACATGGGTTAACGGACCGGAACCGGCAACCGGTGAGGTTCATCATTATGTTAGTGTATTTACATATGAATCTGTTTCATTCTATCTGGATGGAGAACTACTGGGAACTACACCAATCAGCAATCCTGCGGATTATATTTCTGCCTTAAGTACTGCCAATGCATGGTTAGGTAAAGGTGGATGGCCTGATCCTACGTGGAACGGATCAATTCATGAATTCAATATTTACAGTGGTATCATGGACGCAGCTACGGTACAGGAACATGCAGCTCTTATGAGTGAAGCATCGCTTTCTTCCCTTTCATTGGACAAAGGTCTAATGTCTGCATTCAGTTCTGATGCCGAAGAGATGTCAGCAATTTTACCGTCAGGAACCGAAGCCGTTAATGTGTCTGCACAGGCATCAAACAGATTTGCAGTTGTTGCTGATACCGGCGAAGTGATGTTGGATGCAGAAGTTGATACAGTTTCTGTGATGGTCACATCCCTTGATGGCACACTAACTAAAACATATATGGTAAAATATGAGCTTGAATCAACACTTACCAAAACACATTCTTATACGTTTGCCGATGGCACTGCAGACGATATGGCAGGTGATGCCAACGGTACATTAGTTGGTGGATCCATAGCCGATGGTATTTATACTACAACAGCCAGTGGTCAGTATATTGATCTTCCGGCTGCTGATATAGCCATCAACAGCTATTCTGCAATTACAATTGAAGCTTATGTGAAAGGCGGTAATGGAGCTAACGGTGGATGGTCTATGTTATCATACTTCGGTAATACCAGTGCGGATGGATTTGGTTCTGATGGTTATTTCCTGACTATTGCACGAGATGATAATAAATCGCGTACAGGCATTAGTTGTGGAAGTGATACTGAACCCTGGAACTATGAAACAGGAGTTGACGGACCAGAACTGGAAGATGCCGCGGATCATCATGTAGTAAGCATTTTATCAAAATATTCTATCCTTATGTTTATTGATGGTGAATTACAGGGTATTCAAACTCTCGCATCGCATAATGCAATTGATTTATTGAGCAATAACCTGGCTTATATCTGCAAGGGTGGTTATTCCAGTGATCCTACATGGGTAGGTTCAGTGTATGAATTCAACATGTATGAAGGAATTATGGATACTGCAACAATTAGCGAAAGATCCAAAACAATTCCTGATGACACTAACGAAGGACTGGTAGGAAATGAAATGCACACAATTCATGTTTATCCTTCAATTTCCTCTGGTTCATTTACCGTTGAATTTGCAGGCAAACCAGGCTTGATAACCGTGTATGACTTGTCAGGTAAAATCGTTAAACAGCAACTTGCATCTTCTTCAAAAGAAGACCTTACAATTTCACAAAATGGTGTATATTTGATAAAGGCCGAAAGTGAAGGTAGCAATCAGTTATTTAAAGTTGTAAAAACAAACTAATCTATCATAATTGATTAACAAAAGGGGAGAGGCCGGAATTAATTCCGGCCTCTTTTAATTAATTTTATTTGTTTATAGTTGAATTGTAAAAATGACATTTTAAACAGATTGAAAAACGCCTGAATTGAATAAACAAAAAATGGTGGATATAACAAAAAAGAGGGCTTGTTAGCCCCCATTTTTGTGTCATAACCTCCCCTGTAATAGAGGTAGTAAATAAACGACCGTTTGTTTAAACTTTCAGTTTCAAAGTAAAATAATTACTTTAGTATTTCTTTTAATTACTATACCTGAAATGACAGCATTACTTACTCACGCACCTGAATATGAAACTTTTGGAATAAATAACAGTATTTTCAATCAGTATAAAGAGGTAAATAAGTTAATAATTGTTGGAAATGGTTTTGATTTAGCCCATGGGTTAAATTCAAGTTTCAAAGATTTTATTTCTGATTATATATTAAATGTTATTAAAGAATTTCTTAAGGAAAGAATTTACGATGATAGTCTTATTCAAATTTCTTCTAAATCAGATTTATTTCATATAACTGATATTGTGTCAAAATTAAATAAGGATAATAGCATTGAATCTCTTTTTAAAATTAAGGCAAGATCAAATATTAATTTTCATTTTAAGTTCGAATTACTTAAAAGTATTATTGATAATTTTCAATATAAAAATTGGTATGATATTGAAGTTATATTTTTTGATTTATTAGCTGACTTAGTTTCAAATAAAGAATTCAGTCAAATTTCATCACTTAATGAAGAACTAGAATTTCTGAAAAGTAAATTAATTGAATACTTATTAAAGCAAGAGAATATATCAAAATGTATTATTCATGAAGGTTTATTAAATCAGTTTAAGTCATTAATAAAAAAGCAGGATTGTTTAATAAATACAATTGAAGAGGATTTAGTTGCCAAGTCATTTTATTTTCTAAATTTTAACTATACCAACATTTTGCAAAAATATGTAGATGAGATGGGTGATTTCTTTTCAACCATAAATTATATTCATGGGGCAATAAATGCAGAACTGGCTAATGGGCAATCGCCTATTTTTGGTTTTGGGGATGAGTTTGACAAAAAATACGAAAAATTCGAAGAGGAAAATGAGGATGAAGCATTCGTACATATAAAATCATTTAAATATCTTGAAAGTAATAATTATAGAAACCTTATGGAATTTATTGAGTCTAATGCTTTTCAAGTACAAATATTTGGTCATTCATGTGGAATATCTGACAGAACAATGCTTAATAAAATCTTTGAACATGAAAATTGTATTTCTATTAAAGTATATTATCACAATGTTGGGGATTCGAATGATTATACTAAAAAGAATTATTCTATTTCAAGACATTTTAAAGATAAAAGTATGTTAAGAAACAAAGTCGTGAATTTCAAATATTGTGAACCTATGATTCAACCAATATAATACTATTAACAAAAGATTTATTTATAATGAAAATATCAACAATTATTCTAAAATCATATTACAAATGAATGGTCTGGAATTTATCAAGCAAAAGCAAATATCTTGGGCAAATCGGAATGACATAATCCTTTCTGGTAGCAAATCAATATCAGATCAAAAAATTTACGTCCAAAAATTGGCAGATAATTTATTTACTGGTATTTCTAAGGAAACGGTTGACGATTTCAATAATGGGGATGGTGGTGAATTGAATTACAAGAATGGTTTCTTACCAAAAATGTTTGCATTACATTCTTCATCTGCGATTGGAGTTAACATTTTTGAATATTGGCGTAAATCAAAACAGATAAAGAATATTGCTTATGCTTGTGGACTATGTAATATCAATAATTCATTTTCTCAAGATATTCAATTTGAAAAGAAATTTGAAATAAGCAAATCATTCAGATTTGCTCCTAATCTTGATGTTGTAATTAAAAACAGTGATAAATCAACAGTAAAATTATTCGGCATTGAATGTAAATTCTCTGAATCATATTCTTCAAGAAAGCATGATGGAATAAGTGAAAAATATTTAAAAGAAATACCTGAACAATGGAAAGATATTAGTTATCTTAAAGAATTGGCAGAAGAAATCTCACCAAATGATAATAAATTCAAATATTTACATGCTGCTCAACTTATAAAACATATTCTAGGGTTAAAGAAAAATTGCGGTAAATCTGCATTTAGACTACTATACCTTTGGTACGATGTATATGGATTTGACGGGAGTAAACATAGAGAAGAAATAGATCAGTTTAAAAGAATTGCAGTTAAGGACAATGTCAAATTTCATTCTATTAGTTATCAGGAATTAATAGTTAAAATGAAAAAACATTTTTATGTTGGAAATGAAAAGTATATTGACTATTTGACTAATCGGTATTTATGATGTTTTTATTTATGTGTTTAATTATTATTATTTTTATTGGGTTGGTAAATCTTGTTGAATAGATTTTATTAAGTATTAAATACATTATAATGAAAAAAATTACGCTATTAACCTTGGTAGTTTTAATATCAAGTTGTTCCACGTTAAAATCAGTTTATAGTCCTAGCCTTACCGAAAAAGATAAAAATGACTGGAATTTAATGACAGGGAAATGGTATGGAAGTGAAATTTCTCAAGATGGGTCAAAACTTGAATGGTTAACCGATAGGTCAGTTGATGGTTTGTATACCATTAATTTTAAACTGACGAAGCCCAATGGAAAAATGTTTAAACAGTCTGAAAATGGCGAGTGGGGAATTTCAGGTGGTGTATATTTTTCAATTTATAAGATATTGTTAAAAGATGGTATCGCTGAAGTGCAAAACGCAACAAATCCTCATAATCGGGATACATACAAAGTGCTCAAATTAAATGAAAAGGAGTTTGTTTATAAGAATTTTCGTACAGGAATAAAGTATAAAGTAATTAAAGTTGATTCAACATTTGAACTGAATTAAAGCCAAAGTATATTACTTTTAGATTTCATTTTGTCAAATTTTTGCCAATTATCATTATTCCCGTTTAACCAATCATAATAATAACTAAGTATTACACCAGACATAGAATCTGGATGTTCAATACCTCTCTTTTGCATATACAGTTGTAATCTTGACCCACCCCATAATCCCCAATTATTACGAATCCACATTCCTAGTCCAAAATGAAATCTAATTGTTTCGGAACTATTATTTAAATTTTTTATTTTTTCTACAAATCTTGGTTCAAGAATCTTGTTGAGTTGGTAAAAGCATTCTTCAATGTTTTTTGGGATATAAATACCATTTATTGAATCCGCAACATAATTTTTTTGCCTAATAATATTCTCTTGTTTAATTTCAATTAATCTTTCTTTTTTAGAGATTTTTAAATTTGTATTCATTAAACTTATTGATACTGTGTATTTCCATTTCCCAACTTCCTCTGGGACTGTGCTTGAATTAAAGGAACAGGTTTTTACAAATTCAGTTAATTTAGACACAGGAAAATTATAGGTATAATTAATGATTGAATCAATGTTTGCTATCCCTGTTTTATCGATTATTAAATCGAAATTAATCCAATATTTTTTATACTCATTTTTGTACTTTAAGGTTTCAGGAGTAACTTGCAGATTGAGATATTTTGCAAGTGATTCATAAAAACTATTTCCATCTTTTAGTTTAGGTAAATTTAAGAATGAGGGAACGTTTTTTAATTTTAATGTATTAATTTTTACTGATTTTAATCGATCAAATATAGATATATCTATTTCTCTGTAGGATTCAAAATTTATTTCAGAAGTATTTAAGTTAAGTTTTATAAGCCTGCCCAACTTTGAGAAAATATATACAGTATCATTATCCGTGTATAAAACACTTTCCATTAATTTATTTTCTAAGTGGGTGGTGTCATTGATATTTACATGTTCGTTATTAGCCCAAACCTCGTATTTCCTCCTATAAAATAAATAGCAATCTAAAGATTCTGAATCACAATCTGTCAATTCAGAAAGATTAAATGATGTAGTTTTTTCACCATTGTTAAATACAATAATATTTTCGTTACCATCTTTTAATCCAAGAACTTTATCGCTAATATAGGCTACTTTAGTACCATCATTGCTGATTAATATTTCACTTTCGTTTTTACGAATATAAAAATAGCGATTTATTGTATATAATTCTGTAGAGTCTGAACTGTAGATAATTGTATTACCAACAGATGTATTTCTAAGGTTGTCATAAGAGAGTGTTTTTAAAAAATATTTTTCATTTTCTGATTTTATAATATGGATATCAGAAGCGGAATTAAAAAAGGTATTAACCTTTTTCGAATTATTTGTTTGCCCTTTTAAATTGGCAATAAAAAAGAAAGATATTGTTATGTATAATATTGATTTCATTGGTAATAATTCTGAGTTAGATATTAGTTGTGTCAATTACTCCAAGTATAGTGAATAACAGCCCCAACCCCAATAAAATATAACCCCATATTTTCATAGGAATAAAGAAAAAAGAATTTTCAATATCTACCTTTATCTTTTTACCTTCAACTTCAACGAAATCCTCACTTGTTTTATACGTCCATAATGCTGAAAAAATAAATGTGATTCCTATTATGAGATTTTATAGTCATATTCTGAAGCAAATACTTCGCCCAAATAGCGTTTTAAAAGACCATTTATAAGTGCTACTACAATTAAAGATACAAATAGGTACACTGGTATTAAAATGCCTTTATTCTTATATATTATTTGCATTGCCAATCATTTAGGTATTTGAATTTAAATACTTTGTTATTTGAATGCCATGGTTTAATCTTCAGAAAATTCTAAAATTTCTTTTTTAATCCATTTTCCATCCAATTTTTCCATTAAATAAGTCATCGATAAATCTCCCCACATATAACCCGATTTTACGTTAAATTTTACTATTGAATATTTCTTATCGGTTGTGAATATTGGTATTGAAAATTCACAATACCATTTATCTGTTTTTTCTTTGATTACGGTAAACTTATTTTCCTTATTAAGCAGATACTCATCTTTTGTTTTTCTTCTGTTTATGCTATCAGCCATTAATTTAAATTTCTCCAATTCTTTATCATTTATCAACTGTAAGCTACAATTATGAATAATTGAATCAGCGATATTTATTTCATCTGTAAACTTATATCCATATTCAAGGAAAACAGGAGAGGTGTTTTCAAATAATCTATTATAAACAATGTACATTTCGGAACTTAAATCATCATTAGATCTTATTACAGCATTAATAACGTTTTCTATTTCCGATAATTTTACTGTTTCGTTTTGCTGAAAGGAAGAAAATACTAAGAATATTACCAATAACTGTAATTTCATTAATCTTGGAAAATAAAGTTCACCTATTATGATTTAAATGTCGTTTGCTTTTAGCTTGATAAAATATCAGCAAAGTCCTGACCAAATGCATTTTATATTTCATATGAATCAAATTCATTACACGAAATCAATTTTCTTTTTTTGATAACCACTTCAATGTATTTGGTGAATTCATTTCCTTTTATATCATCCAGTTCGACCTTTCGTACAGGTTTGGTTTTAAGACTGAAAATTGTAAAGAAAAATCCATAAAATCGAAACAATGAATTTATTGGTACACCATATTTGATTTTTTCTGTAAGGTTTAGTTTATCAATATTAAGTACGTTTAGTTTCAGTTCAGCATAATACTCAGTAATTAAAAAATTGACCTTAGCATTGCTTATATAACTATAGTAGATTTTGACAATAATAAGTACAAATACTAGTCCATTAATAACATAATTTATTACTGAGACCGTGGTTTCCATATTCTGTTTTAATATTTATTGCGTTCTTTTATTTAAGTGATTTTCTATGTTATAGTTTAAATAATTAACTATAAGAGAATCAGTTGTTAGTTTTAGAATCAATAGTTTTTCTATTGAATTATCACTATTTATTATAACAATAGTGTCACCCTTCAATTCATATTTTGCCCATATATCAGGGTCTGGATAGTAAATAGAATCTTCATAAATACCGAAATAAGCATTTTCAGTTTCTTCATCACCACCGTATGCTCCAAATAAATTTTCTTTTGAGATTTTTATTTTTACCTCTTCAAGTGGTGGTGGTGGAACAAAATAATTTTCATAAAATCCTGTTCGGTCAGATATTATATCATGAATTAATTTTTCAGAAATTGAATCATAGTCAATTGAAAAAGTTAATCCGTACAAGAAATTACTATATCCAACTAGCAATCCATAATTTTCACAATAAAATAAGTTTGCTTCTTCATCGGATACATCAATTTTATCATAGAGATATTTTTTAATAATATAAGCAGTATCATTTATAACTATTTGCTTGGTCGTAATAAGTGGGCATGGAATACCAAAGAATATTATAGATGAATCGCTTTTTGCTGATTTTCTATATGAATATGCCAAAGTATCGGTATCATGAATAAATGTATATGAAATTGTATCATTATTTATACATGTTATTAAATTCACACTATCCGTGTTTTTTATATTTCCTCTTACATAATAGTGAATTAGGACATTATTATAATGTTTTTTACAATTTTGTTCTTTCAAACTACAACTTGAAAGAATAATTAGAAATACTAGGGAAACTATTTGTTTCATAAAGATATTCGGAACTTTGACTGACATTACTAATATAAAGTATTAGTTTGACCTAAACTGCTCCACTTAGTCAGTATTAATATAAACCCAACTAATATTCCTGTTAATAACCCGCCAATATGAGCAGCATTATCTTTTCATACTATCTTCAACCTTGCAGCCAACGGCTTAAAATAATACCTATGCGTAGCATTGGTTTTATTTTTTTGTTGTGCATTGTTATTCTTGTTTTATTTTTTTCAAAATGTCCTTCACGTATTTGTTATTAGAATCATAATACAATGTTCTTTCCGCAAAATATTTCGCCAATTTATCGTCATACATATTAAAATAACATTCTGTTAAATATTCCAATGATTGCACATAAACAGGTGTTCCTTTGAAATCTTGAATTCCTAATATAAATCTATTAATTAATTGTGCCGCATTTGACCAATCATTATAATCCATGTATAATGTTGCTAATTTCCAATATGATTCCCTGAACCAAAAATCTATTGTAATAGTTGAATCTGATTTTCCATTAATTGAATCTAGTCTATATACAAAATCCTTATATATCTTAAATGAATTTTCCTTAGAGTTATCATCTTCTATCCAATATAATGCTCTTGCATAATTAAAGGTAATAAATAAATTATCTGGTTCTTTTTTAAATGGTTTTTTTAATTCTTCTGCTGCTTTGTAATATTCTCCATTTAAATAGTATTGAACTGATTTATCTATATTCTCCTGATAATTTTCAGATTGAATTTTTGGAAATTCAGCAATTTCACCAATTTTTTCATCTTGCTCTACATATTTAGTATTTTCATCCAATGTCCTAATTATATTGATAAATGTATATCCTGTAAATTGGTTATTTAATACACAATCATCATTAGCAAAATAATATTCCTGAGAATATGATTTTGAAAAAAATAAAATTACGACTATTAATACAAGATTTCTCATTTCATTAAACTTATTGCCAACGTTCCCACGGTATGGTGTCGTGACAATTTCTGTCCGATAGGATAGGAACTGTCAGGACGAAAAGAGCAGGCAGCGAACGTTGAATTATTATGTTTAAAAGTACTGTCATACACTTTACCGTGTGTTAGTGAGCGTTTTTAATATTATTCTTTTCAATTTTCATATAATATGCATTTAAGTCTGAAGCATACATTAATTTTATTATTCCTTTTTTACTTATTATTCTTGATATCCATATTCCTTTAGGTGTGTTAAGCGCTTCAGGTTCACAAAAATTATCAAATTCATAAAATAAGATTTCGTTCTCAACCGAATCCAATTTCCAGTTACCAGTATAGGTATTTCCCTCATTTGTTGGATAGTCATGGAAATGAATGTATGTATGGTCAGGTTTGATGATAATTGTATCTTGGCAATTATTATATGCATAAACTCCAATAATTTCTTTTTTTGTAATTCTATTTTCACAAGAAATAAGAAGTATAAAAACTAGGAATAATATTATTGTCAGATATCTCATATTATTAAATGCCCACTAACTTATGAACCCGTGTTGTGCGTTCGTTATTTTTAATCTTTGTACCTTTTCTCATATTCTTTTACATGATTTGGAAATTCGTCATTGTAAAATGGATATGGAATGCCCTCAATAATAATGTCAAATCCTTTACTGTCCATTCCATCTATTTGATTTCCGATACCTTTAATTTCAACACCATCACAATTTATAATTTTTAGTCCATCGATTGTTCTGGTTGAAATTAGTTTGTCTTCTGGAAAATCACTTACTAACTCAATTTCATTTTTAATGCAATAATTTTTAATAAAATCATATCCAATTTTTGATTCATCAAAGTTTATTAGTCCAAACACTACACCCATTGGAGCATCACCTTTTTCTAGTTGGGTAGTTCCAATTTTTATGTTATCTAAAAGAATATTATAAGTTTTATTCACTAGTCATTGTTATATAATGACGCACTACAAGAAATATACGGTTATAATGGCTGTTTTTTGTACAATATTGGTCGATATAGCCAAATACTTATGTGTTTTAGAATGCTTCGCCTACTCAATCCCATCATATAGTTAATAGGCGAGGTAATAGTTATTCCATGAACACCAATTGTGTTTCAATCCCTTCAAATAAAATCCATCCTTAAAATTGGCAGGTAAAATCCACATTAAATTTAATAAAACGTTTCAAATAATCAATATTAGAAGATATTATAATGAATTATAGAGTGATTATGCTATAAGAATGTCCCAAAAGATAGGTAACCCCCGCTACGTGGGATACCGCCCCCGTGGGGTTATAGGCATGTGAATAGGGCATCTGTAGGAGTGATGGGTTTTTAAAAAAGCAAGGATATAAAAAATTGGCTGCAACATTTGATGTTTAAATTTTTTCTGGGAAATTTTTCTTGGAAAATTTTTGATGATATGAAAACGATATTTGGAAGCAATATCTATAGGGTAGAGGACATACTAAAAAAGGTAGCCCAAAATGACTACCTTATAATTTTTTGGTTCAAAATCAGGTTCAAAATGCTGTAACCTATTGATAATCAAACCATATCAGTCGGGATGACTGGATTCGAACCAGCGACCCCACGCCCCCCAGACGTGTACTCTAAACCGGACTGAGCTACATCCCGTGATATTTGAAATATTTATTAGTATCTCAGATTGTGTACTCTAAATGCCGATTTTCACCAATTTATAAAATTGGGTTGAAAATCGAGGACTCACGAAAAATAATAAAACGGAGTTTAAATTTTTCGGAGCCGGACTGAGCTACATTCCACTGCTATTAAAAAAGAACGTTTTTCTTTTTATGAGCCGCAAATATAGCAAAATCATTTTTTTGTTTACATTTTTTGGTTTTTTAATTTTTCACCTTACATGTATTTAGTCAGTTATGTGGATTTAACATTATCTCAAAATGTTAAAAATCAAATAATTAATGATTTTAACAGATTATAACATTTTGATTATTAGCAAGTTGTGCCTGTTAAACTTTGTTAATACATATTGCAATGCAAAGGCAAGATGTATATTTGTGTCCATGAAGAGATTTTACATATGGATTTTAGCATCTGTGGTGGCGATCTGTTTTATCGGGTTGCTGTTTATTCAGTTTGTCTTTGTAACCCGTATGGTTCATGAGCGTAACGATCTTTTCAACCAGATAGTAAATAATTGCATTACCAGGGTAATACAGACATTGGAAACGGAGGAGATGCTGGCAGAAGATACTGTTAGCGAAGCTAATCCTGTCCTTGGAAACGGGCAGATTTCCATTAATATTCAATCAGAACGATTTAACTACGAGATTAAAAAGGAAAATGGTGAGCCTAAGGTGGTCGGGACGTATGAAAAATCGGTACAAAATCTGTCAAATAAACCACAGTTAAATCTTAATTCAAATAAACCTGAAACATTTGCTTCAAGGCAGATGCAACTTAATGAGAAGATAAACGGCAGGGTGAAACAGAAGCGGGACAGGTTAACGCATATTCAAAAACTACTTGACATTGAGGACCGGCCTGTTATAGACCGTATAAATTTAAGTAAGTTAAAAAGCGAATTAAATAGTGAGTTTTATGATAATGGGATTTATTTACCGTTTTTTGTAACTGTAGTCAATAATGAAGGAGATACGGTGTATACAGATGATCCTTCATCTGTGAAAAATATTAATGCCGTCTATAAAAGACATTTGTTCCCCAATGACATTCACCCTAAAGCTCATTTTGTTTCTGTTTATTTTCCTACAAAAAAGAGCTATATATTCCAGTCTATGCGATTGGCTACACCTACGCTCATCTTTGCCACAATTCTTATTTTGTCTATCGCATTAATGATCTATATTCTTTTTAAGCAGAAAAAACTGTCGGAAATAAAGAATGACTTTATAAATAATATGACCCACGAATTTAAAACACCTATTTCAACTATTTCTTTGGCGTCGCAGATGTTAAAAGATACAGGTGTTTCAAAGACTCCTCAAAGTCTTTCACATATATCAAGGGTCATACATGATGAAACCAAACGCTTAGGTTTTCAGGTGGAAAAGGTCTTGCAGATGGCAATATTTGACAAGGACAAAAGCCGTTTGAAGCTAAACGAATACGATATAAATGAGCTGATCCATTCAGTGGTAACTAACTTCTCGTTGAAAGTTGAAAGTAAAGGTGGGCATATTGACGAAAAACTTGAAGCTGAGCAAAGTTATTTAGCAGTGGACGAACTACATTTTACCAATGTTATTTTTAACTTACTCGATAATGCATTAAAGTATTGTCACAGAGAGCCTCAACTGGAAATTAAGACATGGAATGAAAAACAAAAGCTCTGCATAAGTGTTAAAGATAATGGTATAGGTATTAAGAAAGAAAATTTGAAACGCGTATTCGAGAAATTTTATCGTGTGCCGACCGGAAATGTTCATAATGTGAAGGGATTCGGACTTGGACTGGCATACGTGAAAAAGATTATCGATGACCATAACGGAACAATTCGCGTTGAAAGTGAAGTAAACACAGGTACAACATTCATTATTTGTTTACCCTTAAAAAACCCATAGTGATGGAAGAAAAATTCAAAATTCTATTAGCCGAAGACGACGAAAATCTTGGCATGTTATTACGTGAGTATCTCATGGCAAAAGGTTTCGAGACTGTCTTAAAACCGGATGGTGAAGCCGCATATGATGCTTTTATGAAGCAAAAATATGATCTTTGCATCTTAGATGTGATGATGCCTAAAAAGGACGGGTTCTCCCTGGCACAGGATATACGAGTACTGAATTCCGAAATTCCGATTATCTTTTTAACAGCTAAATCGCTTAAGGAAGATATCCTGGAAGGTTTTAAAATAGGTGCAGATGATTATCTGACCAAGCCTTTCAGTATGGAGGAATTACTCTTCAGGATTGAAGCGATTCTTAGAAGAACTTCAGGAGTAAAACAAAAGGAACAGCAAACTTATCAGCTCGGTAAGTTTTCATTCGATACACAAAAACAAACGCTGTCAGACGAAAACAGTACAGTTAAACTTACTACAAAAGAGTCTGAGCTGCTTAAGCTTTTGTGTTCACATGCGAATGATGTTCTGGAAAGGAATTATGCATTAAAGAAAATCTGGATTGATGATAATTACTTCAATGCCCGAAGCATGGATGTTTATATTACGAAACTAAGAAAGCATCTTAAAGATGAACCGGGTGTTGAAATCATCAATATTCACGGAAAAGGTTATAAGCTGATTATTGGCTGATAATTTTTTGAATAAGATCGGGACTGTTCATAAAGCATGCTTCGAATTGTTGAGAGCGCAACAAAATGCGAACTACAGAGCATATTCGTAAATGTCTTTTGGAGCAGTCTTTTTTATGCATACCTTTTAACCTGTATCTTAGAGACCTAAAAAAATATTAGAAAAAGAGTCTGAAATTTGTGCCAATGTTTTAGTACGTATTTAATTTTTTTGATCTTTGCGGCCATGTTGTTTGAAAAATTTTTTGACGGTATAATTATAGGGCTTTTAGCATCCGTTCCGTTGGGGCCGATTGGCGTTTTAATTATACAACGTACTATGAATAAAGGTCGGCATTCGGGATTAGCTTCAGGAATTGGGGCTGCTTTTTCTGACATGATCTACGCTATCATTGCTGGTTTCAGTATTTCTTATATCATTGATTTTGTGAAAGAGCAACAAAGCTGGATTCAACTTTTTGGGAGCCTGGTGATGATTGTATTCGGGTATTTTACGTTCAGATCCAATCCTGCTGTTCAGCTTCGTAAGGCCCAAAAGCAATCTGGAACAGGAACCTATATTCAGGATATGATTACCACCTTCGGACTTACAATTTCCAATCCTCTGTTGATATTTGTGTTTATTGGCGTTTTTGCCGGATTTAAAGTGATGCAGGGTGGAGGTATGGCAGAACGGTTAATTGTGATCCCGGGGATTTTTTCCGGTGCTATTTTATGGTGGTTTTCATTGTCTTTTATTGTAAGTCTGTTCCGAAAAAAAATCAACCTGCGTGGGCTGTGGCGCTTAAACAGGATAACAGGCCTGATTATTATTGCTCTTTCTGTAATTAGCCTGGTATACGCTATTCTTGAACTGACAGGTGTAATATTACCGGAAATTGTAGTTTGATCCTATTTTCGGGGATGAAATTCCTCTATTGTGCTTTTCAGGGTTTCCTTGTTTAAATGGGTGTAAATTTCCGTGGTCAGAATGGAGGAATGTCCCAGCATTTCCTGTATAACCCTTAAATTTGCACCATTTTCCAAAAGATCAGTGGCAAAGGAATGTCGGAATGTATGAGGTGAAACCGTTTTATGTATGCCTGCCATTTCAGCCAGATTTTTTATAATGGTAAAAATCATCACTCGCGTAAGCTGCTTCCCGCGGCGATTAAGAAAAACAAAATCTTCATGACCTTTTTCAATATCCAGATGAACACGGTCAGTCCGGAGATAGAGCATAATTTCGTTCAGTGCCCTTTTATTTATGGGGACCAATCTTTGTTTGTCTCCTTTTCCAATAACCCGGATAAACATCTCATCAAAATAGATTTCCGATATTTTTAAATTGATCAGCTCCGAAACCCGTAATCCGCAGCCATAAAGTGTTTCTAATATGGCTTTATTGCGTTGTCCTTCCGGCTTCGAAAGATCGATGGCTGCAATCATACTATCTATTTCGTCCAGGCTCAGTACATCCGGTAGTTTTCTACCTGTTCTAGGTCCCTCGATTAACGCTGTAGGGTTATCATCTATTACCTTTTCAAGAACCAGAAACTTATAAAAGGATTTGATTCCGGAAATAATGCGTGCCTGTGTACGGGGAGATATTCCAAGGTCTGCGAGTGATTCAATGAAAAGACTCAGATCTTTGTATGAAAGTTTTGAGGGTAAAAGGTTGGCATCTTCACAAAACAGTGTCAGCTTCTGAAGGTCGGCCATATAGGCCATAACAGAATTCTCAGACAAGGACTTTTCAAGCCTGAGATACATTTTAAAGTTCCTTAAAATAAGCTCTTCTTTCAATACAAATAAATTTGATCTAAAATAATGATATTTCTTAATTTATTCAATCTGTAATCTATTTGTTGTACAAATTCAGAATATTTGCATTACTTTTGCAGAGCAGATAAGCTAAATTTATAAAATATTATAAATGAGGATATTAATAATAAACGGACCGAATTTAAACCTGTTGGGAGTCAGAGAAAAGAATATCTATGGCAACCAGAATTTCGAAGTTTATTTTGAAGAAATAAAGCAAAAATTCAAAGAATTCGATCTGAGTTATTTCCAATCAAATTCTGAAGGGGAATTAATCGATAAATTGCACGAGGTAGGGTTTACTTACGATGGGATCGTATTGAATGCCGGCGCTTATACGCATACTTCGGTTGCTATTGCAGATGCAATTTCAGCTATTAATTCACCTGTTATAGAAGTCCATATCAGTAACATTGCCAAACGGGAATCCTTCAGACATCATTCTTTTATAGCACCGGTCTGCTACGGTTCTATAAGTGGATTTGGTCTCGATTCCTACCGGCTGGCTCTTGAAAGTTTTAAAAGCAGAGACTAACAGTATCAGAAATTCCATTATTATATTATGAAGCATACAAAAATTGTAGCGACGATCTCAGATCTTCGTTGTGACGTAGAATTTGTACGTTCGTTGTACGAATCAGGAATGAATGTAGTAAGAATGAATACCGCTCATATGGATCATGAGGGTATTAACAGAGTTATTACAAATGTGAGAGAGGTATCTGATGATATTGCTATCCTAATGGATACAAAAGGTCCCGAGATAAGGACAACAGTACTGGATAAGTCGCTCGAAATTTCTTTGGGACAAAAGTTAAAACTGAAAGGTGCGCCGGGCGTAAAAAGTTCACCGGAATGCATTTGTGTATCCTACGATAAAATTGTTGAAGATGTATCTGTCGGCAGTAATATTTTAATTGACGACGGTGAAATAGATTTAAAAGTTGTTGGTAAAGATGAGGAATATTTATATTGTGAAGCACTGAATAATGGAGAATTAGGCAGCCGTAAAAGTGTTAATGTTCCGGGCGTAAGGATTAATCTTCCTTCTTTAACAGAAAAGGATATCAGTAATATCGGTTTTGCAATAGAAAAGGATATTGATTTTATAGCACATTCATTTGTCCGATCAGCCCAGGATGTTCATGATATCCAGAAATTGCTTGATGCCAAAAACAGTAAGATCAAAATTATTGCCAAAATTGAAAACCAGGAAGGTGTTGAAAACATTCACGAAATTCTTGGTGTGGTGTATGGTGTAATGGTGGCTCGTGGTGATCTGGGAATTGAAATAGCACAGGAGAAAATACCTGGAATACAGCGTCATCTGATAAGAGAATGTGTTTTGGCAAAGAAACCGGTTATCGTTGCTACACAAATGTTGCATAGCATGATTAAATATCCGCGCCCAACCAGGGCTGAAGTTACGGATATTGCGAATGCAATTTATTACAGAACTGATGCCTTAATGTTAAGCGGGGAAACAGCATATGGTCAGTTTCCAGTGGAGGCCGTAAAAACCATGGCGCGTATTGCAGAAGAGGCCGAGAAGACAAAAATGGCAGCAAATGATATTCGTATTCCTTTTTCTCACGATGATCATGATGTTACTGCATTCCTGAGTAAACAGGCTGTAAAAGCCGCATCCAGGGTAAATACAAAAGCTGTACTTACCGATAGCTCAACAGGCAGGACAGCACGTATACTGGCAGCATTCAGAGGTAGAAACCCGGTTTATGCACAATGTTACAATAAACGTACAATGCGTGAACTCGCCCTTTCGTATGGCGTATTTGCAAGCTACCTGCCGGCCGATGAAAACAGTAAGGAATATATCTGCTCCTTTGTAAAGGATCTTATTGGAAAGAAACTGATAACTGAAAAGGATCTTGTTCTTTATCTTGGGGGAAGTGTTGGTATAGGTGGTGGAACATTTATTGAATTATTTGAAGCTGGTAAGCCCCTGCAGTCTCAAAAAAGCGATAAATAAGAAAAATCAGAACAAAAGGCACTGTTTATTGTTTTTCAAAATGAAAAAGATGAATAATTAGCAGATGCTGAATCTTAAAAGTTTACTGATAAAATTTTTGCCCGGGTTTATTCCGATTATATTGTTTGTAGTTGCAGACAGTATATGGGGAATAAAGACTGGGCTTTATGTTGCAGTAGCTTTTGGTGTGTTACAGTTTGTGTATGTTCTGGTAAGGCATCACAAAACAGACCTCTTTATCCTGGCCGATACTTTGTTGCTCATCATTCTTGGTATAATTTCTCTGATGCTTCATAATGATGCATACTTTAAGTTAAAGCCCGCAATGATAGAAACGATATTCGCGGTTTTAATCGGAATATCTGTCTTTTCAAAACATAATATTATGATGCAGATGTCTCAAAGGTATCTGCGAGATGTGAAGTTGACGGAGGCACAGGTGAAAGAGTTTAAAGCTAATCTCAGAGTTACCTTCTATATTTTTCTTATTCATATTTTAATGGTTATTTACTCTGCCTATTTTATGAGTGAAGAAGCCTGGGCTTTTGTAAGCAGTATATTATTGTATCTTTTATTTGGTGGCTATTTACTGTTTCAGGTTATCAGGTATCGCATTATTAAAAACAGGATGAAGCTGGTGGAATGGTTGCCTATGGTTGATGCCAAAGGTGGCGTAAAGGGTAAGATCCCGAGATCAGAATGTCATGGAAAGGAGAAAATCATGCATCCGGTAGTACATCTTCACATCATCAAAAACCGTTCAGTTTTTTTACAAAAAAGACCTTATGATAAGCTTATTCAACCAGGGAAATGGGATACAGCAGTTGGAGGACATTTAAATTACGGTGAGGATATTGAGCAGGGATTGAGAAGGGAAGCATCTGAAGAAATTGGACTTAAAGATTTTACACCCCGTTTTTTGGTCAAATACGTTTGGGAAACTGACATGGAAAAGGAGTTGGTCTATTGTTTTATTTGTAATGACCATGAAAATATTTCAATAAACAGGGAAGAGGTTGATGATGGTAAATTCTGGCCGATTAATCAAATCCGGGAGAATATGGGAAAAGATGTATTTACGCCTAATTTTGAAAAAGAATTCGAATTCCTTGAATGTATTTATTTTGGTGCGGAATAACGCTTAATTTTTCCGGATAACCAGGAATGTAATGAAGGCAGGCAGACCCGCAATCAGGGTAATTAGTGCGGCTATGTATGGCTTTTCTTTCTTTCTGATAAAAAAGAAAATGACAGCCATTATAAGATTAAACAACAGAAATGTCAGGCCGGCTGATATTTCAAAATGTGGCTTGATTACCTGGTTTTTTCTGAAATTAACAGTGATCCTTACCGGAATAATGATGTCTTTGAATACATCATATGTTCGGAATTTTTTCGGGCTTCTTTTGTACTGAAACGATCTGAATGTTTTATAGTTATCATTGATAACATTAAGCCGCACTTCACGGTCATTCTGAAAAAGAAAGGTTTTGTTGAACTGGTTGCCAAAAATAAGCAATTCATCCGCGTCTGGATTATAACCATTAATATCCGTTTTTATAACGGTATTCGTAGTACCCAGATGAAGGTATATTTCATTTTGCTGACTAACAATTACAGCAAGGATTTCCATGTTTACAGGATCAGTACAAAAAATAAATTTTACGGTTAGGTCTCTGGGAAGTGGAATGATTTCAGTAACCGCTTCTCCTCTGACCATCTTTAGGTTAAACAGATGATTATGTGAATCTAAGAGATAATACCCGTTATCAAAATTCTTTTGTATCCGGATATCACCAAAAATACGTTTGACAGGAAAAACAAAACCCGATTCAACCAGACTGTTTGTGAATTTTCCGGACTTCTCTGTATCTTCTTCTCCTGTATAAACATCAATAAACTTTATTCTATGTTTAAAACTGAAGAAATCGACCGGAATATTATAATGTGTTGCTTCATCAGTGTTTTCAAACATTGGCACCAGAACGGGTTGTACTTCATCTGCTATTCCCTCTGGCAGCCTGAAAAAATAACTGTGTTTTTTAAGATTGCTTATGATCAAAGGTTCACCCATAATAGAATCGGGCAATGTTCCATTTTTTTCAAGTTTTCTGTAGTAAAAGACGGGTAGCCGGCTGTAGTAAGTTTCCTTACTGATTTGCTGCCCATCGGCAGTTAAGTATAGGGTTGTTGGTCCATGTTTCTTGTTCAGAAGGAATTCATCTCTATAAGTACTGTAGGTAATAAGTACATTTTCAGGCAGAGGTTTGAATATCAGATCAAACAGCAACGGAATTAAAAACATCAGTGTCAGGATGGAAATAATTATGACGATATTTTTACTTAATCTGATCATTGTTTTCCTTTTCTTAAGCGGTTGAGCGTAAAATAGGGTATGGTATAAGACAGCAAGACATATACTAATATTACAAAATTCAGTTGATGCGTTGTATAATTCTCAGTTTGCCAAAGTGAAACCGTTATAACAGTTAATCCAAGAGTGGAAAGAAAAATCCTGTATTTCCATCCGGGTTCAAAAAGCACAGTTGTTAACCATATGTAGGTTAGGTAACCTGACAATATCCAGGTGAAAATGTTGGCTAAGGATGCCTTTACTACGAGGATAGGTAGAAAATGATTACTTATCATGAAGAAAGCAGAAATCAGGAGAATAGCGAATCCGGTGTAAATAAGGTAGCCATAACCGGTCATAAGAGCAAAAAGTTTTATCTCAGTAGCAGGTAACAGCATGGTTAGTCTGTATTTATGGTTGTTAATTTCAGGAACAAACTGAAAAAGTGCAAGAATAAGAGCAAAAACTGCGGGCATAAAGTGCAATGCACTTTGGTACAGTTTATTTTGTGTTGCGATTGAAAAGACATTATTAACAAATAACTGGCCGGAAAACTGAGTGTTGAGTATTTGGTACCAAATAAATAATAATGATAGTGACACGAATATCCCAACGATGATGAACCATTTGGTTTTTAACCATTCTTTATAGAAAACGCCCTGTATCATATCTTATCAATAAAGAGGTTTACAAAAATATCATCAAGGTTTGACCCCAGCTCTTTATGGTTGAGTTTAAAATCTGTCAGTGAAAGGGGAGTCATAAAATCATTATAATCCATTATTGCAACATCATCCACCAGTTTTTCCATGTCCTGTATAATGTGTGAAGTTGCAAGGACAGTCTTTTCATTGGTCCTGGCGTAATCGGACAGGTCGTTAATAAACATTTGTCTGTAAACCGGATCCAGACCCATGGAAAAATCATCGAGAATAAGAAGGTCCGGATTTTGTGCCATAATAATGGCAAGTGCTACTTTTGAGCGTTGCCCACGGGACATCGTACCAATTTTTTGCTTTAGTCCGATTTTGGCATTTGATATATAACTGTTATACAGATCGAAATTCCATTTTGGATAAAACCTGGAGTAAAATTTTTCAGCTTCGGTTACATTCATAAAGGTGTACTGTATGTGACCTTCTATAAGATACCCGGTTCTTCGTTTACTTTTAACAGATTGTTTATTATAGGATTCTCCGAATATAAAAACAGAACCTGAGTCTGCTTCCAGAAATCCGGTCAGGATATTAATAAGGGTTGACTTTCCAACACCATTTGGCCCGAGTAATCCAAGTATCCTTCCTTGCTGAAGTGAAAATGAAACATTGTTCAACACTTGTTTTGTGCCGTAACCAAAAGACAGGTTATGAACATCAATCACTTTCATTCAGAAATCAACTTGTAACGAAATTTCAACTACAGAACGCATGCTTTGACCGTTCTCAGGTATAATAAACGTACTGTTTAAACCAATACGACCGAAACTCTCCAATCCAAATAGTTTATGATACGTTCCAAATGTACCATTAATATTTATAATATAAGGGTTTCCATAATAGTAATTTATTTCTTTATCATATGTGTATTCCGATGGTATTCCCGGAATAATATCCAGATCTGTAAGATCAAAATATTTTTTTGAGAATCCAGTCTTTACGGCATACAAATTCTGTTTAATCCATGTATTATATGACAAAAAAACATAAGGTGTCGTAAGAGAATAATTAAAATGGTAATCTTTAATAATTCCAACATATCTTTCATTATGTTGTTTCCTTTCAATCCCTGTAAGAATCATCAATTCCTGATTTCTTGCTATGAACTGAACAGAATATGATACCCTATGACTAAGTTCGGTCTGTTGATACTTATCGGTTGTGCCGTAAACCTCCCAGCTTTCACCGGATGTTGGACTGTCTGTATCCTGTTTTATAAATTCTTGACCTGTTTTGCTTTGCAGATTATAGATATATGAAAAGTTGTGTAAGATATTATTGATATTAAGTTTTATGGATGGTTCGAGGATAAAAATCCTTGAGTTTAAGACAGCAACCGGATTCAGAATATTCCAGCTAATATTACTTTGATGTATCTTAGTTTCGCCTAAGTGGTATCTGTTCTTTAAATTTATCTGATATATTTCTCCGGTATAATTTAAAAGTGCATTTGTACCAAAGGACATTTTTTTTATTTCGCCTGTATATGATGCGTAGCTTAATACGTTTTCGGTATGGCCTAAACCTAGAAAATGGTATATTTCATAGGCATTATAGCCCTGTGTTTGCATATTAATTTCACTACCAGAAGCTTTAATTATGGGTTCAAGTGAAAGTTTGAAGTGAATGTTCTTAAACCGGATGGCGGGTTTGATCTCCAGGTCATAACCTTCACTTTTAAAACGGGGATCGGAACGATTGTAAGAGATAGAGTTAATATATGATGTTCTGACTCCCAGATTTAATTTATCTGCTACATTATGGTAATATCCACCATATAAACTGATGATATCGTTATAAAATGTTTTCACACTTTCTTCAAATAACATGTAAGGATAAATTTCAGGTGAGTAGAGGGGCCAGTATGTGTTGTTTTTAATTCCACTTCTAAATGATAAACCACCCTCCATGAAGGCAGAATTGAATGATTTGTTGCCTGAATAAGAAATACCGTAAATACTTTCAGTTGCCGGTTCATACCAGTTAATATATTCTCCTTTACAGATCTCAGTATAAAGTCTCAGATGAGAGTTATATATTGAGTCAGCTTCTATTTGACCTGTCAATGAGAAAAACAGGAATAGAATATATAATATGACCAGAAGTCTTTTATTCATTAATATTAGGATTGGGTATTTGATGATTTAAAAAATCATAGGTTGAATTGTTTGTATCCATATATATTTTTCTTCCATCTACATCAGAAACTAATTTTCTGGAGATACATGTTCCGGTTCCGGCATCATCGTTATACGTAAATCCTGCATCAATGGATTCAGGAAATCTTTTGTAAGCGGTAGAATTGGCATTTTGAAATACATCAATGGCATCAATAACCCATGAATTAGGAATTGTTATAGCATACTTAAATGAACTTCCCGTAACGTTATATTTTTTTTCTCTGTGGTTTAGTATATATGTATTAATATCAACAGACTCAGGTCTTATTATCATGAGTCCTCCACCAAACCTGGTATTAAATGTGATGTCATTTCCCCTGTCCATCGTATAGATTTCCTTAAGATTTTCTGCAGGGGAGTCAATGTCTGAATTATCATCACTTATCATGTAGAATTCAAAGTCTGCTTTTGAGAGATCAACAGGAGAATACTTATTTCCATTAGGATCTGATTTATGATCAATGGCATCCCTGGCAATAACAGCACCTTCTCCAGGTTGCAGTACATCATGGTCCGGTATCTGCCACAGCATATCGACCATAACGCTATCCTTAATATAGTACCACATGTTATATCCATTCCCCAGTGATTCATGCATTGCTATAATAATACCACCAATGTCCACACTTTTTGCACTGTTGTTATAAAGTTCTATGTACTGATCTGCATAATAAAGTTTACCTGTTTCGGTTCTCGACCCCGAATAATAGTACTCTCTAATAATAAGGTCACTTTTAAATGCTGGAACAATAATGAGCGTATCAGTGGCTGATTTGAGCAATGATACGTATGTATTGGCGTTAAATACCAGTGAATCTTCGAAATGTTTATTCGATAATTCTTCTGCTTTTTGGGCAGAGATTATAACATTTGTACTGATGGTGTAAAATCCGGGATCAAGATTACTGAAATGGATCATACCTTCTGAATCTGTATGACCTGTTAGGGATACGTCTTTTTGCATATGCTGAATCCTAACAGGAATATCCACCGCATTTTCAGAACCAAAGGTTTCATTAAAAGTAACCTGTAATGATAATGATACAGTATCTCTTTCGAACTGCTCAACACAACCACTTAATAAAAAAAGTATTAACCCTATATAAAAAATCTTTTGCATTAGTAATTGAATGATAATTCAAGGCCAAAATATAATGGTGTATTAACTCTGATAAAAGTATTACTGATTCTTTGTTTAACCAAAGGTCGGTTGTTAAATATATTATTTGCAAGAAATGAGACTTTTACAACATTCCTTATTTCTTTTGAAATTTTCATATTAATCTGTGCTGTTACAGGAAAATATTCCTTTAAATAATGAGATTCAAGTGGGGTTTTTATGTAATTTTCAAAATAGGGATCATTCAACATATCATTTGTAAAATCTGAAATATTGCCGTTGCGGTCAATTAAAGATAGGGGCACATTATAGGTTCTTAAAAACTGATATGAGTAGATCCATATTGTTTCAAGTGAAAAAGAAAAAACAAGACTTTCTTTAGGCAAGTGGGTAATGAATCGAAGGTTTGATGTCAATCTTTCGGATAATTTACCGTAACCATCCTTGTATATTCCGATATAATCGTACTGTATACTGTTGTTAGAGAAGGGCAGATTATAGTATATTCCTGTATTGCCAATGTTTTTGGTTCTGAACCAGGCACCGGTTAAATCAATGTATGTCTGAATCGGATTAATTCTTTCTGTTCTTATACTGTATTCAATCCCCTCTTTTAATGTATAAACACCATTCTCAGGATAGTAGAATTTATTGTAGTAGTTAGCTATAGAATAACTCAGGTTTTGTTCTTCAGGTAAAAGTTTTGTATTTACAGGCTGATTCTGGTTATATATCCTGTATGTTGAGTTGATATAATTGCTTAAAAGAAATAAGCCATCTGAATGTGATTCTCTAAATGCAGTAAAAACAGCATGTAAAAACCGATTATTAAATGTAATACTAATTTCTGCTTTTTTACTTTTTGCAGGGCGTAAATCATGATTTTGAGTAGAACGATTTTGGGTGGTATAAACAAGGTAACTGTTTCCCGGATCGGATGTGTCGTATAAATTATAACTTATCATATCAAACCACGCAGTATCAGGGTAAAGATATCTCATTATTGGAATTTTATATTGAATACCAAATCCACCGTGAAGCGCAATATACGATTCAGGATTAAAAGAATATCTGTACGACGCATTTAAACGCGGTTCACTATACGTTTTGAATCTGTATGAACCGGAGTTGTAAAATGTTTGTCTGATACCGATTTGTGCATCAATTCTATGATGTCTGGTTGTTTTATTCAGGCTTTCTTCCAGAAACACGGCTCCGTGATACAACGCGGGTATATCAGAAAACTTTAACTTTCTGGAAATGAAATCAGGTGTTACCGGAGGATATTTACCCTTGTAATCTAACCCATTGCCAATATTTTTTTCATAATTTAAATCTGTTCCCAGTAGAGTATGCGTTTTTATATTTGAATAGGATTTGCTGAAATTAAATTTTGATTTTATGGCAAAAGAAACAGGAACACCTTCCAGGCTGTAACTGGCTAAAGTTTCAGCCGGTACATATTGACCAAAATTCTCTCCAGTTTCATTAGTGCTTGTAAAGGCCTTAACTTCATTGCCAAACATATATTCATTAATCTTTATCAGTTCACGATCCACATTGGCGTTAAAGGATAGATCAAATTGATTTAGTAACTTATCAGTGTTCCATGATTGATATCTCAGAATCATTTTTAAGCCGGAATTATCTTCTGTATAATTTTCATTTTCGACGATCAGATCTGCATCATTTTTCTGTTTGTCAAGGGTAAAGTAACCGGAAATTTTACTTGTTAAAAGATGATTCTCTTTTATTAGGTGTCGTGATCCCAGTTCTGCATTTAATCGCTTAAACATAGATAGAGGTAAACGTACGTCTCCCGTTGATGACGTGTAGTAAATATTTCCGCCCAGTGTGTTGTTCGGATTTAATCTGATTCCCTTCGAAATGCCGGCGCCTGTAAGGTTTGGACTATATTTTACTTTTGCCTTCGTCTCCAGAGAATAAACATTTGTTTTAATATCGATTACTGCACTTGTCATATCACCATACTGAACGGTTGGTATCCCTTTTATGATATTAATGGACTTGATGTTTTCAGTAGTGAAGGCCCGCAGATCATTCCCTTTTGCGAAGGGGTAACCCTTCGAATTTATATAGGGTATACTTTGGTAATTAAACGCTGTTGTCAGATTTTGCATCTTTGCATTTGAAGAAACCTGTACGCCATCAATAATCAAGGCGGTTCCCAAAGAGCTTATATTATTGTAATCGATTTCCCGTATAAGTGGAGCATTGAATGTTGACAGATCAGGATTCTCAGTAACATTCCCTGGTAAAAGTTGAAAAACATCTTTTAACCCAGCCGGTTGTAAATACGAAAGGGCTGTTTCACCAATATAGGTACTGTTTTCTGTTATTGAATTTTCTTCTCCTGAAACCGTAACCGCTTGTAAATTATAAGATTCCTTATTGAGTTCTATACTATCTGCAGCCTCTTTTGCAAAGATCTCAACCGTTTTATAACCGATATAAGATATGATAAAACGCGAGGAGTCAGAAGAAGAGCTGATCGTAAATCTGCCATTCTTATCCGTGATCACTTTAAAATAGTCATCCGCGTTTATTACGGTTGAGAATGGGAGTGGCTTTTTTGTATCCGCATCCGTAACTGTGCCGGACACACTCTTTATCTGGGCTGTTACGGTTATATAAATAACAGAAAACAATATGCTCAGAAATAACCTGCCTGGCCGCATTGAAATTACTGAATAATTAGCTTATGGACCGAGATACGATTGTCAATATCGGTTGTTCTGAAGATATAAATGCCACGACTTAAGGCATTCAAATCAACGGTTGTACTTCCGGAATATATAAAATTACTGATCAATACCTTACCACTCAGATTATACACATCATATTTTGCCTGCACTTTTGAATTTACAGTGAAAATATTGTAACCGGTCCTTAACACATTTATATCATTGTTATAAATTGCATGATGGTATGAATCAGGAAGATCCATATCTGTAATATTCATTGTAAAAACAAAATCACTTGCCAGTGCATAAATTGAATCCCCAAGAATACCTCCGGCATCAAAAATAGTTTCACCTGGAGAATATGCATCCCAGTTTTGTCCCCAGTCTGTTGTTAACGCAGTTTTCGAAACGGATCCTACAGCCAGTATGTTTTGCTGTCCCAGATAGAACAGATCGTTGCATCCTACCGAACTGAGCTTGGAAAAGCTGTCATCTTCACGGAAATAATCATAAATACCATCACTTGTTGTTACTATCAGATAATGATTATTGTCAGCCTCAACGATGTTATATACATAAAAATTTGCGTCGTTTTCATTAGCCGTTACCAAACCTGCAGTTATGTCTACCCATTTGCCATTTTGAGTTGTGTATAATGTTTTATTGCCTCCCAGAAATCCAATAGTATCCTTAAAAAATATCGATTTGATACTTGTTCCCTCAAAGTCTGAGTTAAAGATATTCTTCCAGCTTTCACCAAAATCAGAAGAGGTGAAAAATGCACTGTGTTTATTTTGTTCTGTTCCATTTGTTTCGACCCAGTTAGCGTAGGTATAGATATTCTTTTTGCCATCCATGGCAACATTAATAATATCAATGGAATAAGAACTATCTGCAAATGCATCTGTTGCCGGAATATTGGATGCATCGCTAATGGCAGCATAATTGAAAATATTCCAGTTTGTCCCTTTGTCGTACGAAATCAGTAAAATAGAATTGACATAATCTTCCGGTTTTGCATCGTCCGTAAGTTTAATCCTTTTCAGGCAGGTGAGAAGAGTATCACCGTATACAGCCAGATCATAATAGTCTAAAGCCTCAGGATCAAATTTACCAATGGAGTCGGGAAGGTTAACATCATGCCAACTCTGCCCGCCATCTGTTGTTTGTTTAATTACTGAATTTAATCCCACAATAACTGCTGTATTTTCATCTACAACTACCATTTTTTGCAGGTTGGATCCATCCGCAATTTTTTTTTGGTTCCAGGTAACTTGTCCACTAATTGTGTTTAAGGCTAAAACACTAATCAGAATAAATAATGATAAACGCATAGTACTAATTTATAATTCAAGGAGTAATTTATGTTGTTTTAAAAAATCTTCTGCATCATTCTGGGTTTTGAATATGTCCTGTGGTGCATCAAACCATATCTCATCTTTTTCAATACCAATTTTATAGCAGTTAAGCTGATCAAAAAGAGATACTTTCTCAAGTGCCTTACATCTTACACCTCTTAAAGAAACATCTAAAACTTCACAGTGAACAGGTTTTCCAAGCATTGCCTTTTCATCTCTAGTGTATACAACTAGTCCCCAGGCATCCACACCTTTTTTTAACCATTCCGGATTCGTTTTGATGGTAGGATCATTTAAAATAATAAACCGTTCATCGTTATTTACCGCTTCTGTTTTTTGACATGACGTATTGGTAAATACAATGATAATGAAGAAAATATATAATGTTAAAAATTTCATACTTTGTTTAAAAAAGTAAAAATATAAAAAATGACCAGTACATGCCAATAGAATATCTATAAATAAGCTAAGGACTCCTGTTTTAACATTTGATTTGCAAAACAGCGTAAAAATTTGTTTTTTTATAATACCGAAACACTTAAAACTAAACCATGCTCGTAAAAACTTATGCCTCAGCAGTTATTGGTATTGATGCGAAAACAATTACCATTGAAGTTAATGTTTCAAAAGGAATAAAATTTTTTCTGGTTGGCCTGCCGGATAGTGCTGTTAAAGAGAGTCATGAACGCATTGTATCTGCCGTAAATGAAATCGGGCTTAAGTTACCCAGAAAACAGATTATTGTAAATATGGCACCAGCCGATATTCGTAAGGAAGGTGCCGCTTATGATCTTCCACTCGCCATTGGTATTCTAGCCGCATCTGAGTACATCAATTCCGACAGACTGGAAGAATATGTAATGATGGGAGAGTTGTCACTAGACGGACGGTTAAAGCCGATTAAAGGTGTCTTACCGATGGCTATTACAACGCGTCATGAAGGATTTAGAGGGATAATTGTGCCAGTGGAAAATGTGAAAGAAGCCGCAGTGGTTGACGGGATAGAGGTTTACGGTATGGAAACTCTGAAACAGGTGGTGGATTTTGTAAATGGTGAGTTTAATCCTGATCCTGTTAAAGTTAATACGCGGGAAGAGTTTTTCCAGCATCTTGGAACAGGCGAGCTGGATTTTTCTGATGTGCGCGGACAGGAAAATGTAAAGCGGGCTTTGGAAGTTGCAGCTGCCGGTGGGCACAATATAATTTTGGTTGGACCTCCTGGTTCCGGAAAGTCCATGTTGTCCAAACGAATTCCATCTATTTTGCCACCGTTTACCTTGAGGGAAGCGCTTGAGACAACCAAGATACATTCTGTTGCCGGTAGGTTGGATTCGGGTACGTCATTAATGACAACACGACCATTTCGATCACCCCATCATACAATTTCGAATATAGCACTGGTTGGAGGAGGAACCTATCCACAGCCGGGTGAAATATCACTGGCACACAATGGCGTATTGTTTTTGGATGAGATACCAGAGTTTCAGCGCACGGTACTTGAAGTGATGCGGCAGCCACTGGAGGATCGTAAAATTTCCATTGCGCGGGCAAAATTTTCAGTGGAATATCCGGCCAGTTTTATGCTTGTAGCTTCTATGAACCCGTGCCCCTGTGGGTATCACAACCATCCGGAACGGGAGTGTGTATGCGGACCCGGAGCTGTTCAACGCTACCTCAGCCGCATTTCGGGCCCCTTGCTTGACAGAATAGATATACACATTGAGGTGGTTCCTGTATCATTTGATAAAATGGCTGATAAACGGCCATCGGAACACAGCGCATTAATACGCGAACGGGTGATGAAGGCAAGACAGATTCAGGATGAACGCTTTAGGGATAAAAAAGATGTGCACTGCAATGCGCAAATGAGTTCTAAAATGATCCGTAAATACGTGGAACTGGACGAAGCAAGCCTTGCCATGCTTAAAAATGCCATGGAAAAACTGGATCTCTCTGCACGGGCTTATGACCGTATTTTAAAGGTCTCCAGAACCATTGCTGACCTTTCCGGTTCAGAAAATGTACTGGCAGAACACATTGCCGAAGCCATCCAATACCGTAACCTTGACAGGGATAGTTGGAGTGAATAATTTCTCTCTTCATATAAAACCTTTTCCAAAGTTTTAAAACTTTGGAAAAGGTAACTTTAATTGAACTTTCAATAAAGTTATAATTTAGTGTTTATAATATGACCAAAAAACTGATACTGAACACCAGATAGTAATTTGTTGAGATCAGGATTTTTTCCTGAGTATTATGACTTTGTTGATTTTGAATAGATTATACCCTTTCGTTCGGCATAGGCTCCAGCCTACGTCTATAAATTAAGCTTAATAGTTTTCTGTAGGTGTTTTTTGAGACACTGTTTTAAAATTTCCAGTGATGACATTTTAAGTGTTTTTCGATGTCATATAAATTATGATAGTAAAACTATTAATTATGGCATCACAAAAATTTTTCAATCACAGAGTGTTATTGATTCCTGTTCTGGCATTTATGCTTGTTTCAAACGCGGTATTGGCACAATGGAGATATCAAAATCCTAAACCTCAGGGCAACACGCTCAATTCGGTATTTTTTACGGATGAAAATACCGGCTACGCGGTTGGTTCAATCGGTATTATTCTGAAAACAACAGATAGTGGTGTAAACTGGGACTATCAGATGAGTGGAGTGTACAGCGCTCTTACTTCAGTTTTCTTTGCGGATGAAAATACCGGCTATGCTGTTGGAGCTGATGGAAATATCGTGAGTACAAAGGATGGTGGAACAACCTGGGTGAAATACGATGGTTACGGCGACTGGTTATTTGCTGTGTATTTTGTGAATAATGATATTGGTTTTGCTGCCGGAGAAAACGGTACCTGCAAAAAGACTACCGATGGAGGCTTAAGATGGAATGCAGTGAATATTAGCCAGGGAGGAACAGTGTATGACCTGTTCTTCACCAATGCTCAAACCGGGTATGCCGTAGGTGTAGCCGGTCTTGTTAGTCCACATGGGTTTATTTATAAAACTGAAGATGGTGGTGCAACCTGGGTCGCACAAAAAGAAGAGGGCAGCCGGCTGAACTCAGTATATTTTACCGATGATAATACCGGATATGCTGTAGGTTTGGGAGGAAGAATATTAAAAACCGCGGATGGCGGTGAAACATGGCTTGAGAAGGGAGGCAGCACAACATCAACGTTTTCAACCATAGGCTTTACGGATAAAAACACAGGTTTTGCCGTTGGTGGAAGTCAGGTGTTTAAAACGAATGATGCCGGAGAAAGCTGGTTTGAAGTTACAAATCAGGTTGGAGGTAATTCTGCTTCTTTCGTAAACAATGCAGGCTATGTGGTAGGTGCATACGGAAGTGTGTATAAAACCAAAGATGCCGGATCAACCTGGCTGAAAGCATACAACAGTGTTACGTATTATGATATCAGTTCGATACACTTTTATAATAACGTCGGTTATGCAGTAGGAGAGGAAAATACCATTCTGCACACTACAGACGGAGGCGAAGAGTGGATCAAACAGTCAGTCCCCATCCATTCAGATTTGAACGCTGTTTTTACCGTTGATGAAAATAATGCCTATGCCGTTGCTGGTGCAGGTAGAATATTCACCACATCGAACGGAGGAGATGAATGGGTATGGCAAAACAGCAACACGTCAGAATGGCTTACATCTGTTTATTTTATTGATAGCGATAATGGTTTTGCAACCGGCAACAACGGAACCTTAATGAAAACTACGAACAAAGGAGCCGATTGGGAACAGATAGCGCTGGAAACAACAAATGATTTGAACTCTGTTTTCTTTGCAGACAAGACAAACGGCTTTATTGCAGGTGATGACGGCACACTACTTAAACGTCTGATGGTGGGATCAGCTGGGTTTCACAAAACAGTGGAACAGACGCCACACTTCGTTCAGTTTATTTTACTGATCCGGTTTCAGGTTATGCTGCGGGAGATGACGGAACTGTAGTTAAAACTAAAGATGGAGGGACTACATGGAGCAGTTGCTCAGATGGCATTAGCGAATTTGTATCCTTCTATTCGGTTTATTTTACAGATGCAGGAACCGGATATGCCGGTGGGTTCGATTATAGGGATGGAAATTTTATTGGCACCCTTTTTACAACAAATGATGGTGGGAACAACTGGCAGGAAATAATACTGGGATTCAGTGGCTGGATAAATTCCATCTGTTTTAGTGATAATAAAACAGGTTATATTGCGGGGAGAAACGGGGTTATTCTTAAAACAACAAATGGTGGAGGAATAACCTTAGCGAATATAATACCGGATGGGGAAAATACCAATTTGTTTCCAGAACCGAACTATCCTAATCCCTTCAGTTCAGAAACCAGAATCACTTACAGGAATCCTGAAACCGGTCCTGTATCGCTTAAAGTGTTTGATGCCTCAGGCAAAGAAATTTCAGTTTTAGTGAATCAGAAAAAATCGGCAGGATTGTATGAGATAAGTTTTAATGCCGCCGATTTGGATGACGGAGTTTATTTTTACCAGATCAAAACAGCCGGTTTTACTGAGACACGTAAAATGATATTACAAAAATGATGATTTAGAAGTTGAAATAGTGATAAATCAGAGTCAGCGTTACCTTGCATTACGGAATTAGCTTCAATCATCAGATTGATGTGCATTGCCAAACTGTAACCGGTTAGGCGTACAGCCTGATATTGTTTTATAAAATCTGAAATATATAACTTGAAATAGATTATACCTCACCGATTTTATCGCGAATAGATTGCATCTTTTTTTTCATCCGACCAGGTTTACCCTTGCGAATGTCAAATTTCAATGATGAATAAATACGGTTGCAATCCGGCTCCAGTTGGTCGTAGCAGGTTTTGATCATAGCCAGTGCTTCATCCATTGTTTCAGTTTCAATTACGGTTCCCATAGGTGTAAGCTCATAGGTCGCTCCACTGTCCCTTATCACCTTTAGTAAACGACTCACATAATGACTCACACTTTCCCCCTTATCGGTTGGGAACATCGCAAATTCAAGTAACACACTCATTTTAGTATATTTTTATTAAACGTTTTCTGTTATTTCCGGCTCAAGAATATAGTGTAAAATTTTATGACTTACAATTTCCTCCGGGGTCACTTTAACCTGTAGCGGAATAATCTCAACGCCTTTCTTGTGTGCCTCAAGAAGTTTCCGGGCATAGTCAGGATCAATATCCCGTGCCGGTTCAAAATGATTTACATCCATTCGCTGAATGATGTACAGCATCACGGCACGCATTCCGTTTTCTTTTACATCCATTAATGTCTGAAGATGTTTTAACCCTCTTGTGGTAACCGCATCCGGAAATTTAGCGATTCCGTCTTCGTTCAATGTTACATTTTTGACTTCGATAAAACAGGTTTCTCCTTCTTTTTCAGTCATGATATCAAAACGGCTGTCCTTATATTTCACTTCTCGTTTTACGAATGTATATCCGGTTAATCCTGCAATGCGGTCTGCACTGATCTCCTCAAAGGCAAATTTGTTTGGGTTCATGGTGTTGATCCCGACCCAGTCACCATTAATTTGTATCATTTCCCAGGTAAACTTTGTTTTTCTGTTCGGATCTTTTGCCGGTGAAAGATAAACATCGGCACCGTCTTCCAGGCAGCTCTTCATTGTTCCTGAATTGGTGCAGTGGGCAGTTACGATTTCGCCGTTTTCGAGTTTCACATCAGCAAGAAAACGTTTATAACGTTTTATGAGTGTACCTTTGATTAATCTGGTTTCAAATTTCATTTTATAGTAATTCGGTGTAACTTTATAAAGGATTTTTACGTTCTAAAAATACTGTTTAACTTAAGATTAAAACGAATGAAGACCTCTAAAGTTTTTTTTGTCATCAGTGTTATGCTTATTTCTGTACTGAATAGTTGTTCGTTTGAGCCGCGATCCAAAGATGCCTATCTTGCCCAGTTCAACAGTTTTGTTGAAAATGTGGGAGAGTCGTATAAAGACTATACGGATGAAGTGTGGGAGAAAAAAGATAAAGAGTTCAATAAGTTTACGGACGAATGGTATTTATCGTTTAAGGATGAGCTGGACGTAAAGGAACAAATTGCCGTAAAAAAATTGGCCATAAAATATGCACTCTATCGCAATGGAAATGACCTGAAAGGAGGGCTGGAAGAAGGACTTAAAGCGTTGAAGGAGATTGGCGAGGAATTTTTGAAGATTCTTGATTCAGATTCAACAGACGATAAAACAAAGATTGAAATATCGATTGAATAGCAATGGAAAGCCTGATTTAAGGTGGTACCTTGCAGCTATGTTGTTAATGCTGGCAGTATTTTTCTTTTATCTGGGACTTTCACTGCCCATTATGTCGACCAAAAAGCAGCTGATTATTTCTTTTGGTTATACCGAAACAACATTATGGGACTCAATTGTATACTTCTGGCATGGGAAAGAATATTTTCTGGCTTCTGTTATTTTCTTTTTTACTATTGTGTTTCCCATTGTTAAATTTATTCATTTAGGAGCTTCTCTCTTTTATCCGCCTTTTAAAAAGATGAAGTTGTTTAATCTTTCACACTATATTTCGGATAAATGGAGCATGCTTGACGTATTTATTATCGCTTTGGTCATTTTTCATATTAAAATGAATTCACAGGTTGTTGTGACCAGTCTGAAGCCGGGAACCACATTTTTAGCTCTTTCTATCATTTTAAGAATGTTGTCTAATGAGCTGGGCATTAAGCGCATTATAAAAGAAGCCTGAATAATACGCTGTACAATTTTATACACATTTATAGAACTTTTTTCATTCTTCAAAAATCATCCTTTCAGAATGAAGGGAGTTTGATTTCATGCACCAGCCTGGTTTTTTATTGTTGAATCCTGATGTATTTATTATCAATTTAAGATTAATTAATTTTCTTCAAATCACTTGATTATGCCAATAAATGCAATCTAATTATTAATTGAAAGTAAAATAAATACATTAAAAATTAGGATTTGGTATTAATATAATGTAAATTTGTTTTGTGATTGCTTAATTTAATATTAAAAAACAATTATTATGAAGACGGTCAACGCTATTAAACAAAAACTCTATAGAGCTTTCATAGGGTTTGGCGAGCTGATTATCAGAGTTAAAGGTTACCGGTATGAGTAACCATTAACTAAATGTTCTGTTTTGCAGGTTCTTTTCTTAGTAATCTCAAAATGGATTTGTTAAGTTAAAAAAAAGGTGCCTTTTCAGACACCTTTTTTTATGTCTATAACTGGAGTATGTTTTAAATTATTCCCTCATCAGCCATGCTGTAATACGAGCTTTCGCAAATAATCAGATGATCCAGTACCGAAATGTCAAGTACTTCTCCTGCCTTTTTTAACTTTTTTGTAATCTGAATATCAGCATCGCTTGGAGAATTATTTCCTGATGGATGATTATGACAAAGGATGACACTGCTGGCCAGTACTTCCAAGCCAGGCTTAAATACAAGTCGTGGATCGATTACAGTTCCGCTTACACCGCCCTGGCTGAGCCTTCGTTTCGAGATTATTTTATTAGACCGGTTCATGTACAGTACCCAGAATTCCTCATGGTTTAAATCTGCCATAACGGGCTGAAACAGTTTATACACATCTTTACTTGAGGTGATTTTTTCCGTTTGACTCACTTCGTGCAGATTTCTTCTTTTGCCCAGTTCCAGGGCAGCGACTATTGTTATTGCCTTCGCAGGTCCTATGCCTTTAAATTTTTTTACAAGCTCATCTACACTGAGCTTTCCAAGTTTAGGAAGATTGTTGTTTGCTTCGGCCAGAATTTTTCTTGAAAGTTCTACCGCAGATTCTTTCCTGGTACCGGAACCTATTAGAATGGCAAGCAGTTCGGCGTCGGAGAGGGCGGAGGATCCTTTGTAAAGCATCTTTTCGCGTGGGCGATCCTCCAGTGCCCAGTTTTTAATGGTGATGTTGGAGCTCATTTTAGTTTGGTTTGGGTGTTTATCAAACCAAATTTAAGAAATCTACGGGCACAAAAAAAGCCTTTCAAAAAATTGAAAGGCTTTGCAGTATCTTTAAAGCAGTTCTTAAAGAGCGTTCACATGTTTTGTTAAACTCGATTTTAAGTTACCTGCTTTGTTTTTGTGGATCAGGTTCTTTTTAGCAAGCTTATCAAGCATTGAAGAAACTTTAGGTAACAACTCTGCAGCTTCAGTTTTGTCAGTAATGCTTCTCAACTTGCGAACTGCGTTACGCGCAGTTTTTGCATAATATCTGTTATGCAATCTTCTTGCCTGTGTCTGACGAATTCTTTTTAATGCTGATTTGTGATGTGCCATTAATCTGTTCTTTAATCTTTTAATTTGTAGCCCGTAGGGGAATCGAACCCCTGTTTCAAGAATGAAAATCTTGCGTCCTAACCCCTAGACGAACGGGCCAACATGTGTTTTTTGGCAAACTTTTTTCTCGTTTGCGGCTGCAAATATAGACTGTTATTTTAATCACACCAAATATTTTTTTAAAAAAATATGAAAATTATTCCGGTGTGTTAAGAACAGATTGATTTACAGCAAAATTCAATACTGAAATTCTCTATTTATGCGATGAATAGTACTTCATGAACTGCACACGCTCGTAAAATGCAGGGTCCTCACTATTGCTGTAGTTCAGTTTCCCTCTGAAATCTTTCAGGGTATTAAATCCCTTTTGATTCATCCATTCTTCAAGTGCAGTGGTCATCTGTGAAACAATACCATTTCCGTTCTTATAAAGAGCTGAACAAACCTGTACGGTTTGAGCACCCGCCAGAATAAGTTTTATGACGCTGTCCCAGTCATGAACACCAGTGGATGCTGAAATATCGATATGGTCGGTCTGCCCTGATGTAATGGCAACCCAACGTAATGTATTGTGAAGGTCGCTTGGAACACTAAATATATCTGAAGCGGTAAGTTCCAGTTTATCAATGTTTATATCAGGCTGATAGAACCTGTTGAAGAGAACTACCCCTTCTGCGCCTTCTCCTTTCAATCTGTCTACCACTTTTACAATATTGTTGAAATAGTAGCTTATTTTAACCGATACCGGAATGCTGACTACTTTTTTGACCTTGCGTACTATTTCATAGTGTTTGTCATCGAATGATGAATCATCCTTTAACGATGCGTTCATGATAAACACATTCAATTCTAGTGCATCAGCTCCTGCTTCTTCTATGCGTTTTGCAAAATCCACCCATTCACCTCCCGAATAGCAATTAATGCTTGCGATAACAGGAATACTAGTCTGCTCGGAACATTCGCGTACCAGCTTCAGATAGCTTTCAAGATTTTCTGAACGCACATAATTTTTTACGTAATCATATGCTTCGGGATAATCCTGACTTTGGTCCATGGCGTTGCCCGCATTCATATTAATCTGTTCTTCGAACAACGATTTTAAAACCACGGCTCCAATGCCTGCTTTCTCAAGTTCCAATACTTTTTCTACGGAGTTGGTGAGGCCGGAACTACTAGCAATAAGTGGGTTCTCAAGCTCAAGGCCTAAATAAGAAGTCTTTAAACTTATCATCTGATATAATGAATTTTATAAAGCAAATATAACTATTCTTGGCTGTGTACCAAAAATCATTTTTTATACTCCCGCTCACCAAAAATAGAACTGCCGATCCTAACCATGTTGCTCCCGTTTTTTACCGCCAGTTCATAGTCTCCCGACATGCCCATAGAAAGGATTGTAAAGTCCGGATCATTGTTAAAAAATTCGTGCTTTAATGTACTGAAAAAGCTTTGCAGGGATTTAAATTCCCGGTTGATCTGATTTTCATCTTCAACATATGAAGCCATTCCCATCAGCCCTTTAATTTTTACATTCTGAAGCGCTTTAAATTCATTGGATGTAAGAATATCGTTGATTTCATCTTTTGATAAGCCAAATTTTGTCTCTTCTTCAGCAATTTTAAGTTGAAGCAAACAGGAAATGATCCTGTTGTTCTTTTCACCTTCTTTATTTATTGTATGTAATAATTTAAAACTGTCAACACCATGAATTAAATATACAAAAGGGGCAATATATTTAACCTTATTGGTTTGAAGGTGTCCTATAAAATGCCAGTGAATATCTTTGGGCAGGTGGTCATGTTTTTCCGTCAGATCCTGTACCTTGTTTTCACCAAAATCAAGATGTCCGGTAGCAAATGCTTCCATAATCATGTTTTCGGGTTTGGTTTTTGAAACAGCTACCAACGTTACATTTTCTGACAGTGTGGATTTTATCGTTTTAATATTCTCAGCAACCTGCATACAATTAAATTTTACTACAAAAATATAAACCTGCAATGAAATACCGAAAATTAATGCGGTTATAGTTCTCGCGAAGATGGTATAAAAAAAGCCTCCGAAGAGGCTTGAATATTTTAAAAGAATTTAAAGCCGACTGAAAACATCAGCATATTGGTTTTTTGAACAAAGTCGAGTTTGGTTATGTCGTTCAGTCCATATTCGTATCTTACATCCACATAAAAATTTGCGATATCAAGGCCAGCGCCAACCTGCCAGTTCCAGTTTGCAGTTTCCAGTTCCTGAGCCAGATCAAATCCGTCTTCAAATGGTTTATTAATGGAAACACCTTTCGATTCAATGGTTTGATCTGTTGATACATTGAATTTTGGTGTCAGGTCGATTTTTTCATTTAATATAATGGAAGCTGACGGTCCTGTAAACAGGTTCAGTTTTAAAACTTTTAGGTCAAGCGCTTTTATTCCGAACAATACGGGAATATCCAATGTGGACAGTTGTATGCCCTGTGTAACTGCAGTTAAAACAGTTGCATTTTCGGTGCCTGTATTCACCTGGGTATCCACAACGTCCAGGTTCATTTTACCATTACGAACCACAAAGTTTGCTTCTGGTTGTAAAAAGAGCCGCTTCATTTTGAGCCTCGCAAATAAGCCGATACTTAATCCATTGGACGCATCCTGTATAAATTCACTACCGCTGTATGTAAGCTTTTCGTTACCATAGTATATATTCTGTACTTTGTCAATTGTAAACGTTGATGAAGTAATTCCACCTTTTATGCCCAGATCCAGGGGAGATTCAGCAACCATGCTACTTATAAGAAATACAAGTAATACTCCTGACGAAATTATTCTTTTCATATCTGACTTTCTGTTATTTTGTGCAATATTATTAAATATATGATTAATATTAAAACCCTTTCATTAAATCTTTGTCAACTGCCTTTACACCGTTGATCATCCAGTCAGGAGCCTCTTCGTCCTTCAGATAATGATCAAAAAACTGTTTCATCCTTGTCGACAGATCCATTCTGTTACCCCAGCTGGATGGCTTCAGATTATGTGGCTCGTTATTGTAAGACAACATCCACACCGGTTTATCTAAACGCCGTAAGGCCACAAAATATTCTATTCCCTGATACCATGGAACGGCTCCATCGTTGTCGTTATGCATAATTAATAACGGTGTTTTAACTTTATTCGCATAAAAAAGTGGAGAATTTTCTATGTAAAGCAGTGGTTTTTCCCATAATGTACCTCCTATTCGGCTTTGGGTATGTTCATACTGAAACATCCGACTCAATCCGGAACCCCATCTAATTCCTCCGTAAGCACTTGTCATATTGCTTACCGGGGCACCCGCCATTGCTGCTGCAAACATATTGGTTTGGGTCACCAGGTAAGCGGTTTGATAACCTCCCCAGCTTTGTCCCTGAAGTGCCATATGGTCGGCATCTAACCAATTATGCCTGTCAATAAGACTTTCAACTCCACTTACAATACATTCATATGCGCTCTGACCCGGATAGCCAATTCTGTACTTTATGTCGGGAACAAAAACAAGGTACCCATTGCTGGTATAAAGTGTTTTATTGATGGTTGAATAACTCGGGTATATCGAGTTGAACCTGTTGAGATTATCCGCGTTACGCTCATAAAAGTAAACCATCATCGGATATTTTTTCTCCGGATCAAAATTTTCGGGTTTGTAAAGCAGACCTTCAAGTTCATCACCATTGAAAGAACGCCATTTTACCAGCTCCACGGTATTCCATATAAAATCATTTTTTTGAGGATTGGCATCCGATATTTTTTTGTTGAAGGTCATCTCCCTGTCGCAAACCCATAAATCGGGGTATTCATTACAGTCCTGTCGTGTATAATACATCCGCTCAGAATCGTCTGCCTTTATCGGATTACTGTAATATTTGGCGTCAAAAAGGATATTTACTGGTCCACTGTAAGTTTGTAAATCCAGATTTGCATAACCTGCATCCTTGGTTTTTTCATCAAAGACTTTCAGGAGTTGTTTCTGTCCCGGATCCATGTAGTCATGATCCTTATCCAGATCAATAAATCTGTAACTTGTTTTTGATTCCCTGCCGTTAGTTAGGTTGATCGGATCAGTTTTGCCTTTAGGGTCAACCTGCCAGATGTCATATCGATCGTACAAATAGATGTATGCATCATTTTTGCTCCATCCTCCAATGCCATAATTTCCCGGATCAAAGGGAATATCATTCTCCTCGTTAACCAGCATGGTTGAGATGCCTTTATTAAGAATATGCGATTTTCCTTTTCTAATGTCACTGATATAATAGTTGCTGTCAGAAGGCTGAAAGTATACCGCATATTTTTCGTCCGGAGAAATATTGACTCGATCTTTAGCTTTAACCAAAAGTTTACGTTCTCCGGTATTTATATCCGATACATAATAATCGTTAATGAATTTACCGGTCCAGTTGCTTGTGCGTAGATAAGGATCAGCTGTATATAACAAGGCATATTTTTTATCCCATTTTGTACTGTATCGCACATATTTAAGGTTTTCATCTGCCAGTTGAACCACCTTATTTTTATCTACGAGATAAACAGCAGCAAAAGTCCTGTTTTCATCACGTTTAAGGTTTATTTTTTGCCGGGGTTGAAGCTCCAGATCATTCCATGACCAGATATCCAAACTAACCTTTTCGCCGTTTAACAGCGTATCTTTAGGTTCCTGAACAGGTTTTGGTGCTGATCCGAAATATAACCTTTCACCACTTTCTGAGAAGGAAAGTCCGGCATGTTCTGAAGGTGCCCAGCCAGTTGGTAAGGCCTTGGAAAGTGTATCTGCTATTATACTTACCTTATTGTCTTTGATTGTATAAAACTCCAGTTGCCATGTCTTAACTTTAAGGGTATCGGTGGAACTTAGCCAGGCCATTTGTTTCCCGTCGTCATCCGTTGTCAGTTTAGTCACTTTACCAGTAATTGTGTTTATGGTATGCTTTTGCAGTGTTTTCGGATCAAAATAATGCACGGATGAAGTTGTGACGGAATCTTCTTTTTCAACGGCATAAGCAAGTATATTTCCCTCTTTTGACCAGTGAAAATCCGTAACATTTCGTATCAGGATAGTATCCAGAGTTGAACCGTTAAAAATGACCAGGTTATTTCCTCCCTTTGGCAGCTTAGGTTTTTTAGTCTTAAGAGAGTCGGCTATTGTAGTATCTTCAGGAGGTAAATACTTTTCTTCAGTGGTAAACGCCACCCAGTTTCCATTTTTTTCTGGGATGTCAAAATTCTTCAGTTTTGGAAATTTAACGATTGAATCTTTTGCGAAAAGGTAAATGCCAAGAGAATCTTTTGGCTGTTTAGCCTTAGGCTTCTCCATTTTTTTTGCCTCACGTTCCTGTTGAAGAGATGGTTCAATTTTAAAGGCAGCTAGATTTGCATCTCCGCTGAATTTAAGGCCGGTAGATAGATAAAAGGTATCTGGTTTATCTTTATTTACATCGTAAACGATGGTTCTGGAATCACCCTTTCCTGGTTTAAGCCGGTAGGCGATTTTATTACCACTATTTGAAAGTTTTATTTCAGTTATAGAATTCCAGTTGTTAAAATCTGAAATCTGAACGGGTCTTTTTTGAGAAAATGAAAATATTGAAATCAGAAAAAAAAAGAGTATAAAATGTTTTTTCATTTGAGTATGTGTTAAGTATCGTGCTAAAATACAAAAATCATGCAAAACTTCAGGTTGGTTTTATCAATGTCTTCCGTTATCTTTGGTTTTCAAAGAAAGAATCTATGGATAAAAAGAGTGAAAATCAGGTTTCCTGTCCCAATTGTGGTTATGCGATTGATGTAAATGCAATTCTGTACAGGCAGATGGAAGAGGATTTCAAACACAGGTACCAGAATTATTTAAGTGAAGAAAGGAAGAAATTCAAAAAACTTCAGGATGATGTTGAAAGCGAACGCAAACTGATTGAGGAACAAAAGGAAAATATAGAGAGAAAAGTTAGCGAGGATGTAAAGAATAAGTTGAAAAGTGAACGGGAAAAGCTGGAAGCAGAACTTAAAAAGTCACTGAAGGAGGAACAGGAGGAGGTTTTTGAATCCATGCGTAAAGAATTGCTTGAGAAAAGCGAAAAGGTAAAGGATTTGAATAAAAAACAGGCAGAAATTGAAAAACTGAAGCGGGAAAAGGAAGAACTGCGAGATGTTGTGGAGGCGGAAGCTCAGAAAAAGATAAATGAAGAAATTGCAAAGGAACGGGAGCGGCTTGAAAAAATGGCCATTGAAAAAAGTGAGCTTCGGTTGAAAGAAAAGGACACACTTATCAATCAGTTGAAAGAGCAGGTGGATGAGATGAAGCGCAAAGCGGAACAGGGATCTATGCAGATGCAGGGAGAGGTTCAGGAATTGGCAATCGAAGAGTTTTTGCGGGAACAGTTTCCACTGGATACAATTGAAGAAGTTCGAAAAGGTGTGCGGGGAGCGGATTGTAAGCAGATTGTAAATACCCGTTCGCACCAGAATTGTGGCGTGATTTATTACGAGAGTAAGCGAACCAAGGATTTTCAGCCGGCATGGATTGAAAAATTCAGGAACGACATGCGGGATATGAATGCCAACATTGGTGTAATTGTAACCGAGGCCATGCCAAAGGATATGGACCGTATGGGTATGAAGGATGGAGTATGGATTTGCAATTATGTAGAATTTAAAGGCCTTTGTGCGGTATTACGCGAATCATTGGTGCAACTTAGTCAGGCCGTGGCATCGCAGGAAAACAAGGGTGATAAGATGGTGATGCTATATGATTATCTTACCAGTAATGAATTCCGGTTACAGATTGAAGCTATTGTTGAAGGATTTACTGAAATGCAAAACGATCTGGACAGAGAGCGCAGGGCTATGGAAGGAGCCTGGAAGAGAAGAGAAAAACAAATTCAGAAAGTATTGCTGAATACCAACCATATGTATCATTCCGTGAGAGGTATTGCAGGAAATGCTATTGCTCCGGTTCAGGCGCTTGAAATGCCTGAGGAAGAATAAATTTAAATATGAATCAATCAGTTTTAAAAGACTCCAGGCTTTATATAATTTTCGGGATCACCTTGTTCGGTGTCTCAGGTGTGGCAAGTTTAGCCCCGGCATTTCCGGTTATCATGGAACAGTTTGGTTTGAATGAAACACAGGTCGGATACCTGATTACTGTTTTTACCGTACCCGGAATAGTTTTAACACCTGTAATGGGTATTCTTGCAGATCGTTACGGACGTAAGACAATTCTGATCCCTTCTATGGCATTGTTTGGTATAGGCGGTTTTCTGTGTGCGTTTCAGGAAACTTATCAGATGCTTCTGGTTATGCGTTTTATTCAGGGCGTGGGAGCTTCAGCTTTGGGATCCTTAAATGTTACGTTAATTGGGGATCTTTTTGAAGGCAAAAGAAGAGGGGAAGTGATGGGACTTAATGCCAGTGTCCTGAGTATTGGTACGGCCTCGTTTCCTGCAATTGGGGGCGCATTGGCAGCGATTGACTGGCGTACTATTTTTTATATTCCCGCATTGATAATTCCGCTTATAGCTATCGTTTATTTTAACCTGAATGTACCTGCCTTAAAAGGAAAGGTGAAATTCTGGGACTATATGAACCGTGTATGGGATACCATTAACCGTAAAATTGTCTGGGGACTGTTTATTTCAAATATTCTTGCTTTCGTAGTACTATATGGCGCTTACCTTACATTTTTGCCATTAATGGTTAAGGAAAGATTTGATGTAGGTACTCTGACCATTGGAAGTATTATGTCGCTGATGTCAATCACCACGGCATTAACTTCGTCTCAATATTCCAGGATTGTTGAAAAATTTACAACATACAAAATGTTGTATGCTAGTTCGGTTTTATATGCGATAAGCCTTTCAGTTTATGCGTTTGCCGACTCGTGGCCGCTTCTTATCCTGGCAACAATTTTGTTTGGTCTGGCACATGGAAGTTTTATTCCTAACGTGCAAACAATGTTAGTCGGATTGGCACCATTATCTGAAAGGGCAGCATTTATGTCAGTCAATGGCATGGTACTCCGGATTGGTCAATCCATTGGACCCGTTTTTGCTGCTTTCTTTTTTATCGGCGGCCATTTTAGTTATGTATTTTTAATAAGTGCCGTTTTGGCATTATCAATGTTCGTATTTGTGAAATTTATGGTACTTCCTGAGCCTCAAAAAACTTAAAGTATCCCTGAGAATCCGTAGAAAACAGGTTTTTTAAGACCAATTTGTATAATTTAACAGCATTATTTGCTGTATTATGCACCTGGAAATTGCTGATTGATGCTTTTTTTTCAAAAAAATAACTAAAAATTATTGGCCACTTATTTTTTATTTAAAACAATTCTTAATTCACTGAAATTGAAAATAATTTTATAAGAGTAAGTCTTCTGAATGCCCTTCTGAATGCCCTTTTGAATGCCCTTTTCAATGCCCTTTTCAATCTGAAAGGGTTTATTTCAGCATGTTTTAAGTGTCAAGTATACAGTTATTTAAGAGGAGTATCATATAGCTGGTTTTTGATTCAGAATAGGAAATAAATGTTAAATTTTTCAAGCATTCGGTATCCTTTTTTATTCTAAATAAGAAAAGAAAAGGTCGCAAAATATTCAATTTGAATTTGTTATGTAGATATAAAGTAAGAGCTATATGTTAAAATTTTTAGCAAATTGCTTTATTTTTCAAATAAATATTTCAATATTTGTAACTGTTCATAACGCGTTAATTAATGTATAACCCCAAATTTTGTTATGTCCATAATTAAAGCCGTTGGATAATTTGAACAGGTAATATAACCTTAAATATTTAACAACATTATTGATTTTAAATGTCATTATTAATCGCTTGTGATTATTGTATTATGAAAGGAAAATTAAATTACACATATAACCCTCAATTCTAATTCCCCATGGATGCAAAAATACTATCTCAATCGGTAACAAAGTCTCAGTTGATGGAGCAGGTGGAGTCTATCTCTCGAAAAAACATTACTGAGAATGATTTTAGATTACTTGATAAATTAATAATAAGAATTGGCGATGCTGTAAGAAGTAATGAACTTGACAAGTCGGATATCGCAATTATTAATAGAAGTTTTGGTAATGAGTTTTTGATGAATACCTTGCAGGGACATGCTTTGAGAAAGCCTCAGGGTTATGCAGGTGATTACATGATTATTGATAAGATTTATACCTATCATCATTCTGAAATTGAAAAATTCAAAATTTGGGATAAATATGCTCATACTCATTCATCACTTAAAGCTGTAAGAAACAGGAAAAAGTATTTCAAATCAAAAATGCATCATAAGATAGATAATGCTAGTGATAAACTTGATTTATTGAACCTTGCAAGTGGACCTGCAAGAGATGTTAAAGAGTTATATGATGAGATAGATAATAAGAATAAATTGTTGACAACCTGTGTCGATTTGGACAGTGATGCACTTGCATTTGCAAAAAAATTAAACAGCGAACATAGTTCTTATATTGAATTTATTAATGCAAATATTCTCCGTTTTAAAACAGAAAAGAAATTTGATGTTGTATGGTCAGCAGGATTATTTGACTATTTTAACGAGAAAGCATTTATTATGGTGCTTTCCAGAATGAAGGAATGGGTAAAGCCAGGTGGAGAGATTATTATTGGAAATTTTAATGAACGACATAATCCAAGTCGTGACTTTATGGAAATTATGGGTGAATGGTTCTTACAACACCGAACTGAAGAGGAACTGGTTACATTAGCAATGAAAGCAGGATACAATTTCACTCAAGTTAATATCGGTCGTGAACCTGAAAATGTAAATCTGTTTTTGCATATTAAATGTTAAATTAAAGTTTGAAAGAAATATAAAGGATAATTAAGTAGTTATTACTTGGTTATCCTTTTTTTGTGCTTTTTCATTAACGATTAATTAACTTTTTCTGTTTTTTTCATACATTATATTAATTTTTTTTTAATTTTGAACATCTAAATATTTAAGATGCCGAATAGTAAAGTTAATAATTCGTTGCAGAGGTCCACAGATTTAAAAGATATCCGTATAGGTTTTATATCTGGTTTTCTAGTGTATGGCCTATTTGGCATTTTAGATATCTTTATGTTGCCTGAGAATTATGAATCAGCATGGTTTATCCGGTTCGTTATAGTCTTGCCAGCTGTTCTTCTTATGTATCTTTACTCATTTCACAAAAGTTTTCTTAAGAATACTAACGAAAAATTGCTTGCTCTTTTATTGTGTGGAGCCATAGGCATCGTCTTTATGATTGCTTTATCTTCACCAAATGAATTTGCATTTTGGGGATATTATCCGGGTTTGATTTTATTGTTTTTATGGGCTGGCTTTGTTTTTAAATTTTCGTTTTTTTATTCAATAATTTTATTTTTTGTAATAATGATCTCATATAATTCTGTCGCGGTTTTTTGGCAGGGATTATTATCACATGGAATTCATTCGAAAGAATTCACCTGGTTTTTAAATAATAATTTTTTTCTGATAAGTTCTGGTGTATTAGCGGTTTTGGGATCGAGTAGATTGGAACAATCAAACAAGAAAATTGAAGAGGAGAACCTTAAATATAAACTGGCAAAGGAAAAAGCGGAAGAAAGTGATCGTTTGAAATCGGCATTTTTGGCGAATATGAGCCATGAAATACGGACTCCGCTGAATGCCATTCTTGGATTTTCTCATTTATTAAAGGATGAGGAAGCTGATGAGGAGGAAATAAAGCAGTTTCTTGGATTAATAAATAATTCCGGGAATAATCTGTTACGAATCATTAACGATATTATTGATATCTCCAAGATTGAAGCTGGTCAGCTCAGTGTAACCAAGTCACGTTTCAATGTCAATGAAGTACTGCGGAATGTATCGCAAAAATATCAGAGTCTGGATATTTATGGTGCAAATGGGAACATTGATTTTATAATCAATACACCTGTTAAAAATGATGATCTGCAGATCAGAAGTGATATTCAACGCTTGGAACAAGTATTGGATAACCTGATTAACAATGCCTTTAAATTTACCAAACAAGGCAGTATTGAAGTGGGATATAAAGTGAAATCTAAAGATGGCTCAGGTTATCTTGAATTTTACGTTAAAGATACAGGAAAAGGCATTCCAGTTGATAAGCAATACATTATTTTCGAGCGGTTCAGACAAGTGGAAGAAGACATATATCACGAAGGTGCAGGACTAGGTTTAAGCATATGTAAAGGTATTTTAAAGCTACTTGAAGGTGATATCTGGTTTGAATCGGAAGAAAACAAGGGAACAGCTTTCTATTTTACGTTACCTTTATAACAGACAGGAAAAATAAAACATATTAATGAACTCATCTTCAATATCAACTTCCTTTTCAAACAAACCGTAGAATGTTGAGCCGCTGCCCGACATTGAAGCATAAAGTGCACCGTTGGCATACAATTTCTCCTTAATAACTTTAAATTCAGGAAATGATTTAAAAACAGAGCTTTCAAAATCGTTTTTAAGTTCATATTTCCATGTACTTAAAGGTTGTTCCAGTATTCCGGAAATTTTCTTTTTAGGCCTGGAAGGTACAATATTTTTATATGCCAATGGTGTGGGAACACCAACATCCGGTTTTACCAACACCAGAAAATAATCCTTCAAACTAAAATCTACAGGTTCAATTATATCGCCAATGCCTGAAACCATAGCCGGTTTATTGTATATAAAAAAAGGACAGTCGGCTCCAATCCTGGCTGATAGTTCTGCGAGCTGAGTTTCGCCAATATTTAAATTAAATAAGCGGTTCAAACCATTGAGGCAGTAGGAGGCATCAGATGATCCACCACCTAAACCACCTCCAAAGGGAATAGACTTGTGTAAATGAATGGCAACAGATGGTAGCCTGAAATTATTATTAAGCAGATGATATGCTTTCAGAACCAGATTTTCTGAAGGTTCAGAATCCAGTTTTATACCTGATTCTGTGAATTTGAATGCATCGGCAGGTGTTATTTCAAGCCTGTCAGTTAGCGGAACCGGATAGAAAAGTGACTCCAGATTATGATAGCCATCCGGACGTTTTTCAATAATATCCAGCCCGATATTTATTTTGGCATTGGGGTGCAGAATCATTGGATCAGTTTTAAACAAAAATAACTATACAAAATGAATTATCTTCACTTTAGCTGCAATTCCGGAAGGCAGAATATATATATTCACAATTTATAAACAAATATAGATTCCTTATGTTTTTGACTCATAGCCCAATAAAGAAGTCGTCAACAAACTGAGATTTCGAATCTGATTTCTGCATTGTGTTTATTAAATTTGACGTCAGTTTCTACCTGGGGAAACCTATTAATTTATATAACTTCTACGTATAAACAGGAATATTATGGCTCAGAAAAACACGAGGTCTGCACAATATAAACCGACAGTCCCGGCAAATGAATTTGGAAAACTGCCGCCACAGGCAATAGAACTTGAAGAAGCAGTTCTGGGGGCTCTAATGCTTGAAAAAAGTGCGTATCCTGCTGTTGGGGATATATTAAGAACAGACTCGTTTTATAAAGAAGCCCATCAAATTATTTATTCTGCTGTTGTTGATTTGTTCTCAAAAGAAGAACCGATCGACTTGCTTACTGTAACTGAGCAACTGAAAAAGAAAGGACAGCTGGAGGAAATTGGTGGTCCTGTGTATATATCTCAGTTGACCACAAAGGTAGCCTCAGCAGCTCACATTGAATACCATGCAAGGATCATAGCTCAAAAATATCTGCAGCGCGAACTGATTCGTGTTTCAACTGAAATTCAGAACAATGCTTACGATGAGAGTCTGGATGTGGATGAATTGCTTGAAAGTGCTGAAAACAGCATTTTTGAAATTTCCCAGGTAGGTGTTAAAAATGAAACAACACAGATCAATCCGATTATTGAAGAGGCAATTCATAATATCGAGGAAGCATCAAAACAAAAAGAAGGATTGAGTGGTGTGCCGTCAGGTTTCAGGAAACTTGATAAAATTACATCCGGGTGGCAAAATTCAGATCTTATTATCCTGGCTGCCCGTCCGGCGATGGGGAAAACAGCTTTTATATTATCCATGACCCGAAATATTGCACTTGATTTTGACCGTCCAATAGCTATTTTCTCACTTGAAATGTCAAATGTACAGTTGGTTAACCGACTTATTTCAAGTGAATGTGAAATTGAAGGGGAAAAAATCAAGAACGGTCGCCTGAGCCATGAAGAATGGGATCATTTGAATCATAAGATTAAAAATCTTCAGGATGCGCCGATTTTTGTGGATGATACTCCCGGTTTGTCAATATTTGAACTCAGGGCTAAGTGTCGTCGCCTGAAGCAAAAACATAACATCTCTGCAATCTTTATCGATTACCTTCAGTTGATGAATGCCAAAGACATGAAACCGGGGAGCAGGGAGCAGGAGGTGAGTTTAATATCGCGTTCATTAAAAGGATTGGCTAAAGAACTGAATGTACCTATCGTGGCACTTTCGCAGTTGAACCGTGGTGTGGAAGGACGAACAGGTTACGAAGGGAAAAGACCTCAGCTGGCTGACCTTCGCGAATCCGGAGCAATAGAACAGGATGCAGATATGGTATTATTCATTCATCGTCCTGAATACTATGGGATAACTGAAGATCCCGACGGAAATGATTTAATTGGTGTAGCTGAAGTTATCATAGCAAAACATCGTAATGGTGCCACCGGTACGGTACAGATCAGGTTCAGAAAAGAGTTGGCTAAGTTCATTGATCCGGAAGATGATTTTACCGGTAACTATCCGGGAGCAGGAGAGCCAATTACACTCAGTTCAAAAATGAACAGCTATGAAGATGAGTTTAATTCACAATCAAACGATTTTAACAGGTCCGGCGGTGGAGATTCACGTCCGTTTTAATTCGCTGTAAATTTTAGTATCTTCGGAAAAAATTTTTCTATGGATAACGAAGAAGTTGTCATACGGTTGCAGGATGCAGAAATAAGTCACAGGGAACTCGTAGTTCTGAAAAATGTAAACCTTGAGGTTAAAAAAGGTGAGTTTATCTATTTAACAGGTAAAACCGGAACCGGAAAAAGCAGCCTTTTACGTACACTTTATGCCGATATTCCACTTTTGAATGGAGAAGGAGAAGTAGCAGGCTACGACCTGAAAAAACTTAAGAACAGAGAAATTCCTTATTTGCGTAGAAAAATAGGCATTGTTTTTCAGGATTTTCAATTATTGTATGATCGTAACGTGAGTGCCAACCTGGAATTTGTTCTGAAAGCTACCAACTGGAAGGATAAAAAGAAAATTGAAAACAGGATAAACGAAGTACTGGATCATGTAGGGATGAAGAATAAAGGGTATAAAAAGCCACATGAATTATCGGGTGGTGAGCAACAACGCATTGCCATTGCAAGAGCACTTTTAAATAAACCGGAACTAATTCTTGCGGATGAACCAACAGGTAACCTTGATTTTGAAACTTCGACCCAAATTATGAAAATACTGAAGCAAATCAGGGATGAAGGCACCACAATACTAATGGCGACGCATAACTCCAGCCTGCTTGAAGTATTCCCCGGAAGGGTAATTAATTTTCAGGAAAGTATCCTGGTCGATAATGCCTGATGATCATCTTCTGATAAGAGGGCGTATTAAACCTTCGAGACCATTGACTTTAATTTCATACATTTCTTTAAGCATATCACCAAGTTTACCTTCAGGGAATCCCTTTTGGCGGAACCAAACCAGATAAGGCTCCGGAAGATCAACCAGGAACCTGTTTTTATATTTTCCGAAAGGCATGCGCGTATTAGCCAGTTTAACCAGATGATCTTTATCGAACAGTTCCATAAAAAAGTGATTTTACTTTTTCAATTTTTTCATTCAGTGGCTGGTTTACATCAATCCAGTGAATTTTAAAGCCACGTCTTTCCATTCCCCTGAACCAGGTCATTTGTCTTTTTGCAAACTGATGTATGGCTATTTCAAGTGATTCAAACATTTCATCATATGTAAGTTCACCGATAAGATACTGGGTGACAAACTTGTATTCCAAACCGTAATAAATTAAATCTTCGGGAGTAATGCCTTTTTCAAGCAAGGCCTTTACTTCGTCTATCATCCCTTCTTCGAGGCGGGTCTTAAGCCTTGCCGTAATTTTTTTTCTTCTCAGTTCCCTGTTGATTGAAACTCCGATCAGTAAAGAATTTATCTCAGGATAATCGGTGTCGTCAATTTGATTGGTAGAATAGTATTCAGCGATTTCGATAGCGCGGATTGCTCTTCGTTTAGTATCTGTGTCGGTGCTGTTATGTAATGACTTATAGCTTTTTAATATATCCTCCAGTTCGTGCAATGTCTTTTGTTCCAAAGCTGATCTCAGTTTCGGGTTTTGGGGTACATTAACAAGTTTATATCCTTTTAATACAGCCTCTATATACAAACCGGTTCCGCCACACAATAGCGGGAGTTTTTCTCTACCGGAAATATCTTCGAATGCCGAAACAAAATCGCGCTGATATTCATATACATTATACTTGTATCCCGCATCTACGATATCAATCAGGTGATAAGGAATTGTTGTGCCGTCCAATGAATATTCCACCAGATCTTTGCCGGTTCCAATATCCATTCCACGGTAAAGCTGGCGGCTGTCTCCGCTAATGATCTCTGCATTCAGTTCTTTGGCCAAAGCGACAGCAAAACCTGTTTTCCCGGAAGCTGTAGGGCCGATTACAGTAAGCAGATTATATGTTGAATCCGGGTTCTTATTCATATTCCGGGTCAAAATAACAAAGAAAAAAGTAATATTAGTTAACAGTTCACTTTAATTTGCAGGCCATGTATAAAAATGTTTAATTTTGCGCTCATAAACGCATTGTATGAGTTACAAATCCTTATTTAACCGCTTAAAGAATATAATCATTTCTCCTTCTGCGGAATGGAAGGAAATTCAAAAGGATGAGCTGACCGGTCTGAATGTTGTACATCAGTTTGCATTACCGTTAATTGCTTTGTCTGCTATTGCAGCTTTTATTGGAACTGCAATATATTTAGAGGGATTTAATGTGGAGGAATCGCTGAAAAAAGCGTTGCTCGTTTTTGTGAGTCTCTTTTCCAGTATATATGTCAGCATGGGGGCGATTTATTTTCTGATGCCTAAATTTAATCTTACACAGGACAGGAACAATGTGTTTCGCTTTGTTGCCTATTCATCTGCAGTAATTTTTGCCATAAAATTTGTTACAGAGCTGTTTCCTGAACTTTTCTTTCTGAAGATACTCAACTTATATACAGCTTATATTATCTGGGAAGGTGTGACGCCTATATTTAACGTAGATGAAAAAGATAAAGCCAGTTTTGTGGTGTTTTGTTCATTTGTGATCATTGCAGGAAACTATGCTGTGTTTAGTTTGTTACGCATTCTAATGCCTGGATTTTAATGGAAAAAAAGCAGAATAATATTAATATTAAGAACAAGCGGGCAACGTTTGATTATGAGCTGATAGAAAAGTTTACAGCTGGAATAGTTCTGACCGGAACCGAAATTAAATCGATTCGTAACGGCAAAGCAAGCCTTGTTGATTCTTATTGTTATTTTGCAAATGGTGAGTTATGGATTAAATCAATGAATATTTCGGAATATTTTTATGGATCCTATAATAATCACAATACCACACGCGACCGTAAATTATTGCTTCAGAAAAAAGAATTGCGTAAACTGGACCGGAAGATCAAGGAATCCGGACTAACTATTATTCCTGTGCGACTGTTCATTAATGAGAAGGGATACGCTAAACTTCAGATTGCACTTGCAAAAGGTAAAAAGGAATACGATAAACGTCAGACCCTAAAGGAAAAAGATGACAAGCGGCATATGGACCGTTTTATGAAAAGGTGAATTTAGATACAGGAACCAGGACGCAGGATTTAAGATATAGGACTTACACAAAGATTAGTTGGAAATTTATATCTAGTTGATCTCTATTTATTTTTCACTCTTCAGACGATTTCTCCGGCACCTTCTCTGATGACTTCAGGTTCGGGCAGTGTGCAATCAATTACAGTAGATGGAGTATTGTTGCCATAACCACCATCAATGACCAGGTTCACCAGATTTTCGAATTTTTCATGAATAAGTTCCGGATCAGTTATGTATTCCTGTACAACATCATCTGAGTGGATGGATGTTGCAACCAGGGGCACGCCTAAAAGCGATGTAATCTCTTTAATTATATTGTTATCAGGAACACGAATCCCAATACTTTTCTTTTTGCTTCTGAATAACTTGGGAACATTATTATTTGCTTCAAGAATAAACGTAAAAGGTCCCGGAAGATTATTTCGCATCAGTTTAAATACCGGGTTGGAAATAGGTTTTGTAAACTGGGATAATTGACTCAGATCACTGCACAGTAAAGAGAGATTGTATGATTTATTACGTTTAAGCTGATGAATTTTATCAATACCTTTCGGGTTATTTAAAGAACAGCAGAAAGCATATATTGTGTCAGTCGGGACGATGATAACTCCATTATTCCGGAGTATCTCCACAACCTCTTCAACCTGTTTCTGGTTGGTATCTTTTTCGTATAGTTTTATTAACATTACTGTTCTTTTGTGTGAAAATACTATAAATATGCCACTTTAAGCCATTTGTGGATAAATTTTGTTTAACTAATTCCAAATTCAGAAAAAAGTACAGTTCAAAGTTTTTTATATTTGTTACAAATTAACGATCGTGAGTAAAAGAATAATTATTGCAATTGACGGATATTCATCCTGCGGCAAGAGTACGCTTGCCAAAGACCTGGCAAAGGAGTTAGGTTATGTATATGTTGATACCGGTGCAATGTACCGTGCCGTAACTTACTATTGCCTTGAAAACCATATTATTCAGGATGATAATGTACATGCTGAAAGTCTGAAATTTGCTATGCACGATATTCAGGTCGGGTTTCGTTATGATCCTTTGCATAATGAAAATATTACCTTGTTAAATGGTAAGGATGTGGAGAAAGAAATTCGTTCAATGGAGGTGTCAAAGTATGTAAGTCAGGTAAGTGCCTTAAAATTTGTCAGAGAAGAAATGGTACAGCTGCAGCGTCAGATTGGAAAAGAGAAGGGCATTGTTATGGATGGCAGGGATATCGGGACGGTTGTTTTTCCTAAGGCTGAACTTAAGATCTTTCTGGTAGCTAAACCGGAGATCAGAGCTAAGAGACGGTTTGATGAATTAAAATCAAAAGATTATGATGTAAGTTTCAAGGAAATACTTGAAAACATAAACCACAGGGATCAGTACGATACCAGCAGAAAGGAAAGCCCTTTACGAAAAGCGCTTGATGCAATTGAACTGGATAACAGTATGCTGAATCAGAGTCAGCAGCTTGACAAAGTACTTTCCATTGCGCGAAAAAGAATAGCTGATGGCATATAAGATTGAAATTGATGGCGGGTCGGGTTTTTGTTTTGGAGTTGTCAATGCTATTAAAAAAGCTGAAGATGTACTGAACAGGGGAGAAGAACTGTATTGTCTGGGAGACATAGTACATAACAGTATGGAAGTGGAGCGGCTGGAAAAACTTGGTCTGAAAACCATTGATTACAATACCTTCAAAACTTTGAAAAATGTTACGGTTTTGTTACGTGCACACGGCGAACCACCATCAACTTACGAAACAGCACAAAGCAACAACATTACGCTTATTGATGCAACATGTCCTGTTGTGCTACAGCTTCAAAAACGCGTTAAAAAAGGGTTCGAATCGGCAAAGCAGGACAACGGACTTGTAGTTATTTACGGAAAAAAGGGACATGCTGAGGTTAACGGATTGGTAGGGCAGACTGATGATGAGGCTGTTGTTGTGGAAAATGAGAATGATCTGGATGGATTGAACTTTAATCAACCGATTTATTTGTACTCGCAGACTACCAAACAGGAGGAAGGACTGCTTTCTGTTGAACAAGAAATACTAAACCGTCTGGGAGACAATGGCGTGTTGGAGATGCATAACTCTATATGTAAACAGGTGTCAAGGCGTGTTCCCGGCATTAAGCAGTTTGCGAAGAAAAATGATTTAATTTTATTTGTCAGCGGTAAAAAAAGTTCAAACGGTAAAATGCTTTTCGAGGCCTGTAAATCAACGAATCCTGATTCTTATTTTATTTCATCCGTGGATGAACTCGATTACAGCTGGTTGAAAGCGAAGCATAATATAGGCATTTGTGGTGCCACATCCACCCCCAGATGGTTAATGGACGAAGTAGCCGAAAAAGTTAAAGAGCATCTGGATTTACATCAGATGCAGGACGCAGGACATAAGACACAAGATAGTTGATGATTTAGTTTTCTGTATTTTGGTAGAAGATGATCGGTTCACAATTTACATCTAATGGTTTCGGTATTAATTACTGAGCAACTTAAAAGGTTTGACTTATAAATTGATTATTTTTGTTCTGAAATAATTCAGATTATCGTTCGTTTTAGTACAGAACGCAAAAGACATAATAGATGAGGAATCTGGTAATTATAGTATTTTTATTAATCTTTGGCACGATGCGGGCTCAGGAGTTTAACTGTAAAGTTTCTGTGACACACCGTTCCATTCAAAGCACCAATGTCGCCATATTTGAGAACATGGAGAAAACCATTAGTGAGTTTATGAATAACCGCAAATGGACTAATGATGAGTTTAAACCGAAAGAAAGGATTGACTGCAATTTTCTGATCAATCTGACCGATATGCAGAATAACGAGAATTTCTCAGGCACTCTCACTATTCAGGCACGTCGTCCTGTATATAATTCTTCGTACAATACCCTGATGTTTAATTATATTGACAAGAATTTTGCATTTTCGTTTGTGGAGTTTGATCCGCTCATATTCAATGAAAACACATTTGATAATAACCTGACAGCTGTATTGGCATATTATGCATATATCATACTTGGAATGGATTATGATTCATTCGCTCCGATGGGTGGGCAACAGTTTTTCCAGGTATCTGAGCACATCGTCAATAATGCTCAGAATGCATCGCAATCAGGTTGGAAGGCCATGGAAAGCAGGACGAACAGGTACTGGTTGATTGAGCAACTGCTGCACGATGATTTTAAACCCTTCAGGATGTTTATATATAACTATCACAGAAAGGGGCTTGATCTCATGGCTGATAATCCTGTAGAAGGTCTGGAAAACATAAAAAAGGCTATTCCAACTTTACAGGACCCGTACAGAAAACAACCTACGGCAATACTGTTCCAGATTTTTGCCGATACCAAATATGAAGAATTTATAAATCTGTTTAAGCCGCATGATGCGGCTACCCGAAGTGAGATTGGTACTATTTTAAAGATTATCGATCCACAGCATATTCAGGATTATGACAGGATGATTTCAGGTTAAACCATACTTTATGCTCAGATCTTTATCGATTCGTAATTTTGCGTTGATCCAAAACCTGAATATCGGGTTTCACAATGGAATGTCAGTAATTACCGGCGAAACCGGTGCCGGTAAATCCATTATGCTGGGCGCTTTAAATATGATCCTTGGTCAGCGGGCCGATTTGTCTGCCATCCTTACCAAGGATGAAAAATGTGTAGTGGAAGCTCAGTTCAGTATTGAGGGCTACGGGCTTGAACCTTTTTTTAAGCAAAACGATCTTGATTTTGATAATCAAACCATTATACGAAGGGAAATTACTCCTGCCGGAAAGTCCCGTGCATTTGTAAACGATACGCCGGTAACGCTTGATATTTTAAAGTTGCTTACAGAATCACTTATTGATATTCATTCGCAACATGAGAACCTGTTGTTAAACGACAGTGGCTTTCAGCTTCAGATCATTGACGGTATGGCTCAGAATACAGCGGTTTATAATGCTTATCAGCAGGCATATCAGTTGTGGTTCAGGCTAAAAAGGGAGTTACAGGAACTAAAAGAAACGGCAGATAACGCTGCGGCTGATAAGGACTATTTTCAGTTTCAGTTTGATCAGCTGGCAGAGGCCGTATTAACAGATAAAGATGAGCAGGAAATTCTGGAAGCAGAACTGGAAGCACTGACGCATGCTGAAGAAATCAAAATGGCACTCTCACAAATTTCCGGTTCAATTGACGATGAAACTAACGGAGCACTTAACCTTTTGACTGAGGCCCGCAATGCAGCACATAAAATCGGTACATATCTTTCGCTGGCTGAAGAGCTGGAAAAGAGACTGGAAAGCGTGATTATTGAGTTGAAAGATATTGCGGGTGAAGCAGAACTGAAGGCCAATGATATTGAATACCTACCTGAACGTATTGAAGAGATTACAGACCGGCTGAACCTCTTAAATGATTTGCAGCATAAACACAGGGTTGGAAGCGTTGAGGAGCTGATACTGCTGAAAGAGGAACTGGAGACAAAGCTAACGAATATTACGGGGTATGAGGATGCGATACTGGATAAGGAGAAGGATGTGAATAAGGCATTTACTACTCTTGAAAAAGTGGCAGGTGAACTGTCCGGATCGCGAAAAAAAGTGCTCCCCCAGCTCGAAAAAAAATCTTCGGAGCTGTTGCAGGAACTGGGAATGCCGAATGGTATGTTAAAGGTTCAGCACGAAACGGTGTCTGCTTTTACCCAGACAGGAAAGGACCGGATAACCTTTCTGTTTTCCTCCAATAAAAAACATGAACCTCAGCCACTTTCAAAAATTGCGTCGGGTGGTGAAAAATCGCGTCTGATGCTGGCTTTAAAAAGTCTGCTCTCTTCCAGCAAAGCACTTCCAACAATTATTTTCGATGAAATTGATACCGGTATCTCCGGAGGAATTGCTGCCAAAATGGGGAAAATTATGCAACGGATGGGAGAGGCGATGCAGGTTGTTACCATTACCCATTTGCCACAGATTGCAGCCTGTGGATCGCACCATTACAAGGTCTTCAAGTTGGATGGCGACAAGCCTTCCTCTAATGTGGTGGAATTACAGCAGGATGAAAGGTTACATGAAATTGCAACGTTGCTGAGCTCAGAAAATGTTACTGAAACAGCCCTGAATAATGCCCGCGAGCTGATGGAAAATAATTAATCCTGACCGTTGGCTTTACACGGTTCAGGATGTATGGTGGCTTCCATATTCATTTCTTTCCGCACATCCTTTTCAATTTTCAGTGTTATATCATGTGCCTGGTGCAGTGTCATTTCAGGATTCATGCGAATATGAAACGTAATTTCAGAATGCCTTCCGTATTTATGAATGTGAATGTGGTGAACTGTATCGCTTTCTATATACCGGTCGCAAATGGACTTAAGTATTTTTAATGTCCTGTTATCCGGTTCATCACCTAATATCCTGTTAGCACTGTCATTGATTATTTCAATAGCTGCGTATAAAATGAGCAAAGCGACTGCAATACTTAAAACAGCATCGGCCCACCAGAAATGTTTACCTAAGAATATACCTGCTAAAACCACAAGCGAAGAGAAGGCATCGCTGCGATGATGCCACCCATCTGCTTTTACACTTCGGGATTCCGTCTTTTTAAAGATCCGGAATGCGTACTGTGCCATTCCTTCCTTCGAAATTATGGAAATAATAGTTACAATAATAGCAACAATACCGAAGTTGGCAGCCTCTCTGTTTTTAAAGCGCGATATTCCTTCCATAAAGAACTCCCAGGCTACAGCCGCCAGCAGGGCTCCAATTAATAAGGCGATGACCAGTTCGGCTCTCCCGTGGCCAAACGGGTGCTCTTTATCGGCAGGTTTTTCAGATAGTTTAGCTCCGAATAAAACCAGAATTGAACTGAAAGAATCAGATAACGTATGCCAGGCATCAGCAATCAATGCAGCTGATGAGGATACGATCCCTGCCCATAACTTTATGCCAAACAGTATAATATTACCGAATACTGATACCCAGCCTTCACGCTGATTGAGTTTTTCCGGAGTCATAATAGATTGTTTAATAAAGTATTGTGTGTTCAATTAAAATTTTAACACCAATGCCAATCAGGACGATTCCACCAATAATTTCAAATGGCAATTTACGGCTTTTTGAAAATCTGGCACCTGTAAATATACCAATTAATGACATAAAAAAGGTGGTAATAGCTATTATTGTAGATGCATTAAAGGGAGCAGAGGTTAGCAGGATTGCAAAGCTAACACCAATAGCAAGAGCGTCAATACTGGTGGCAATGGATAATCCTAGGATCACATTTAGTTTTGAAGGGCAGAAGTTACGTTGCTCTTCATGTTTGGTTCCTTCGTAAATCATTTTAATGCCAAGAAACAGAAGTAATCCGAAAGCTATCCAGTGATCTACAGCTTCAATATGTTCCCTGAAACTTAATCCAAGGTAGTAACCGATCAATGTCATGCCGCCCTGGAATAGTCCCATGAAAAATGCTGTAATAAAGAAATCCTTCAGGATGATTTTGCGGTGAATTACGCCACAGGATACCGATACTGCAAAGCTGTCCATTGAAAGACCGAAGGCAATAATTATGAGTGTGGCTAAATTCATTTTTGCAAATAAACTGCAAAAATAAGCCTTAGGTCTTAATTACAAAAAAATCAGGCTTTAATTGATTCAAAACCTTCACCGAAAACACCCATTACCGACCCCTGACTGATAAACGCAGTAGGATCAATGTCCTTTACGATCCTGAAAACTTCAAGCGCTTCAGGTTTACGAACTACCACCATCACAATTTTGCGTTCTTCTTTTGAGTACCATCCGGTTGCGTCGATAACGGTAACGCCACGGTTCATATCGGTATTGATCCGGTTAGCAATCTGCTCGTATTTGGTCGAAAATATCATAAACTGAACTGATTGTTTCACCCCACTGATAACCAGGTCGATGGTGTAAGAAGCTATGGCCATTGCGGTTAATCCATAAACTATGGTCTCAATTTTTTTAAATACAAAGTAGGATGAGCCAATAATTATGACATCGCAAAACAGAATGACTTTTCCCGGACTTGTATGTCTGTATTTGTTATAGATTGATGCAATGATGTCGGTTCCTCCTGTACTGCCACCTCCTGAGAATACCATTCCGGTCCCTACACCCGAAAGAATACCTCCAATTACACAGGCCATAAAAGGTTCCTGTACCGCCGGTTCATGAATATAATGCTGAAATAATGCCAGAAAGCCGGTTAGAACCGCAACACCATAGATGGTTTTTAAGCCATAGCCCGGCCCCAGTATTTTAAAAGCCAGAATAAGTAATAATACGTTAACCAACAGGTATGTAAGAGCAACAGGAATTCCTGTGGAAAAATAAATAATTGTTCCAACACCAGCAATTCCACCACCGGTGATATCAGATGGAATAAGAAAAGCCGTCCATCCTATTGAGAATATAAAAAGACCAAAAGTGATGGATATATAAGGCCACAATCTTGTTTGCATTAAACGACTCATAGCTTCAAAAAATTTTTTGCAAAAGTATAACTACGAATCAGAGAAAATACATGAATTTAATCAGGTTTTTATACTGTTTTTATAATGTATGATGTATATGTATAGTTTATTTAAGGTGCATGTTATAAGGTGATTAGCCTGTGTATTTTAATTTTTTACAACATACAGAGTTTTTTGCGCTACCATTTTGCCTTTCCAGGTAGTCGTTAATGTCCACTTACCCGTTTTATCACCTACCGGTTCCCAGATTGTATCACCCAGAAAAAATTCCCAGTCGTTACTGTTAACATAGTGTTCGCCACGGAAAGGTGCTGCTGTTTTTCCTGATTCATCTTTAAAAGGTGGATGGTCAATTTCAAAGTCCAGTTTTATACCTTTGCCCCGTTTTATTTTAAGCAGATACCCGAATTCAATATCAAGTTCAGCGGGTATTTTGTCCGTGATTTTCAGGATTTTTGGAATATCTCTTGAATTACGGTCCCATTTGGAATAGATTCCATAACTATAAATTTCGAATATTGGTTTCTGCTTTGGCATTGAAACGCTTAGTTCCTGATATCTATGGAATACATCAGGGTTAGTTCCAGTGTTTTATTAAATAAACTCCCGGGATTTATCCACGGATTTGTTCCTACTGCGTTTGTCAGGTCTGCTATAGGAAAAATATCGTTTGTAAATCTCAGGTTCACAGCTAGTTTGTCGCTGATGTGATAACCGGCTCCGAGAAGAAAGCAAAGTTCTCCATAGAAAAATTCGTCCGCCTGGATGGGGTAGTTCTCTTCGTTTAACTTTGTTCCACCTTCCAGAAAGCTGTAATGAAACAGATAACCAAATCCAAAACCACCTTCTAAAAACCATTTGGTCTGCAGGTTATATTGTAGCATTATAGGAAGTTGAAGATAACTCAGTCGTGTTGTTTCACTGATGATACCCTCTTCCGGTACTGGTAGTTTGGCTTTCCCTTTCTGAATATAACGTAGTTCCCCGTGCATAGAAAAATCTTCAGTAATTGGATAACCAACCCAGCCTCCGAATGTAACGCCGGCTTTGTTGTATCCACCAAGAAAATCACCATCTATCTGGCTGGCCAGGAGACCTGCAATGAGACCACCTTCGAATTTCTGAGCCCTGGTATTGAAGGTTATTACGCTCAATAACGCTATAATAAAAAGTGGTTTATACATATTTCATCAGTTTTTGTTTTAATATTTCTATACCCGCCGCAGCTTTATCGGCAATTACATCCATACTGTACATCAGACTGGCGGGTTCGGGATCCAATAAAAACAACGGAATGCCTTTAGGCGTATAATGGATCAGACTGGCAGCTGGATATACATTCATGGATGTACCAATAACCGCAAAAAGGTCTGCTTTTTCGCATACAGGTATGGCATCTTCAATGGCTGGGACAGCTTCTCCGAAAAATACAATGTGGGGTCTCAACTGAAACCCTTTTTCACACGTATCACCAATGTGTGTGTCAATATTTTCAGGAGTGACTTCATAAATAAGCGATTCATCTCCCGTTGAACGAATTTTCATCAACTCGCCGTGGAGGTGAAGCACCTGTTTTGATCCGGCTTTTTCATGAAGGTTATCCACGTTTTGAGTGATGATCTGTACATTAAAATATTCCTGCAGATCGGCCAGACCATAATGGGCCGCATTAGGTTTTGCATCCAGAAGTTGTCTCCGGCGCATGTTATAAAAGTTCAGGACAAGTTCAGGATCACGCTCCCATCCCTGCGGACTACAGACTTCCATTACATCGTATTCTTCCCACAAACCTCCCATGTCGCGAAAGGTTCTCAGTCCGCTTTCTGCGCTTATGCCTGCTCCTGTAAGAACTACGAGGTTTTTCATTTTGCTTTTACTTTTTGCCTTTTACCTTTTGCCTTTTTTGCACATCTTGTGTCCTGATACCTGGTATTTGTGTCTTATCTGAAAAACGCTTTTATGCTCTCTGTAATATACAACAACTGATCTTCAGAAAGTTCAGTGTGCATGGGCAATGAAATAACTTCCTTGCTCAGCTGTTCGCTAACCGGAAAATCACCTTCATCGTAACGCGGATCGATATAGGCTTTCTGTAAATGCAGCGGAACGGGGTAGTAGACCATCGCAGGGATGTCTTTTTTATTCAGAAAATCTTTCAGCTGATCACGTTTTCCGTTTTTTACACGCATGGTATACTGGTGGAAAACATGTGTAGACAGTTGAGAACGACGAGGTATCTGCAATTCATCAATACCTTCAAGTGCTTTGTCATAATAGGCTGCAGCAGAACTGCGGCGTGATCCGAAATCGTCCAGTTGTTTTAGTTTAACATCCAGAATGGCAGCCTGAATGCCATCCAGACGACTGTTTACCCCAACCATATCGTGATAGTATCGAACCATCATACCATGGTTTGCAATGGCTCTGATTTTTGATGCCAGTTCATCACTATGAGTGAAAACAGCCCCACCGTCGCCATAACAGCCAAGATTTTTTGACGGAAAAAACGAGGTGCAACCAATATCTCCTATTGTGCCCGACTGGCAAACCGAACCGTCCTTACTGAAATAAGTTGATCCGATGGACTGACAGGCATCTTCAACCACATACAGATTATATTTTTTAGCCAACTCCATAATGGCATCCAGATCGGCATTCTGGCCAAACAAATGAACAGGAATTATAGCCTTTGTTTTTTCAGTTATGGCAGATTCAACAGCATCAACGGAAATGTTGTAAGTATCCGGATCTACATCAACCAAAACCGGAGTTAATCCTAATAATGCAATTATCTCTGCCGATGCAATAAATGTAAATGTTGGAGCAATTACTTCGTCACCTGGTTTTAGCCCAAGTGCCATTAATGCTATCTGTAATGCATCGGTTCCGTTAGCACATGCAATCACATGTTTTACCCCCAGAAAATCAGCCAGGTTATTTTCGAATCGTTTTACCGCAGGTCCCTTAACAAATGCTGTGGAATCAATAACTTCCTGAATAGCATTATCAATCTCCTCTTTCATTCTTAAATACTGCGACCGTAGATCAACCATTTCAATTTTTTTCATATCTCAAAACCTCATTATATAATGTCTTAAAACTTCAAACTTTTGCCTTTTAACCTTTACCTTTTACCTTTTGCCTTTTACCTTTTAACTTGTAATTACTGTTCCTTGTGCTCCTTATATAGTTTAGCCAACGAGTCTTTTGCCCGGTAAAGCTGACTCTTAACAGTTCCCATTGGAAGATTTAGTTTTTCAGCAATTTCTTCGTAAGACAATTCATTATAATACCGTAAACGAATGAGTTCCTGCCAGAACGGTTTCAGCTTTTCGATGAGTTTCTCCAGCTTTTTGTATTCCTGCTGGCGTATCATGTTTTCCTCGGGTCCAGGCTGGTCATCCTGAATCACCGAAGTAGGTTCCATACCTGAGTCATCATTATCTTCAATGGAAAGAATCAGTTTTTTTGATTTTCGCATAAAGTCAATGGTATGGTTTGTGGCAATGCTGAACAACCAGGTGCTAAATGCATAGTCGTTTGAATACTGATCCAGCGACTTAAAAACTTTGCCAAAAACTTCAGCTGTCAGATCTTCCGCATCGCTGTAGTTATTAACCATTTTCAGAAGCGTGAAATAAATGGCATCGTAATAGAAATCCATGAGAGAGGAAAATGCAGCACTGTTACCACCAAGTGCCTTTTTTACGAGCTCCTGATCTCTTACTTTCTGTTTGCTGTCCCGGTTTATTTCCATTTAATCCCTTTGGGGTTTCTCATATTCTTAAATGATAGCCAGGCATTTAATAAAGGCATCACAATGTCGAACAACCAGAAGGTAAACAACAGATGTGGTTGTTTGAGTTTTTTAGCGGATAGATTAATAATTAATCCCTGTACAAGGAATCTTAATCCGAATACTGCAATAACTATCCATGTATAAGGGATAAGGATCAATGCCATTATGAACGTTACATAAAACAGAAATCTGGATCCTATTTCTACTCCTAAACGCCATTTGTCGCCAAACCGGTAATACCTACCTGTTGTAAGGTGTCTGCGTTTTTGAATGATCCAGTCTTTCCAACTGTTTTTTGCTTTTGTCAATACATGCGCGTCAGGAGAAATTTCCACTGCACAATTTGTTTTTGTAGCTACTTTGTTGATAAACAGGTCATCATCACCTGACATAAGTTGAATATAAGGAGAAAATCCTTTTTGACTGAAGAATAAAGATTTTTTATAGGATAAATTTCGTCCTACACCCATGTATGGTTTCTTTGCAAGTGCTGATCCCAAATATTGAATCCCGGTGAACACATTATCGTATCGGATCATTCGGTTTATAAATCCCTTGTCCTTTAATACCGGGCTGTAACCAATCACTACTTCCGTGTTGTCGTTGTAGTTACTCACTACACGTCGTAGCCAGTCCTTGCCGGCAGGCATACAATCTGCATCGGTAAACACAAGTATGTCGTTTTGGGCTGCTTTAATACCAAGCGATAAAGCCATTTTTTTACCGTGTTTAAAAATCGGATCAAAATGAATTCTTGTTGTATACAGGTTGGTATATTTTTTCTTCAGTTGTTCCAGTATATCCCATGTTTCATCTTCCGAGCAGTCATCAACCACTACCACCTGAAAATCGGGATAATCCTGCTCAAGTATGGATGGTAGATATTCCGGAAGATTGTATTGCTCATTCTTAGCTGATATTACCACGGATACAGGAGGTAAATTATTTGCGTTTATATCCTTTGAAAGTTTCGTGAATATAATTCTGCTGTAAAACCATAAATAGTAAAATAACTGGACTAAAAGCGTGAACAGCAGAGTTAAAGCGATTATTTGGCTTATTATCGAAAGTTGAGTAAAATGCTCAATTATCATCTAGGTTGATATTTGAATCAAAAATCATAAAAATTATCCAAACCTACAAATCAATTTATGGAATTGAATTAGCTTTACAGTTAAATTTGTTCATACACAAAAAGCAACCGGTTTGATAGGAAAGGACAAGCATATTACCGATGTTCTACATCTTCATTTTATAGTTGTAATTCTTGGTTTTACCGGTGTTATTGGAAAACTAATTTCACTGCCTGCTATTGAAATGGTATGGTATCGTATGTTGTTTGCGTTTATTGGTTTATTTATTTGGTTAAAGTTTACAGGTAAGCTTGTTGTACCAGACCGTAAAAATCTGGTAAAATATTTGGCAACCGGTTTTATTGTGGCCTTTCATTGGGTTGCCTTTTTCGGATCTATAAAATCATCTACAGTTAGTGTGGCTTTAGCCTGTTTTGCATCAACAGCTCTGTTTACCAGTTTGCTGGAACCGTTATTCAACAAATCTAAAATCAGTTTTCTTGAGTTTTTTCTGGGATTGATTATTATAGGTGCTATTGTTATCATATTTAAATTTGAATCTGAATACACCTTAGGTATCATATCGGGATTGGCATCTGCTGTATTAGGTGCCCTGTTTATGGTGCTTAACAAGCGGTTTCAGAAGGAATACAAACCTGTAACTATAACACTTTTTGAAATGGCTGGTGGTTTTATTGCATTATCTGTATTTCTTCCGGTTTATGCTGCCTTTACACCAGTGACGTTAGCATTAAATCTGTCTGATTTGTTTTGGCTGCTCATACTCTCGCTGCTGTGCACTGCATATGCATTTATGGCTTCAATCCATGTCATGCGATCATTAAGTGCATTTCAGGTTGTTCTGACCATTAATATGGAGCCGGTCTACGGAATTTTTCTGGCTTTTCTTATATTTGGTGAATCCGAATTGATGACACCCGGATTTTACTTTGGAACGGTATTGCTTGTTTTGGCAGTATTTACATATTCTCTGTTAAAAAGAAAGCCTCGGACCGTAAATTTGTGATCGAACAAAATAAGTTAACTACTGTTTTACTTATGATTTAAAAAATTAACAGCAAAACCAAATTTAAATGACAGCATTGTTTTATAGCTATACTGCAAAAAAAAGTTCACAAGTAGCAAAACATATTATTGAAAACTGGGGAAAAGGGCTTGAAGTTGTTGATGTGGATAATGCCAAAGGTGAGGATCTTGCCAAATATGATGCATTGATACTGGGTGTACCAACCTGGTTCGATGGTGAGTTACCCTCATATTGGGACGAAATGGTCCCCGAAATAGAAAATGCAGACCTGAAAGGGAAAAAAGTTGCAATTTACGGTTTAGGAAATCAAAAGGATTACCCTGAAAACTTTGTTGACGGAATTGGGCTCATGGCTGATATTCTTGTGGGACAAGGAGCTGAAGTAGTTGGACATACCTCTTCTGAAGGGTATGAATTTGAAAGATCGGTATCACACAGAAACGGAGAATTTATAGGATTGGCACTGGACTTTGAGAACCAGGCCGGTTTGTCTGAAGAAAGGATTAAAAACTGGGTGGCACAGTTAAAAAAGGAATTCTAGTACAACTAGTATAAATCTCGTCTTATTAACTTAATTTAAATTGAAAAATGGAAAAACTCAATTTTAATCCTGAGAAATTCATGGATATGGTCATGGACTATGCGCCGGATTTGTTGCTGGCAATTGTTGTTCTGATAGTTGGTTTGTGGATCATAAAAGGATTTACAAAACAACTGAAGCGAATTATGGAAAAAAGAAATGTGGATGAATCGCTTCGTCCGTTTCTAATTTCTTTGATCAGTGCAGTTTTGAAAATTCTCCTTGTCATTTCTGTAATGCAGATGGTAGGTGTTGCCATGACATCGTTTGTCGCTATTCTGGCAGCTGCCGGTCTGGCAATCGGTATGGCCCTTTCAGGTACACTTCAGAATTTTGCAGGTGGAGTTATGATTTTAATTCTTAAACCTTTTAAGGTAGGTGACTTCATTGAATCTTCAGGTCACGGAGGAGTGGTAAAGGAAATTCAGATCTTTCACACCATTCTTGAAACCCCGGATGGCAGAACAATTATTTTGCCAAATGCTCCTGTTTCCAATGGTGCGTTGGTAAATAAAACTACCAAACCGGTTCGTCGTGTGGATCTTATATTTGGTATTGGCTATGATGATGATATTGACAAGGCCAGAAAAGTTATTCAGGATTATGTCGAGTCTGACAGCCGTGTCCTAAAAGATCCTGCTCATCAGATTCTTGTTTCTGAACTTGCAGACAGTTCTGTGAATTTTGCCGTTCGTCTTTGGGTAAATACAGGAGATTACTGGGCCGTAATGTTTGATACGACAGAAAACATTAAGAAGGCATTTGATAAAAATAAGATATCAATACCTTTCCCTCAGAGAGATGTACATATGGTAAAATAGTAAGAAAAATACATTTGCTTAATAACGCCCTTATTCAAAGGGCGTTTTTTTATGCCGTGTATATAAGATTCACCGTAATTTTTTATTTTTGACCACAAATAATAATATACACCTTATGCAAAGTGAAGCAATTATGGACGCTGAAAAAATTAAAGACCTGTTGGCGTCATTAATTAAATATGCCACAGAATATGGCTTAAAACTTATTTATGCAGTTATCGTACTGATTATCGGCTGGTGGCTGATTAAATTTGTGATGAAAGCTGTAAAAAAAGGGTTTGAACGAAGAAATCTTGATCTTTCATTGCGTGGGTTTTTGACCAGCCTGATCAGTATCACACTAAAAGTAGTTTTATTCATTACAGTTGCAGGTATGCTGGGGATTGAAATGACATCATTCCTGGCTGTTCTCGGTGCTGCCGGTCTGGCAATCGGTATGGCTCTGAAAGGTACCCTTTCGAATTTTGCAGGTGGTGTTATGATCCTTCTCCTGAAGCCTTTTAAAGTAGGGGAGTACATTACCGGTGGAGGATATTCCGGTACGGTCAGCAGTATCTCAATTTTCAATACCACCTTGCTTACATTTGACAATATCATGGTTACAATTCCGAACGGACAGCTATCGGAAACTGCAACCATGAATTATACCCGCATGGATACCCGCAGAGTGGATATTGAATTTGGGATCAGTTATTCTGATGATATCGATAAGGCCAAAAAGGTAATTTCAGACGTATTGAAAGCAGAAACAAGGATTTTACCTGAACCGGAATTTGTAATTGCCGTTAAATCATTGGGAGATAGTAGTGTAAATATCACAACACGTTCGTGGGTAAAAACGACAGAATATTGGCTGGTATATTTCGACATTGTTGAGAATGTTAAGAAAGCGCTGGATAAAAACAATATAACCATACCTTTCCCGCAGCGCGATGTGCATCTTTATAATAAATAATAAAAAGTGGCTGCCCCTTTAAACAGGTAAGCATTCTGAGATTCAACATAAGACAGGGACAGCCACGGAGTGAAATATTATTTGTCGTTAATCTTTAATTTTCGTGAGACACCCATTACGGTTGTGAGTATTATGAACAGCCCAATATTACCTGCCAGGTATGCATAATCCTTCAGAGAAAGGAGGATGAAAATAAAGACGTAAAACAAAACAAGAATACCGTTCAGGATTAATGCTACTTTGGGACTGTTTATAAATCCGCGTGTAAAGAACCAGATAGCTGATACGATTAGTACTGCTGAAACCAGGTACGCCGCACTGAATCCTATTTGTTCGCTTAACGCCGTCAGTAAAGAGAAAAACAGGATAAGGGCAAAGGCCACCAGAATGTAATGAAAGAGCTGAATTCTGTTGTGGTAAAACAATTCAGAAAAAATGAGGACCAGAAATGTCAATATAATGAACAACAGGCCGTATTTTACACTTCGCAACGACTTTTGATAATGATCTGCCATCAGTAGAAATTCTATTCCCAGGCTCTGTTGATTCACATTATATGCTTTCCCTTTCCATATCTGCGGGAATGTACGGTTCAGTTCTGTGACTTTCCAGTGTGCATCAAAGCCTTCCTTGGTCACCTCTCTTTTATAAGGCAGAAAATCACCTTTAAATGAAGGATCTGCCCACGGTGATTTTATGGAAATATCAGTGCTTTTGCCAATGGGCAAAAATGAGAGTTCATCAGAGCCGTTTAATTCAAGGTTCATGGTGAAGGCCAGGTTTTCCAAAGATGTATCCACCGGCATTTCGAAGGTAATGCCCGATTTAAAAAGGTCGTGATCCGCTACACCGGGTTTCGGTTCAACTGTTTTGTCATTCACCTTCAGTTTCAGATTCCCTTTTATACCGCGGTTATCACTGATCCCAAACGTAAAATAAGCATCTTTCCACTGAATGTGATATCCGGAAAATGAAGAAAGATCCGGTTGTTTGAAATTACCTGAAAGCTGTAAATCAGATGTGTAGACCACGCTTCTGTAAATGCTCTTTTTACGTAATTCAGGTTTAACCGTCCCGCTTATGTTCAGTTCTTCCGGCAAGAGGTGTAGAATATTCGTAACCATCACATTTCCGTCTTTGGTCTGCTCATACGTGTAAACCGGCACATTTAATACAGGACCTGAGATAGTCTGCTGCCCTGACCACATTTGTGTAATCTCCTTTTTGGCCTGATCAGAAAAATGAATTCTGTCGCGAATAACATCTTTTACCATTTCCAGTGGAATAAGCAGGATCAACGTCATAAATCCGAGTACCGCCATTTTTACAGTGAATGTCTGATACCATTTTGTTTTTTCATTTTTGTCTTCCATGATTTATTGTATTAAAAGTACTTTGAAATACAAAGTGATTGATTAAAAAAAATTAGCTTCTAAATAATTTCTCAAGTGCATTAATGTGTGCATTGAAAGCACTAAGTCCTGTTTCTGTTATAGAATAGGTCGTATTTGGTTTCCTGCCGATAAATTTCTTTTTCATGGTAATCATATCTTCTTTTTCAAGTGCTTTCAGGTGACTGGCCAGGTTTCCGTCAGTAACATCAAGCAACTCCTTTAAGGTGTTGAAATCAACTGCTTCGTTAACGGTAAGCACAGACATGATGCCTAATCTTACCCTGCTCTCAAATGCTTTATTTAAACCATCAATTAAACTTCCCACTACTTATACTTTTTCCACATTACGAATCCGTAGATAATATGCAAAATGCTGAACCCAAAAATGGCGAAAACAAAACTGTAACCTAAGAAAAACAACGAAATAATTCCTGTTGCTATTTCTGATAATCCCAGATATTTTATTTCACCAAGCGTGTATTTGGATGCATTCAGCAAGGCAAGGCCATAGAAAATAAGCAGGGAAGAGGATACAAACATGGTATCGTTATGATACAACATGGCGAGAATAAATAAACCTCCGGCAATAAGAGGAATAAACAGATTGACCAGCATGCGTTTTGCCGTTCTTGTCCAGAATGATTTGTTTTCCCTTTTTGCTTTATTATATGATACTAACCAGGCTGTACTTAATGCAAGAATCAGAACAACCAATGCATCCAGCAAAAGATAAAATAATTCAGTACGGTTGGTTCCAAATCTGAAATAATCGAAAGAATAATCAAGTCCTCTGGCACCACTGTCCAGAATCATGAAATATGCGACAGCTGCTCCTGCCAGGGCATAAAGTCCCGCAAATATTCCGGATAAACCGCTAAGTGTAAGAAATCTCGATGATTCCTCCATCATCTTTCGTATGATCTGAATGTCGTCCTGTTTGTTTTTCATTGCATAGTACTTTGAGATACAAAGTTAAATATTTTTCTTAATCTGAACTGTTTTTAATGAATTTTAACAAACATGGTCATGGTACATTTTGAAATCTGGCGCAAAGCAGATATTGCTACCATTTATTATAAACAGATTAATTAGGTGTCATTGTTGTCCGGCTAAAAATCAATATTACTTAAAGTTTCTTTGCTTCATTTTACTACGCTCAGAATCTCTAACGCTTTAACCGGACAAAAGTAATCAAGAGTATTAAACGATTAATCGGAGATAATAGCTGTATGTCTATTCTTTCAACAGGTTTTTGCTGTGCTTAAATCCTTTCAGGATAAGTTCATTTATATCTTGCGTTGTGTTAAAGTTATTTCTTGTGCCGCAAAGCCAGAGTTCAGAGAACGGGTCGGAGTCAATAATATGATTCAGGAGTTCCTGGGTTGATGGTGCATGATCAAAGGCTGAATATTCTTCGTATGTATAAGTGGTAAAGGCAGTATTCGGGCCGATTCCCATATTATCCAGCAGGTATCCGTTTTTAAGTTGTGTTGGTAGTGCAGGATCGCCATCAAATGTCAGATCTCCAGGTGCCGGATACGATATGATCCTGTCTTTTGAGTCATTTAACAAAACCGGAACATATTTGCTGTAATCTGCTTTTGTTTTATATACTACCAGTGGAACAGGAACATTCATAATTTGATTGGATCGTTTATCTGTTTTACAAGCCGCAACCACTATGCTTAAAACAATTATCAAAGTTACCCGGATTAATTTCATCATTTTTTATTTACCTAAAACAAAAATAGCAGGTTTTTTGTGCATATCAGGTAACTTACTTTTCCATTCTGTAATGCGTTTGGTTTTAATAAATTCCTGTGGTGTTGATATATCAACAGCAATACACAGCCTTAGGTCAGGGGAACACATCCTGAGCAGATCTTCAGCCAGTTTCATGTTTCGGTAAGGAGCCTCAATAAATACCTGCGACTGGTTTTCCTGCATAATCCGGCGCTCCAGTTCCTTCAGTCTGTTTTGCTTTTCATGGGGTTTAACCGGCAGATAGCCAACAAAAGAAAAATTCTGACCATTCATTCCGGCTGCCATAACAGACATTAAAATGGATGAGGGACCAACCAAAGGAACAACGGTGATGTTTTTTTCATGCGCCAGTGCCACCACATCTGCTCCCGGATCAGCTACTCCCGGACATCCGGCATCGGACATTAGTCCTACATCGTTTCCTTTAAGCAGTGGTTTTATAAGCCGTGATGCTTCCTCTGGTGTGGTATGTTCATTGAGCAAATAAAAGGTGAGTTCATCTATTTCAATGGACTTATCGACGGTTTTTAAAAAGCGGCGCGCACTCCGAAGATCTTCAACAATAAAGTGTTTCAGCGTTTTAATAAGTGCAATGTTTTTTTCTGGTAACACATCTTCTGCTGCTGTGTCTCCCATCAAACTTGGTAATAAATACAGGTGTGACGCCATCTTTTTTAGCTCAAAAATAAAGAATTCGGGGAGATAAAACGATTCAGGATTAAACCGATTTTTCAATAACTGCAAAATATGTATCTTCGGTGAACGGATTATGAAGGATTTTCTTTTAAAACTGGCCCCTGTCTGGCGCCTGAAACCCTTAGGTCTGCTGACCTTACTCACCGGACAAAAACTGGTGATGCCGTTTTATCATGCGGTTGAGGATGAGCCACAGCCGTACCTGAAACACGCCTATCCGGTTAAATCAGTGAAATCCTTTGAAAAGGATCTTGATGAGCTATTGCATCATTTTGAACCCATTGACACCGAAACTCTGATCAATTGGGCTCAAACTGGAAAGCAACCATCAAAACGTTCTTTCTGGTTATCGTTCGATGACGGATTAAGTAGTTTTTACCATTTTGCTGCGCCGGTTTTAAAACGTAAGGGAATACCGGCTGCGTGTTTTGTGAATACGGCTTTTATAGATAATAAAGATCTGTTTTTCAGATATAAAGCCAGTTTGGTTATAGAACAAATTAATGGGCTGGAGAATGTTGTGATTAAAAAGATTGCAGGAAAGCTGGAGGTAGAAACCGATTTTCAGGTGATAAAAGAGCGTATTGAAAGTGTAAAATATGCTGAAAAAAGGCTGTTGGATGATGTTGCAGAAATAGCAGGTATAAGTTTCTCCGAATTTCTAAAAACAGAACAACCATATTTAAGTACGGCTCAGATTAAATCATTACTTAAGGATGGTTTTACCATAGGAGCTCATAGTCTGGATCACCCGAAATTTTCAGAGATTCCAATAGAAGAACAGGTGAGACAGACAGAGCAATCTGTGGGAAACCTTGTTAAAGCCTTTGATATAAAGACGCCGTTGTTTTCATTTCCGTTTACAGATGATAAGGTTAGTAAAGCGTATTTCGAAAGGCTCAGAAATAATCCCGTATCTCCGGTCCTCACATTCGGAACAGCTGGGTTGAAACGGGATCAGATCTATACCAACTTACAACGTATTCCGGTGGAACTTGGCCATGCCTCAGCAATGGACATCATAAGAATGGAATACGTATATTACGTACTAAAATCCTTTATCGGAAAAAATACACTGAAACGTTTTTAAACCTTATCCAATACCCGTTTCAATATATCTCCCACTTCGATGGCAAAAGTATTGAGTTTAGCATTGTCTATAGCCTGCATTGATGCCACAGGATTAATAGCTGCAATCTCAGTTTTCTCGTTATCCAGGCGTTGAACGATAAAGTTACATGGTAGCATCGTTCCAAGCTTGTCATCTTCCTGCAGAGCTTCGTAGGCAAATTTGGGATTACATGCCCCAAGAATTCTGTAGGGCCTGAAATATACATCAAGTTTTTCATGAAACTTTTCCTGCACATCCATTTCTGTTACAATACCGAAGCCCTCAGGCTTAAGTTCAGCTTTAAGCTTTTCAATTGTATCTTCAAATGAATAATCGACTGTTTTTGAATAATAGTAGTTCATAATTTTCTAAAGTTTATCATAAAACCAAGACGTACAATAATATGTTCAGATATTTAACATGTTGTGATGTTAATTAACTTACTCAAAAAACATTCCTTTTTTCATATTATCACGGTTCTTTGATGATTTTGTGATACTTCTGTGATGAACTGTTCCTAACTTTGTTCTGTTTTAGAATAAAAACGATGGATAAAGTACTTATAATAGAGGATGATAAGGATATTTCCGAATTGATTTCCATTCATGTAGGAGATATGAATTTTGAGGTGGATAAGGCATACGATGGTAAGGACGGCCTTATGAAAGCCCTGAATAATTCCTATAGATGCATATTGCTCGACATAAGGCTTCCATTGATGGATGGTTTCGAGGTCTGTAAGCGCATTCGTCAGGAAAAAATTACGACACCGGTTTTAATGTTGACCTCCAAATCGGAAGAAATAGATAAGGTACTCGGGCTTGAAATTGGCGCTGACGATTATATAACCAAACCGTTCAGTATCAGGGAGCTGATTGCCAGAATAAAAGCCGTGTTGCGCCGCATTGATATGTCTCAAAAGCTAGTTGATGATAATGAACTGGAAATCAGAAGCGGCAACCTCTATATCAATGAATCCATGCGCATTGTTGAAATCAATAAAAAACGCGTGGAACTGAGTCCCAAAGAGTTTGACCTTTTATTGCTTTTGGCATCCAATCCGGGTAAAACATTCTCGCGCATGACATTACTTAATCAGGTTTGGGGATATGAGTTTGAAGGTTTTGAGCATACGGTGAATTCGCATATCAACAGGTTGCGGTCAAAAATTGAATCCAATCTCAATAAGCCGGAGTACATATTAACAACGTGGGGAGTAGGATATAAATTCAGAGAAAACTAGTATGAGTCAGGAAAGATCACAAACAGATTTGAAAAAGCCCGGAGTATTCAGCCGTTTATTCTGGCAATTGTCCGCCATATTTTTATTTGTGCTTGTGCTTTTTGCAGCCATTGTGCTCTACATTTCCGTTCAATCGGCAAGAAGTTATTCTGAGGAAGTGAACCAGAAGCTGAACCGGGAGCTGGCATCCAATATGTTGGGTGTAATTCAGCCGCTTGTTGCCAAAGATAGTTTGAATAAAGCAGCATTGGGAGACATTATGCATTCCATGATGGTTATTAATCCCAGTGTTGAAGTTTACATTTTAAATCCGGACGGGAAAATTTTAAGTTATGTGGCTCCCGATAAGGTAGTGAAACTTGAAAATGTATCTCTGGATCCGATCCAAAAATTCCTCACCGATAATTCCAAAGGAATAGTCATGGGTGATGATCCGAGGAATCCGGGAGAATCCAAAATCTTTTCTGCCACACGGATCATTGAAGATAACAAGTTGATAGGCTACATTTATATTGTACTGGCCAGTCAGGAATATGCTTCTGCTTCGCATACCGTGCTTGGAAGTTACATTCTGGGAATTTCAATCAGGTCAATGATCGTTATTTTGTTGATTGCAGCCATGACAGGGCTGATCGCTTTCTGGTTCCTGACTAAAAAACTGAACAATATAACAAAAGGTATTCTGGCATTCAGGTCAGGACATTACGATGCACGGATTGATGTACAGGATAAAAGCGAGCTTGACAGGATTGGTTTGGTTTTTAATGAGATGGCTGATACCATTGAGAAAAATATTGAGGAACTGAAGGGAGTGGATAATCTGCGTAAAGAGTTGATAAGCAATGTGTCTCACGATCTGCGTACGCCTGTAGCGTCCATACAGGGCTATGCGGAAACGTTGTTGCTGAAGCAGGGAAAACTGAAAAAGGAAGATGAGAAAAAATATCTGGAGACCATTGTCAAAAGCAGTGAGCGTTTGAAAAAACTTGTATTTGAATTGTTTGAACTTTCAAAGCTGGAAACCAATCAGATTAAACCCGATTTTGAACCACTGGTGATCGGTGAGCTGGTTTCTGATATTGCAGCAAAATTCAGAATTCTTTCGCAGAAAAAAGGGGTGAGCATCAATACAATTCTATCGAAAGATCTTCCTATGGTGGAAGCTGACATCTCTTTGCTTGAAAGGGCTTTACAAAACCTGATAGATAATGCCATTAAATTCTGTAACGATGGCGATACGATCAATATTGAGGTGAATATGAAGGATGTTGAAAAAGTGCAGGTACGGATTTCAGATTCGGGTCAGGGAATAAAAAATGAGGATATTCCACATATTTTCGATAGATATTATAAAAGTCACGAATATGCTGACAGTACAGGATTAGGGCTTGCCATAGTGAAAAAGATCATGGAGTTACATCATTCGGATATTAAAGTAGTGAGCCAGTATGGGAAGGGAACAACATTTTCATTTAATCTCCCGGTGGCACAAATTGCCTGAGGATTCTTACAGAAGAGATAATTTTATTAAACCAGTTAAATACCCAAAGTTTAGTGAGGGAGTTTGCGGCGGCAGATTCCCTCTTGCATTATAAAAACAGGGCTGCAATCAAAGCTGATATGCAATATTTTATTTCCTTTGTATCTATGCAATTAAAGATCAGACTTTATCATATAATATGCTCGCTATGTATTGTTTCGGGCTTTCAAACGTTTGCTCAGCAGTTAGAGTACGATGTTCAGTTTTATGGATTTGGCGATAACCGCGAGTATGATGGGTATGACAAGGCCATTTCTCAAACGATGCTTGGTGAACGAACCAGTTTTGCATTGGGGACAACGCTGGAAGGGAATAATAGTTTCCGTTTTGGACTGGATCATTTATTTGAATTTGGAAGTGGGCTGAATGAAAAGCTTCCCAAACTGATTGCCTATTATCAGTATGAAGACGACAAAAAGACATTTTATTTTGGTGCTTTTCCACGAATGAACCTGATTGATTTTCCCCTGGCTCTGATTACAGATACGTTTAATTATTACCGTCCTAATATTGAAGGGTTTTATGCCGATTACAGATGGAAATGGGGGCATCAGGCAGGATTTGTGGACTGGACCAGTCGTCAGACGGATAATCGGAGGGAAACGTTTATGGCTGCACTTAACGGGGAGATCAGGGGCGGTTCATTCTTCTTTCAGAATTACCTTACGCTGTTTCATTATGCCGGAAAGGGGATCAGGCAGGAAAATGAATTCGTGGAGGATAATCTTGCCCTTGCTTTATATTTAGGATCCGACCTGGATGAATTATTGCCGCTACAAAAGGGATATATCAGGACTGGTGTATTAGAATCAACCTACAGAAACAGAGGTGAAGGAAATACCTTCCAAAAATCCTGGAGTTTTACCGCAGAACTCTATGCCGAAATTAAGTACTTTGCACTAAGAGCAAATATTAGCCAGGGTGACGGACTGCATATAACTAATGGTGACAGGTATTACGACCTAAAAAGCTATCTCAGAACGGATGTAATCTGGAAATTCTTACAGAAAGAACACGTTGAAGGCCACTTTAACCTGTCGTTTCACCTGCTCAATTTTTCTGTTTTGGATCAATCGCAACAACTCGCTTTGGTTTACAGATTTGGGAAATAGGTGATATGCAACCTTTTTTTATTTGACTTCCTCTATTGTACAAAATCAGAATAAATGAAACTGAAAATATTTATGTTGGTCGTTTTGATGGTTTTAATTGCAGCCTGCACAGAAAAGGAGCCAATTGGGAAATGGGGTGATATTATAAAACTTTCAACTAAATCTTTAAATTTTAGTTCTAATGGCGATTCAGCTACTGTAACCACTGAAGGTGACTGGTGGTGGATAACGGATGTAGCTGTTGATACGGTATGGTTTTATCATTTTGATGTGAATCAGGAATATGTAAGCGAATATGTTATTCAGGACAGTTGTTTTTATCTGGAAAGAAAAGACGCACGGAGTCTGTTTATAAAAATTGATCCTAATCCGACAAATTCAAACCGGATAATAAGAATCGGACTGGAAGCAGGTGACTATTTTGATGGGATAACTATTACTCAGGAAGGTAAATAAAACTGAGAACCTATTTGGGTTCCCAGTAACAACGCTTAGGTGATACAATGGCATCATCTGTTTTTAATTCTTTCATAGCCTTATCTACCTCTTTTTTATCCAGACCGGAGGCATCGGCAATTTCCCCGGCATTTAATGGTTTGCCGGCGGCCTTAAGCACTTCTAAAACTTTTTCTTTGCTCATAACAGTGTTATTGTAATTTAAAATGGAAAGATAAATTTTATTTCATTTTCTCCCAAATTACAAATTGGATTATAGGTATAGCCAGGTCTGTTAAATTTTATTTCCCCGGTAGGTTCTTCGTTTAACGAAGTTTAAAATACGTCCGGTTTGGGATAAAAAAGTATAATTACAGAGATATTCCCGGTTGTGATATGTTGTTAGTGTGATTATGTAATTGGAATTAAGTATTCATACATTATGACACCATTGAATACATCACAAAAAGCTTACATATTTCAGGTCATTCTTCCCGAAATCAAATTTTTTAACACTTTACGGAATAGTAATATTTCACCCTTAATTGTGGTATTTCTAAAATTTGTCCACTATGAAACACTTTGACATTGACGCTTTTAAAAAAATGACCATTGATGAGGTCTGCGAGAATCTGGAAACTGGTCTCAAAGGATTACAGGATGATCAGGTTAAGGAAAGAGAAAAAGAGTTCGGTCCCAATGAACTTGAAGAAAAGAAAGTAAACCCGGTACTAAAATTTTTAGGTTACTTCTGGGGACCCATTCCATGGATGATTGAAGTGGCAGCAGTCCTGTCTGCGGTCATCCATCACTGGGAAGATTTCTGGATCATTTTTATTCTGCTGCTTTTGAATGCACTGGTTGGTTTTTGGCAGGAATATAAAGCAGATGATGCCATTAGTCAGTTAAAGAAAAAACTGGCACTGAACGCCCGCGTATTTAGAAACGGAAAGTGGGGTGAAGTAGCTGCAGCAGGTCTGGTGCCGGGAGATATGGTAAGGCTTAGGTTGGGGGATATTATTCCGGCAGATGTAAAGCTGGTTAAAGGCGATTATCTGACTATTGATGAATCTGCGTTAACCGGTGAATCCCTGCCTGTAGAAAAGCATACAAATGATTTGGCCTACTCGGGATCTATAATTCGTCAGGGTGAAATGGATGGTCTGGTAGTGGCTACCGGTCAGAATACGTATTTTGGTAAGACCGCGAAACTGGTGGCTGAGGCTAAAACAATTAGTCATTTCCAGAAAGCAGTCATTAAAATTGGGCATTACCTGATTGTACTGGCCGCTATCATGATTGCCATTATTTTCCTGTTGTCGTTGTACCGTCACGAAAACTTTCTGGATACCTTACAGTTTGCTTTGGTGCTGACCATAGCCGCCATTCCTGTGGCATTACCTGCAGTGCTGTCCGTGACCATGGCGGTTGGAGCATCTGCTCTGGCTAAAAAGAAAGCCATTGTGAGTAAGCTGGTTGCCATAGAGGAAATGGCCGGAATGGATGTTTTATGTTCAGATAAAACCGGAACCATAACAAAAAATGAACTCACACTTTCCGAGGTTAAACCATTGGGAAAATTTAAACAGGAAGATGTGTTGCTGTACGGGATGCTCGCTTCCAGGGAGGAAGATAAAGATCCGATTGATTCAGCCATTATACAGGATGCAAAAGCAGACGCAGCGGTCAACAAACAATATGAAGCTTGTCAGGTCACAGATTTTAAGCCATTTGATCCGGTTATAAAACGTAGCGAAGCCAGTGTGACCAAGTCTGGAAAGGGAAATTTCTCTGTATCTAAAGGGGCGCCGCAGGTTATATTAAGTTTGTTATCTGCAAAATCTTCTGCAGCTATTTCAAAAGCCGTCAATGATCAAATTACTGAATTTGCATTAAAAGGATTCAGAGCACTTGGTGTAGCTGTTAAGGAAGAGAATAGTGACTGGGAATATGTTGGTCTGATACCATTGTTTGATCCACCACGTGAAGATTCGGCAGAAACCATTGCCATGGCTGAAAAAATGGGTGTGAATGTGAAAATGATTACAGGCGATCACCTTGCTATAGCCAAACAGATTGCAGGGAAAGTCAACCTTGGTGACCATATCAGTGAAGCTACCGAGTTTTTGGATAAACCGGATAAAGAAGCTGTAGAAATTATAGAGAATTCAGATGGATTTGCCCAGGTATTTCCTGAGCATAAATACCGGATTGTAGAATTACTACAGGAACAAAAACATATTGTGGGAATGACAGGCGACGGTGTAAACGATGCTCCGGCGCTTAAAAAGGCGGATGCTGGTCTGGCTGTGGCCGGAGCAACGGATGCCGCTAAATCTGCCGCTGACATTGTGCTTACCTCTCCCGGATTATCGGTTCTGATTGATGCCATAAAAGAGAGCCGGAAGATATTCCAGCGCATGAACAGTTATGCGATTTACAGGATTGCAGAAACTATCAGGGTCTTGTTTTTTATCACATTGGCGATCATAGCATTTAATTTTTACCCCATCACTGCTATTATGATTGTGTTGCTGGCATTATTTAACGATGCTCCGATAATGGCCATTGCTTACGACAATGTAAAATATTCCAATGAACCCGAACGATGGAATATGAGAGTCATTTTAAGCATGGCAACGTTTCTGGGTATAATAGGTGTCATCAGTTCATTCGGAATATTTTATATTGGGCAGCAGGTTCTGGATTTAAGCAAGGATCAGATACAGACGTTTGTATTTTTAAAGCTTGCTGTTGCGGGCCATTTAACCATTTTCCTGACCCGGACAAAAGGACCGTTCTGGTCCATTAAGCCAAGTGCAACCATGTTCTGGGCGGCAGTCATTACAAAAATACTCGCCACGTTTGTGGCTGTTTATGGCTGGTTCATTACCCCAATATCATGGACGCTGGCGCTGTACATATGGGGTTATGCCATAGCAGCATTTTTAATTACAGACTTTTTGAAAGTAAGAATATACAAGGTACTGGATCATGAAGATATGATCTTTAAGAAATAGCTCAACCATAGAGTCTTGGTTTTACATTTGGACAGGTCCCGGCTGACTCATAGAGCCGGGACTTTTTTTATTGCCTTTAGCTGTTATTTTTTATAACTTTATCTAACCTATTATTAATTTATTTGAACCATGAAAAAGATTTTATTTGCCATTTGTTTTTTAGGATTAGTTCGTTCATCCGTATATCCACAGGATTATGATAGAATTATATATGTTTGGGATACAATTACATTTGAAAAGCCTTATGAATATTTGGAAGTTGATACATCATCGCAAAATATCTGGCAAATAGGCCAACCTCTGAAATCTATCTTTGAAAGTGCTTATAGTGGGAAAAATGTAATTGTAACTGATACAGTAAAATCTTATCCGGCAAATAACTACTCTTATTTTGACATAAAAATTGGAAGGTTTAATTATCCTGACTACTATCCATATGATATATTTATTGAATTCAAACAAAAATATGATACAGATACCTTAAAAGATGGGGGGTATATAACAATATCTTATGACAATGGTAAAAGCTGGTTAAATGTTTTTAAGGATACTTCATATTTTTTTAATGAAACACCAAGGAGTCTTTATAATGGATATTATGAGTATATGACAACTAAATTAACAAATGAAGAGATTGGATTCAGTGGAAATTCTCAGAGTTGGCAAAACATAATTTTAGCATGGTATGTACTTCCATCTGGATTAAAAACTATGAAGTTCGATGCAATGGATACATTAATCATTCGCTTTAATTTTATCAGTGATAGCGTGGATACTGGCAAAGAAGGATGGATGATTGATGATATTAAGTTGTATTCCGTGGATTTAGGTAATAATATTGAGTATAATGATCTGAAAGAAATAATAACAATCTATCCCAATCCATCTTCTGGCATTCTGAATATTCGTCTGAAGTCTGTATACAAAAAGATACAGGTTGATGTTTATGACCTGACAGGGAAAATGATATCGACCGAAATCTTTAAGGATAAAAATGAAATGGCGCTTTCCGTCAATAACTTGTCCCCGGGGGCTTATGTGATAAAGGTTAAACCTGATAATGAACCGGCCGTATTAAAATACTTTGTGGTGCAATAATTGAACATGATTATGTTATTCAATTTGTTGTTTTAGTTATATTTGAGTGTTTATCAATATGATTCACTTTATATAACAATTTGTAACTATGAGAAGCTCATTTCTTTTTGTTTTTTTTCTCGCGTATTCTTTTTTTGCAATAAATGCACAGTCAGTACCTGTTTTGAGTGATGCAAAAGATTTTAACAATAAAACGATAAAAATATCAGACGATGTAAGCCTTATTCAAATATCTGATGATGCTTATATTCATGTTTCTTTTACTAATGTCGAGGGGTATGGCAGGGTAGGTGCCAATGGATTAGTACTAACAGATAAGAGCAAAGCCTTTTTGTTTGATTCTCCCTGGAACAATGCACAAACAGAAATTCTGCTGAATTACCTGAAAGATTCTCTGCATTTAAAAGTAGTTGGTTTTGTTCCTAATCACTGGCATGAAGACTGTATGGGTGGATTAACCTTTATTCAGGATCAGCACATCCTGTCGTATGCCAATGAACAAACCAGGGAGATTTGCCATAAAGAAGGGCTTCCTGTTCCGTTGTTTGGATTCAGAGATTCTTTGGTATTAGCGTTCGGTAGCAAAACAATAAAATGTTTTTACCTTGGTGCTGCTCATTCACTGGATAACATTGTGGTCTGGATTCCTTCGGAACAAATTTTATTCCCCGGATGTATCGTTAAAAGTCTAAATTCCCGAAACCTTGGAAATACAGCAGATGGTGACCTGAAAGCATATCCTGAAACGATCAGAAAACTTCAGAAGCAGTTTGCCGAGGCAAAGATTGTTATTCCCGGACATGGACAATATGGTGGAATGGAATTGATTGAACATACCCTGGAATTGGCTGTGCAATAATAAAAGGCAAATTGATGATTTTTTATTCTGAAGAGCAGTATAACGAAAAACTGAAAAAAGAAGTTGATCAGCTTCTTGGAGAGCCTGTCACGATACGCGAACAAATAATGTTTGGTGCTGTGGGTAGTTCCGTATATCGTTTGAAAAGGGCAAAAATTAATGACAAAATATCCGATTCAACGGATTTAAATATTCGGTGTAATTTTCAAAAATTCAAAAAAGGATTTTTGCTGAGAATGAACCATAATATGAATTTGTCTTATATTGCAATTAGTTATAGTTCAATTGATAAGATAGAGCTGTTAAGAGCAAAAAAGGATGGCGAACCAGATATCGTAGAATTTACTATGTTGAAACAGATATTCACATTTTTAACTTATCCCAGGTATTTCTGGATTCCAATGTTGAGAAAAAATCCAGGACCACTTGTATTAAGGATATTTTCTGGACAGGACATATTAGAATTGGATACTAACCGATTAAACTACAGACCGGAAAAGAAGTACTTCAGAAGTATTAAAAAACTAAAAGGAGAATAATAATCAGCACTTTTTAGGTGTTTTTTATTCTTCTATTTTTGCAATTATTCCACAAGAACAGCGGATTATTTATTATTATGGAACTCCATCACACAACATTTTATATTTCCAATAAAGATAATAAGGAGCAGTTGATAGATAACCTGTTTAACGGGATTATCATAAAGTCTCTTTCAGAATTAAAAGGCGAACTTTTCTCTGATCTTACACTGAAAAAAATAATTGCTGAGGAAATCAGACACGAACATTTTGAGATTATTCAAAGTCCGAAGAACAGTTTTCAGAAATACTCGGAAGGTGAAAAGAAGAAATTATTGTTGCAGTGGATTATCGATCATGAGCCTGATTACATCATTGTAGATAATATTTTCGATCATCTGGATGTAGCTTCACAGGAAAGCATTGCAAAAAGGCTTATTGAGTTAAGCCAAACAGTTTTAGTTATTCAGATCGCGAACCGGAAGGATGATATTTTGTCTTTTATTGATAAAATATATGTTGATACTGATGGAACTTTTACAGAATACGACAGATCTGTTATTAATAATCCAGACAGTACCACGTATTTTGTAAACGCTGTTCCACAACCAATCCAAACTTATTCGGATTACGATAATCCCTTGATAGAATTTAAGAACGTAAATGTGTCATACGACGGACGCCCAATTGTTAATGACATTAACTGGCGTATTAACCAGGGTGATTTCTGGCAACTAAAAGGTCCTAATGGTTCAGGCAAAAGTACGTTATTGTCGTTGATTAATGGCCACAATTCCAAAGCATACGGACAGGATATTACCCTGTTTGGTGTAAAAAAGGGGAGTGGTGAAAGCATTTGGGATATTCGTAAAAAAATAGGGTACTTTTCGTCGGATATGGCGCAACAGTTTTCCCGTACAGATTCCGTTGAGCAAATGGTAATTTCTGGCTTTCTGGATTCCATTGGATTATATGTCAAGCCAACAGATATTCAACGGGAAAGAGCTCAGGAATGGGTGAGCCTGCTAAGAATGGGGCATCTGAAAAAGACGTATTTTCAGAAACTTTCATTTGGTCAGCAGCGTTTAGTTTTACTGGCCAGAGCCATGGTTAAACATCCACCTTTACTTATTCTGGATGAACCGACCGTTGGACTGGATGATGAAAACGTTATGTTATTTAATCAACTGATTAATAAAATTGCAGAAGAGACAACTACAACCATCTTGTTTGTATCACACCGCAAAGAAGTAGGACTGGTGCCAAAACAGATTTATGAGTTGATAGCATCGGAAATTGGCTCAGCAGGTAGGATCGTTTAGAGGTTTTATAAATTATCATTGTTTATTTAAAGGTTTAAGGAGATCGGAATAAAAAACTATATTTGTACGTTGATTTGTGTCCATTTAATTTATTTTCTTTTTAAGTCAGACTACTTAACTTGAAGATGACTGATATAAGTAACCTGTGCATTGAAATTAACACCTGGGAATCAATGTTGGAATCAAACAATGAAAAGAATGTTGAAATATTACCTGTTTAATTCAAAAGATACAAAAGTTTCCATCATTTGGTTTTAAAATAGGAATTATATATGAAAACTTACATTCCGTGTAATCCAACAGAAGAAAACGATATGCTGAAAAAATACTTTTTGTATGGATTTTTGTCATTAATGCTTTATGGTGTAAAATCTAAAGTGAGTAGAAAACATTATCTCTCGATGCTTCTTTTATTGCTGGTTTCAATAAATATGCATAGTCAGTTAAAAGGGTATTATATGATTGATTCAACCTCGTTTAGTGGTATTAAACTCCTGGATAAAGGTAATAAAAATTTTAGCTATTGTTATGTTGAACAAAATGGGGATGAAATAAAATTTTCTCCTGAGGAAATAAATGAGTATGGATTCTATGACGGTAATAGCTTCAAATCACAAGAAATTAATATTAATGGCTTTAAACAAAAAGTTTTCATTGAATGTCTTACCAAGGGGAGAATTAATTTGTATAAATATAATTTTAATGGATTTAAAAGATATTTTATTGAAAAAGACAGTACATTATTTGTAGAGTTGAACAACATTAAAGATTCTGAATACTATTTTAAAAATCAAATACTTAAAAGTACACATGATTTCCCTGCATTGAAGCAAGAGATTAATTTTGTTACATATTCGGATAATTCGTTAAAAGCATTTATCAGGAAGTATAATAATCTTGATCAGACACCTCTTCCTCATTTAAAATGGGGTTTGAATTTTGGAATAGAGAACACCATTTTGAAATCAACATCGGAGGCTGAAAATATTAAATCATTTAAATACGATTATAATTCAACGCTAAGCGTTGGTTTATTTCTTGATAAACCAATATTATATAGCAATTTTTCAATTCATCCTGAATTAAACTTGTCAAAGCAGGGATTCACTTATAGTTCAATTGTAAATGGAACAGAGTATAGTATTTTAATCAATATCGAAAGATTAAAATTACCAGTATTAATACGTTATACTTTACCGGTAAAAAAACTCAGACCTTATTTGAATGCAGGTCCTTCGATATCATATAGTTATACCAATCAAAACTTAAGTTTTGAGATTAATAATCATGACAATATATATAACATAAGAAAAGACGTAGATCATACCTTTATTGATCGGTATCAGTTTGGTTATTCATTAGGATTTGGCTTTGAAAGCATATTTAAGTATCGTCGATCTGTTTGTTTTGAATTTCGATTAAGTCATCTATATGGAGTTTCTGATACTAATATTTATAATATATTAGAAAACAAATTTGTCCTAAGTTATAGCTTTAAATGATGAAAAAAATACAATTATTGTTTTTGATTTTGAGCCTTTGTTTTGTTACAGGATGTCAGAAAGATGTTGAGTTAGAAAAAAAGGATTATCCATTTGTATATATTTCTTGCGTTGAATCTCAGGAAGGCGAAAGTCTTACCATAAAAGCTAAAGTGCTTTTTGATGACCATGAGACAATTATTGATCATGGTTTTATTATAGAGGACAGGGCTTTGAACTCAAGTTTTCAACAGAAAATAGAGGAGAATTATGGTGAAATGCAAAAAGGAAATAATGAATTCAGCATTACTTTCACAGATGGTCTGCATTATCATATGTATTATTCAGTTGTTGCATTTACTCAAACAGCCAGTGTAACTGTTTATAGCCCGGTCGAACTTATTCAAAGTTCTGTTCATTACTATAATAAAGACTAGAATATTAACTTGGATTAATCATTTACAATTTAACGACACAAACTTGAAGTTCTATTCATTAGATCAACAAAATATTGTTACAATTGGAAAACGAACTCTCTGTAAATATCCCAGAATTTTCCGTTGTGCTTTAAGAGAAATATGCTTTCAATGTTGAATTCAGCATTAAATGTTCGTTTTTCATATTCCGGCCAGGCTTTATAAAACTCTTTGGCGTCCAGATCACGTGTTGCAAGCGTCATATGAGGCGTGACGTTTTGAGTGACTTCTTTTTGGTCAAAGCTAAGTTTTGTAATCAGTTGCTTTTTAAGTCCTGCATGAAGGTGCTGTAGAGGGGAAGGATTTTCCACATCAATATAGATTACCCGCGGTTTAAAGCATCCCAAATTCTTAAGATGCAGTTTGAATGAAGACTGTTTTGTTGCAAAATTTTTCAAAACTTCTTCCAGTTCATGTTCAAATTCTTCATTTCGTTTAAATGGCATTTGCAATGTAATATGAGCCGGAGATTTTAAGGCATGTTTCGCATTAAACCGTTGCTGAATCTCCCGTTTCATATTTTTTACTTTTTCCATAAGAATCTCATCCGGTATGACCGCAATAAAATAAAGGTTCATCAGAATTGTTTTGAGATGTTATATTCAATTTTTTTTATGTTAAAACGGGCATAACTGAAATCTCCTTCTTCCAGGTTCCACGATACCTCGCATGACATCGGTATCAACATACCATTCACTTTCTGATAGTCTTTGTAAATCCCTGTCCAGTTATTTAAGGTATCATCTTTGAACCGTTTTGCCTGAAGCTTGGTGATTTCTCCCTTGCTATTAATATGAAGCCTGGCATCAACATCTATACCTTCAGAGGAGAGTGTAATTTTACATTCGGAGTCATTTATTTTTTCCCAAGAAAGGTTTTTAGAGGGAAGCAAAGCTGTTGGATACCACGGAGCCTCTGCAAGCCAGCGCAGTAGTTCACCCTGATTTATTTTCTCATCCTTCTTATTAATGATCCTTATGGCTTGAAAAAGACGAATTTGAAGATTTCCCTGCTTATTAATAAAAAGGTCGGTGGCACTCATTAAAGGAACCTTTCCCCGCCAGACAAAGCCAGGTGGTTCAACGGTAAAGTATTCTTCGCCTTTTATTTTTGACCATTTCTGGTTAGGGTTGACCCTGAATTCACCATCATGAATTAACCGGGCGGAGCTGAGGTAGTTTTGGTTTTCAACAAGTACATGTCTGAAATATCGCTGAGCCGGTGCTGGTAAACTATCAAAAAGTTTCGGGTCAATATACGTGTCATGAATAGCCTCTGAGTATGTATAAAGCTGCCTGATATGCCTGCTGAAAGAAGAAAATGGATTAGAAAACATAAATCTGTTTTTAGCACTTCTAAAGGTAATATTTACAGAGGTGCATTCAAAATCTAAAAAAAATTAAAAACTACACTCACATTTATGGAAATTCTATCTTTATGCATCTTATTTATAAACTTAAAATTTTTAAAACATGAAAAAACTCGTATTCTTATTCCTCCTGTGCTCTGGTTTTGTACTTAGGGCTCAAAACGGAGAAAAAAACTTTATCGATCAAAATTATATCGAAGTTACGGGCAAAGCTGAACTGGAAGTCATTCCGGACGAAATCTATCTTAAAATACTTATTAACGAGGCAGATACAAAAAGCAAGGTAGCACTTGAAGAGAAGGAACAGAAAATGTACGATGCACTTAAAAAGATAGGAGTGAATGTGGATAAGGATCTGGCCGTAAAGGATTTTGCCAGTAATTTTAATGATCATTGGCTGAAAAAAGATGAGATAAAATCCAGCAAGGAATATCAACTGATTGTGCATGATACCAAAACCCTTAGCCTGGTATTTATTGAACTGGAAAAAATGGATATTTCCAATATTACCATCGATCATGTGGATCATTCGCAAAAAGCAGAATTCCAGAAGCAGGTTAAGATCAATGCCATTAAAGCAGCCCGTGAAAAAGCCGATTATCTGGCAGAGGCTATCAAACAGGATGCCGGCAAAGCCTTGTTTATTCAGGAACAGAATTTTACTTATTACAGACCGAATACATTGAATAGTAACATAATGATCCGTGGTGTTTCAAGTGTAAAAAAGGAAGCCCTTCCTGAAATAGAATTTGAAAAGATAAAATTTGAAAGTACGATGCTGGTTCGGTTTGAGTTGAGAAATTCAAAATAACGTATTATTTTCCTTAATAAAAGTTAAAGATCGAACTGACAATTTGTAAACAAAAAGGCGCGGCGCGTGTTTCTTTACTGTATTACAAACGTGGAGAAGCTAACATCACATATTATTTCCGGATCTAAAAGCTTTACCGAAAACACAAAGGCTTTTGAAGTGCTCATGGAGGAGTACAGGACCCGATTAGGAGCTGTACTGCAACGCGATAGCGAAAAACCTGTTATCAGGCACAGAGAACGCGGTAAACTCACAGCACGAGAACGCATAGATCATTTGATTGATCCGCATACCTCTTTTCTTGAGTTTTCAGCATTGGCTGCAAACGGGCAGTACGACGATGGTTTTCCGTCAGCAGGTATCATTACAGGTATTGGTTTGATACGGGATATCGAAACCGTTATTATTGCTAACGATGCAACGGTAAAGGGTGGAACCTATGTAAAAGAGACCATCAAAAAACATATCCGGGCACTGGAAATCGCATTGGCAAATAATTTGCCCGCGGTTTTTCTTGTAGATTCCGGTGGTGTATTTTTGCCGGAACAAATTAATGTTTTTCCTGACCGTGATCATTTCGGACGCATTTTTTATCTGCAGTCGCAACTTTCGTCGAAGCAAATTCCACAGGTGGCCATAGTAATGGGATCGTGTACTGCTGGCGGAGCATATATTCCGGCAATGAGTGATGAATCCATTATTGTGCGGAACCAGGGAACGATTTTTCTCGGAGGTCCTCCTTTGGTAAAAGCGGCTACTGGCGAAGATGTTTCTGCAGAAGATTTGGGTGGAGGCCATGTACATACGTCCGTTTCCGGGGTGGCAGATCACCTGGCAGAAGATGATCTGGATGCGCTGCGTATCTGCAGGGATATCTTTTCAACATTAACTCCTCCAAAGAAACATCAGGTACGTATGGCAGAAGACGTTTCACCTGCGTATGATCCCTATGAACTTTATGGAATTGTACCAGCCCGCCAGACGAAGCAAATGGAGATGTATGAGGTGATTGCCCGTGTAGTGGATGGGAGTAAGTTTCAGGAATTTAAGGCTAATTACGGTAAAACATTAATAACCGGGTTTGCCAGTATTCACGGATATACGGTAGGTATAGTAGCCAATAATGGCATACTTTTTCCGGAGTCTGCATTAAAAGGAACCCACTTTATTGAATTGTGTAATTACCGTAAAATTCCTTTGGTGTTCTTCCAGAATATAACCGGGTTCATGATCGGAAAGGATTATGAACATAAAGGGATTGCTAAGGAAGGTGCAAAAATGGTTCATGCAGTGGCAACCAGTAATGTGCCTAAGATAACGGTTATTGTTGGTGGTTCGTATGGAGCCGGAAATTATGCCATGGCTGGCAGGGCATACGATCCTGATTTTCTGTTTATGTGGCCTAATGCGCGTATTGCGGTAATGGGCGGAACACAGGCCGCAAATGTATTAAGCACGGTTAAAGTGCAGCAAATGCAGGCATCAGGAAAACCGGTGGACATAGAAGAACTGGATAAGTTTAAAAAAGAGATAACGGACCGTTATGATCTGGAAAGTTCAGCTTATTTCAGTACATCACGGCTGTGGGACGATGGAATCATCGATCCTGCCGATACAAGAGATGTACTTGGTATGGCCATTTCTGCTGTGCTTTGTAAGAAGGTGAAGGATCCGCAGCCCGGAGTATTCCGGTTTTAACAGGCTGTTTGTTGAATGAGAAATTAAGGATGAAACATTTCTCATGCTGTCTTTTTAGGTGGAAGTTGATAAAATTTCGTATAAAATAATGAATTATCAAACGATAGAAGTTGAGGAAATTCTGGGAAGTCAGGTGGCGCATATCCGGCTGAACCGGACTGATGTACACAATGCTATGAATCTACAAATGATTACCGAATTATTGGAATGCTTCGCTGAGATTGAAACAAATGAAAGATTCAGAGGAGTAATTCTTTCCGGTAATGGTGGTTCATTTTGTGCCGGTGCTGATATTAACTGGATGAAAGAATCCGGGCAACAGGACTATGAAACAAGTCTGGCGGACAGTCATCAGTTGGCTGATTTATTTAAAACGATCTATCGTTTTCGGATCCCGGTTATAGCCGTGGTTCATAACAATGTATATGGCGGAGGTTTGGGATTAATGGCGGCCTGTGATGTGGTATATGCTGAAATGGACAGTCAGTTCAGGTTTTCTGAGGTGCGACTTGGGATCACTCCGGCAACTATTATGCCTTATATTCTTAAAAAAATTCCGGTATCAGTTGCCAAATCAAAGGTTTACACGGCAGAGCGGTTCAATGCTTTTGAAGCTTTACGAATTGGTATTGTGGATGAAGTAAAAAAAAAGGGTGAAGGAATTGAAGCCGCTACAGTTTTTATGAGCGAAGTTGTTAAAGGCTCTCCCGTTGGTGTGAATATGTCCAAGGAACTTATCAACGATTTATCGGATGGCGTTTTGGACGATGCCATGATTAACAAAACCTGTGAAATCCTGGTTTCTGCAAAGCAGACAGAAGATGCGTATGAAGGAATGAAAGCATTTTTCGAAAAGCGAACTCCAAACTGGAAGGGGCGCTGAGGTACTAAAACAAGAGCAGATGAAAACGTTTAACAGGATTTTAGTTGCAAACAGGGGCGAAATTGTAGCGCGCATCATGAAGACTGCACACCAGATGGGTACGGAGGTTGTGGTGTTATATACCGACGATGATACCGGACATATTTACCTGAAGGAAGCTGATGTGGCTGTACTCCTGGATGGAAAATCTTTATCAGAAACTTTTTTGAACAAAGAGCGCATTATTGATATTGCTCTGGCCAATGGTGTGGATGCCATTCATCCTGGTTACGGATTTCTGTCTGAAAATGCAGAATTTGCTCAAATGTGTAAGGCTGTCGGGATAACCTGGATTGGACCATCACCAAATGTTATCAGGTTAATGGGGTACAAAAAAAGTGCGCGGGAATTTGCTGAAAAGTTGGGCATTCCTGTTTTGCATGCCAGATATGGTTCAGCTGATGAGCTCGTTAAATATAAGGATGTACTACAATATCCGGTAATGATCAAAGCCCAGGCTGGTGGGGGTGGAAAGGGAATGCGTGTTGTCAGATCTTCCGATAATTTTGAAGATGCTTTGCATATCACAGGAAAAGAGGCCGGAATGTTCTTTGGCGATGAGTCACTCTATGTGGAAGAATTTATTGAAGATGCACGGCATATAGAAGTGCAGGTTTTTGGAGATAATTTCGGAAATGTGATCCATATGCATGAAAGGGAATGTACGGTTCAACGGCGGCATCAAAAAATTATTGAAGAAGCACCGGCTTTCGGAATCAGCGATGCACTGAGGAAAAGTTTGCATCAAAATGCAGTAAAACTGGCTAAAGCAGCGAAATATAGAAATGCCGGAACAGTTGAGTTCATTGTAGACCGGCAGGAGAATTTTTACTTTTTGGAAATGAATACACGAATTCAGGTTGAACATCCCGTCACTGAATTTGTTACTAATGTTGATGTTGTTAGAGAACAACTGTTAATTGCTGCGGGTAATGAGTTTGCGTTCACACAGGACGAAATCATATGTAGAGGGCATGCTTTGGAATGCCGGTTGTATGCTGAAGATCCTGAAAAAGGCTTTATGCCTCAAAATGGAACGCTTACTCTCAATGCAGCTCCCGAATTGAAATCCGTAAGGGTCGATGGCTCCTTTGAAAGAACGGCAGTTATGTCATCCGCGTATGATCCCCTGATTGCAAAGGTGATTACAGGTGGACAAAGTCGGTTGGAAGCCATGAGGAATATGATTGGAGCCCTTGAGGATTATAAAATTCAAGGTGTGAAAACCAATAAAGGTTTTCTCACCAATCTTTTAAAATCTCCTGTTTTAATCCAAAATAATATACATACTCAATATTGTGATCTGTTTACGGACAGACATATTGATATGCCTATGAAACCAGATGAAAGGTTTGGTGTATCATGGTTTTTTCTGAATGCAGGGATACAGGCCGGGAATGGATCTGTTTGGTCAAAACTGGGTAACTGGCGCCACCAACAGAAAAATAATATTACTGTAGGCGATCATCTGTATGCTGTTTCCGGCTATAAGGCCAACGAAAAAGAATGGCAGATTACAGTGAATGATAAAATTTATCAATGCAGTTTGGTAAAATTAAACGGTTACGAGTTGCATTTTATTTTCAATAATGAGCCGGTAAAAGTTATCTGGTCAAAAAAAACGGAACGGTCATATTTTATTGAAATTGATCATGCCGTATTTTTGGTTCAGCCTCACATAGTAAGGAGAGAATTATCACCTGCCAACGAACAGATCAAGGCCAGAAATGTGTTGTCACCATTGCCCGGAAGAGTGATGAGGGTGTATGTAACGCCCGGTGAAAAGGTGGTGAAGGGTAAAGCCATGTTGGTGATAGAATCTATGAAAATAGAGAACCGTATTGTAGCTGATCACGATTCAGTCGTAAAAAGTGTGCTGGTAAGTGAAGGGCAACAATTGAACGGAAATGATCTGGTTATTGAGCTGGAATAAAAAATCCCCTGCCAAACAGGCAGAGGATTAAAATCAAAGTATATTGAGAATGACTATTTTTCACGGGCATCGTAATCGTATACCTGGCTTTCGAGTGCTAAGAATACGCCTGATTTACCAGCTCCGGCAGCTCCCGATACCATGCTTTTAAGAAAAGCCTTTCCGCTTTTTCCTTCTCCGCTTTCTTTGGCAGCATTCAAATCCATATTATCCGGTATATTAAAGAAAATAACCAGTGTTGGTTCTCCGTTTAAAACTTCAGATATTTTTGTTGAATTGCCATCAATATCGCTAAGATTAAATTCAGGGAATGAATAGCCGACCATAAAATCTGATTTTTTCAGTTTCATTTCCTTTTTTTCGGCTTTACCGGTTTTCCCTTTTTTTACGCAGTCCTTGATATGATCAGCTAAAGGTTTTTTATCTGTACAAAGTCTTGACGCAATATCTCCCTGTTTGTCTACATCATAGCCTTGTGCCACACATAGTCCGTTTTTGTCAAACAGCATAAATGCCTCATCGATGTTTTTATCATTCCAAATATTTTTAAGGAACTCCGGTTGTCCATCATAGGTAAACTTAACAGCTCCGGAAAGGCTGGCGGCTGCATTTTGTGTTTCTGTAGCATTCTTTACCGGCGTTAATTCCGGCGTGTAATAAATTTTCAGGTGAGGATACTGTGCCTCGTTAAATGTTGGATTTTTTGCTCCGATACCAATCAGGACTACCCGGGGAGGCATCTTTGAAAGTTTCTGAGCATTTACACTCAATACCAAACTTAATGCAATAACACAAATAGAAAAAAACTTTGTCATAGTGGTTAAATTTTAATTATAAATAATACTTAATTGCAAGTAGTTCGAAAAATAACCATAAATGTTAAAAAATGAAAATTTTTTCCATACTAATAGCTTATATGTGCTGTATAATATTTTTTGTGCGTAGGTTATTTAAGTATTTCTTCTGTGTAAAATAATCCTAAATCATACCGGGTTTTTTGTTTTCTTTCAGCAACTGAAGCGAGGTCTTAATTCGTTTATTTCGGGTGGCATCGGTTTTAGCGGCGGTGATCCAAAGGATATACTGGCGTTTATAGCTGTCTGCCAGGTTAGTGAAATTTGTCCATGCCGGTTCGTGTTGCTTGAAAATGGTTTTGATATGATCCGGAATATCCGGTACCTTCTTTTCCATTTCACTGACTGTGACCTTATTCCAGTCAGGTTGGCCTGTTGCTGGATCAATTGGCAGTGTTTTTAACCCTGATGCTTCAACCATACCTGTGTTAAGCATTTTTTCAACACGTTTTATATTTGTAGGCGACCACCTGGAACGAAGATTTCTGGGCGTAAATTTCCGTGTATATATGTCATCATTAACCCGCCTCACAAGGCTGTCAATCCAACCAAAACAGAGGGATTCTTCCACAGCATCATTATATTCGATGTTAGATTTGCCGGTATGTTTCTTATAAAAAACCATTCTGAATCTCTTGCATTTGTCGTGGTTAACCAACAACCAGTCCCTGTAGTCCTTTCTTGTTTTAAACCAAAGGAAAATATCGCCTTCAATTTTTGATTCCGGTACAAAATGTATTTCATTCAGCGTCCTTATAATGTGTTGTCTTAGCTCTGATTCAGTTTCTGAAATTTTTTCGGTATTCAGTTGAAGCTTAGGAAATGTCGATTCAAATTCTTTTAATTCATTCTTAAAAACGACAATATCATGCCAGCGTCCAATAATTCTCCCGAGCGCATTTACGGTTTCCATATTAATACCGGGAACAAAAACATAACTGTTGCTCAACCAGGTAAGGGCAAAGTCGATATCTTTCAGGTAGCGTCGGATTTTATGAAGCGGGATTGTTGCATCAGGTTTCTCTGTCAGCATTTTAATCTGATCCGATCTTTCATTTAAGCTCTTTAAAATAATTTGAGTAAGTGTAGTAAAATCAGTACTGTTAATGAATAGGCTTATGCTTCGGCAACATTTCTTCAGATCCGTTTCATTAAGGTTGTCAATTTGTGGTTTCAACTCCTTTTCTGCCTCAAAAACTTTCTGCTGTAAAAAGTTATTGAGTTCTGTGATATCGGTAAGGTTAAATTTTTTAGTTAGTTTGAGATTAACCTTTTGCTCCCGAAGGGAACCTGCTGTTTTGAAAGGGGGAATAAGCTGATCGTATATGGCCTGTTTATCAATTTGAACAGAGTTTTCGCTCTCCAGTATCTTCAGGATGGATTTTATGGACTTTATGGAAAGACGCAGTTTATGTATGTTTTTATTGCTTTGTTTTTCTTTTGTCAATTCAGAATTTCTGGATAAGAGAACTGTCTGATCATGAAAAAACAAAGCCAGAGAATTTAATGCCATTATAATCCGGTTATGTAATACCGGTTAAATTTACTGGTTTTATTTCTGGAAATCAATAATTTGAAATGAATTCACAGGATTCTGGAAATTCAAAGTTTAACCATTTGGTTAATTTTTAACATTATTTATTTGGTCCGTAAAAAAAATGCATTTTATATTTGCCATATGGTTTAACCAAATAGTTAAATTAAATGGTTAAAAAAGATCAAAATACTGAAAAAAAGATTCTTGATGCTGCTAAAAATGTTTTTGAAAGCAAGGGTATGTATGGGGCCCGGATGCAGGAGATAGCAGATGAAGCAGGAATTAATAAAGCCCTTTTACACTATTATTTCAGGTCGAAAGAGAAATTGTTTGAAGCCGTTTTTGAGGATGCGTTTACAAATTTCTTTCCAAATCTGGTGGAGATTTTTAATACGGATAAAGACATCAGGGAAAAGTTGGAAATGATTATTGATCATTATTTTAATATGATATCAAAAAATCCTTTTCTGCCTATTTTTCTGATTACTGAAGTCAACCGTGAACCTGAATGTATGAAAAGCAGGTTGCAGAAAATGGGACTTGATATTGAAAAGCTGCTTAAAATTCTTAATGCACTGAGAGATGAAAATATTCTTCCGGATATTGACCCGCGGCAAATAATAGTAAACCTTATTTCGCTTACAATTTTTCCTTACCTGGCAAGGCCTCTTTTAAAACCACTATTATTTGAAAACAATGCGGAAGAAATGAACACCTTTCTGCTTGCGCGAAAAAAAATGATATTACAAATGTTATTAAACCAATAGTCATGTTATTAAAAAGGATTTTTCTGATCTTTTTATTCGTGCCTGCGGCATTACTGGGTCAGCAGGTAACACTGCAGCAATGTTACAGTGACGGGTATTATCATCATCCGTCATATGATAACATGCGTTTGCTGCTTAAAATAGGAGAGTTGGAAAACGAGAACAGTGGGGTATCCAATCTGCCTCAGGCCACTCTGAAAGCCAACGCATCCTGGCAAAGTGATGTTACAAGTGTCAATCTTCAGATTCCGGGTGTAACAATTCCCAAATTGGCTCAGGACTGGTATAAACTTTATATCGATGTGACCCAAACCATCTATGATGGCGGTCTGGCTAAAAGTAAGAAAGCTGTCGCCGATGCGAAGACTGAAGCAGATGTGCAGCAGCAGGAGGTTAATCTGTACGCAGTAAAGGGAAATGTAAACCTTGCTTATTTTTCAGCGTTGAACCTTCAAAACCAGATCAAGATACTGAACCTTAAAAAACAGGTGTTGCAGGATCAGAGTAAGGTGGTTGAATCTGCTGTTAAAAACGGTGCAGTAAACAGCAATGAACAGAATAACCTGAAAGCCGAAATGGTTTTGCTGAATCAGCAGATTATTGAACTGGAAAGTCTGCATAAAGCGTCACTGGATAATCTGTCGTTGATAACGGGAAAGACATTCAATGACAAAACAGAATTGGTTTTACCGGCTAATCCGGTGGCTGACAGCACATCAATTCCGGTGAACCGTCCGGAGCTTGACTTAATAGAGGCGCAGAAGGAACAACTGGATAATCAGAGTGATCTGCTTCAAAATACCCGCAAACCAAGAATATACGGATACGGACAGGCCGGTTACGGTCGTCCGGGGCTGAATATGTTCAATGATAATTTTGCCGACTGGTACATTGTAGGTGTCGGATTGCAGTGGAAAATATATGACTGGAAAGAAACCAGTCGCAAAAAGGAGCAGATTGAACTGCAAAAAGAAATTGCAGATAATCAGAAGGAAAGTTTCCTGTATCAGCTGGATTTGCTGACCCGTTCTAAATGGAATGAAATTGAAAAGCTGAACCGGATCATTGCTACAGATGAAGAACTTGTAACACTTAGAAAAGATGTGGCTGATAATTCGGCATCACAACTAAAAAACGGTGTAATTAAGTCAGCAGATTATATCCGCGACCTGAACAATTATTTTGTAGCGCAACTAACCAATGAAAATCATCAGGTTGCACTACTAAAGGCCAAGTATGAGTACATAACATTAACCGGAACTGAAAAAGATAATAATAAATAGTGATGAAAAATAGAATACACAATTTGTTTATGCTGTCATGGATGATAGGATTATCCGTGATGCTGGCATCATGTAACGGGGATTCTGACAGAGCTGATGCTTACGGTAACTTTGAAGCAGTGGAGACCATTGTTTCTTCAAAAAGTACAGGTGAAATAATGGCCATGTATCACAACGAAGGAGAAACCGTAAAAGCCGGTGATCTCTTATTGCAGGTAGATACAACGGACCTTGTGCTTCAGATGAAACAACTTTTGGCCCAGAAAAATTCGGTATTGGCAAACCGTGCGCAGGTAAAAGCAAGCATGTCGGTTCTGGAAGAGAATATTTCGGGTGCTGAAACAGAAAAGAACAGGGTGGAGAATCTTTATAAGGATGGCGCTGCAACGCAGAAGCAGAAAGATGATGTGGAAAACAGGATAAACGTGTTGTACAGACAAAGAGGTGTATATAAGGCTAACCTGTTATCTATAGACGAACAGGCTATGGTGTTTGATGCACAAATGAAGGTGCTCGATAAAAAAATAAGCGATTGTACAGTTACTGCTCCTGTTGACGGAACCATACTGGAACGCTATGTGGAAAAAGGTGAACTGGCTGTGGCCGGTAAACCACTGTTTAAGCTTGCAGATATCTCTAACATTCACCTTCGTGTGTATGTTTCAGGTCAGCAGTTGGAAGCCGTAAAGCTGGGCAGAAAGGTTAATGTGAAGATTGATGCCATTGACGGTGCAATGAAAAATTATGAGGGTACAGTCATCTGGGTTTCTTCGGAAGCGGAATTCACCCCAAAAGTTGTTCAGACTAAAAAAGAAAGGGTTAAACAGGTATATGCTACAAAAGTGCGGGTCAAAAATGATGGCTCCATAAAAATAGGAATGCCCGGAGAAATGTACTTTCAATGAACAGTTAACAATGAATAATGAAAAATTATTCACTGTTCATTATTCATTTTTCATTGTAAAAATATGATTGAAGTAAAACATATATCAAAATCGTACGGTGAAACAGAGGCACTGAAGGATGTTTCACTGAAGGTGCAGACAGGTGAACTGTTTGGACTGATAGGGCCGGATGGAGCAGGAAAAACAACTTTGATGCGCATTTTGATGACCTTACTCCTGCCGGATAAGGGAGAAGCTGAAATGATGTTTCACGATGTGGTGCAGGCGCATAAAATAATACGGAATATAGCAGGATATATGCCCGGACGGTTTTCTTTATACCAGGATTTGACGGTGGAAGAGAATCTTGCATTTTTTGCCACTGTTTTCGGAACTACGATAGAAGAGAATTACGATCTTATCAAGGATATATATGTTCAGATTGAACCCTTTAAAACACGTCGTGCGGGTAAACTGTCGGGAGGAATGAAGCAAAAGCTGGCCCTGTCGTGTGCATTGATCCATAAACCGGAAGTGTTGATTCTGGATGAGCCTACCACAGGTGTGGATGCGGTGTCCCGTAAGGAATTCTGGGATATGTTGAAACGATTGAAAGCATTGGGCATTACCATTCTGGTGTCAACACCTTACATGGATGAAGCCGAACAATGTGACAGAATTGCGTTGATTGAAAACGGAACCATACTTGGAACCGATACACCTTCGGGACTTAAACTGGGTTTTAACGGAAAATTATGGCAGTACAGCACACAAAAACTGTATCAGTCATTAAAGCTGATAAGGGAAATTGAACAGGTTGAATCGGTGCATACATTTGGACAGTTCCTGCATCTTACCACTGCCAATGATATGACGGAAGAAAGTCTGGAAGAGGTTTTAAAACCTCAGATTCAGGATGCTTTTACGGTAAAACAGATGGAGCCCGGAATAGAAGATGTATTCATGCAAAAAATGGCTGAACATGAATAGCGATAATGTGATAGAAGTTAAAAACCTGGTAAAGAAGTTCGGATCATTCGTTGCCAATGATAATCTGACATTCAGCGTAAAACAGGGTGAGGTTTTTGGTTTTCTTGGTGCTAACGGTGCAGGAAAAACGACGGCTATCCGTATACTGTCGGGTTTGTCGAGGCCAACATCCGGCGACGTGATGGTGGCCGGAGTGGATGTTAGCCGCAGACCTGAGCGGGTGAAGCAGAATATTGGTTATATGAGCCAGAAGTTTTCGTTATACGAAGACATGACCATTCATGAGAATATCAGGTTTTATGCCAGTATATACGGAATCAGGGTGAAAGAAAGGAAACAACGCGAAGAAGAACTGATCAGGCGTCTGAACCTTGAGGAGGTGAAAGACCGAAAAATTGCAGATCTGCCTTTGGGCTGGAAACAGAAACTGGCATTTTCTCTGGCCATCTTTCATAAGCCGAAGGTCGTATTTCTGGATGAGCCGACTGGCGGAGTTGATCCGGTAACGAGGCGTCAGTTCTGGGAAATGATATACGAATCAGCATCGCGCGGCATAACTGTATTTGTTACCACGCACTATATGGATGAAGCAGAGTATTGCGACCGGCTGTCCATAATGGTAGATGGAAAGATAGTGGCTCTGGATACACCTCTGAACCTGATGAAGCAGTATAATGCGGCCAATATGGATGAGGTGTTTTTGAAACTGGCCCGATTAAGAAAAAATAACGATGAGTGATAATGAACAATGAACAATTAATGATGAAAAATTATTCATCATTCACTTTTCACTATTCATTAAAAATGAGTCTTATGTCTTGGTTCTTATGTCTTAAGTCTTAAATAGATGAAACGTTTTATAGGATTTGTAAAAAAAGAATTTCTGCATATTTTCCGCGATCCCCGGACAATGATCATATTGTTTGGCATTCCCGTGGTTCAGCTGATACTTTTTGGTTTTGTGCTGACGACCGAAATAAAAGATGCTAAAATAGCCATTCTGGATCAGGCACACGATGATGTGAGCACAGCGATCACCAATAAAATTGCGTCCAGTGGTTTTTTTGCCATTGCAGCTGAACCAGAGGATGACAGCGGTTTTGATGAGTTGTTCAGGAAGGGAATTGTGAAAGCCATTGTGGTATTTGAACCTAACTTTGGTGAAAAAATCGTCCACGATGGTAATGCTCAGATGCAGATCATTTCCGATGCTTCTGAACCCAATACGGCGACGCTTATAACAAATTATATCACTGCCATTGTCAACGATTATATGTCGTCGGAGCTGATGAAGGGCAAAGCTGTCACAGGCGTCAAGCCGCAGGTAAGAATGTTGTACAACGAAGAATTGAGTAGTTCCTACATGTTTGTTCCGGGTATTATTGCCGTGATCCTGATGTTGATATCCGCCATGATGACCTCGGTGACCATCGCACGTGAGAAGGAGCTCGGTACCATGGAGATTTTGTTGGCATCACCCTTAAAACCATCTCAAATAGTTTTGGGTAAGGTGTTTCCATATCTGATCCTTTCCATTTTAAACGCAGGTATGATTCTGCTTCTTGGAAACCTGATATTTGGCGTGCCAATAAGAGGGAGCGTGGTATTTATGATGCTGGAGGTGATCCTGTATATTTTGGTCGCCTTAAGTTTGGGTGTGCTGATTTCTACAATTGTTGATAAACAGTTGCTGGCTATGATGTTATCAGCATTTGCACTGATGCTGCCGACCATGTTATTATCTGGTTTTATTTTCCCTATTGAAAATATGCCTGTTGTACTACAGTATTTGAGCAGAATATTCCCACCCCGGTGGTTTATTGAGATTATAAGGGCTGTAATGCTGAAAGATGCCGGATTATTAATCGTCTGGAAACAAACGGCCATTCTGATATTTATGATTGCGGTTATCCTTGGGGTCAGTGTAAAGAAATTTAAAACACGGTTAGAGTAATGCGTACGGTACTATATATTATTCAGAAAGAGTTTCTGCAGATTCTCAGAAACAAATCCATGTTACCTATCATTTTTATGTTGCCGGTGGTGCAGATGATGATCCTTGTGTTTGCTGCAACATTCGAAATGAAGGAGATAAAGCTACAGATAATTGACGAGGACAATTCCACCCTGTCACGTGAATTGATCTCTGATTTTTCGGGCTCTCCGTTCTTTAAAATCGTGGCGCTTGATCCGGCTGTAAAAGATCAGGAAGCGATGCTGCTGAAGAATCAGGCGAATGCGGTATTGGTGATACCGAATAATTTTGAGAAGGACTATTACAACTCGATGACCGGAGAAGTGCAACTGCTGGTTGATGCCATAAACGGTACGGCTGCAGAATTGACCTATGCATACTCTGGAAATATATTACAACGGTATAACACGCAAATTGCTGCAAGAGTTTTGCAGGCTGATGTGCAAAATACATCTCCCATAACCATAAAGCCCCGATACTGGTATAACGAGGTACTGGACTATAAATACTATATGGCACCCGGTATTCTTGTTGTTCTGGTGACTATCATCGGGGTGTTTCTGGCAGCTGTTAATCTTGTGCGGGAACGTGAGATAGGAACCATTGAACAGATCAATGTAACGCCCATAAAAAAATGGCAGTTTCTGGCCGGAAAGCTGATCCCATTCTGGCTTATCGGTCTGTTTGATCTGTTGTTAGGATTGTTTGTGGCCTGGTTGGCTTTCCGAATTCCTATTCGTGGTAGTATTCCAGTACTCCTGCTGTTTACAAGTGCCTATTTGTTACTGATCCTTTCTTTAGGTTTGCTGGTCTCAACCTTAAGCAAAACACAGCAACAGGTTGCCTTACTGGGCTTTTTCTTTCTGATCGTGTTCATTCTGATGAGCGGACTCTTTACTCCGGCAGAAAGCATGCCACACTGGGCGCAGATTATCAATTATCTTAATCCCTTGTTCTATTTTGTAAAGATCATGCGGCATGTGGTGTTAAAAGGTTCGGGAGTGATGGACCTGTGGCAGGATCTGGTAATTCTTACCGGATACGGAACTGTTATGTTATCTGTGGCTGTCAGAAGTTTTAGGAAAACGGCTTAAATAGACGCAAGACATAAGACATAAGAACCAAGACATACACAGGATTTTCTGTGGGAACATTACATGAGTCTGAGCACCCCTTTTTGTTACTTTTGGGCTGATGGGTAAGTCATTATACTTTGCAAACACAAAACTTCCTTAAGTACTTTCAAAAAAGTCCGGACTTTTTATGCAAAATGTCCTGAGTTTTTAGATAAAATGTCTGGACTTTTTTGATTCAATTTTTTTGATCTCCTATTTTAAACCTAGTTTCTTTTGTTTATTTCTTATTTAATTGATACATTTAGAGGTGGTTATGTTGAATGTTGAGATTGATTCTTAAAATAATAAAATAGAATAAAATGTTAAGTGAAATTATAAGTGGTCTTACTAAAATTTTGGGGCCAATTGCAACTTTATCAAAGGATAGAAGAGAACTAAAAGATAGTGCTTTAAGGGCTATTGCAACAGCATTAAATGAAACATACCTTTATTATCGTGATCTTAGAAATGCAAATGAAAGAAATATGGAAAGAGAATCACAATTATCGAAGTATTGGTCCGCCGCTGCAATTCCTATGAGACACTTTGATGAAAATTTGGCTGGAATATGTGATGCTAAATCTGAATATTGGATAAACCCAGAAAGTTATAGTAATGAACAGATTGTATCTTTGGGAATAGAATTAGGAAATGTTAGAGATGCCTATAGAAAATTATTGAATCCATTATATAGTTCAGGTAGGTTATAATTTCAAGAATGGAGTGAAGTTTTTTAAAAAGACAGAAAGCAGATTACGATGTCTACAAAATTAAATTTAGTTACCGAATTTGATCATGACTATGAAGCAGTTCTAATAATAGGGAATGGTTTTGATCTAAATTTTGGTTTAAAAACTGGATATAATGATTTTGTAGCAAGTAATTATTTTAAGTCTTTGGCAGAAAAAGGCAATAGTCTTGTTAATTATCTTGAGCAGCAAAATTCATTGTTAAATTGGATTGATATAGAAAATGAATTAAAAAAGTATTCAAGTAAGATAGCTAAAGATGATAAAGGATTCTTTTATGAATTTGTGGAGCTCTCAATGTCTTTGTCGAAATATTTAAAAACCATTAAATTAGATAGTTTTGATAGAAATAATCATGGATTTAAATTAATTAATAAACTTAAAGATTATACATTATTAATCATTGATTTTAATTATACTGATACAGTCATACGTTTGGTAGAAGAAATAATTGATGAAGATTCTAATCAATTGATTGATCTGGTAAAGATTCATGGATCTATTGCGGAAGATAACATAATTTTTGGTGTAGAAGATCAGGCTTCAATTAAATCCGAACACGTTTTTCTGAAAAAATCAGTTAATAAAAATTTTAAAGCAATTGACTTTAATTTACCTATTGAGCAATGCTCTAATTTTTTTGTGTTTGGTCATTCATTGGGTGAAACTGATCATATGTATTTCAGTGACTTTTTTTATAATGCTACTTCAAATAAATATTATGAAAAGAAGAATATTATTCTTTATTATTATGGTGAAGAGAGTTATTATAGTTTATTCTCTCAAATTGACGTGCTGACACGAAAAAAAATATCAAAATTGAAGCAACGGAATAATTTTCATATGATAAATACAAAAACAACACTTAAGTAGAATATAAACATAAGATTTTAGTTGTCATATACTTTGTCCAAAAGTTTATCTATTTAAATAATTAAGGAATTACAAAATCTTGATTCTTGGTTCTTGATTCTTGTGTCTAATTCGTAAACCTCCGGATCACATTATCAATATATGTTTTTGAAACCGGGATTCGGATGACAGGTTCGGTGTCCAGTTCCAGAAAAACACCTTCTTTTTCACGTTTTATGGTATTAATCAGCTTCATGTTGATCAGGTAAGATCGGTGGCACCTGATAAAGATATCCTCAGGAAGTTCTGCTTCAAGTTTCTTTAATGTATTGCGCAGGAGGTAACTGGTTGGTTTATTATGTTCGTTGTAATAAACCTTTACATAGTTGTCTGCGGATTCAATGTAAAGTAAATCACTTTGTTTTACCGACAATCTTAATGTTCCGCGTTCATCCTTAAATGATACCAGATTACCGGTATCCATGCTAAAATTACCGCTTTCAAGCTGTTCCAGTTTATGCTTTTTGTCGTGCCACGAAAAATACAGCCATAAAACAGAATAAGGCAGCAGCAAAACAAGGGCAGTATTCTCAATGGACAGTTTCAGCATATCCATAAAAAACCGTTCATCTTTCAGGATGAGACTCTCGAACAATGTATAAAATAGCGCCATACAGAAGACTTCTACTGCTACCCATGCCAGGTAGCTCCACAATTTTATAGAATGCCTTTTTGCATAATGATACATGATGATCCGGCTCACCACAACAACCAATACACCTGTGAGTATAATCAGACTGGAATAGGCCAGAAGACCCCATTTGCCAGCATTAAACCAGTATTCAACACCGAATGGGGCATAGATATTGATGAACACCAACGCGAAAAGTGCTGTAAACAGAATGAGTTTAACAATATTTTGTTTCAGAACTAAATAGCGTGGTATGGGTTGGTTCAAATCTGCCATCTGTGTAAATTGAACTACAAAAATAGATAATCCTGCCTGATATTCCATTTTTAATATAAATCAGCCTGAAAATTTTACCCCAACATAGCGAATTTTACCCCCAAATAGGACTTTTTATCCCAGTATAAGGGTGTCTGTAACATTTTTTTTCTGATGCCGTAAATCTTCTTTTGATTTGCACAAAACTCAGGAAATGGACTATAACGAAATACAATATGTAACGCGTTCTGCCCGGATGAACAATGCAGCGGCAAAGCCCATTCCGGGAACTTCTCTCTCCATTACCGAACGTGATTTTATATCTGCCCGTCGGGAATTATTCAGTATCGACCAGTCAGACAATTTTTATAACATTTCTGACGGGCAGATTCCTGAAAACGATCGGTTCACATATCCTGTTATTAAGCATAAGGATCAGGCCGATGGTGTTATCGTTTTATTACACGGACTGAATGAACGTGACTGGGATAAGTATATGTCCTGGGCCTATGTGCTGGCTGAGAATACAGGTAAGGATGTGATCCTGTTTCCCATCAGTTTTCATATGGGCCGGTCACCCAAAGAATGGATCAACCCCAGAAGCCTCATGGAAAAGCTGGAATCCAGAAAGCAGAAGTTTAGTGATGTGAAAATGGCGTCTTTTGCAAATCTGGCGTTGAGCGAAAGGCTGACATCCCATCCAGAACGGTTTATGTTGTCGGGTTATCAGAGTGCTATGGATATACTGAAGCTGGTATCGGATATAAAATCAGGCAATGATCCGTTATTCCATTCCGGTACTGATATCGACTTTTTCAGCTACAGCATTGGGGCATTTCTGTCTCAAATCTTATTTATTACCAATCCAAACGGTATATTCGATGCATCAAAACTGTTTATGTTCTGTGGTGGTTCCGTGTTTAACCAAATGGATGGTGTTTCAAAATACATTATGGACAGTGTGGCATTTGACAGGGTCATAAATTATTACGGTGAAGCCATCGATGAAAACAGAAGAGAAAACAAGCCTGTCCGGCAGATATTAAAGGATACACAACTGGGCGAAAGCTTTTACAGCATGACCAGCCTGGATCGGTTGAACCGGCTCAAAAAGGATGTCTTTTCAAAAATACGCGATCAGATACAGGTACTGGGTTTGTTGAAAGATAAGGTAATTCCATCAGAATCGATCAAAAAAACATTGAAGGGCTGCCGGATGTCTTTCCTGAATCCGGACTATAATTATACACACGAAAATCCGTTTCCGATGGTTAAAAATCAAAATTCCGGAATCATCAACAGAACATTCAATATTGTAATGGATCAGGCCGCAGGTTTCCTGGCATAATTATAAGGACCGCTACCTTTAATATTTTTTTAATCTCCCGTTTTCTGCATAAAGTCAGGGAAACCACTTCTTGTCCATCGAATGGGTCTTGCCCGCATTGCACGGTTTGGATCGGATAATTCATGTCCCTGAATCTCTTTGTAATCACGGGCATGGTAGATCATGACATCTGTCTTTCCGTCTTCGGCAACAGTAAAACAGTTATGTCCGGGACCGTAGCGTTTCAGATCCTCATTGGTAAAAAACACAGGTCCTGGTGACTTATGCCAGTTGGATTCTACCAAAAGGTCATCATTTTCATCAATCCACAATAATCCCATGCAATAGTTATCATTGGTAGCGCTTGCAGAATAGCTGACAAAGATCTTCCCGTTTCTTTTAATCACTGCAGGTCCTTCGTTTACATGGTATTTTACACGTTCCCAGTCAAATTCAGGTTCAGTAATTACAACTTCGGGACCCGTCAGGGTGGTCGGATTTTTCATTTCTGAAATCAGCAGACCGGTGTTATCTCCCTGCCTCACACTTTGCGCCCAGATCAGGTAATTTTTACCGTTGTGCTCAAATGTTGTGGCATCCAGTGAAAATGATTCTCTTTTGGTTTTAATCTGTCCTTCTTCCTTCCATTCACCGGTAGTTGGATCATTGGACGCATTGGATAAAGCCCACATCCTTATATTCCAGATATGTTCCGCTTCTCCTGCAGCAAAATATATATACCATTTCCCGTCAATATGATGTAATTCCGGAGCCCAGATATGATGTCCCATTACACCGGTTTTATGTTTGCGCCAGATGACTTTTTCTTCTGCATCTTTTAGTCCGTTTATAGTGTTTGCTTTCCGAATAATGATCCGGTCATATTCCGGTACGGTGGCGGTCATATAATAGGTGCCATCATCAGCTTTAATGACCCACGGATCAGCCCGTTCCTCGGCAATTGGGTTATCATACTTAATATTTTGTGCATAAATCTGCATCGAAAACATTACTGTCAATGTTATTGTGCTGAGCATCTTAAGGAAATTCATATTCAATCGTTTTTTTATACAGTGAGCCAAAATACAAAACTTACGCCAAATATAATACCCGGTAACCACATAAAAGTATTTTTAAAGGTTGGACAGAGATTTTCTGTTTAGGCAAAAACAAAAAAAAATGACCTGTTTTCAGATTTTCGTCCACGCCTTCAGCGTGGGTATTCACTTCGTTCATCAGCCTGACATTGCATATCAGGCTGGAATCGGTAAGGCTTTCAGCCTTGGATCTAACTTGCATGATTGTTAAGTTTCAGTCCAACAGACTGGCAGCAAAAGTCTGGAATATCGCACCGAGGTAAAAGGTCGGAGTTTGAAATCCAGTCTGTAAGACTGGAAGTAGTAAACCCGGTACGTAGTGCCGGGTGATGGCAGGAGTGGAGGCTCAGTCTGTAGGACTGACTGAAAACATCCTTAATGTACAATTCCGTTAATCGTAGCGTATACTGTTCAAAATTGTTTGTGTTCAAAATATAAAGAGGAAATTATTCACATAATTTAATGCTAATTTATATCCTTGTAAAGGATTGAAAAATAGCTTTTTAAAGAAATATTTTATGCGGAAAACCATTATGAATTACATTTCTCTTTATCCCGCTTTTCAACTGCTTTTCTCCACCAAAGATTTTTACTATATTCGCACTCAATTTTTTTAGAACCGATAAAAGGAGTAGATACTGACGTATGAGCAGGAAATTTGCTGAATATAAGGGACTTAATTTGTCAGAGGTTAACAGGGAAGTCCTGAAGGATTGGGATGAAAAAGATGTTTTTCATAAAAGTATGTCAACCCGTGAAGGCAGGCCTACCTTTGTTTTTTATGAAGGGCCGCCTTCGGCTAATGGTATGCCCGGTATTCACCATGTGATTTCACGAACCATTAAGGACATTTTTTGCCGGTATAAAACACAGCAGGGATTTCTGGTAAAACGCAAGGCTGGTTGGGATACACACGGGCTTCCGGTGGAGTTGAGTGTGGAAAAAAGCCTTGGGATCACCAAGGAAGATATCGGTAAAACCATTACTGTAGAGGAATACAATAATACCTGCCGCAAAGAGGTGATGAAATACACCAATATGTGGGAGGACCTTACTCATAAAATGGGGTATTGGGTCAATATGGATGACCCGTACATTACTTACGACAACCGCTACATCGAAACGTTATGGTGGTTGCTGAAAGAGATGTATAAGAAAGGTCTGCTGTACAAGGGATACACCATACAGCCTTATTCTCCGGCTGCCGGAACCGGTTTGAGTACTCACGAACTGAACCAGCCGGGATGTTACCGCGATGTGAAGGATACAACGTGCACGGCTCAGTTTAAGGTGATTCGTGATGAGGCATCCGATTTTCTCTTTAAAGATGTGGATGGTGATTTGTTTTTCCTGGCTTGGACGACTACACCCTGGACACTTCCATCCAATACTGCATTGGCTGTTGGACCCAAAATTGAATACGTTAAAGTAAAAACATACAATCCTTACAGCAGTGAACCGCTTACGGTAATCCTGGCCAAAGATTTGGTAAAGGCTTATTTCTCACCGGAAGGTGCAGAACTCGATTTCGATGCATACAAAGAAGGAGATAAGAAGATTCCTTATGTTATACTGGATCATTACAAAGGAACAGAACTGACCGGCGTATCTTACGAACAACTTATTCCGTTTGTAAAGCCTGAAAAGGAAGCATTTAAAGTTATTCCGGGCGATTATGTAACCACCGAAGATGGTACCGGTATTGTACACATTGCGCCAACCTTTGGTGCGGATGACGACCGGGTGGCCAAACAGGCAGGCATTCCACCACTTATCCTGATTGACAAAGACGGTATGCGTCAGCCTATGGTGGATAAGACCGGTAAATTCTATAAACTGGAAGATCTGGATCCTTCATTTGTGGATCAGTACGTGGATATAGCCTTTTATGGTGAGTATGCAGGACGTTTTGTGAAAAATGCATACGATGAATCCATTCCCGAAGATGCGGCATCGCTGGATGTGGATTTGGCCGTTATGCTGAAGCTGAATAACAAAGCTTTCAAGATAGAGAAACACGTGCATAATTATCCGCATTGCTGGCGTACTGATAAACCGGTGCTTTACTATCCATTGGATAGCTGGTTTATAAAAACAACTGCTGTGCGTGAGCGGATGATGGAACTGAATAAAACCATCAACTGGAAGCCGGAATCAACAGGTACTGGTCGTTTTGGAAAATGGCTGGAAAACCTGGTGGACTGGAACCTGTCACGTTCGCGTTACTGGGGAACACCATTGCCCATCTGGAGGACGGAAGATGCTTCGGAAGAGCTGTGTATCGGCTCCGTGGAAGAATTGTACAATGAAATAGAAAAGTCTGTGAAGGCAGGCCTGATGCCAGCCAATCCGTTCGCCGGTTTTGAAGTTGGCAATAACGCAAAAGACAATTACGAAAAAATAGATTTGCACCGCCATGTAGTGGATGATATTGTGCTGGTTTCACCATCTGGAAAACCGATGCAGCGCGAATCTGACCTGATAGATGTGTGGTTCGATTCAGGTGCAATGCCATATGCGCAGCAGCACTATCCTTTTGAACACAAAGACGAATTCAGTCAGCTTTATCCGGCAGATTTTATTGCCGAAGGTGTGGATCAAACCCGCGGATGGTTTTTTACTCTGCATGCCATAGCTACCATGTTATTCGATTCGGTGGCTTATAAAAATATTATATCCAATGGACTGGTACTCGACAAAAACGGCAATAAGATGTCGAAACGTTTGGGTAATGGTGTAGATCCGTTCGAAGTGCTGGAAGGGCAGGGAGCCGATCCTTTACGCTGGTATATGGTAACCAATGCTCAGCCCTGGGATAACCTGAAGTTCGATATGGAAGGTGTGGAAGAGGTGAAGCGTAAATTCTTCGGAACGCTTTATAACACCTATTCTTTCTTTTCGTTATATGCCAATGTGGATGGATTTTCGCACAAAGAGGAAGATATTCCTGTGGAAGAGCGTCCTGAAATTGATCGTTGGATCATTTCGTTGCTGAATTCATTGGTTAAAGAAGTTCGTGATCATTATGAAAATTATGAACCAACCCGTGCGGGGCGTGCCATCCAGGAGTTTGTGACGGAAAACCTGAGCAACTGGTATGTTCGTCTGAACCGGAAACGGTATTGGGGTGGTGATTATGATAAGGATAAAATCGCAGCCTATCAGACTTTATATAAGTGTCTGGATACAATCGCAAAAATTTCGGCACCTGTTGCTCCGTTCTTTATGGACAGGCTGTTCCTTGATTTAAATAAGGTAACTGGTCTGGATAACTCGGAGTCGGTTCATTTAACCATATTCCCGGAATACGATGAAGCACTGATCGATAAAGAACTGGAAGAGCGTATGGCGATTGCGCAGACGGTTTCATCTATGGTGCTTGGTTTAAGGCGCAAGGTGAATATTAAGGTGCGTCAGCCGCTGAATAAACTGATGTTACCTGTACTGGACAGTTCGTTTGTGGATCAGTTTGAAAAAATAAAGGACCTGGTGCTGAACGAGGTAAATGTAAAAGAGGTGGAATACCTGCACGAAACGGCAGGAATTCTGGTGAAAAAGATAAAACCAAATTTTAAAACACTGGGACCGAAATTTGGAAAACAGATGAAGCAAATTTCTGCATGCATTAATGGAATGAGCCAGGAAGATATTGCTGAGTTTGAAAAGAATGAAGGAAAGAACATTGAAATTGACGGTCAAAGCATAGAACTGACGATGGCTGATGTGGAAATTCTGAGTGAAGATATTCCGGGATGGTTGGTTGCAACCGAAGGAAAATATACCGTGGCTCTTGACGTTACAGTTACAGAGGAACTGAAACAGGAAGGTATTGCGCGTGAGTTTGTAAACCGCATTCAAAATATCAGAAAAGAGTCGGGACTGGAGGTTACAGATAAGATTAGCCTGTACATTGGCAGTCATTCTGAGATTGATGCAGCGGTTAATGCTCATAAACAATATATTGCCTCCCAAACACTGGCTACCAGTGTAGAATTGGTCCCCTCTGAAACCCTTAAAGACGCACGGGAAGTAGAGATAGATAAAGGAGTTGAGACAGTGATTAAAATTGAGAAACAACTTTGATTTTAACAAAATAAATTATACTTTGGTGAAAATTTAATCTTATGGCTGAAAAAACTAGATACTCGGACGAGGAACTTGCTGAATTTAAGCAAATTATCCTTGAAAAACTGGAGAAAGCTAAAAGAGATTATGATCTTTTAAAGGCCAACATTACTCACAGTGATGATAATGATACCCAGGATACCTCTCCAACGTTTAAGGTGCTTGAAGAAGGTGCGGCTGTATTAAGTAAGGAAGAGTCCGGAAGACTCGCACAGCGCCAGTTAAAATTCATTCAGCATCTTGAAGCTGCATTGGTCAGAATAGAAAATAAAACATATGGAATTTGCCGTGTAACCGGCAAGCTGATTCCAAAAGAAAGATTACGTGCTGTTCCGCATGCTACGCTGTCTATCGAAGCCAAACAGGGACAGTAAATACACAATGAAATAGTATTAATTGATATTTGGAGGGTCGCTATGACCCTTCATTTTTTGTAAAAAAGAAACAATGTCAAAAAAAGGGTGGATTTCAATTTCTCTCATTTTGCTTATCCTGGTGTTCGACCAGATTATTAAAATTGTTGTTAAGACCCAACCGCTTTCCTGGATTCATACCTTACCATTTATCGATTATACCGAAAATAACGGTATGGCGTTCGGCATTGAACTGCCGGGGAAAGGAGGCAAGTATTTTCTTACTATTTTCCGGTTGATCGCGAGCATAGTCATCGCAGTTTTCCTGGTAAAAATGGTTCGCAAAGATGTGAAGACCGGAATTATTGTAGGCTTTTCATTGATTCTTGCCGGTGCTCTGGGGAATATTATTGACAGCGTATTCTATGGTGTAATTTTTGGCTATGCGCCGATTTTACACGGCAGAGTAGTTGATATGTTTCATTTTAACCTTTTCCACTTCTTCTGGCCGAAATGGATTCCATTTTTTGGCGGCAAATATTTTGAATTCTTCGCGCCCATATTTAATGTGGCGGACTCTTCTATAACAATAGGTATTGGATACATGTTAATTTTTCAACGGCGTTTCTTTAAGGAAAATAAGCTGTAATGAGCCGTGTATTTCTGCACATATTGTTGCTGTTGATTCTTATTCCCGGATGTAAAAAAAATACGTATATCATTCCGCAGGATGAATTGGTTGAGATTCTTTCTGATATCCATTATGCCGAGGGCATAACGAATACCAACGTGCGCCAGTTCATGACCAGCCAGGACCGTAGTAAGGCTATTGAACGCGTTATAGAAGCTAAGGGTATTGAACGGGCAAGGTTCGATTCAACCATGCATTATTATGCGCTGCATACACGTAAGTACGAGGTGTTGTACGATAAGGTCATTCAGGAGTTAATGATACGTGAAACCAGGGTGAAGGCCGGGCAATTTGATAGGAGCTATCTTTATAAAACCATGAATCTCATGAAGGATTATCCTGAAGATTCTGTACTGCGCGATTCTGTTCTGAAGGAATTCTGGTGGGGTGACCGTAAGGTGGTGGTGGACGAAGTTACCAGTTGGAAAGGTGATTATGATAAGGTTTATCTGGATTCTGTTCCACATAAGGGCTTTGTTCTAAAAGCGGATATCAGACTTTTTCCAAATGATTCGTCATTAAATCCGCGAACTGTTTTTCAGGTAGAATATCTGACAGATTCTGTTACGGGTGATTCCATTTTGTCGGATACCTGCTTTCTGTTCAGGGATTCACTGGTGTCCTGCAATCTGTACCTGCATACGTCTGATTCTCTTCCTCTGCATAAACTGAATATCATGTTTCTGGATCAGGATTCGACCTTAGTCAGAAAGAATGCCATTTTGAACAATATAAGGCTTTATGAATTAGCTGATCCGGATGATCCCGCTCTTCAGCTCCCGGAAAAGTTCATAAAACAGTAGCCATGTATCTGGAACACAGAATTCTTTCGCATAAAATATTTACTGGACAGGAAGTTATTAAAAAAGGCATTATCAGGTATATGCCGGATAAGATTATTACGGCTGTTGAACCAACACATTTAAAACATGCAGAAAGTGCCAGAACGCAGTTCTACAGTGGAATGATTGTACCTGAAATATACAACCAGCCTTTTGATGCTGTTAAGCTGAAGGAAATTCTTCATGAGAATATGGATCCAAACGAATTTGAGGTGATTGATGCATCCGGTTTAGGATACACAAAGCTACTACATATACTACAGCAGCTTCAGTCAGAATATAAACTTTATGGGAAAGATTTTCTTGAATTCTGGAACAAGATCTCTGTGAGTGCTGCCCGGCAAAACGGTGAAGATTATTCGATCAGGCCTGGTAACCGAATCAGAATTGTGAATCTTCGTGGTCTTGATCCAGAAACTTATGCGATCTCTGCACATTCCAAAATTATCCCGATAGAGCGTAATTTGTTACTGTAATTATCGTCTCCCTTTTTCAAAAGGGGGTGCCAATCGTATACGATTGGCGGGGGATTTTAGTACCGTTACTTATCCGACTATCTGAAGTTCATCGAATGAGTAATATTAGGAATATTCTCCTGAAATACTTACATTTAATCCGCTAAAATTAAACCGGCCCTGCATGACAAGAAGATTCTGTTGATGTAAAATCTGACTTTTAAGATAAACTAATGCAGACATATCTTTAATTGTGGGGATATATAAACCTAGTGTTCATTGTATAGACAAACAGAAGAGCCTGAAAACCATATGAAACAAAAACTTATAGATCCAAGATATTACTACTTAATTTTCGTAACATTTATTCATTTTATTTTAAACCCCATACAAAGGGAAGATTGTAATTTAAAAGGATATGAAAAGTTGATTAATACAGTTATCCTCTTTACTCAAAATTTTTTATTAGTAATAGTAGCTGTTAGTATTAGTCTTGCTTTAAGACCTAAAAACCTAGGGATTTCACAGCTTGAAAATTTATATTCTCCAACATTTTTTTTCCTTGTAATCGCTATTATATTGCCATTAATTGAAGAAACAGCATTTAGGTTATACCTTGAATTCAGACCAGTTTTTCTAGCTCTCTCCATCACAGTGATATCTTATTATTATACAACTTTTGGTATTTTTAAAACATATATTACAGACATAAATAATGATTTCTTGATTCGTGTGTCCGTATCATTTTCATTAGGGGTCATAGCATACTTTTTACTCAATAAGTATGCCTGTAGAATAAAAAAATATTGGGATAATAATTTTAAATGGATATTTTACTTTTCTGTTCTGGTTTTTGGTCTAGTACATATTATGAATTATGAAATAAATATTTACAACTTACTTCTCGCCCCTTTCATTGTTCTTCCACAACTTATTAGTGGTAGTTTTTATGGATTTATTAGAGTCAATTATGGAATGATTTATGGAATTATTGCACACATATTAAATAATACCTTAATCTTCATTATTCGTAGTTTTGTTTAAATATGGGAACATAATAACTAAACACTAAGTTTTGTAACTTGTTTTTTTGGTCATTATTTTGTCGTTCACTGTGTATTACCAACGTCTTTCAGTCCTATCTTACAGAAAGTATATCGCTCGCTGTTGTTCAAAATATTGACCGATCCTGAACTTAACTAAAGGAAAGATTAAAGTGTGTTAATTAGAAAAAACAAGAAGTTTAGTTTTAATGCAGAGGAAAGGATTTCTACTAAATTCGTAATTTTAAAATGTGGTTTATTAAATGGAATACCTGGGATCGTGTTTGTGCAAAGGAATTAAGTTTAAAGTTATTGGTGATTTTGAGAGTTTTTATTTGTGCCATTGCAGATATTGCAGGAAAGATACCGGCTCTGCTCATGCCGCAAATTTATTTTCGTCAACCGCAAAACTGGAATGGATAAAAACGGAAACCAAAATCAAAACATTTCAACCTCCCAAAAGCAATCATGTGAAAGCCTTTTGTACAAATTGTGGATCAGCATTACCCAATTTACAAATGGATGGTAAATTGTTAGTCGTTCCGGCAGGATGTTTAGATACTAAACTGGAAAAACGGCCTGATGCACATATTTTTGTCTCAAATAAAGCAAGCTGGGATGAGTCGCTGGAAAAAATAAATAAATTTGACCGGTTTCCTGAATAATTTAGAAATTATAAGACTAAAGTTGGCTTACATTAAAAACAGGCCAGATGCGTTTATTCATTTATTTAATTATAACTAATATGAAACCAATACTTTTAATTCCTTTTTTATTTATCCTGTTATCCTGTAGTAATAAAGACGATTTTTATGTAGGGACATGGGATCTCAACAAAGAAAACGGGGTTAGTACCGTAACTTTTTCCGAAAACAAAAAATTGAACTGGGATATAATTGGGACAAGAGTCATGGATAATATGGATTTTGAAGCAGTTAAGTTAGCCCCAAATGAATATAGTATAACATCCTCTTCCGGAGATGTTCCTGTAAAACTAATACTGCAACGACTGAGTAAAAATCAATGCATTGGATGTAATTATAAAAGTTATGTTGATGAGAATATGATTGATGAAGTTTTCATTGCCAGAAAGAATCAACATCCTATGGAGCCCATCCCGAAACCAGATCAGGAAGTTATTATTTTACCCGAAGATTACACAGGAGATTTTTTTATTGTATATAAGTATTTGGCAGATGACCAGGCAGGAGAAATAAAAATTGATGATAAAGGAATAGGAATTAATAAGGGTAAACCGGATCTGAAACAGTTGTTTAATGCTAACAGGATTTTCAGGTTTGAAGGTCAGAAAAAGAATATTACCATTGCCAATCCAAATGATTATGGAAACTTCTTAAATTCAAATATCGACAGTTTATTTAAAGATGAAGACATCTTAATTATACAGAAAGGATTTAATCAGTCAGGAAGAGCTGAATGGAATAAAGAACATGAAGAGGAAGTAAAAAACGCTTCAAATATTGAATATTTTGAGGTTAAACGGATAAAAAAGTAAATTCACTAGGTAATAGATATGACTCATCTGATAACTCAAAATTTATCAGATCACTAATTATGTCTTAAGTCTTGGATCTTATATCTTACGTCTTATTTTAAAAAACAGTTGTCCGAATAAAAATGCATATCCGCTACTTTACACATCTTATCCGGACAGCCGTTCGTTAAAATATCACAATTGCTGTATTGTATTTTTTATGATGGTTATGGCTTCGTCAAGCTGATCTTTTGTAATAACCAGCGGTGGTGCAAACCGGATGATATGTTCATGCGTCGGTTTTGCTATCAGCCCGTTTTCTTTAAGTGCCAAACAAACATCCCAGGCTGTCTTACCATTAGTTGGCTTGATCACAATAGCATTCAGCAGACCTTTACCGCGAACCAGTTCAATAAACGGAGAATCAATTTTTCTCAATTCTTCCCTGAAATACGCTCCAAGTACTTCCGCATTTTCAGCCAGCTTTTCGTTCTGAATGACCTCAAGGGCAGCTATAGCAACCTTGGCGGCTACCGGGTTTCCTCCGTAAGTTGACCCATGTTCGCCGGGTTTGATTGTCAGCATGATGTCATCATCGGCAAGGACACACGATACCGGATAAGTACCTCCTGAAAGCGCTTTTCCCAGAATGAGGATATCCGGACGAACGCCTTCGTGATCACACGCCAGCATTTTTCCGGTTCGTGCCAAACCAGTCTGAACCTCGTCAGCAATGAACAACACATTGTTGGCTTTACACATTTCGTAGGCAGTTTTCAAATAGCCATCGTCCGGTACATACACACCTGCTTCACCCTGAATAGGTTCAACCAAAAAGCCAGCTACATTAGGTTGTGATAATGCTTCTTTAAGTGCGTTAATATCATTGTATTTAACTACCTTGAATCCTGGTGTATAGGGTCCGAATCCTTTGTAGGAATCCGGATCCGTTGACATGGAAATAATGGTGATGGTACGGCCGTGGAAGTTCCCTTCGCATACCACTATTACGGCTTCGTTTTCTGGAATCTGCTTAACGTTATATGCCCATTTACGGCAAAGCTTAAGGGCTGTTTCGTCGGCTTCAGCTCCCGAATTCATGGGAAGCACTTTATCGTATCCAAAGAGTTTGGTCACGTATTCCTCAAATTCTCCCAGAACATTGTTGTAAAAGGCCCTGGATGTCAGTGCGAGTTTTTTGGACTGCTCCACAAGTGCATTAACAATTGATGGATGGCAATGTCCCTGGTTAACAGCAGAATATGCTGACAAAAAGTCGAAATAACGCTTTCCTTCAACATCCCAGACAAATACGCCCTCTCCGCGTTCCAGTACCACAGGCAGGGGATGATAGTTGTGTGCACCGTATGTATCTTCGCGATCAATATAATATTTTGTATTCATAGTAAATGATTTTCCGGTCAAATTATCACTTTACCTCAAAATACTAAATGACAATAATCATAATCAAAATATCTACTGGGATTATTTCAAAATATTGGCGAAATACACAATACAGGATTAGTCACAGTGAACTTTGCTTTTAGCCATAAGTATCACTACCTTTGCATTTCGACAAAAGATTTTGTGTTATCGGGTTAGCTGAAAAACAAAATACCGTAAAAATCATGCTGCTGCATTCGCTGGCAGATGGACATCCTGGTTCTTATTTTTAGTTGTGAATAAAGGTTTTAGCCTGAAGGTTATTCTCTTATTTACATTCATTTGACCGAATTAATCCGGATCAATTCATTTTTAATTTAATATACATTATGCAAAAGTCTACAAGTAGAACTTATTTATTTATTTTTTTAGTTGTGTTTTCGGCGCTCAATTCCGCCAGAGCGCAGGATGAGAAAGAGAATTATGTGAAATTCGGTGGGGCATTACGGTTTAATATTTTTAGTAAAAGCTGGGTGTCGAATCAGACACAGCCTGAAGCAACTCTTGATACGTGGAGATTAAATGTTAAAGCACGTACAGCGGGTGTAGACCTGAATTTTGAATACCGTTTTTATCCTACGTTTGGTACACATTTTATGAAACAGGGTTGGCTCGGATATGGCTTATCCGACGACGTCTATGTGAAATTGGGTGTATCTCAGGTTCCCTTTGGTATCACCACTTATGCTTCGCATTCATGGTGGTTTCAGGCGCCATACTATGTTGGCCTCGAAGACGATTACGATATGGGGCTGAAGTTTGATATTTCAAGCATCGAAAATCTGGATCTTGCTGTGGCGTACTTTCGTCAGTCAGAACCGGAAGGGCCTGTATATGGTGGTGATGTCACCTTTGGAAACTCCGGTGCAGGGCGATATTCGTACGATCTGGTACCCTCGGAAGGATCATCAAACCGTGAACTGGATCAGTTTAACCTGAGAGCCGCTTACCATCTTTGCGATGGATTGGAGATTGGTGTTTCGGGACAGACCGGTGGCATATATAACAGCGTTTTAAACAAGCGAAAAATGTCAACAGCTTTTGCTGCTCATATAGTGGCCAATGCAGCTGGTTTTAATTTCAAGGGAGAGTTAGTCTCTTATAACTACAATGCATTTGCTGATGATGGTTCTGAATTGGAAACGGTGACCATGGGCGCATACGGTTTTCCTTATCAGGTGGCAACAAAAGCAAATATGTACGTAGCAGGTCTGGCTTATTCAATTCCTGTTAAGTTAGGTCCTGTAAGCAATATTCAGGCTTATGTGGATTACACATATGTGGATAAGGCAAATAAAAACTTTACGGATGCACAGCATCTGATTCCCGGCTTTTTAATTACAGCAGGAAATATTTACACTTACGTTGATTTCGCTTTAGGTAAAAATCAACCATGGCTGACCCCAACCTTCGGAACCGGATTTGGAGAAGGGCAGACATACAGCGACGATCAGGCGTCAAAATATTATTCCAGTGATCCGACTATGCAGGGAACACCTGTACCTATGGATCAGCTTGACTGGGAACTTAGGTTCAACATAAATATTGGATATTATTTTTAATCTGTTAACATGATAAAAGTTAAAATAGAGGATCTGTCTTTGATTTTCGGAAAACGAAAAAAAGAAGCATTGAGCTTGTTGAAGCAAGGTGCTTCAAAGCAGGAAATCCTTGAAAAAACCAACTGCACGATGGCAGTAAAAAATGCTAACCTTGAAATAAAGGAGGCAGAGGTATTTGTGATCATGGGATTGTCCGGAAGTGGTAAATCAACATTACTGCGTTGCATTAACCGGCTTATCAATCCCACCGCTGGTGATATATGGGTCAATGACAATAACATCACCCGGTCGTCAGATAAGGAACTTCTTGAAATACGCAGAAAGGAGTTTGCAATGGTGTTTCAGCACTTTGGACTTTTGCCGCACAGAACGGTAATGAGTAACGTGGCCTTTGGCCTTGAATTACAGGGCGTGGATAAAGATACAAGAAACAAAAAGGCACTGGATACGATAAAGCTTGTTGGTCTGGAAGGCTATGAAGATATGAAGGTTAGTGAACTTTCAGGAGGTATGCAGCAACGCGTTGGACTGGCCAGAGGTTTAGCGAACGATCCTGAGGTATTGCTGATGGATGAGGCTTTTTCTGCACTGGATCCTCTCATAAGGGCGCAAATGCAGGATGAATTGTTGATCCTTCAGGAAAAGATGAAAAAGACCATCATCTTTATTACACACGATCTTGACGAGGCTATAAAAATAGGAGACAGGATTGCGATTATGAAAGATGGAGAGATTGTTCAGGTTGGTACATCTGAAGAGATTCTTACAGATCCGGCTAACGATTATGTCCGTGATTTTGTGGAAAACGTGGACCGTGGTAAAATTATTACGGCTGGTTCTGTTATGTTCCGAAAACCTACAATCGCCAGTATGCACAGGGACGGACCAGAAGTTGTCATAAAAAAGATGCGGGACAAAGGTCTGGATTCTATTCCTGTAGTAAGAACAAACCGAACTTTCGTTGGGGTCGTTACAATTCAGGATGCTTTGAAATGTAAAAAAGAAGGGAAAAAATCTATTGAATCTGTAGTAAATGCCGATGTCCCTTCTGTTAATGAGGATGCAACAGTAGAGGATATGTTGCCATTGGTAACTGAATCGGTTCACTCCATACCCGTGGTTGATGAGGAAAATCATTTGCTGGGGGTCGTAACGCATACATCGATCCTTGTGGAAGTTACAGGTAAAGATAAGAAGGAAATACAGGAAATCATTCAAAACGCAATTGACTTATGATTCATATAGGTGACTACATAGAAAAGATAATAAACTGGATGACAGATAACTTTTCGGGTTTGTTTGATGGAATAAACACCGGAATGTCGTCTATCATCAGCGGTATTGAATCGTTCTGGTTATGGGTACCTTTCTGGGTAACCATACTCGTATTTTCAGGATATGCATTCTGGAAAGTAAACAAGGGAACAGGTGCATTAACATTGCTTGGGTTCCTGCTTATTTACTATATGGGATTCTGGGATGAGACCATGGAAACATTCTCGCTGGTTCTGGCATCTGCCATAGTTGCATTGGTTATCGGTATACCTCTTGGTATCTGGAGTGCTAAAAGCAATACGGCAAACAGTATAATACGACCCGTTCTGGACTTTATGCAGACCATGCCAGCCTTTGTATATTTAATTCCTGCGGTCTTGTTTTTTGGTCTGGGAACTGTACCCGGAGCATTTGCGACCATTATTTTCGCCATGCCTCCGGTTGTAAGATTAACCTCGCTCGGTATTAAGCAGGTTCCGGGAGATATTGTAGAGGCTACACGGGCATTTGGTGCGACACCTCGTCAACTTATGTTCAAGGTTCAACTGCCACTGGCCATGCCAACGATTCTTGCAGGCGTGAATCAAACCATAATGATGGCATTATCCATGGTGGTGATAGCAAGTATGATCGGTGCCAAGGGATTGGGTGAAATCGTACTTCAGGGAATCAGTCAGCTCAGGATAGGGCTTGGTTTCGAAAGTGGTCTGGCCGTCGTACTATTAGCAATTATATTAGACAGGATAACGCAAAATTTTGGAAAACAGAAATAAATAGAAAAGTATGAAAAGTTTAAAGATTATCAGTGTTTTTGCAGCGTCGTTGATGCTGTTTTCTTGCGGAAACAAGAAGAAGGATTCCGCGAGCGAATCAAAAGGAGAAGTTAAAATTGCCATGGTAAACTGGATTGAATGCATTGCAGACACGTACCTGGCAGAAGCAGTACTTGAGGAGAAAGGGTACGAGGTAGAAGTGGTCAATGCAGATGTGGCACCTGTTTTTGCTGCTGTTGCAAAAGGTGATGCAGACCTGTTTATGGAGGTATGGCTGCCGGCAACTCATAAACCATACATGGAGAAATTTGGAGATAAACTGGAAAAAGTAGGAACCATTTATAAAGAAGGTAAAGTAGGACTTGTTGTACCTACATATGTTACCATTAGTTCTATAGACGAATTAAATGCGAACAAAGGCAAATTCAATGGTCAGATTATCGGTATTAATCCCGGAGCTGGTATCATGAAAACCACAGAGAAAGCAATTAAAGATTATAATCTTGACTTTGAACTTGTCGCTTCATCCGAAGCCGGTATGCTGGCATCATTGAAAAAGGCGTACGATAAAAAGGAATGGATTGCCGTTACAGGTTGGAAACCTCACACAAAATTTGCTAAGTGGGATCTTAAGTTTCTGGATGATCCTAAAGGTGTTTACGGACAGGCTGAGACCATTTCTATTTATGCAACAAAAGGATGGTCTGCTAAACATCCTGAGCTGGCTACGTTCTTTAGCAACTTTAAAATGAACGATGCAAATCTCGGTACTTTAATGGTTGCCATGGAAGAGAATCCCGGCAAAGAGGTAGAAGCTGCCAAAGCCTGGTACCACGACCACAAAGAACTTGTGGATGGTTGGTTTAAGGCTAACTAAGAGAAATTGAAATTTTCCATATTAGGGCATTTACGGATATACCTGTTTTTTGAATCATATAAAGACAGCTGTGTATTGGTAAATGCCTTTTTATCTCTAAAAAACTGAGAAATGGGGTGGAAAAAGTAAATTTTTATTTTTAATATTTGCACTTGTAAATTAACTTACAGGTAAATTGGTGTAATAATCACAAAAACAACATCTTAAATTTAAAAATGGGTAAAGTATTAATTATTGGTGCAGGTGGAGTAGGAACTGTAGTGGCTCACAAGGTTGCTCAGAATCCTGAAGTATTTACGGAGGTAATGCTCGCTTCACGAACCGTTTCTAAATGTGATGCTATTAACGAGGCATGCGGTGGTACATTTAAAACTGCTCAGGTAGACGCTGATAATGTAGGCGAACTGGTAAACCTGATGAATAATTTTAAACCGGATCTGGTCATTAATGTGGCTTTGCCATACCAGGATCTTCCAATTATGGATGCATGTCTTGAAGCAGGTGTAAACTACCTCGATACAGCCAACTATGAACCCAAGGATGAAGCAAAATTTGAGTATTCATGGCAATGGGCTTATCAGGATAAATTTAAGGAGAAAGGCCTGACCGCAATTCTGGGCTGTGGCTTTGATCCGGGCGTAACCAGCATTTTTACGGCATATGCAGCTAAACATCATTTTGATTCCATTGAATATCTCGATATTGTGGATTGTAATGCAGGTGATCATGGTAAGGCATTTGCTACCAATTTCAATCCTGAGATTAATATCCGGGAGGTAACCCAGAAAGGTAAATACTGGAAAGACGGAAAGTGGGTATTGACAGAACCTCATGAGATCCACCAACCGGTAAACTATCCAAATATCGGACCTAAGGAATCTTACCTCATTTACCATGAAGAACTGGAGTCGTTGGTAAAAAATTTTCCTACCATTAAGCAGGCACGTTTCTGGATGACTTTCGGACAGGAATACCTGACACATTTACGTGTGATCCAGAATATTGGCATGGCCGGTATCGAGCCGATCAAATTTAAAGGTATAGATATTGTTCCTCTGGAGTTTTTAAAAGCGGTTCTTCCTGATCCGGGTGAACTGGGAGAAAACTATACCGGTGAAACATCAATTGGTTGCCGTATTAAAGGACTGAAAGACGGAAAAGAAAAAACATATTATGTGTATAACAACTGTAGTCACCAGGCAGCTTACGAGGAAACCGGTGCGCAGGGTGTAAGCTATACAACAGGTGTGCCTGCGATGATTGGAGCCATGATGTTCCTACAGGGAAAATGGAAAAAGCCGGGCGTTTTCAATGTAGAAGAATTTGATCCCGATCCGTTTATGGATCAACTCAATAAGCAGGGACTGCCCTGGCATGAGTTGCACGATGTTGACTTAGAACTTTAATAATTCATTGATTAAAAAACGTTATAAAAGAGTCCTTGTCCCGATTGTTGTCGGGACATCTCTTTTAAAAAATATAACTCGAAGTCAATTGAACATTTTACATCCTCCTTTGCTCGAAAGGAGGTGTCCCGAGAAATCGGGACGGAGGATTTTTTAACCGGTAGAAATTGACTTAAAGTGCATCTAACCATTTTCTTGTATCATTTATTATGACTGACTATTCTTCCATTCCTTCACCGTGTTTTGTACTTGAAGAAACCAGATTCAGGAAAAACCTGCAATTGATTGCGGACATTTCCAAAGCTGCAGATGTGGAATTTATCCTGGCATTCAAGGCTTTTTCTATGTGGAGCGCTTTTCCAATTGTCAGGGAATATGTAAAAGGAGCTACAGCCAGTTCCGTGTTTGAAGCGCAGCTCTGCTTTGAGGAGATGAAATCGTTGGCACACACCTACTCTCCGGTTTATTCAGAAAAGGATATTGATAAAATCCTGGAATACAGCAGTCACATCACATTTAATTCTGTGGAACAGGTTAAACGTTTTATGCCAAAGATTAACTCTGCTGATCACAAAATATCCTGTGGGCTGCGTGTAAACCCAGAATACTCTGAGGTGGAAACAGCGCTTTATAATCCCTGTTCTCCTGGTTCCCGACTTGGTGTTACAGCAGATCAGTTAAAGGATGGTTTACCTGATGGAATTGAAGGTCTTCATTTTCATGCGCTTTGTGAATCCAATTCATTTGATCTTAAAAACACGTTGAATGCGTTGGAGATGAGATTCGGTCATTTGTTTGGCCGGATCAAATGGATCAATATGGGTGGAGGACATCTGGTGTCTCATAAGGATTATGATACCAATCACCTGATAGAAACCCTGAAGGATTTTAAAGCCCGTACAGGTTTGAAAGTTATTATGGAACCGGGTAGTGCTTTTGCCTGGGAAACCGGTTTTTTGAAAACCACAGTTGAGGATATCGTTCAAAATAAAGGTATAAAAACCGCCATAATTGATGCCTCTTTTACCTGCCATATGCCGGATTGCCTGGAAATGCCCTACAAACCCAAAATTCGCGGTGCGTATCATGAACCGGTAAAAGGCAAACCAACCTACAGAATAGGAGGAAACAGCTGCCTTGCCGGCGATTTCATGGGCGACTGGTCATTTGATAAACCATTAATGATAGGGGATACCCTGATTTTTGAAGATATGATTCATTACACCATGGTAAAAACAACCATGTTTAACGGTGTACCACATCCATCCATTGGCATTATTCACAATGACGAAAACTTTGAACTGATCCGGACTTTCAACTACCAGGATTTTAAATCACGATTATCATAGTTCTGTCTCGCGCTGGCAATACTTGGCATATGTTTACCGTCATTCGTTTGTAACGAGTGGTCGGTTAACTTATATTTTTAGAAGGCTGGTTATTTGACCCACCCCAGCTTTTTAGAAACTTGCAGGTTTCGCATTAGCTGCCCTCCCTAAATCAGATCTTCAATCGGTTCCATGGAGGGCGATCGGAAAAGTGATTTTCGTTGGGATGCACTTGAATCATATTTGCTGGTCTATTCAGTCCCTCTTTGTCATGTAGTGAAGCGAAATGAGAGAGAGGGTTATCTAAAATTTGATGGTGAAATACTATAGACTGGGGTGAGTCACAAATATATGCTGATGAGCCTTGTTTAAAACAAGGCGTATAATATGTTCTTACTTTTTTGATAGCTGTATTTTACGGGCTTTATTAAATATTGTCCTTACGTTTTTTTCTGTCTTTTCGGAGTCTCCTCCAGCCCAGAAACAAAACCGTAGTAACAATCCAGAATGGCCATATTTTAAACATAAAAAGAATCAAGTCTACAAATCCATACCATCCTTTTACCAGAGACTGTTTTAAACTTTCGGTGAATTGTGCTCTTTTAGCTGGTTCATATTTATACTCTGTTTCCTCGGCAATCATTAAATCAAGTGTACTGTATTCCACCTGATCTCCAAGATACTTTAAGCGGCCGGTTGTACTGTCAATTTCTTCTTCTATTACCCTTATCTTATCTTCAATATCCAGTATCTCTTTTACATTTTGTGCCTTTTTGAGAAGATCTTTATACCGATTCAGGTAAGCCTTTTTGTTTAAAATTCTTGCTTCAAGGTCAATGAAATCATCAGTAACATCGCGGGCATTTATTTCTTTATAAAGTACTTTGTTTTTACCCGTTTCAACTTTTGAAATAAAATGCTCAAAATTATCACAGGGAATCCTGATTTCAAGCTTGTAAGATAAATCCCATTCCTGGTTATTAAATTCTTCTGTGGCATAATATCCTTTAAATTCTTTTGTCAGACTATCAATTCGTAATTTGGATTTTTCCAGATTGGTAACCTTTATACCCAGATTACCGTCTTTAATTATTTTTTGTTTAATAACCGCTGTAGTTTTTAATTTGGGCATGGGAGGTGGAGGAGGGCTGACAAGTTCTTGTCTGGTTACAGGAATCATTCTTTCTGCAAGTGCAGGTTCAATTGCCTCATCAACGCTGATAATTTTATGACAAGAGCTAAAAAAGAACAAAAGGCAAACTAATGGGATAAGAGTTTTCATAGCTTATTCAGATTTTATCAGTTTATATAAATAACTTAAATGCCTCAGTAAATATTGTTTTATAAGGCATTTTTGCTATTTGTTTGTAGTGGATTATTCAAGCCTCGCTTAATCGCTTCAAATGATCAATTAATGCCCCCTCGTTGAATGCAGGGAAGAAAATTATTCACTCAATATTATTGTTTGCAAATATTTCCTGTTTTTTCATGTTATATCTTTTAACATCTACTACAAGTGTTTTTGATAGCGTATCATGCCATCCTGTTTCATCTGATCCTAAAAACGAAAATGCTTCAAACGGGATAAGACGGCATAGTGTTCGTTTTAAAATAACCCCAAATGAAGGTGTCTCGCCTTTATAGTTGACAACTTTTGTTTTAGTTATAAACTTTCCCAATGTTCTGCCTGTAGTGGCCTCCAAAAATGTATAATACATTACTACTGCTATAATACCGAGTAAATAGAACAGTAGATTGAATCCCGTTTCGGACTGAAGATCAGCGTATGGCGAAAACAATCCAAAGATAATTCCCAAAAAAATTCCCAAAATCATACTGAAGCCATAAATAAATAGTGTGTCCAACATATAATTAGCAAATCGTATTCCATTGTTAGCTTTCATCATTTCCATATCCGGATCAATACCATTTATGGTTGGTTGAACGATTGCCTGATTTTCCTCGGGATCAAATGAAGCGCACGATAAATCAAAATCTGCTTTTTTGCCGGTTAAACCACAGATGATTCCTTGTTTTGGATCAAATTTCTGATTTTTACAGATCTTGCAAAACATTAAGTGTTCTTTTCTGGTCATGGCTAATTATGTTAGGTTAATAGTCAGTTAGGCTCTTACACATATATTTTTTCTGGTAATTGAATATCAATTATTGTTTCAAAAAATATAACTTCCTTACTGTTCATTTCACTTTTAAAAAATTACAGAATTAAGATTTTTTGAGTCATATCTGATTCTTGTGTAAATACTTTTACAATATATACTCCATATAATTTATTTGAAAGAGTAACTGATTCAAAAGGTGAAATACTGGTTTTAAAGATTTCTTTGCCATTTAGATTGTATAATGCTAACGTTGCGGATTTCTTAAGATTTTTCACACTTATTTTATTGTTTTCTAGATTGACTGACATTGCAGCATTGGAGACTATTGAATTTAATGCTATAACTTCAAATTCCTTAATGCTATAAAAGTCTTTCCATACGTCGGCAGATCGATATAATCCTGCACTCCCGGGAGGAACTAGCAAGATACATGCTGTATCGATATTACCAATTTCTCCTACTGAACCGAAAATAAGATCATCTGGATTTAATAATATTGGAACTGGATTATACACATAAATAGTGTCAAGACTTCTACATCCTAAAAAGGCCCTATATTCAATCTCTGTAACTGATTCAGGAATATTAATACTAGTTAATCTTAAACAATTATGAACTGCCAAACTTCCAATTGTTGTCACGCTTTGAGGTATTCTTATTGGTCCTGTTTTTGATTCAGGGCATTTTATAATTGTTGTTTTCTCTTTATCATACAATACACCATCTAAACTAGAATAATAATTATTATCAATACTAACATGAATTGGAGCATTAAATGTAGAAAAAGCAAGGTAACTGATTGAACTTACATTGCTTGGGATGTATATACTATCAAGACCAAAACATTTTGAAAATGAAAAATTTTTAATATCAGTTACAGAGGAGGGTATTGTAATATTTGTTAGAAAAGCACATTGATAAAAGGCAGATTCCTCAATTATTTTTACTGATGATGGGATGTCGAAATTTCCTGATTTTGAATCTGGGCACTTTAATAAAATTGTTTTATCCTTATTATAGAGTACACCATCATTACTCGAATAATTTAAATTGTTGGGGTCAACATTAACTGCAGTCAGAGAATAGCAACTATAAAATGCACCCAATCCAATTGAAGATACCGATATGGGTATTTCAATTTTTTCAAGAAAATCACAGTATATGAATGCAAATTCGCCAATTTTGAGAACAGAATTTGGAATGTTTATATTAGTTAATCCCCGACACGACATAAATGCTCTATCAGATATAGAAGTTAAAGAATCCGGTAATATAATACTACTTAAACCTGAACATCCGTAAAACGCTTTTACTCCAATTGATTTTAATGTTTCTGGTAGTGAGATTGACTGCATACTTCCATTCTTTAAGAATGCACTATCCCCTATGGCTGTCACAGTGTATTTTTTATTTTCAAAATATACAGAAGACGGGATGTTAACGTACATACCGCTACTCCCTTTTGTTACAGTAACAGTAGAATCATTTTTGGTAACATAATTAATATTATTTAAAGTAAAAGTAGTCTGTCCTTGCGTTAATGTATTATATAAAAGGAAGATTCCGAGGAAAATGAATATTTTTTTCATAGTTTTCGATTTTTGAAATGTATTTATAGGCATTTTAAAGGTTTATTTCTAAAATATAAATATAGACAATTTGTTAATTATATACAATGTAAATAATATATGTATTTAAGCATATATCATAAAAGGTGACATAACCATTTTATGCGATTAGCTTTAAATGGAGAAGGGCAGATGTATTTATCTAAGATAATGACTGGCTTTTCTGATTTTATAAATTATCAACCATTTATCTCAAATGGAAAAAAGGGTCATAACCTTTCTTGATACTTAACGTAACAATATTTTTAATTTACGCAGAATGATTTTTCGATGAACGTTTTGAAAAAACTTCATCCGATTTCAGATTATTATATTCATCAAATACAAAGCGTTTTGAAAACATAATGCTTAAAAACAGGTTGATGGAGCAGCCGGTAAAAATAGCCAGCATAATCATGATCTGGTATTTTATCGCTACCGCAGGCGAACTTCCGCCAAGAATCTGACCTGTCATCATACCGGGTAAAGATATAAGCCCAATTACGGACATGGTAGCAACCAATGGATTCAACGCCTGTTTTACGGCTTCTGCAACAAAAGGACGTAATGATAATTGTATGCTTCCTGTATTAGTGAGTAAAAACTGGTATAAACCTGCTTTTTCGGAAAGTTCTTTGAAATATGTCCTTAAACCGACAATGTTGTGGCGTAAAGCGTTCCCAATCACCATGCCGGTTATAGGAATAAAATACTGGGCATCAAACACGTAATCCAGTTTAATTACAAAACCCAAAAAAAACGTATCGATGATTAACAATGATGTCAAGGCTGAAATGAATAAGGGAACAACAAATCGCTTCCAGTTCAGGGATGCTCTTTTAATGGTCGTGAAAACGCCAACAAATATCATGATAAAGACCCACAATGAATTTAACCAGGCGCTGTTTTTATCGAAAACCCATTCCAGGTAAACAGCCACCAGTGAAAGTTGTATAACCATTCGTAAGGCTGCAATTAGGGTGCTTTTTACCAGTTTAATCCGGTAATAGAGCAGAAATGCAATGGGGAGAATCAGGATCAGAAATCCAGCCATTAAACGAAATATATTAATGTCCATCGCTGATTTCATAACTCAAATGTTTTATCTGCGGATTTGATCCATAAAGGATGGTGAGAGGCTGATACTACTGTTGTGTTTTTAAGTTTGTTTATGGTATCAATCAACTGTTGAATGGAAGTTTCATCCAATGCCGCTGTAGGTTCATCCATCAGTATGATTGGTTTATCCAAAGCAAGACAAACGGCAATCACCACGCGTTGCTTTTGTCCAATGCTTATTTTGTTGAAATCTTTATCCAGCATTTCAGGCTCAAGGCCAAGCTGATCCATAAAATCTAAAATACTGGTGCGCCGTTCCTCTTTCCCCATCATTTTAACAAGCTCAAAGCCATTCTGAACCGGCATATTTACGTTTTGGGGGATCCAGGTTATCAGATTACGTATCGTTTTAATATTGGATGCTTCCAGAGAGATATCGTTAATATTGGTTTTCCCTGAATCGGGAATAACATATCCCTGTAAAAGTTTCAACAATGTTGACTTCCCTTTGCCCGATACGCCACTAAAACACAGATGCTCCCCGTTCCCAACCTTAAAGGACAGATCTTTTAAGACTGGTTTCCCATCAAACTGCACATTTATGTTTTGGCATTCAATCATATATTGACGCAAATGAATGATTTAAACTAAAGATAGTAATTTATTTAAAACTATGTCAGTTTGAGGTTGATCTTCAAATAACTATATTAAGTTAAATTTTAAAACCGTAACCAAACAAAACCTGTAATGAATTTACTCTTTGATAATCAAGAAAATATCCTCTTTTGGATGATGGAACTCTATACTCGTATTGGCCTTTAATAAATAGGTAATTCGAATTTCCGGTAAAAAATCTTAATCCAATACCTCCTAAAAAACCGATATGGTATTTTTTAAACTCAGGTGTAGCATAATATTCAGTATATATAGGATGATAATACATATCATGAGTAATGGATGTGTATGATACAGAATATGATGATTTTATTATGAATACATTATTAATTCCCAGGAAAACAAAGGGTTGGATTATTTTTTTTAAAGGAAATTGGTAATCAATAAGAAAGGGCAGATTTATATACGAATATTTTGTTTTAACATTCGCCGGATAGTCATATCTTGGAGCAATGGATCTAATAATATCCCCGGATGTGAAATAAAAAGATTCCCGGATAGAATTGATATATGTATGGTTGATATTGAGGCATGAATACGAGAGGCTAGTATTAAAATTTATCAAATGAAATGAGTTGCTAGGTATTATTCTCATATTAAAACCCAAAACTGGAGAAGCATCATCACCATAATCTTTGGATGTTCTGAACATAAGTCTGGAGAGGTTGATACCAACAATTGGTTCAATATAAATATTGGGTTTAGTATTTTTAGTATAGTCGATGCATGCATAATCTGTACATACCCGGTTGTGATAATCCTTTGTGAACCTGATTAATGATTTGTTGGAATAAGGAACCAGAGTAGATTTTTTAAGAGATGTAGGATCATCCTGAAAGAGAAATGAAAGTACCCCTTTATATTTTTGGGAGGGTTTAATTTCTAACCTTCCATTTGGATATGATTCAACCTCATCATTTGACAGCAGATACATTTTACCTTCCTTTTCCACATAATAATAATTGTTACCATCAGCTTTAATAAAGTAGAGGTCCACAATTCCATCAACCAAATATTCTAAAAATACCTTTTGGGTTACTTCATTTAATGTTATCTCTTTAGATATAAAATGCTTCTGGTTTGCAATTACATAGACAGAAATATCTGAAGGATATATTTCCTGTGATTTTTTTGAATTTGTGTTTCTGAAAATACATTTCTGACTGTTCTGAATACTGGTGCCTAGGTTAATTGTTCCGTAAACAGTATCATTTTCTAGGGTTATAATATATCCAGGGTAAAAATCTTTTTGTGCGTTTGAAATAAAAACAGATAATAGGCAGAATGCTGAAATGAGTAACCAAAGTCTTTTCATGAACTGATAATATTAGTAGTTTAAAAATAATACAAGATAAATATCTTTGTATTTAAATTACTTATGTTTAGTTCTTTAACAGTTTGTCTTCTGAAAATTTCCAGATATTATACTCCCTGTTACCATAGTTATATGATGTAGCATACCCCAGATAACCATAATTCCTGACAGAAAAGCTAAATACATGGTCCTTTGAGTGTATATAGGGCAAACTCTGAACTATTCTCCATTTTTTTGATTCCAGGGAATACTGCCAAAATTCAGAGGAGGCTTGCTTTTCTGTTATAATATCAGAATAACTTAAACCATAATACAGGCTTTTATCGGTAGCAAAGCTCACGATGTCTTGATTTAAATCCCCCGGGTAATTTGTTTCCACTTGCCAGTTATCATCTTCCTGTGAATATTTCAAGATAGATTTGCTATTTGTAAAAATATAGGCATTCTTATTCATCACTTCAGAGTTTTGTATGTCTAATGTAGACGGGACATTTGTTTTTTTAATCCAATTTTCTGAATACGGATCATATTTATAAAAACTGTTGTTTGATAAATAATATCCTGCGTCGTTAATTACAAAGGCAACAAAGTTATTATCTTCAGGAATAAATGGTAAACTGGCTAATTTTGTCCATGTGTTCTTTGAAATATCATATTTGTAAAAATCCTGAGATCCTTTATTTATAATATATATTTCATTATCAATAATAAATGAAGCCGCCTTATATAACGTATTGCCCGGATAGTCCCGGACTTTTGTAAACGTTTCTGAGAAAGGATCAAATGAATAAAATTCTTTACTGGTCATTAAAATAAAAGCATATTGGCTATTAGACACAGCAAACACATTATTATAACCTATTATCTTGGGTTGAGCTATTAAATCCCAAGGAAACCATCTGCAGCCTTCGCTGGTAAATTCCACTGAGGGACCATAAACAGTATAAATGCTCGTTTTTACATAAGCTTTAACGTTATAAGTAATATTTTTTGATAGAAACTGATCAATTTGTTGTGAGAAATATCCTTTACTTAAAATTGCCCTATGTACAGAAGATGTATCGTACATATATTTTAATGGTGAGCCGGTGGGGTAATATACAAATCCGTACTCTATAATGTGTTTATAGCCGGTATTTAGTACTTCACCTGTGAAAGTTGCTCCCAAAGGGTTAATTGAATCTACACTAAGGGTTTGTATTGCAGGGTATTCTCTTTTTCTCGGTTCTGTCTCTTTTGAACAGGAGAACAGGAGAATTGATAACGTAAATACCAGGATTATTTGTTTTGTCATCATAATTAAAAATTTATTCCTGTAATGAATTCTAAACTATTTTTACCCAGCAGTGATGCAGAACCAAACGAAAATTCTTTGTTATAACGTACTTCTATAAATATAATCCTCCTATAATTAATATGATATTGAATTCCACCTCCATATGCAAAACCATAAAGGTTGGCAGCCATCAACTTTTGATTTGTTGGAAAGTCAAATTCGATAATACTTCCTGATATCTCAGACTTGTAAATCGTAGTTTCATTCTTAAGGTTATTTGAAAGCGACAAACCCGCATTAGCATATGCCTTTATTCTTTTCGTTGGAAGCGTATATCTTAATAATATTGGCAATCTCAGCGTATTTTGCTCAATAAGCATATCATAAATTGTAGATTCTGATTTAGAGGAACCTGAATATGCACTTTCGTAATAGCCTAAACTAAGTAATAAACTGAAATTGCTTTGATTTATGGGTAAATCTGCAAAAAAACCACCATACAAACTGTTTGCAGAGCTTACATTAAAGTTTTTAAATATTTCATCCTCATTGTTTGCATTTAATGTTGGGGATGTTGTGATTCTTCCCAAAAAGAACCCATACTTTAAAAATGGATAATTTTGTATTTTGCATTGATTGTAGCCAGTAAAGAATTTTGATAAAGACTTCTTATTATATTTAACGAGTTTGTAGTTCTCAGAATTTATGTGGCAATCCGAAATTAGATTACCTAACTCGTTTTTATAATCATTCCTTTTTTCATTTGTTTTATAAATACAGTTTAATACAGAATCCTTTTCTGTAAAAAACAACCTGTTATTTGAATCTTTATAGAAGTAAAGGGAGGTTTTCCCATTTACCAGTCTTTCTAAAAATACTCTTTTAACTGAGTCATTTAAATGGATATCTTTTGCTATGTAAACCCGACCATCTTCAAAACCATATTCTTTAACCTGATAAGCTGTGTATTTAATAATATGATTTCCTTCCTTGACCCTACAATACGTAGAATTTATAATATCATTTCCATTTAATAGGTTTATGGCATACGACGTTGAACTATCCGTGATAAAGTAACTGATCTGCGCATTGGCCAATAAGCTTGAAATAACTAATAAAAATAATGTAAATATGTATTTGCTGGTATGTTGCATAGGATAAATTAAACGGACAATAATAATTCTTATTCCTAAATTACCATGTCAGTTAAGGATGTTTTAATATTGATAAACAGTAATTTCATTCATTATATTTACAGGCTTTAGTTGGTACTAAAGTAGAATAATTCTTTTATTACTGCAAGAGCATAAAAGATGTTTTTCAACCTTAATAGCAGCCATTTGAGGAATGTTTTGATATGGATATAAGTATTGGGCGATCCCGTAGCACATAAAAAATGTCCTAAGATCATGCAAAAACAGAAACTGAATTTAATGATATAATTTACGAATTCTTCAGTGCTTCTGCGCCACCGGTTATTTCAAGAATTTCGTTAGTAATGGAAGCCTGACGTGCCTTGTTGTAAGTCAATGTAAGATCACGCAATAACGTTTGAGCGTTATCGGTAGCCTGTTGCATTGCCTGCATTCTTGCCGCATGTTCTGAAGTAAACGAGTTCAACAATACCATATAGGCATGCATCTGTAAAGCTTTAGGAATAATATCGTATAGAATTTCTTCCTTGTTTGGTTCGTAAATATAATCGTGGTTAAGTGTGTCACCGTTTATCTCTTCAGGTTCAACCGGTAAAAAGTTTTCAAAGGTTACATCCAGACGTCCGGCAGATACAAATTTTGTGTAGACAAAAATAATCTGATCATAAGTGCCATTCAGAAAATCAGATGTGATTTTTTTTGATAAATCATTCAGTGATTCAAACGTAAGATCATCAAACAATTCATCATGTGTTTCAATTGGTTTAATTCCCCTGGTTTTAAGCAGCTTTGATCCTTGTTTGCCAATGGAAATATAGTCAGTGCTACTACCTGGAAATTCTGTCCTTACATGCTCAAGAGTAGCTTTTACCAAACCTGAATTAAATGCACCACACAGTCCCCTGTTTGAGGTTACGACTATCACGAGTATATTATCCGATTTTGGTTCATCAACGAGATACGGGAATTTGGTTCTGGTTTCCTCATCATCCAGCAGATGTGCCAGAATTTCTTCCAGTTTATTTGCATACGGACGGGAACTCAGCAAAACATTTTGTGCTTTTTTAAGTTTGGCAGCCGAAACCATCTTCATGGCACTGGTCACCTGCATGGTTGTTTTAACCGTGTTTATCCTACCGCGTATCTCCTTTAAACCAGCCATTTATTATTTTTTATAGCCCTGTGCAACGTCCAGTGCAACAGTTTCAACGGTTTTTACAATGTCATTATCTTTTTCTGAAGGCCATTCACCACCGGCAATTCTGTCCAGAATATCTTTATGTTCCCGTTCCATTGTATCCAGAAAATCTGCTTCAAAGGCTTTCACATCTTTTATAGGAACATCTCTGAGAAGCGCATTCACGCCACAATAGATAATCGCAACCTGTTGTTCTATCCGAAGTGGATGGTATTGCAACTGTTTCAGAATTTCAACGTTCTTGGCTCCTTTATCCAATATACGCATGGTTGCCGGGTCAAGGTCTGATCCAAATTTGGCAAATGCTTCCAGTTCTCGGTACTGTGCCTGATCTATTTTCAGTGTACCGGCAATCTTCTTCATCGGTTTGATCTGTGCATTACCACCAACCCTTGATACCGAAATACCTACGTTGATAGCCGGTCGGATACCCGCATTGAAAAGGTCTGCTTCGAGGAAGATCTGACCGTCGGTAATTGAAATTACGTTAGTTGGAATATAACCTGATACGTCACCAGCCTGCGTTTCAATGATGGGAAGTGCTGTTAGCGAACCTCCACCTTTAACAATTGGCTTTAATACGTCCGGCAGGTCATTCATTTGTTTGGCGATATCATCTGAATCAATGATTTTGGCAGCCCTCTCCAGCAGTCTGGAGTGGAGGTAGAATACATCTCCCGGATATGCTTCACGTCCTGGCGGACGACGGAGCAGGAGGGAGACCTCACGATAAGATACCGCCTGTTTTGATAAGTCATCGTAAATAACCAGTGCACTACGACCGGTATCTCTGAAAAACTCACCAATGGTTGCACCTGCAAAAGGTGCATAATATTGTAATGCAGCAGATTCTGATGCTGTAGCAGAAACGATTACAGTATAATCCAGCGCACCATTATCTTCAAGCGTTTTGGCAATATTAGCTACGGTTGAACCCTTTTGTCCAACGGCAACATAAATACAGTAAACCGGATTCCCTTTTTCGTAAAACTCTTTCTGATTGATTATCGTATCAATTGCTACAGCTGTTTTACCTGTCTGACGGTCACCGATGATCAACTCACGTTGGCCGCGACCAATTGGGGTCATGGCATCAATTGCCTTGATACCGGTTTGCAATGGTTCTTTTACGGGTTGACGGAAGATAACACCCGGAGCTTTTCGTTCCAGTGGCAGATTGTAGAACGGGCCTTCTAGGGCTCCTTTACCGTCTATAGGTTCACCAAGCGGATTGACAACACGTCCCAACATGGATTCTGTTACGTTAATGGAGGCAATCTTTCCCGTTCTTTTAACGGTATCACCTTCCTTTACGTATTCCGCAGATCCCAGAAGTACAACACCTACATTATCTGTCTCCAGGTTCAATACGATGCCCATCATTGATCCGAAATCAACGAGTTCGTTGGCACCGGCATTGTTTAAACCGTAGATACGGGCGATGCCGTCACCGACCTCAAGTACGGTACCTACTTCTTCAAGATCGGATTCATTGGTGAACCCTTCCAGTTGTTTTTTAAGTAATTCAGATATTTCTGATGGTCTGATTTCTGCCATTTCTGCACAATTTTTATCAGCTGTTGATCAGCGACTTTTTAATTTTTGCTAATTTACCACTAATGCTGGCATCCAGTTGAAGGTCGTCCACACGCAGAATAAATCCTCCGATGATTTCCGGATCAACTTTTTCTTCAAACTCAAGTTTGGATCCCATACTCTTTTCCAGTTTCTGATACAGTTTTTTCTTGAAGCCCGGATCAATATCAACTGCTGTTGTTACAGTAGCTTTCCGGATTCCTTTTGCCAGCCTTGCCGATTCAATGTAATGATAAACGATGGTCAGCAACATGCTTTCACGTTCATAATCGAATACAAGGTCGAGAAAACTAAGTGTTAAAGCGTTCAGTTTGCCTTTAAAGAGCGCATGCATTACAGTTTTTTTCTTGGATGGGGTAAGGGTGGTATTTTTAAGAAACTTTTTGAAGTCTTCCGATTCCTGAATAACACGAAGCAACTGCTTCATGTCTTGCAGGATCGCATCCTCAAGTTTCTTTTCCACTGCCAGTTCTTGCAGCGCTTTACAATACCTTACTCTTACTCTGCTGTTATCCATGCTCAGTTAAAATTAGCTTTATCCAGCATTTTATTAATTATCTCTTCATGTTTCTTTTTGGTATCAATTTCTGATTCCAGAATTTTTGATGCCATGTCAATAGAGATAACCGCAAGTTGCTGTTTCAGGCTTTCCACAGCCTTTTGTTTTTCAGCTTCGAAATCCTTTTTAGCTGATTCAACAATTTTTTCTGCTTCTTTTTTTGCTTTTACCTTAGCTTCTCTGATTATTTCAACCTGGGTGGCTTTGCCCTCATCAATGAGTTTGAGTTTTTCACTTTTTGCCTCACGCACAATCATTTCCTTGTCCTGCTCAAGAGATGCAAGTTCAATACGTGCCTGTTCTGCCGCTTTTAAACTGTCGTTTATATTGGCTTCACGCGTATGAACTGCTTTTAATATAGGTTTCCAGGCAAATTTACCCAGTAGAACCATCAGAAGCAGAAAGACGATTGTGGTCCAAAAAATTAACCCTATGCCAGGTGTTATCAGATCCATGGTTTACGAATTCAATAACGCTACTACAACTGCAAATAAGGCCACACCTTCAATAAGTGCTGCAGAAATAATCATCGCTGTCTGGATTTTACCGCTGGCTTCAGGTTGGCGTGCAATACCTTCCATTGCAGAAGAACCAATTTTACCAATTCCATAACCGGCTCCTATCGCTGCCAGTCCGGCTCCAATTGCTGCTAAACTAATTCCGTCCATAATTAAAATTTTAAATATTTAAGTTATATAATTAATGATGTTTTTGTACTGCCATTCCAATGAACAATGCCGAAAGCATTGTAAAAATAAAAGCCTGTAAAAATGCAACCAATATCTCCAGAAGGCTCATGAATAAACCAAATGGAACAGAAACAGATGCAAATACCGTAGACTTAAAAATAAATATAATAGATATTAAGCTTAAAATAATGATATGGCCTGCTGTGATGTTTGCAAATAAACGAACCATCAGGGCAAAAGGTTTGGTAAAAATACCAATGATCTCCACAATAATTAATATTGGTAATACAAAAACGGGAACATCGGGAGTTGCAAAGATATGCTTCCAGTAATCCTTGGATCCGTTAATATTAGTTATTATGAGTGTAAATAATGCCAGGGTCATCGTTACCGCTATATTCCCGGTAACATTAGATGCCCCGGGGAAAATAGGGATCAGTCCCAAAAGGTTGTTTATAAGGATGAAAAAGAAGACGGAAAGTAAATATACAATATATTTATCCGCATCTTTTTTACTCATGTTCGGTAACACAATTTCATCTCTGACAAAAAGGATGACCGGTTCAAGAAAACCTGCGAGTCCTTTAGGTGCAGTATTTGGGTTTTTACGGTAAAACCGTGCAACTGAAATGAAGATCCACAATAACAGTAATGAACTGATCAGTATGGCAGCTACATTTCTTGTGATGGAAAAATCCAGCGGTTTTTCATCCAGTTCACCATGATCAGCATGTCCGTCATGCAAAACATATATGGTTTCATGGTGCAATACATATGTTCTGTCTCCTTTGGTCACAGGTTCCTCACCATGATGGAAATCAGAAGACATAAAAATATCCAGATGTCCGTCATAAAGAAGTATAACCGGTAATGGAATGGCCACATCATATTCTTCACCTTCCTTATCTTTATACGACAGAATATGCCAGCTGTGAGTATCCTTGATGTGATGCATGATCACTTCATTAACATCAAACTCAGCTTCTTCATCCCCTATAGAAAACTCTTCCTGATCAGACGCATATATTATGCTTCCGAAAAGCAGTGATAATAAGATAAAAATGGTGACTTTTAATCTGTTCAATTCTAACAAAGTTTCTAAATATTGACTGAGCAAAAATGCTAAAAAATTCAGTTAATAAAAAATTAAAAACGTAAATTTTTCAGTAATTCAATTCTCCTGATTATACCTGGTTAAATTATTGATTATGCTTTTGTCATGTAGAACAAGAATATTGTCATTTTGTTAATTTAATTATCTTTGAATTGTTAAAAAAATTTATACAATGAGAAAAAATCTATTGTTAATTCTGCTTACTGCTCTGTCCATGAGTGTTTTGTCGGTAAGTGCTCAGGATGAAGAAAATTCTGACTCCAAAGTCAAAAAAGGATGGAATTTTGGTGCCTTGCCCGCAATTACTTACAATACCGATCTGGGCTTTCAATATGGAGGTCTTGTAAATTTTTTCAATTATGGTGATGGATCTGAGTATCCGGACTATTTGCATAATATATATCTTGAAGTATCACGTTTTACAAAAGGGAGTGGAATCTACAGACTTTCGTATGATTCAGAATATCTTATTCCAGGTATGCGGGTAACTTCTGACCTCGCTTATCTGCCGGATATGGCATTTAACTTTTTTGGTTTCAATGGATATGAGGCAGTATATAATCAGTCATGGATTGATGATGATCCTCTGAATAGTGCTTATAAGACCAGGATGTTTTATAAAATGCAAAACAATACATTCAGGTTTAAAACCGATCTCCAGTTTCCGCTTTCAGGTAAGAAATTGTTGGGGCTTGTCGGTTTTAATCTACAGCAGTATACTATCTCAACCGTGGATATAGACCGTTTGAATAAAGGTAAGTCGAGTAATCTTCTTCCTGATACTTTAACGCTTTATGATCAGTATGTGAATTGGGGAATTATTGGGAATGATGAGAAGAATGGAGGTTTTATTCCTTTATTAAAGGCTGGTCTGGTATATGACACCAGGGATAATGAACCGAATCCGATGCATGGTATCTGGACGGAGGCATTTATTTTTGGTGCACCAAAATTTCTGGGTGCTGAATCCGGCTTTTTAAAATTTAATATAACGCACCGGCAATATTTTACGCTTATTAAGCGGGATCTTTCATTCGCGTATCGTATAAGCTATCAGGGAACTTTGGCAGGAAAGGTACCGTTTTACTACCAATCGCAAATAGAGACTTCTAAAATGAAAGATCAGATTGGCCTTGGAGGAAGTAAAACTTTACGTGGCATACAGCGTGCACGGGTTATTGGCGATGGTTTTGTATATGGAAATGTGGAATTGCGCTGGAAGCCGGTTCATTTTGACTGGATTAATCAGAAATTTTATATAGGACTTAATGCTTTTTCTGATTTTGGTCAGGTGGTGCAGAAAGTTGATGTGGAGAAAAATTTTATGACTTGGAGCATGCCTTTGCCACAGGGTTATTTTGATTTTGGAGCTGAATCACTCCACGTAAGTTACGGTCTTGGATTAAGAATCGCCATGAATGAGAATTTTGTGATTGCCGTGGATTTTGGAAAAGCAGTTAATAAGCAGGATGGAAATACAGGTTTATATATCGGATTGGATTATTTGTTTTAATGAGATGTAACGAGTCAAGACAGAATATAAAGCATAAAAAAGGCTGCCCGGAGGCAGCCTTTTTTAATCATTTTACATCCGGTCGGGACTGGAACAGCTTATGAAACAGCTTATCCGTTCCGGATTCAAAGTATGTGTTTTTATTTTCTGATGTACTGATTATATGTTTTGAATCTACTGTGTAGCCCTTAATCTCTATCGGATTAGTCATAGATCCGCTACCTTCGATCATCATGGTGTAAGTGGGTTGAGATACCACAGAATCATCAAAAAAGTTATGCGAACTTACGTTCTGAAGGTCACGAAGATACGTCACAACGGATGCCGAATCTGTCGTCTGTCCATTCAGCAACCATGTATTGCCCTGTTTCTCAAGTGTAAAGGAACTATCAGAAGGAGCCGTTACGGTAATTTTATTCCAGTCGTTAAAATTACTTTTAATGATAACCGGATCACGCATATATTTTATATCGCGGTCAAACAACATTGATAAATAACCGTCTACAGCATAGATTTCCTTGCTATTTCCTGATCTTACAAAGGAGGTCATCGTTCCCTGCTGTTGCCGGTATTGGTTTTGTCCCTGATTTTTTGGCTGGCTATAACTGAATTTACCTATATAGAGATCAGCCAGTTCCTTACCATTCTTGTCATTAATAATGACTCGGGTTGCCAGGGAATCTGATACTTTGTATTCATTCCATTTATCTTTACTATTTGCTACAATCCGGTCGGCTTTAACAGTGCTGATCTGATTTAGAATTGCATTTATTGCATCTGGTGCAGCATTGTATGATATCCCTTCGCTTTCAAAATTCCAGCGATCATCATTTTTTGTAAACGTGACAGGGACTTCCGGTTTATTTTTTGTGTATAAAATAAACGATCCTATATTGTCCTGATCCACAGCAACAATATTACTGTTAAATGAACTGTTGGTTTTGTCTTTGCTGTCAAAAACTTCAACTGCCAATACTATTAAAAGAAGGATCACAAAGATTCCAAGCAGTTGTTTCAGGTTGAATTTACTAAACATAATCTTCCTCCATTCTTTTAATCCGGCGTATCCGGTTACGTTGAGACCTGAAAATTCCGTAAATCACAATCAACAGAATCGGAAGCAGGAAGTTTAACCACTTCAGCAACGATTTTGTACTGTCATCCACCTGGTCAAGCAATCGGGCGGTAATTCCTTTAGTACGCAAATCTATTAATCCGGTATCATCGCTTAACCAATCCACTGAATTAACCAGCAGGTTCACGTTGTCTGCATTGATCTGGCGTTGACGTTGTCCATCACCATTAATCGGAAATTCACCATCCGTGAATACAATCATTTTAGATGCCGTATTTCCAGATAGTTTGCCTGAAAAGATACCGCCGATAGGAATATTAGCTTCAGGAAAATCCTTTTCTGACCATTTTTTCTCGATATTAAAATATACCGGTGTTGGTACGGCATTACTTTTATTCCCGGTCATTACAATTGGCGTAAAGGTTACAGTTGAGTCGCCATTGTAGTTTAATGGACTCACAAACTGAAATATTACGGCTTCAAGTCCTGACGTAATCGGATTATCTGCGAATTTATTTACAATAGGGAAATAAGGGAATTTTACCTGTGAGCTAAAAGTCATAAAACCGTTGTTCTGCTGAACCGATATGTTTCCACATGTTGCATCGGTAATCATATCTGCCGGAACCTGGATGCCTTTTTTAGCCAGCCATGTTTCAAGACCCGTTGTCTTGGCTTTTCCCATAACAGACTGAAAATCTCCTTCTACACGATCAAACGCAATTAAGAGGTTTCCACCTTTTGCAAGATAGTTATCCAGCATATCGAATTGTGATTGTTGAATAGAGTCTTCGGGTCGAACCATAACGAGTGTCTTGTATATAGACAGATCCGTGGAATCAGTCATATTAACCGGTTCAATTTGATAAAGCACATCCAGTTCTTTAACGGCTTGAATCATAGATGATATGGACGCTTCTCCATGTCCCTGTAAAAATCCAATGACAGGTTTGTCGGTAGCAATAAGTTTCTTAATAGAAGTGGAGAGGTCATATTCCATGGCTGAACCCGATTGAATGACCGGGATCACCTCTGTTTGATCCTTATAGGAAACCACAGCTCCCAGGTAGGCTTTTTTCTGTACCGCCTGGTCTTTTTCGCGTTGCTGGATCAGAATAGGTTGAATGCCTTTCTGCATGGCTTCGCGTTCAGTTGCGTCATCTTTGCCGGGATTTTTAAACTCGTACGCTATATTTCCACCGGAACGGTTCACGTATTCAATCAGCATATCCTTAAATTCCTTTCTTACTTTTCCTACTTCAGGAGGAAGGTCCTCCGAAAAATATGCTGTGATTGTAATGGGTTCAGGAATCTCCTTTAAAATATTTTTAGTTGCATCGCTAAGTGTGTAGCGCTTATCGGCAGTAAGGTCCATACGAAAGAAAAACCGGCTTGCCAGAATGTTAATAAGGATAAGCACCCCAAGAATGATCAGCAATGAGTATATAGTTTTACTTTTCTTATTCATGATGCATTTCTTTTTAATTTGTGCTTCGTTTTGCCAACATGGATTCTGCTGCTACCAGACCACCAAATATTAAGGTCAGAAAGTAAATAATATCCTTGCTATCAATGACTCCTCTTGTAATGGATTCGTAATGGGTATTCAAATCCAGATAGTTGAATATTTCAGCTGTCATGCCGGATGTAGCACGGGTGAGAAATCCAAAAATAATATGAAACAGAATTCCGATGGCCAGTGCAATAAGGATGGCTACAATCTGGTTATTTGTTAAACTGCTTGCAAAAATACCGATGCTAATATATGCGGCAGACATCAGCAACAATCCAAGATAACCACTCCATACTTCTCCATGGTCAATTTGTCCCAAATTGGCGACAGTTATATAATACGGAATGGTAAGTGCCAATGTGATGGCTATCAACAAAAATGTGGATAAAAATTTGCCGGCAACAACCTGCCAGTCACTAACATCTTTGGTTAACAGTAGCTCAATTGTACCTGTTTTCTGCTCTTCCGCCAGTAACCGCATAGTTAACATGGGTATAAAAAAGAAGAGCGACCAATAGGCAATATTAAAAAATGCGCCCAAGCTGGCCTGATTGATGAAGAAGATATCTGAACCACTTATCCAGGTGAAGAAGCCTGTAAAACCTAAAAATAGTATGATCATTATATATGCCATGAGAGAATCGAAGAACGACCGCAATTCCCTTTTGGCAATGATCCATATTTTATTCATATCAAAATAGTTTTTTTAATTTCTAATTCATGGTTACTTCGCGGAAAACGTCTTCAAGTTTTGTTTCAATCGGTGTCATTTCGGTCAGGATCCAACCTTTTTGAACACACAGATTAAAAATGGCTTTGCGTGAAGACATGTCCGGTTTACTCTGAATTTCGAAGGCCTGATCATTATCTGGTATAAAATCGCATACCTGAACCGAAGAGAGTTCTTTCAATGCCTTGAATACCTCGTTTTTATCACCTTCTTCTATCGCAACTTTTATGATTTCATTTCCCTGAGCCTGTTTTCTGAGTGATTCAGCAGTACCATCGGCAACAATTTTACCGTTGTTAATAATAAGGATTCTGTCGCAGGTAGCTTCTACTTCTGCAAGGATATGTGAGCTAAGAATTACGGTTTTCTCTTTTCCGATTTGTTTAATTAATTCCCTGATCTCTACAATCTGGTTTGGATCAAGCCCTGTGGTTGGCTCATCAAGAATTAATACGTCAGGATCGTGAATAAGTGCCTGTGCCAGGCCAACACGTTGTCGGTATCCTTTTGACAGTTCCCCGATTTTTTTGTGTTTTTCATGACTCAGGCCGCATACACGGATCATTTCCCTGACCCTGTCATTGATACCCGATTTTACTACTCCCTGCAGTTCGGCAACAAATTTCAGATAGTCAATAACGCCCATTTCGAGGTAAAGCGGATTATTTTCAGGCAGATAGCCGATCCTTCTTTTTACTTCGTCAGGTTGTTCATTTACTGAATACCCTCCAACTTTAATAATACCCTGGTTCGGTGTGAGATAACAGGTGATAGCTTTCATTGTGGTTGTTTTACCTGCGCCGTTTGGCCCAAGGAAACCTAATACTTCACCTGTGTGAACCTTAAAAGAGATGTTGTCAACTGCTTTTTGGCTACCATACACCTTGGTAACATTTTCAACAGTAATGTCCATAATATCTAAAGGTTTTTTAAACAAAATGCGACCGAAATTATTAAAAATTGAAACTTAATATTTTTGGTTTAACTTAAATTAACTACTTTCAGGCAATAAGCGCTTTTTTAAATAATTTTTAGGCTGAGATGCCTTATTTTAGCAGTTATTTAGATTTATGAAATGCAGATTGTGCCACTCAGATACAGAGAAATTCTTTGCGCCTGGTGAACGTGTTTTTTATCAGTGTGTTAATTGCAAATCGGTTCAGGTTGATCCGGATAATCTTCCCTCAGCCGACGTTGAAAAGGAACGGTATAGCTTGCACAATAATAGAACAGCAAACAAGGGTTATGTGGATTTTCTTATGCCACTTATTGATGCAGTCAGGAGATTTCATACGGTTGATGAGAAAGGTCTGGATTTTGGCTCAGGGCCGGAACCTGTTTTGAGTCAGATTCTTAAAAATGAAGGCTTTTCTATAGATGCATACGATCCTGTTTTTTGTCATAATACTGACTTATTGGATAATAAATACGATTATTTAGTCTGTTGTGAGGTTATTGAACACTTCCATAATCCCTCGAAGGAGTTTGAGTTATTAAGTAAAATGATGAAATCAGGCGGAGAATTGTATATTAAAACAAACCTGTTATCCAGGGACATTGATTTTGACTCATGGTGGTATAAAAATGATATCACCCATGTGTTTTTCTATTCTGTTAAAGCACTGGAGTATATACGGGATAACTTTAATTTCTCTGCGTTGCGGATTGAGGAGGAATATTTTATTTTAAAAAAATAAACGGAGAAGCCCTATGCTTCCCCGTTATTTACTCCGGTCATATTTTATTATAGGGTTGGAGTTTAATTATTTAATGGTTACAACTATGTTCATGGTTGTGTCCATGTTCATGGTGGTGTAGGTGACTTTCACATCCAATTCCGGAATCAATCAAAAATCCGGCAAGGTAGGCTTTCATAACTTCGTCAGGATTTCCTTTGCATCCGCGAATAACTTCAATACCAGCATTCGTTAGTTTGTTTAAGGCCCCGTCCCCCATATTTCCCGCCAGCATTTTGGTCACGCCCTGCTCGTTCAGCAACTGGGTAAGGTTCGATTTGCATCCACATCCCTGTGGAGAATCCATTTGAGTTTTAGATTCTATTTTACCATCAATAATTTCATAAACAGAGAAAAAATTACACTGTCCAAAGTGATCGTCTATTTTTTCTCCCCTCGTTGGAACTGCTATTTTCATCATCTTTACTTTAAAATTTTAATGCTTCAATTTTTATTTTATTTGTATCCACTATAATCAACTGAATATTTTGCTTTCTGGCTTCTTCCTGCACATGAACTCCAAAATCTCCTGCAATTAATTTTGTTACGCCAAGTGCTTTGAGGTAATTTATGGCTTGAATGCCTGCGTCTTCTGCAGTCATGTGATAGGGATTGGTCACGGTTTCCCGGGTTTCATTTTGGGCATCAATAATCATGAATTTCCGGCATCTCACAAAGTGATCACTGACCCTGTTGTTATATTTGTCCGAGACAGATATTGCTGTTTTCATGGAGGCTATATTGAAAGGTTTGAAACATCAGTAGTCATACATACAGGGCATGAAACAGAAGGATCTTTCTGGGGCAGATTAAACCGCGAGTTACAATTTCTGCATTCATACCAGTCGTCAGCGAAATATGCCTGCCCACCTTCAATCTGTATTTGCCTGGCTTCTGTGAACGATATGGCAATTTTTTTACGGGCGCTGTCGTAAATTCTTGTTAATGTTGGTCGCGATACGTCCATTAATTTCGCTGCATCTTCCTGGTTCATCCCTTCGTAGTCCAGCAATCTTATGGCTTCATATTCTTCATGATAGAGTTGAACCGGATCTTTAAGCGCTCCGTAGTATCCAAAAGGATTCATCCCCCTTATGCGGGGTGGGTTACTGATTTTTCGCAATCTTTTTGGTCGGGACATACATTAATTTTTTACAAATATAATGAACATATGTTCATTATGCAATATTTTTAAATATCTTTTTATATGGCGATAATTATCTTTTAAATAACTTGAAATTTATAATAAATTAATATATATTTGTTATTGGTTTAATTTGAGTTAAATTTAAGTAATGTCGAAGAGACTTTATATTGTGCTTTGTTACCTGACTTTGTGTGGCCTTTTAAGTGTGCCTGCTGAAGCTCTTAATAAATCTGTTTGTTTCACAGGTGATGGCTATATATCTCCAGGAGCATTTTATATAGAATCGAATGTTGCAACCGTGGAATTCTGGACATTTAAGGAAACATGGCAGGTATCAAGCCAGGAAGTGCTTTTATCAAATTTCGAGAATGGAGGGTGGGAGTTTGCAGTTAATAGCACATCGGTAATGCTTAAAGCTTTTCTTGATGGAGTGGAGCAAACCATTTCATTTCCTGTTTTGGGAATGACAGGAGGTTGGCATCATTTTGCCATGACTTTTGACGGAAATTACCTCAGGTTTTATATGGACGGTTATCAACGCGGATATGTTTTTGATTTTAAATCTGTATTGACGGAGCCATTATCCGGTACATGGCTTTCAATTGGTTGTGAATCAATGGTCAATGGTGCAACAGGGCAAAATTTTAATGGGGAAGTTGATGAGGTGCGAATATGGAACAAATGTTTATCATCTTCTGATATTCGGAATTGGATGCACCGGGAAGTTACAGATTCTATAAAACCGGATTATATTCAAAATCTCGTTTTGTATTATCCGTTTAATGAACCTGATATTTATCTGGATAATAACCAAATTTTAAATTCAGTTACCGGATATAATCTTGAATTGTACCAGAATATCATTTCTGACATCAGTTCGGGACCTGTTATTCTTTCGGATGACGAATTGCAGAGTACCCGTGCACTTTGGAGTGCATTTAGTCAGGGTACATATTCTGAACCATCAGGTGGATTAAATCTTGGGATCACTGATTATAATGAATTTGATATTCGGGAAGCTGATTTATTTGGTCATGACGGACAAACAGGAATAATTACAGTTGGAACAAATGATGGGGTTGATCTTCAAGCTAACAGGGTATGGAAAATTATTACAAATCATGATGATGAACACCCTTCATTGAGATTTCAGATTTTTGATGCAGGAGCTGGTGCATTGTTTTATGACTGCCTTCCTGTAAACAACTATAAATTAATGTATAAATCATCGGTGGAAGATACTTTCATGATTATAGATGAGGCAGATAAAATAGAAGGGAATCTGATATTTTTTAACAACATTGATGTAAAAAGTGGCTATTTTACGATTGCAAGAGATAATGATATACCTACGGTAATTTCAGCCACGGAAGTTCTGAATATTTCAACTACTTCTGCGGACTTTGGTGGAGCTGTAGGTTGTGACGGAGGGGCAAACGTATCAGCATTCGGTGTATGTTGGAATACTTCAGGGAGTGCAACGTTGGATGATTTCTATACAATAGACGGAAGCGGAACGGGAGAGTTTACCTCACATCTGGATTCGCTGGAACCTGGTATTGTATATTATATCCGGGCTTATGCCACAAATTCAGAAGGAACGGCTTATGGTGAGGAAATGGTTTTTCAGACCAATAAAATGTACCAAAGTGTAGTATTCCCGGAAATACCTGTGAAAGAATATGGTGCACCTGACTTTGATCCCGGCGCATTTGCCAGTTCAGGGCTCCCGGTTATATATACATCTTCTGACAGCGATGTTGCCACAGTTACTGATGAAGAGAAATTGCATATTACGGGTATGGGATCAACTACTATTTGGGTTTATCAACCCGGAAATGATAACTATAGTCCGTCTTCATATAAAAAAATGATACTGACTGTTAATAAAGCTATTCTCAAGGTATCAGCGGATGACAAAACAATTACTTATGGCGACTCTTTACAGGCACTAACCTATACAATAACAGGCTTTGCCGGTAATGAAGATACATCGGTTTTAACTCGTATGCCTCAAATAAACTCAAATGCTCAGGATATGGCTGATGCAGGAAATTATACCATTTCGACAAGTGGGGGCGAAGCTGAAAATTATACATTTGAACATATAAATGGTACTTTAATCGTTAAGAAAGCAGAACTGGAGATAGAGGCACTTGATCAACGTATTACTTATGGTGACTCACTACCTGAAGCTCAATACCTTATTTCAGGATTTGTAAATGGAGAGGATACGACAGTATTAGATAGTATTCCGGCAATAAATTATGTTGCTGCAGAGTTAATCCCGGAGGCCGGAACGTATGAAATTGCTATAACAGGTGGTGGTGCTTTGAATTATGAACTAAATTATAATAATGCAACATTAACTGTTGATAAGGGGCTTCTAAACGTTTCGGCTGAGAATCGTCAGATTGTTTATGGAGACAGTATTCCTGAATTAGAGTATGCAATTTCTGGCTTTATTCCCAAAGATACCGTTTATGAACTGGACGTACAGCCTGAAATTACTACCGATGCAAGTCTGTTTAGTGATGCAGGAGTCTATCCTATAACAGTCAGCGGAGCCCTGGACAAAAACTATGATTTCCATTATGAAAGTGGAGATCTCACGATCAGTAAGGCATTGATAACTGCTAAGGTAAAGGATACCACTATAGTTTATGGAACTGAGCCGGGTGGCTTTTCATATACGGTATCGGGGAAAATTGAGAGTGATCCCAATCCTGTATTTGTATATTCTCCTCAGCTTACAACAAATGCAGGAGATTACTGCAATGTTGGTTCATACAATATATTTATTGAAGGTGGTGTTTCGCAAAATTACGAACCGGAATATATAAGCGGTGTACTTACAGTAATAAAAGCTATGCCTGAGATCTCAGAGTTGCCTGAAACAACTCCGATAGCTGAAGGTCAATCTTTGATAAATTCCCAAATACTGGGTGGATTGACTACAACCAATGGATCGTATGAATTTTCAGATCCGGAATATGTACCGGACAGTACCGGGGAGGAAGTAGATTTACTTTTTATACCGGAAGATACATTGAATTATACAACAGTTAAAATGAAGATCGGTATTATCATCTCGACAGAGACATCCGTAATTTTACCCAAAAATAATGCAATGACTGTTCAACCTAATCCGGTTTCCAGGTGTTTTATGTTATCAGATGTTGAACCGGGAAAAATAGTTCAGATCTTTGACATATACGGAAATTTGCGGAAGACTTTCTATTGGAATGGCAACGTTATTGATGTTAGTGATTTTGATCCCGGTATATACATCGTATCAACTGAAAATCAAATGATAAAATTTATCAAGCAATAACAATATGTCAGTTGACGTTATAAAACAAAGTTTATAGTTGAATGTTGTTTATGAAGATAACGGGATGTAAATACTATGAGAATATGACCGGTTTTTAAGATTTAACCTGAAAATTTTCTAGCGAATAGTACGTGAAAAGCAATGTTCAGGTGTTTAAATATTTAGAGTTTAAATTATGTAAATTTGTTAAAAAAGCCTACTTTTATATTCATAGTATTTACATTTTGTAAATAATCCAATATAAGTAAATGATGTGTTATGAATTTTAAAGCCAAAACCATTCGATTTCTAGTTGTTTTACTTTTTTTTATATTCATAGGGCTGATATTCAGATTTGCCATTCAACCATTTTTATCAACCTGGGGTTCTTCTGATGAAATAGCCGAAATGGCGTTACCTGGAGATTCTATAGTAAGTTCACCGTCATATATTGCAACCAGAACTATTACAATTGAAGCCAAACCGTGGGAAATTTATCCATGGCTGGTGCAGATGGGGAAAAAGAAAGCTGGTATGTATGGTTGGGACTGGTTTAATAATGGATTCAAGCAAAGTTCCTATAATATTATTCCTGCATATCAGAAACTGGATACAGGTGATGTTGTTAGGGTCAGAACAGGCCTTGAGATGGAAATACAGGACTTTAAAAAAGACACATTTATTGTTTGGAAGGGGATCAGTAAATCATCGGATGCTTCTGTAACGTGGATGCTTATGCCTTCGGGAAAGCGTCAAACAAAACTGGTTTGCCGCATGCGCATTAAATATCATTATGTTAACCCGGTAACGCTAATCAATTTGGGATATGAAATTGTAGATATGCCCCTGAACCGTGCATCGTTAAAGGGTATTCAGAACCGGGCAGAAGCACTGGGACAGAACAATATGTCGACAGAAATTGCACGTGCCGTTCTGCTTTTATTTCCGCTCCTTGCGATGTTTATATTTCTTTTAAGGGTTTTCAAAAAAGAAAAATACTGGGAACCCTTTGTACATGGTTGGAATTATGCTGGTATTCTTTCTGTTTTTACTGTATGTATCTTTGCCCATGTGGGTATTGGTAATTGTGGCATTCATTGTGTTGCTTACACTCATTGGTACTGCTGCTGAGAGTGCGGCATTAAAACAGCAACAGTCAACAGAAAATCAAACGACATAAATATTTTATTTTTAACAGTTTAAGTGTGATTTATTAAATCACACTTTTTTTTGCTCTTTTTTTCAGATACATTTGTAATTCTGTGATTGTAAACTGTATGCTTGAAAAATCTCACCAGTTAAAAACGTTATTACTTGTTAACCCTGTTGCAGGCATAAGTAAGAAGAAGAAAGTATTGCATGATTTGAAAACGACATACAGCAACATTGATTATATACTCACAGAATTTCCTGGTCACATTCGTAATATTTTTAAAGAGAATAAATCAAAATATGATCTTTTTGTCGCCGTTGGGGGCGATGGTACGTTTAATGAACTAATCGGCGCAGCCATTGGAAGTGATAAGCTTGTTGCCGTACTGCCATATGGTTCCGGAAATGGTTTTGCTCGGGAGTTTGGTTTTAGTAAAAGTCTGAAAAAACTGTTGAAAGCTATTCATAAAGGGGAATATTTAGAGGTGGATTCTTTGAATGTGAACGGTAGAATTTCAGTTAATGTGACAGGGACTGGATTTGATTCAAGGATTGCGCACGTTTTTCACAGGATGAAGCGGAGAGGATTCTGGAGTTATTTTTATTCTACACTTAAAACAATTACTTTTTTAAAATCAATTGATGCTGATATTATAACCGAACAAAAAAGCTGTTCCGGAAAATATTTGCTTATTTCTGCAGCCAATAATAAACAATACGGGAATAATGCAATCATTTCACCAAAAGCCAGCCCCTTCGATGGCAAATTCGAATTGCTTTTATTCAGGCCTTTCCCCAAGATTCTGTTTCCATATTTTGCAATCCAGGTTTTTTTAGGTTCTCTACGACAATCACGATATGTGGAATATATTCAGGGACTTGAACGTGCTGTGATTCATACAGATTTTAATCAGTTTCATATTGATGGTGAAGCCGTTGAAATGGATAGTCCGGTTGAAATTGTGATAAATCCTAAATCGCTGAAAGTCTTAAAAACGGATAAATTCAGGTGATTCAAAATTTGCGTGAAATCAGATCGTTAAGACCTTCAACAAAGTCGTATTCCGCATGTTCTCCTTCGGTTGAGAGTATGAGTTCATTATTTACAAAGTAGTTCAAATGCAGTGTTGAGTCCGCACTTTCAGAAACGTATCTGTTATCGGTTGCAGAAGGTATTTTAATTTTACCTTTATTTCTTGGTATCAACGAAATTTCAATCCGGTGTTTCCCTTTTGTTAGTTCAACCAGTAGCACTTTACCCTGCTGATCAAATTTTGTAAATTTGGTTTTCGTGTAGAAGCTAAGATTGATCAATTTTCCTTTGTAATAAAAATATCCTACATTACCCAGAATTTTGGTAAACCCGAGATTTACCGTGGACACCGTAATTACAAAATAGGTATCAGGAACCGTAAATGTATTGCATCCAATATATAACCAGCTTTCAGGATAGTATTTTCCCCATGTTTTTTCAATAAATCCTGTACCGTTATCAAAATTAAGCGTTTGATTATTTATTGAAATGGATCCACTTATTTTATGATGCATGGATATTACCGCATAATAAATATGCTGAAATGGCATAAAGCTTAAATATCCTATCACATTTCGTTTGAGTCCATAGGACGGATATTCCATAAGTTCTCCAAACCTGATCTTACCTGAACCCTTAAATCCTTTTTGATCAATACTGATTTTAATACCCTTTTCAGAAAATGAATTCTCTCCAAAACTGAAGTTCATTTCATATTTCGATGAAATCAATTCTGATAGGTCATAATATGCCACACAGGTTTCACCTGTAATTCCATTTAGAAACTGAACATAACATCTTTGATTTGACCCAAGTTCCATAACCGGAATGATGACAAGTACCGAATTCCTATCTTCCGATACAAGCTTGAATAACCAGTTTTCAAAATACCTCCTGTGATTTTTATGCGATTGAAAAAATTCAGGATGAAAAACTTTAGGTAATATTCGCTTGGTTACTTTCATTACAATCCGGGTGCTAAAATTTAGGTTCAGCTAATTTAAGCATATTTTAAAAACATTTGCCTCAAAAATATGTCAAATTTATTTTTTTTCGCTATCTGAACTTTTTTTAGTTACTATTTTGAAATTTGGGAGAAAATCGGGATATTCCTGAGCTATAAATTTAATAATTTTTTCGCGAAGGAAAACGCGCAAATCCCATGCAGAAGGTGAATCCGAAGCACTAACAAGAACCCTCAGTTCCATTGTCCTTTCGGTTGCATCGGTTACCTGTAATACATTAACCTTTCCATCCCATTTGTCGGTCTCCTTAAGTAATTCTGCTATTTTATCCCTTAACTTATCAACCGGAAAACCATAGTCAACGTAAATGAATACTGTGCCGAGTATGTCTGCATCATTTCTGGTCCAGTTCTGAAATGGTTTTTCAATGAAGTAATTGATGGGGACTATTAAACGTCTTTTGTCCCATATTCTTACCACAACGTAGGTCATCGTAATTTCTTCTATCCATCCCCATTCACCTTCTACAATAACAACGTCATCCAGTCTTATGGGTTGTGTTATAGCGATCTGAAAGCCAGCAAGTACAAGTGATATGGATCGTTGTGCAGCAAATCCGATTATGATTCCGGCCACGCCAGCTGAAGCCAGAAGGCTGTAACCAAGTTCACGTATTTTGTCGATGCTCATCAATGCTACTGATACGGCAACAACTATGACAATGAAAATCATCAGGTTTTCGAAATACCTGAACTGAGTGTGTATTTTACGGGCTTTCAGGTTGTCTTTGGTTGATATATCATATTTTGTGAGTACAATATATTTTATCCCTTTAATGCTGTTAATCACAAGCCAGCTTATGGAAAAAAGGAATAGAAAAAACATGATTCTTTTCTGATTAACCGGAAGATCCAGATCATTCCAAACCGGTTGTGTAACGTAAAGACCGAGTACAAAACCTAAAAAGAGTACGGGGTCTTTTATGAGCTTTACAATATTTTCCCAGTAGTCATTTTTAGCTTTGCGTGCTATAACGAATAATCTTTTTCTGACAATAAAAGAAATAATCAAGCCGAGAAGAGCTCCTCCAATGGCAATAAATAAAATGGTTAAATCTGTTTTTTCCATAAAATCTGCTTTTTGAATTGAATGGGATTTACTGGCTGATTTTAAGGTTAGTGATCAGTTCAACTGATTTATCTTCTGATATTTGTTTTATTTCTACTTTGTTTGTTTTTAACCATCCGTTTTCTGAATCTATTTCAATGGAACTATCTGACGATCCCATCAGGTTTAATTTAAATTCCGATCCGGATAAGTTAAGTGTTGTTTTTTGATTTTCTATGTAGTCAGCACTTTTAACTTTAAGTACATTTCCCACTTCGGTTAGCACATAGTTACTGGTTATTTTTTGATTTTTTGAGCCAAAATGCCTGGATGCTGTTTGCCAGCTATCGTTTGCCTGTAACTTAATGTCCGAATATTCAGGAAACAGATAATGAGCAAGTTCTGTAAATCCCTGTTTCGAAAATGTATGTAACAAAATTCCTTTCATAGAATTACTAATATCCATTTCCTGAATAAAAGACCCCAGACCTTTTTTTACAGACACTTTGCCTTTTGTTGAGATCTCAACAACGATATCCTGATTTATCATTCTTCGAAGCATGCCTGCCTCTTTTGTATTTTCTCTTGTATTAATTCTTGAAATGGACTGCTCGCCTGAAAAAAATTCACATACCATCATTGGAATGCTGATATTTAAAATAATGTTTCCTTCTTTGGTTTTATCTGCTACTTCAACATGCAGATCAAAGGTGAGATGAATGCGGTTCTTTTCTCCTATTCCCTGGAATATATATGTATTGTTTTGTTTCATATCCAGATGGTATAATGCATACTGACCCGGTTTAAAGTGGTATTCCAGGTTATATTTTTTTGCTGATACAGAACATGTAAGCAGCAACAAAACCAAAAAGGGTATGAGTCTAATCAGGTTTTTCATATAAACAGAAACTGTCTTAAAAGTACAAAGTTCGCATTATTCAATATACTTAACAAACGTTTGTACGTATAAGACAGTTTCAAAAGCATTATTGCTTAATCAATTCAAGGATTTTTGCCTCCAGTTCATCGCAAAGCTCAGGATTATCAGCCAGAACCTGTTTAACAGCCTCGCGTCCCTGTCCGAGTTTGGTTTCTCCGTAACTGAACCATGAACCACTTTTTTTGATGATATCTTTTTCAACAGCAAGATCAAGTACTTCACCTGTTTTTGAAATACCACCACCGTACATCATATCGAATTCAGCTTTACGGAATGGAGGTGCTACTTTATTTTTTACAACTTTGACCCGAATGTGGTTACCTGAAACTTCCTCACCATCTTTAATCTGTCCAATGCGGCGTATATCAAGGCGAACAGAGGCATAAAACTTCAGGGCATTACCACCGGTTGTTGTTTCCGGGTTTCCAAACATTACCCCGATTTTTTCGCGCAACTGGTTAATAAAAACGCAAACAGTATTTGTTTTATTTATGCTGGCAGTAAGTTTACGCAAAGCCTGTGACATTAACCTCGCCTGAAGTCCCATTTTGCTGTCGCCCATATCACCTTCAATTTCAGCCTTTGGTGTAAGTGCAGCAACGGAGTCAATAACGATAATGTCAATGGCAGAGGAACGGATCAACTGGTCGGCAATTTCCAGTGCCTGTTCCCCGTTATCAGGTTGAGAGATTAACAGGTTGTCAGTGTCTACACCAAGCTTTTCAGCATAAAAGCGGTCAAAAGCATGTTCCGCATCAATAAATGCTGCAATTCCTCCTTTTTTTTGCGCTTCTGCGATGGCATGAATGGCCAGGGTTGTTTTACCGGAAGATTCAGGTCCGTAAATTTCCACAATTCTTCCTTTGGGATATCCTCCTACACCAAGTGCGATATCAAGACTTAAAGAACCTGATGAAATACTGGGAACGTCCATTACAGATTGTTCTCCCATTTTCATAATTGTGCCTTTCCCAAAGTCTTTTTCAATTTTAGACATGGTAAGCTGCAATGCCTTAAGTTTTTCCTTATTTGGTTCTGTCATATAATTAAGAGTTTTAATATGCTGATTATCAATTCAGGGCTAAAAAATGCCGAATGGGTGCAAGTTACTACTTTTTTGGTTTGATTGGAAGAATTTGCGAGGAGGGGAAAGGGTATTTATTAAAGTTTTATCAACAAAAAAGGGGATTAAGAAATCCCCAGTTCTGCATAAATTTGTTCGGTATGTTCTTTTGTTTTTACCTTATCAAAGATTTTGGCTATCATACCATTTTCATCAATAACATAGGTCTTTCTGAGTACACCCATGTAGCTTTTGCCATACATCTTTTTCTCACCCCATGCATTATATGCCTGTAATATTTCTTTTTCGGTATCAGAAATCAGTTGAAACTTAAGATCGTACTTGGCAATAAAATTTAAGTGTGATTTTGTACTGTCGGGACTTACACCTACAACCTCAAACCCTTTACCGGTAAGATCCGAAAGATTATCGTTCAGGTTACATGCTTCCGCAGTACAACCAGAAGTATTATCCTTTGGGTAAAAGTAAAGGATCAGCTTTTTCCCTTTGAAATCTGAAAGTGAAATTTCCTTTCCATCCTGATTGATTCCTTTGAAATCAGGGGCTTTCACGCCTTCTTTTAATTCAGCCATAGTGTTGTATTTTTAGTTTATGTAATTAAAAACGAGATTCGTCTCAAAATGTTTAAAACAGTTTATGATAGCCATGACAATAGGGAAGCGTTCCCTTATGATCGTAATAATCCTGATGATAATCCTCTGCCTCCCAGAACGTTGATGAAGGTGTAACTTTTGTGGCAATATCATAACCTTTATTTTTCAGCTCAGTGATGAGCTTTTCTGTAATTATCTTTTGCACCTCGTTCAGGTAAAAAACCTCTGAACGATACTGCACTCCTATATCGGGACCTTGCCTGTCTACCTGGGTAGGGTCGTGTGTTTCAAAAAATAATTTGCAAAGTGTTTCAAAGTTTGTTTTTTCAGGGTCATACATCACCTGTACTGCCTCGGCGTGACCTGTAGTTCCTGTACAGACTTCTTTGTAATTAGGGTTGTCCACATGGCCACCAACATAGCCAACAGTAGTGGATATAACACCTTTTGCCTTCTGAAGGTAATATTCAACACCCCAGAAACATCCGGCAGCAAAAATTGCGGTTTCCTGTTTCATATCTTATATTAGTGTTTATTTTCTGGTATAAATTTTAATGATATTGAGTTGACACAATGCCGTGTATTTTTGGCTGTAAAACCTTCGCCAATAAATACATGGCCCAGATGTGCACCACAATTTGCACAAAGAATTTCTGTGCGTCTGCCATCCCTGTCGGTTTGTCTTTCTACAGCTCCGGTAATTTCATCATCAAAACTGGGCCAGCCGCAACCGGAATCGAATTTTGTAACAGATTCGTATAAAGGTGCATTGCATCGTTTGCACACATATGTGCCTTTTTCATAAAAATCATAATATGTCCCGGTGAACGGGCGCTCTGTTCCTTTATGAAGAATAACATATTCTTCATCTTTTGAAAGATCATTATATGAGTTGTTCTGTTTATCCATGTGCATTTTATGGTTTGCATAGTTACAAAAAAAATCTTCAGGTTGCCTTCTGAATTTCAGCTTTAGCTCTAATTATGTCAGGTACATTTTTATAAGATTTTAAAACTTACAGTTAAACCCGGATGGCAGATATTTTGTTGCATATCTTAACCCAATTTAATATTGTAATAATGCTGGTTAAACTAAACAAAAGAACATAAACGAATTATTTCTTTTACCTTAAAGCGAGTATCAGTTAAGCAGGAAGAGTGTTTCTTTGAAGTGAACGTGGTTGACTTTTAGAGGATATTTTCATCCCGAATAATGGTCTTAGCACGTTAATTCGTTTGATAACGAATTCGTATGTAAGAAGGCAGCCTCCCATTGTTAGTACAACAATTATGATGAATTTTAACCAAATAGAAACAGATAAAGGCAGAATTAAAGATGATGCCAGAAATAAAAAGATCATATGTAGTATATAAACCGGATAGACTGCCTGGCTAAGATACCGGAGTGTTTTGCCCGGACGGTTAAGATACTTGAACGCAAAGCCCAAAGCTGAGAAGATCCACAGGTTCGATTCAATACTCATCAGGAAGTCAGGTGATCTCAAATTAAAGAAATACCATCTGACCAAGTAAAGTAACATAGCAAGTAACAGTAATTGCCATCGCCATTTTTTTACGGTATTCCAGAATGCATTTCCTGTTTCCACTAAAATAAAACCAAAGAAAAACGCCATAAATCCTAAAATATAACCGTGTAAGGTTTGAGCGTAGAGTTCGAACAATTCAGGATTTACGATTAAGGCTTCGAGTACAAATGGAACAGTAATTACCGATAAGCCAAACGGGTTATTCAAAATTCTTTGTAGCGCTTGCATGAAGAGACCTTCTTTGTGCTTTTTCAGGTAAAAGAAAAGCGGGGAGAGGATGATAACATACAGGAATATATTTAACAGGAACCACAAATGCGACTGACTGATTGTATATGTAATGTCCTGGTTGTAATAATTCTGCCATATCATAACATGTAAAGGTGTTATCAGCAGCATCCCGGCTGTAAAAGGAATAAAAATTCTTAGGGTTCGCTCTTTGAGTAATGCTTTAAAGTTTCGTTTTCTGATCGCAAAAGCAACGCCCATACCTGAAACGAAAAAGAGCAAAGGAATACGCCAGATATTCAGCATGGTCATGGGTGTCCAAACAGAAGTTAATGATTCGGGGCTCTGCATAAATCCAATCAAAACTCCCCACGGTTGAAACACTATGGCAATATGGTATATCAGCAAAAGTCCAATGGCAATTACCCGAAGCCAGTCAATATCGTATCTTCTTTCTGTCATTTTATTATTTGGTTTATTCTAACATTTTTGCAATTACAGGTCTTGTCTTCTCCAGATAGTCATAGTCAAGCTTTAATCCAAGAGGACCAAGTTCTTTCCCAATATAGTCGTAAACAACTTTCACGTCAGCAAATGGTACGGAAACAATTTCAAGAGCGGTTGAGTTAGTGTTGTTTTTTATGGTTTTATCTGCACCATGGTCTAAGAGCTCCTTTACAATTTCGGTACGGCAGAAAAAGGCAGCCACATGAAGCGGGGTAGAGCCTTCATTGTTTTTCATGTTGGTATCAGCACCGGCATTCATCAGTTGTTTGGCCACTTCAGTTTTCCCAAATGTTGCGGCTATGGTCAGTGGCGTTGAACCATACTGATCCTTTGCATTCAGGCTGGTACCTGCGGCGATGTGTTGCCGCACTGCACTGATGTCTCCCATAAAAGCAGCAGCATGTAATGTAGTAACTGGTGCAGAAGGTCTGGAGTTTTTTTCATTTTTTGATCCTGATTTTCCGTTGCAGGATGTGAATACAATTGCTGTAAAAAGAATCAAAAAAGATGTAAGCTTTAATAAAGATTTGCTTGGTTTTTTCATGATAAATTGATTTTAAATTTCTACTTCAAAGATCAGGCATATCATGATGCAGATTTAAACATGCATAAATCAGAATGTATAAATTTTGATGCAGTAGTATAAAATATGACGTAGGTGGCTTGTTTTTCTTCTTACTTAAAGGTTTATAATGTGTATTTAATTTGTATTTTGCAAAATACATCAGATGTTGAAAATAGCTTATCAATGCAGGATTTTTCAAATAACGACTTCCTGAATAACCTGAGGAATATTATTTATGATAATATCCGGAATCAGCAGTTTGGTGTCAGCGAATTAGCTGATAAAGTAGGTATGAGCCGGTCTAACCTGTTACGAAAGGTTACCAAACAGGCCGGAATATCGGTTAGTCAGTTTATACGGCAGGTGAAGCTGGAACATGCTATGGAACTTTTGAGAAATTCTGCTTCAAATGTTTCTGAGGTAGCCTGGCAAACAGGATTTAGCAGTACATCGTACTTTATCAAATGCTTTAAGGAAGTTTATGGTTATTCTCCTGGTGAAGTTGCAAACCATCCGGTAGAAAAAACTTCGGACAAAACGGATCAACCTAAAAAAAGAAAGTTGACGTTAGTTTTTGGCATTCCGATAATTATAATCCTGGCCGGTTTAATTGCTTTGCTTTTGTTTTTCCAGCCAGATGAGATTAAGAATCAGCCAGATAAATCCATTGCAGTTTTACCCTTTAAAAATGATAGCAACGATTCTTCCAATATCTACATTATCAATGGGTTGATGGAATCAATTTTGAATAATCTGCAAAAAATTGAAGATTTAAGAGTGATCAGCCGTACCTCGGTAGAAAAATACAGAAATAGTAATAAAACTATTCCTGAAATAGCAAAAGAACTTAACGTGAAGTATTTTGTGGAGGGTAGTGGACAAAAACTTGGCGACCGGATCATGCTTCATGTTCAGTTGATTAATGGTCAATCGGATTCTCATTTGTGGGCTGAGCAATATGAGGAAAATACTTCGGATATTTTTAAATTACAGCAGAATGTCTCCCTGAGTATTGCTCAAACTATAAAGGCCATTATTACTCCTGAAGAAGAACAACAAATTGATAAAATTCCAACGCAGAACATGATTGCGTATGATAATTTTCTTAAAGGTCTGGAGTATTTTCACGCAGGAACAAGAGAAGGATTGATTATGGCCATTCGGTATTTTAAAACAGCACTTGTGCATGACCCGAAGTTTGCAAGGGCTTATGCCGATATTGCAATAAGCTATTATTACATGGATATTCTGCAGGCCGAGAAGCAGTTTACGGATTCCATTAGTTTATATTCTGATAAAGCATTGCTCTATGATCCGGAGCTTGCCCAGAGTTTGGTAGCCAGAGCCCTGTATTACATGTCAGATGGCATGTTTACGAAAGCTGAGCCTTACCTGGAGAAAGCATTGGAATATAATCCGAACTCAGCTTTTGTGATCAACTTTTTATCGGATTTTTATACGACATATATACCTAACAGTGCCAGATACCTGGAATATGCATTGAAAGGCATTCAACTTGATATTGCCTCCAACGATTCATCGACAGCCAGCTTTATTTATTTGCATGTGAGCAATGCGTTGATCCAAAACGGCTTTGCAGATGATGCCATATACTACATAAATAAATCGCTTAGCTACAATGCGAATAATCTTTATTCCCAATATGTTAAAGCATATATCCTTTTTGCGGGTAGTAAAAATATGGATCAGACGCTTAAGCTATTGCTTGAGGTTTACGAAAAGGACACCACCCGAATGGATGTTCTTCAGGAAGTAGGAAAGATGTATTATTTTAAGGAAGATTACTCCAATGCCCTTAAATATTATCAACGATTGATAGATGTCAGGGAAACGTATAATATGGACTTATTCTGGTACGAAGATCCTAAAATCTGTACGGTTTTAAAAGAAACAGGAAATGTACAAAAAGCTGATTCCCTCATGGAAAGTTATCTCAGAAGGGCAGAGCAGGATAAATCAATCTACAGGGATATGATGCTGGCCTTATATTATGCCTTTGAACATGATAATGAAAAGGTGTTTGAGCACATGAACTTATTTGCTAAACAGGATAACTATCATTACTGGACTGTTGAATTTACAGAGATGGATCCAATTTTTAAGGGAGTTGTGCATACCAGAGAGTTTGAAAAAATTCTCGAAGGGATTAAATCAAAATTTAACAAGCGCCATAACCGGTTAAAAACGGAACTGAAGAAAAAGGGACTGATCTGAGTTTATTCTAGTACAGTTTCTCGATCGTAAAAATAAATTTGGTCCCTTTGTTTTTATTGCTTTCAAGCCATATTTTTCCACCTAGAAGTTCTACGTAGGATTTTGAAATGGTTAGTCCTAGTCCGGTACCTCCATATTGTGAACTGATGGTAGCATCTTCCTGTTGAAAACGTTCAAATATTTTATCCAGGGCTTCTTTTTTTATTCCGATACCACTGTCTTTGACAAAAAATTCGATTACATTTTCCTTAACTGTATATCCAAACGTAATTTCTCCTTTACTGGTAAACTTAATGGCATTGTTTAAAAGATTGGTCAGTATTTGCCTTAGCTTTAGTTCATCGGTTTTAATGACAATATCTTTTTGGTTGATTTCTGTTGCTAAATTAATTTTAACATCACGATTTTTTTGCTTGGACCGGTAAATCTCAAGCAATTCTGTCATAAGTTTGTTAAGGTCAATGAATGAATAATTTACGGTAACCTGCTTCGTTTCTATAAAGGAAATAGAAAGTACGTCGTTAATCAGGTCAAGCAACTGGAGCGAGCTGTTATAGATTATATCGGTATAGCCCTTTACTGTTTCTATTGGTGTATCAGGGTCGTTGATTAGTTCTGCAAAACCACAGATGGCATTTATCGGGGTCCGTAGTTCCTGTGACATATTCTGCAGGAATGCTGTCTTTAGTTGATCATTTTCTTCGGCTTTTTCTTTGGCTTTTACCAGTTCATCTTCCATCCATAAACGTTGAACCAGAATAGCAGCCTGATTAATTAACGGTTCAAGAATAGGTTTATAGGGTGTAAGATCCTTGTCTGATAGTATCATTAATCCACCATAATGGATGTTTTTTGAAACAAACCCCATTGTATATAGATCCTTTACTTTCAGGATTTTTTCCATGATTCTGCAAATGGTTTTTGGTATTTTTCGGGCTCCCAGAGCATATAAACCACCTTCCAGTTTTTCAATATGACCACTTCTGAATAACTTCAGCTCTTCTGGTGTAACAGCTGAAATTGGAACTACGAGTTTTAAAGGATCAAATCCAATGGCTTTTATGAATTTATCAAAAGGCATCTCCAATCCAGCATATGCTTCAACTTTAAATGATTGAGTCTCTTCGTACAAAATAGATGTGAATACAATACCAAATCCAAGTATTTCTCTTATTTTTTCTGGTATAACTCTGTAAATTTCAAATCTATCAGTCGTCTGTAATAATTTGATTTGTAGTTCTGATATTATTTCAGCAGTTCTGGCATCTACAACATAGTCTTGTCCCATAAAGATGAATTATGAAAGCGATTCATTAAATTGCTTGTGATTAACAGGATTTTGTTCATACATTAAATAACTGGGTTAAATTTCCAGGAATTAAAAAATATCGAATCTAAGGTAAGTATTTTATTAAAAAGACACTGCATTGCAGTGTCTTTTTAGAAGAAGTATATTGTGTACGAATAGCTTTAGATACTTTAAGATGAAGATACGGAGCAATCCGGGAAATTTTATATTAGATATAAATTATTCATTCAAAAACAGTATGTCTCTGAATACCGGAGTGTTATCTACTGCAATTAAAATAACATATGCACCGGATGGGACATTCAAAAGCAACGTTTTACTTATATCTCCCTTTTGGACAAGTTTGCCGGATAAGCTATAAAGTGCATATTCTGCAGAAACAAATTCTTCGGAATATTCCAATGAAATCTGTCCGTTAGTGGGATTTGGATATATTCTGGGACTTTGTTGTTGTGTATTTTCTTGAGCCAGATTCAGTCCGCAGTCAGGATATTCAGGATTATGATAGATCAGATTCCCGGATAGGCTGCAACAGGCAAATTCTGTAAAACAGTAGTTTGTTGGAACCGGTTGCCAGTAAAACAATGGATTATAAAGGTCTCCGATTCCTTCAACCCATATTCTGTTAATCAGTCCTGTTAAAGCCGGATTACCGTGCATGTAAAGTGTTTTTCTAATGCTACCATCCTCATATTCCAAATACTTTGTTGAATCAACATATAAATACACATTTGTATTTGGTTCAACCAATATCGAATCTTCAGCGTTTAATGTAAAATCATATATCAGGAACTTCTCGTTATCGTTGTAATACACCCTTCCGTTTTCTTCGCTATAATAAACATTTGTGTTTCCATAGGGATAGAACCGCATAGCATACGGATTATCTTCAAAATTTGATGTGTCAATCTCAATGCTGAATCTGGTGTATCCGGGTTCTTCACTCAATTCACCGCAATGTGTTACATATGTCCATTCTTTGCCGTCTTCAATGAAGAAGTTATATGGAGGTCTTTCTCCACATTCCGGATAGTCAGAATCCTGATATAGCAAGGAGTCATTTATATGACAGCAAGCCAGCTTGGAATAACTGCCGTCAATAAGCAGGCTTTTTTTGCTCTCAAATATGCCTCTTAAATCACCTATGCCTTCAATCCATTTTGTTACGGGGTTTGGCAATAAGGAAGACCCTGAAGGATAAGGTTGCGATATGTCGCTAAGAATCCAGTATCTTCGTCCGGTTTCTTCATCAATTCCTTTTTCATTTACCTCAAAAGGAATACTATCATAACCCTGATATACAATATCGCCGGATTTGGCAGTAAAATCATACAGCAAAAATTCATTGCAGCCGTCAAAAGCTAAATCAGAGGAGTCAAGCTGATATATTTTGCCGTTTTCTTCGCGGATATACTTCGGAATAGTATCATAAACGTTTCCATCCGATGGTGTTAATAACGATGTGTTTACTTTAAGATAGCTTTTACCGTTCCAGCAGAAGTAGTGTCCATCACCTTTATCTATGGAATATTTCAACGACTTAAAGAAGGAATTCTCAAGTCCCGGAATGAGGTTCATCACATTCCACGACTTTCCAATCTGAACCAGTGGTTTATAATCTTCGTCAAGAATTCGATAGTTTTTCCCGTTTAAATTTACTGTTTCTGTACCAATCACTTTCTGTCCGGCATTTATTCTGATTTCAAACCGGCACATGCAATCACATTGCGCTTCGGCAGTATCAGTTAACTCCATGAAAATGGTATCGTTAGGTTCAGCATTAATTTTAAGCGAAAAATTCGCACAACATTGTTCGGACCAAAGTATTTCCACAATAACAGAATCCTGATGTATATAAACGATAACCTGATTAGAATTGTCATATGAAATGTCACTGCATTCTGCAGTAAAGTTATAATAATCGGAAAACTGAACCTGGGAAAAAACATTGGTCATGTAAAAAAAAGAAACTGTGAGTATAGCGTAAAAGAATTTCATAATGGTAAATTTTGAGGTAAACGAATCATTATTTATTGATATACTTATTAATTTGATTAGGGAAACATAACTACGTAACTTTATGAAAGTTAGAGTTTGATCTTTTTAATGAATCTATATAGAGAGTTTTGGTTGCATGTACTATGTTAAAATTTTTTAATTTCTGATAGAATAACTATTTTAGTTCAGTTTTAATTGTCTGTTGAATGAAATATATATTACTCACTGTTTGTTTGTTGCTATCTATAGAATTGACTGCTTCAGAATCGAACGCCGTATTATTGAATTATTCCACAAAAGTGGAAGTGAAAGGGAGCAGGAAAAAAGTTACAAATCATATTAAAATAATGATTATGAACCGCTCCGGTGATGACTACAGCGTAATCGGCATACCCTATTCAGAAACCAACAGAGCTTCAATTAATTATGCATATCTGAAAGATAGCAATGGAAATATTCTGAAAAAGTTTTCAAACAAGGATTTTTATGTGCAAAGCGATATTTCTGATTTTTCTTTTTTTGAGGATGACTATCTCAAATTGTGTCCGATAAAGCATAATAATTATCCGTATATTATTGAATATGAGTATGAAACGGATAGTAAATCATATGTCTATCTGGAGTGGTGGTCGCCGGTAATGGACGATGAGGTTGCCACATTATCGGCCAGTCTGGATGTATATATCCCGGCGGATTTTCCCGTACATTATAAGGCTCAGCATGTTTCTGACTCACTTTTTGAATCGGATGGAAAACAGAAACATTTAAGATGGGAAGCCAGTTATCTGCCGGTCAGTTATGAATACTTTACACCGCATCAGTTCAGTATTTTTCCGAGTGTTCGCATTGTGCCGGATGCCTTTCACTTTGTTGAAGATGGAAAAAGTACCAGTTGGGAAGCCTATGGAGAATGGCAAAGCAGTCTGCTTGATGGATTGAATAAACTCACTTATGAAGAACAGATGAAGATTAAGCGTTTGACAGATAAGTGTAGTAGTGATGAAGAAAAAATAAGAGTTTTATATGCTGATATGCAGAAGACAAAACGTTATGTGAACATCTCTCTGGCTACTGGCGGACTTTTACCAAACAGTGCCTCTTATGTTTGTGAAAACGGTTACGGCGATTGTAAAGCCCTGACCAACTATTTTAAAAGTGCATTGGAATTTGCCGGTATCAAATCCTTTTATACCAAGGTATATGCAGGAAGTAAAGTAAGGCCGGTAGACCGTAACTTTGTAGCTCAGCAGTTTAACCATATTATACTTTTTATTCCAATGCAGCACGATACTGTGTGGCTTGACTGTACCAGTAAGGGGCCTTACAATTATCTTGGTTCATTTACCCAAAACCGCTGGGTATTTGTTGTGGATGGATCCAATAGTCATTTTGTTAAAACACCTGCATTTGAACCTAAAGATGTATTGGAGACCCGAATTGGAAACGTAGAAATTAATTCATCGATGTTATTGGCGGATTTTACCTCAAAATATAAGGGACGAATGTTTGAAATGTTCGATAATATGAACACTAATCTTACAGATAAGGATGTGGAGGAGTTGATATTTGATAATCTTGCAGATGAAGGATATATGCTTGAAAGCTATTCTCTGAAGCCTGTTGATAAAGAATATAAACATGTTGAAATTTCGTACAAAAGCTCCTCTAAGAAAGCGGTAATAAAAAGCAACGATGAATTGCTTGTCAGGCAATTTAAAATATATATTCCAGAAATGGAGGAACCGAAGGAGCGAAAGTTTCCTCTTCAGATTGACTACCCCTTTTATAAAATTGACTCTGTTTATTATTTTTATCCTGAAGGTTATGAACTGGGGATGGAAAATGACGATTTTAACATTAGTTCGCCTTATGGTGCGTTCATGTATGAATTCGTCCCGATGAAGGACCGGGTACTAATCGTTCGTAATTATAAACTTTATGCAGGAAATTATCCTTTGGATATTTATCCGGAGTTTTATGCGTTTATGGATTCAATTCGGCAATTTGAGAAAAAGAATTTTTTAGTATTTAAGCTTAAACAATAAGAAATGAAAAAAATTATCCTTTTAACACTTGTGGCCTTAACAGCACTGACATTGCATGCTGAAAAGATTATTATGGAAATGGGAAGTGTAAGTATGTCTGAATTAAAAATGACAACATACGATAACGACCCGGATGCTGAGGCTGTAACAATTTTTGATCTTGGGGAGTCTGCGTTTATCCATGAAGACGGTCAGGGGTTTATCATTCGTTTCTCGCGGCAAACCAGAATTAAGATTCTTGATGATGCCGGCCTGGATTATGCAGAGGTGGAAATACTCATATATCGGACACGGGATATTTATGAAACTGTAGAACAGATAAAAGCTGCTTCATTCCGGTTGGATGGAGACCAGCTGGTTAAAACCGAACTGGATAAAAAGGATGTACAGATTGAAAAGGTTAACGAATACTATGTTAAGTACAAATTTGTTATTCCGGACGTCAGAAAAGGATCGGTCATAGAATATTCATATGATATTTATTCACCGCGTATATTTTATTTAAGAGACTGGGAATTTCAGTCTGAGATACCAACCATTTACAGTGAATATGTTACACGGATGATCCCTTTTTATGAATATGTGTATATTTTAAAAGGTGCATCTTCTTTTGATGTGTATGAAAATAAGGTATCATCCACAGAACGTTATTTTGCCGGTCTTAAGTTTAAGGATAATATTTTTCGGGTCGGAATGAAAAATGTCCCTGCATTCCGCGATGAATCATTTATTACATCCAAAAATGATTATATTCTATCACTTGATTTTCAGCTGGCCAAAATACATCAGCTACAGGGTGGAACGCAGGATATCATGACCACCTGGGAATCTATGGTAGAGGAGTATGAAAAAAGTCCGAATTTTGGTAAGTTCATTAAGAAATGTGAGAAATCAGCACCAAAAATTCTGGACATGGATAAGGTGCTGGCCATGCCAAATGAAGAAAAGTTTGAGTACATCGTTGATTACGTAAAATCAGGTTACAGCTGGGATGGTTTTACCAGTGACGGGGTTTCAAAATCAGTAAAGGATTTGACTAAGGAAAAAAGAGGAACCATCGCTGAAATAAACCTGTTCCTGACCGGATTACTCAGGGCTGCCGGATTTGAGGCATATCCGGTTTTGTTAAGCACAAGGGAGCATGGTAAAATACAACATAAATACCCGTTTGCAGATTTCTTTAACTATCAGATTATTTATGTAAAAGATGGCGAACACTCGTACCTGACTGATGGAGCCGATTATCTCTGTGATGACAGGCGTATTCCTGAACGCTGTCTGAACGACAGAGGGTTAATTGTAAAACGTGGACCAGTTGAATGGATCAACCTGAATACAAAAATTGAGTCAGACTACCGCAGAAATATCACACTGAATGTTGAACTTGAAAAGGCAACGGCTGAGATAATGGTTATTGCATCAGAATATGAAGCACTGAATCTGAGAAGAAAAATCGGAGGAAACGAAGATAAATTAAAATCGTATTATAAAGATTTACTGGGGGACGAAATTGATTCCGTTGTATTTATAAAAAATGCAAAGGACAGAAACAAGCCTTATCTTGCAGCTTTTAAAAGCGAAATAGAACTTACCCGGCTAAATGATAAACTTTATGTGGCGCCATTTCTATCGTTTGCGGGTTCTGATAATCCCTTTAAACAGAAAGAACGCAAACTGCCGATTGATATGGTGAAAATCAGTAAAAATGAGTTTCATACAACGATGAAAATTCCGGATGGCTATGTTATCGATTTTAAACCTTTGAATAAAAAGGTAGATAATGATTTGTTTGAGCTTGAATACCGTATAGAGGAAGGTAATAATCAAAACGAACTTATCGTTTTACTGTCTTATAAGTTTAAGGATAAAGAGTATCCTGCACAGGATTATAAAAAGTTAAAGTCATATTATGAGCTTATTCTTGAAAAAGCGAATGAAAATATTGTGTTGAAAAAGTCAGAGGTATAATACTTCGTTTAAAACCTGGTTCATTAAAAATAAATTAGGTTATTTATTGATAAAATAATTCATTTCACAAAACATGCTGCGTTTTGGTGTGTTATAGTTGTGGACAGAGCAAAACTTCACATTTTTTTTAGGATATAAGTTTTTGTTAGGTTTTAAACTAACACATCATTTTTTATGAGTAACAACAGAATTAATTATGCAAATCATACTAAAACAGATTTTATTGATGATTTGCGATCACAGGTAAATGAGTATTTTAAAAACAGAAATATTTCAAAATTTGGAAATACAGGGATTAAAATTAAATCGGTTTTAATGATGGTTCTCTATGTCGTTCCGTTTGTCTTAATGCTTTCAGGACTAATTACTTCCGTCTGGTTAATGTTATTGTTCTGGGGAGTTATGGGAATAGGAATGGCCGGATTAGGTATGGTTCTGATGCATGATGCCAATCATAGAACATATTCTAAAAATCAGAAAATCAATGCATTCTTAGGAAATTCCCTGTACCTGTTGGGTGGATTTCCGGCAACCTGGAAATTTCAACATAATACGTTACATCATGGTTATACTAATATTGATGGTTTTGACGGAGATATACATACAACCGGTTATCTGCGCTTTTCACCGAACCAGCCACATCATAAAATTCACAGAATTCAGCAATGGTATGCATGGTTTTTCTATACCCTGATGACAATATCATGGATCACAGTAAAAGATTTCCAGCAGCTATGGAACTGGAGAGATAATGAGCTCTTTGTAAAGAGTAATAAATCATATTCAAAACTATACAGGGACCTGATCGTTTCAAAAATACTGTATTATGGTATTGCATTGGCTTTACCGATTATACTAATTCCTTTTGCCTGGTACTGGGTTTTTATTGGATTTTTGGTTATGCACATTGTGGCCGGATTTTCACTTACTATCATTTTTCAAACTGCACATGTGATGCCGACATCATCGTTTCCGTTACCTGATGATAGTGGCAATATTGAGAACAGTTGGGCTGTTCATCAGTTGATGACAACAACTGATTATGCACCGAACAGCAAAGTATTTAGTTGGTTAATAGGAGGGTTAAATTTTCAGGTTGTACATCATTTGTTCCCAACAGTAAGCCATGTGCATTATAAAAATCTGTCAGAAATAGTGAAAAAAACAACCCGTAAATACCAACTCCCGTATCATGTTCAGTCCAGCTTCCTTAAAGCCGTTTACAGCCATTTTTTGATGCTTAGACAGCTTGGTAAAAACATGTCTGCCTGAACTAATGTTTTTACACAATCAGTTGATTTTCAAAATCATATTCCTCGGGAAACAGTTCCGGATGCTGGTTTAATGCACCCTGATACATGGTGGCAAAAGCAGCACTAACCCAAATAGAAGCCGGAAATACACCAACTATAAGCATAATAAGTCCGAAAATGATGATGAAAACAGATAGGAAGGCAAGCCCGAAAATGCGCCATCCAAATCCACGGGTAAGTTTCCAGCTGGTTTCAACAGCTTCGATGGCATCCATATTTTTATCCATCACAAGATAGGATACAAAAGCAAGCCGGCACGCTACAACAATCCCCGGGATAATCAGCAAAATTGTTGCCATTCCTACCAGCATTGTTTTTAGCAGGTTAGCCAGAACAACATTCCAGTACCGGTCGAACCCCCTAACAATGTCTCTGATTTCAACTTCACCATCTCTTATGGCCTGAATATATATATAGTCGGCGCTGTAATGAAATGCAGGCCTGAGCAGAAAAAAGTAGACTGTTCCCACAATTATTCCAAAGAATTCTATGATAAACGGAATGTTCCAGTTTTCATGTTTGGCTGATGCATTTACCGGTCCGTCAATCAGCATAATTATGATAGAGACCAGAAACAGCGGCAGAAAGTATTGGAGCATTTTTTCCCATCCTTTTGATAAGCTAAAGGAAACAGAAGGGTAGTACGATTTATAATCTATAATTTCCATGATTTTTTATTTCAAACTTAGGCTAAATTATGTTTGAGTTTTAACGACCAAAGTAGTGATTTACAAAAAAACTACTTTAGTAGTGTGCTCAATTGTAATATCTTACATACTTTTAGCTCATCAATGAATTATGAGTTGCTGATCATATGGTTATTGTTTGTGTTCTGTGCTGCTTTATCGGTTACGGGAGTACTTTTGCTATTCCGGCTGAAACAAAAACATGAGAATGCTGACTTCAGACAGATACATTATGCGATGGTGCTGTTATATACGTTCGGATTTTATGTATTGTGGGGAAGGCTATTTATCCGGATCATTTTACCGGAAACAAATTACGCAAACGACTATGATATTATTCAAAATGTGAATCAGGCACTGGGAATTCCGTTTATGTTTGCAGGTTTTATTTTGTTGGTTTATTGGATATTCAGCAATTCGGAGATTAAAATAGGTACGTTAAAGTTGCTCATAGGTGTTCTGCTAATTTTAAGTCTTACCGGTGCGCATTACTATGTGTATCACTATGATTTTTTCCAAAATACGGTCCAGATTAACCAGGTATTAATTGCATTATTTGCGCTTTGGACTTCCTTGTCACTCTTATTTTTCTGTAAATGTATTCATTTCAATTTGCGTATAATTAATGCTGCCGGTTATACATTGGTGGCTATAAGCAATCTATTTCTGGTTTTTATATTCAGTGATCTGTTAATTGTATCTGTCGTTAACTTGTTCTTTTTTCTGGTAATGACAAGTTTTACAGTAGCCGTTTACTATGGTTTAAATATTAGGGTTGAACCGGAAGTTTCAGGGACATCTTCTGAGAGGATTTTCATTAAGTTTGGTGTAACCCAACGTGAACGGGAAGTGATTTGGGAAATACGGAACGGGCTTACCAATCAGCAGATAGCAGATAAATTGTTCGTTACACTACAGACCGTAAAAGATCATAATTCAAGGATTTATCAGAAGCTTGGTGTTAAGAACCGGACGCAACTGGTCAAACTTTTTAACGACGAAAAACAATGAAATAGTTTGTGCTTCAAACCATTCTGTATTTTAGTTGTTGATAATGACCTGAAACCGTATTTTTGCATCCCGTGAATAATTTCTGGAAAGACATAACAAAACCGGTTTTTGCACTGGCTCCAATGGAAGACGTAACCGATACAGCTTTCCGCGAGCTGGTTATGCGTATTTCCGAACCGGGAAAACTGCATATTCTTTTTACTGAGTTTACATCTGTAGACGGTATGAACCATCCTGTTGGACGGGAGAGGGTTGCCGAACGACTGGTGGTCACTGACAGCGAACGACAGTGGTTGAAAAAAAGTGGTGTAAAACTCGTGGCACAGATCTGGGGTAAAGAACCGGAATTATTTAACCGGGTCACGAAATATATCACGGAGCATTACAACTTTGACGGGATCGATATCAATATGGGGTGTCCTGTAAAAAATGTGGTGAAGAATGGTGCCTGTTCAGCGCTTATTGATCAACCGACAAGAGCTCAGGAGATAGTTTTGGCTGCAAAAGAAGCCACCCATCTTCCGGTGAGCGTGAAAACAAGAACCGGAATCCGGCAGCATGAAACGGAGCGCTGGATCACGCAACTTTGCGAGGTGAAGCCGGCAGCCATAACCTTGCATGGCCGCACACAAAAAATGATGTCGGAAAAACCGGCGGACTGGAACGAAGTGGCAAAAGGCGTGGAGGTCAGAAATCAGTTGGTGCCTGATATTCCTTTCCTTGGAAACGGTGATGTCTGGAGTTATGAACAGGGCGAAGAATACTGCAAGACCTTTGGCACTGACGGTATTATGATTGGGCGTGGTATTTTTCATAATCCATGGTTTTTCAATCCATCCAAAACTGATATTTCCAAAACTGAAAAACTAGAGGTACTGCTGAAACATGTTGACCTTTATGAAGCGGTCTGGCAGGGGAAAAGAAACTTTAATATTCTGAAACGGTTCTTTAAAATTTATGCTAACGGCTTTGATAATGCTTCTGATTTGCGGGCACAGTTAATGGTTTGTAATGAACCTGATGAAGTCAGAAAAATCATGCTTCCATTATTGAGTAAGTAAGTATAAATAAGATTTTGCGTTATTTCTGTAACAATTTCATTGGGTGTACGTATTTACATATGAACACACTGCAATGAAAAAACTACTTATCCTAATTTTCTTATTTTTTTTGGCATTGTCATATGCTGCAAATCCGGTTGATACAAGTAAAAGAGTGGAGGCGCTTTTAATTGAAAAGCCTTTAAAAATTGATGCGGTTCTGGATGAGGATTGTTACAAACAAGACGTGCCTGCAACTGACTTTCTTCAACTCATGCCGCTTAACGGCAAGCCTGCCATGCAACCCACAAAGGTGTGGTTCTTTTATGATCAGACTGCAGTTTATCTTGGTGCCATGTTGTATGATTCGGCGCCGGACAGTATTTACAATTACGTGACGGAACGCGATAACATTGGTATGTCGGATTATTTTGGTGTGTATCTTGATCCGTATAACCAGGGACAACTGGCTTATGGATTTTTTATAAATCCGGCCGGTGTACAAACTGATATTAAAGCCATTAAAAAAGAACATGACAATGAGGACGGAAGCTGGGATGCCGTATGGGAGAGTAAAACAAGGATTACGGATAAGGGATGGATTGTGGAAATGAAAATACCATATTCGGCTTTGCGGTTTCCTGAACATAATACGGCCGACTGGGGCATGAACATGTTCAGACGAATCCGGCGATTCGACTCCAATAACTCATGGAATTTTGTGAATAGAAATGTCAGCGGATTTATTCATCAGCAGGGCAGGTTAGGTGGTATAAAAGATATTAAGCCACCTGTGAGATTATCCTTTTCCCCGTATGCCGCAACCTATCTCGAATTTTCAGGATCAGAAAAGCCCCATTTTTTGTACAAAGGTGGCCTTGATCTGAAATACGGTTTAAGTGAAAGTCATACGCTGGATATGATGGTTATTCCGGATTTCGGACAGGTGCAGTCTGATGATCAGGAGCTGAATCTATCTCCTTATGAGCTTTATTTTGATGAGCGGCGTCAGTTTTTTAACGAAGGAACCGAACTGTTTCAGCGGGCCGATATTTTTTATTCCCGCAGAATCGGATCAGCCCCGATCTTTGGATATAAGGCAGAAGATATATTGAAAGAAAACGAAGTTGTAAATTCTTTAGCCACCGAAACACAACTTGTAAATGCCACCAAAATAACCGGACGTTCACCCAAAGGTTTGGCCATAGGTGTTCTGAATGCCATGTCGTTGCCATCTGATGCAGAAATCCGGGATACGTTAACAGGAGATACAAGAAAAACCCGTGTTCAGCCTTTCACGAATTACAATGTGATTGTTTTGGATCAGTCGCTAAAAAACAATTCGTACGTCAGTTTTATCAATACCAATGTATCCATGTGGGGAAATCCGTTTTACGCCAATGTCAGCGGCACACAGTTCCTTATCCGTGATAAAAGTAAAACCTATGCGGTACAGGGATCAGCAGCGGTAAGCAACCGACTTGAAGACGGAAAAACACAAACTGGTTTCAAAGCGAAGTTACAGCTTGAGAAAAACAGTGGAAAATGGCAGTATACCCTGTTGCAGAAGGTGATTGATGACACCTTTAATCCTAATGACTTGGGCTATCTGCGCCGCAACAATGAAGTGCATACCGAGCTCATGCTACAACGAAATATTATTGAGCCATTCTGGATTTTTCGCGAAATGTTTACCCAAACATGGTATTTTCATTCCAGAATTTATGACCCCTTTGTGCCGGCAGGAAATGAATGGGGCATTTACAATTCTGAGCAGTTTAAGAATTACTATTACATGGAATGGAATACCGGTTATAATTTTAAGCACAACGATTATTATGAACCAAGGGGTGATGGTCGCTATTTTACCGAAGCGGGACATGCCTGGTTCAACCTGTTTCTAAGAACCGATAACCGGAAAACATTCACTTTTTGGGGCAGTATAAGTAATAGCAGGTACATAAAATGCGATAAAAAGGAGATGGGGTATGACGCAGGTGTTAATTTAAAAGCCGGTAAAAGGCTGAACCTGGAATATGAAATGGAGGTGAACAATGTCTGGAATGACAGGGGGTATGTAGATCAAAGCGAAGATGAGATGTCTGTCTGGTTTGGGCGGCGCGATGTGGCGGAGATAACAAATGCACTGTCGGCTTCCTACGCGTTCAATAATAAACTGTCCATGCGTTTCAGAGCCCGGCATTACTGGTCATGCGCAAAATATCTGGATTACTATCTACTCAATCCTGATGGTTCTCTTTCTGCCGATCCATCTTATTCCAATAATGAAGATGTCAATTTTAATGTCTTTAATATTGATATGTCGCTTCGTTGGGTATTTGCCCCCGGAAGTGAAATGTCTCTGGCATGGAAGCTGAATTCGCTGGATGTATGTGATGATTTGATGAAAAGTTATTTTTCAAATCTTGATCATACGCTGAGCCTTTCTCAAACCAATAGTATCTCACTAAAAGTGCTTTATTATATTGATTATAACTCCTTAGCAAAAAAATAAGTTGCAAAACATTGGCTATTTTGACCATAGGAGTTCAAATCGGATTTCACTGTTTTCATCTACCGAAAAATTTATGAGCGTTTCAGTTTTTTCTTTGCCGTTCACATTTTGATACAGATAATCGGATAAGAAACTTAAATTATCATTTATTGCATCTCCGATTAATAGAAAGTAAGCACCATCTACAAACGGATCGGCGCTGCTTGAATAGGGAAGTTCTGAAAGATTACATTTCATAATATCGGTTTCAGTAATTCCCCATAAACTGTAACCTGTCGTATCGCTTATTGTAAAATTTGTGATGTTAAATGTAATGGGATCAATATTAAATGTCAAATGACCACCATAAGATTCTTTATTGGTACTCCACTGTAAACTTGCCCCTGAATAGATATTCCCGGAAAATGTTCCCTGTCCTGTACACTGATGAATAATGGTATCATTTTTTAAAATTACAGCTCCATTGTTTGTTTGTATTGTAGCGTCAACTTTAACTGTGAACCTGTAAAACTTGTGTTCCCACAGAGCTGTTTCCCATTGCCATAATGTCAAATCATTCAGCCCCATATATTTTATACTCACGTCTTCATTTTCATTGTTTATATAGGAACTTCCTAATGAAGTATTATATCTCCACGTCATGGCAGTTTCAGGTTCAAAATTATACGGGTATGAAAGCCTATACAACAAATCTTCAGCCCATTTAACATTTTTATCGGTATAAACCGAATTATTGAAACCGAAATATCCACCCTTGTAATTATCGTAAAACATTTGAGGCCATCCACCTAAAAAGCTGTAGCAAAATCCACCATAAACGAGCTTGTTTTCATCTTTAAAATTATTATTTTTCTTAATGAAATCTGGGCTGACAACATAAACATTTTTGGCTGTCCTTAATCTAAAGCGGAACACGGTTTTTGATTTTATTTCATCGGAATATTTTGTGGTGGAGGCTGAATTTATTGGTTCTCCTGTAAGTAATAATACCGTATCTTCTGATATTTTAATTCCATGGGAATAGATGTGAATAATGCCATAATCGCCGAGTGATGCGAATTTATCAAGTGTACATTTTTCATTTAAGTAAACTTCAGGTTCCTCGTAACCGGCAATGGGAAAATAAGATTTATATTTATTAATAAGCCAGTCAGCGAATTTTTTTCGTTCGTAATAATGCGGGTTTAGGAAAATTGTTTTAGTAATTAATGGGGGAGATTGATTTTGAATTTTTGAGGATTTTACACTTGTTTCCCGTTCGGGAGTTTCAGGAATTTTATCATATTCAGGACCATCTTCGCCGTCAGTTAAAATTCCACCTTGTGTGCCATCACTGAAGGTAATAAAAATGCCCTGATCAATAACTTTACCGGACGTAACATAGTCAGATTTTACGAGTTTATCTAGTGTCGCTCGCTTTGCCGTTTCAGGAGATTCTGTTGTTATCAGATCTTCATATTGATTAAATCCTTCTTCTAAAATACCTTCAATATTTTCCTCGGTTATTTCAGCTGCCGGCAATCCGGACTTTTCTTTCTCGCAGGAAGGCAATAGCAGAATTCCCATAAAACCAACGAGAGTCAGTTCAATTTTTTTTATAACTGAAGCGTTCATTTTGCAAGCATTTGGAGTAAAACAGGTATAAATTTACGCCAATTTAAAGAAATAAACGAACTCATTCAGAAGGCTTTTGTGTTAGATTGCGATTTAAATACTTGGAAATTTATTAATGAAAAAAAGTCTTTGCGACTTTTGATAAAGGATAAAAATCTCTATCTGATCTGAAATCGCTGCTCCTAACAAAGTTGTTGGAATCGCAAACAAGGGAATCTCTGTTAATTAAACGACAATGAGATACAATTTGCAAACTTGGCAAAAGCAACATCTCTTTTTGCAATATTCTTAAAAAGATATAGCTAATTCTTTACATACCGCTTCAACAAAATAAATACCGGGAAGTGGTCGCTGTAGCCATTAAGATAAGCTCCTCCTGCATGAGTACGTAATGGATAACCCTTATAGCGTCCTTCCTGTTGTTTCAGGAATTCTTCGTTATATATAAAAGCCTTCTGAAATTCCAGTGAATTATCTTTGGGTTTGTACAATCCCGGAGAAATAATGATTTGGTCAAACAGATTCCACTGATCTCTGTAGGCCAGAGATCCCATTCCTTTATTGAACAAAGTCAGCATAGGATTGTATAGTTGATCATTTTTCAGGTTTTTACTGTCGGTTGTATTCAGAAACTTATGCACACTTTCGTTGATCGGATCATCATTGAGGTCACCCATAATTATGATTTTTGCTTCAGGATTATCCTTCATGATGCTGTCGGATATATGCCGTGTAAGAACTGCAGCACTATCTCGCAAAGGACGGCTGGATAGCTCTCCTCCGTAACGCGATGGCCAGTGGTTTACGATGATATTAATTTTTTCATCCAGCAAAAGCCCACTGATAAGTAACTGATCCCTTGTTTTAAAATTGGGTCTGTCTTTTAAATGATACGGGTAGGGGTGAATATTGGTAGGCATGAAATATTCCGAACGGTACAACAGTGCTACATCAATTCCGCGTCTGTCAGGCGAATTGAAGTGAATGATCTTCCAGTTTTGCTGACTTAACGGTGCTGTATGAATGAGATCTTCAAGTACTTTTCTGTTCTCTATTTCACTGACACCCATAATGACCGGATGGCCATTTTTGACATTATCACCTATTCTTGATATGGCATAAGCCATGTTTTTTAATTTATTCTCATACTTTTCTTCCGTCCATTTCATTCCGCCTTCTGGAAGGAACTCCTCATCATTGATGGTAGTGTCGTTTACGGTATCAAACAGATTTTCAAGGTTATAAAAACCTATGGAAACACGTTCAATCTTTTTTTGAGCATCAGCTGACTGAACAGATAAGAGAAATCCTGCAGACAGGATAAGTGTTAAAATCTTAAACATGACTTATATTCGTTTTGTGTGCGATAAAAATAGTTATTTTCGTATGTTTTTTTAATGATTCAAACAAACAATTTGAAAAAAGGTTGTTATTGTATAATTTAGTTCTCTTTTTTTAGAACACACTACTAATTAAACACACGTATGAGATTTTATTTTTTATTCCTTTCATTTCTCAGTCTGTCAATTCTTTCAGCTCAGAACAGGGAGATCTCGGGAAAAGTTATTGACAATGAAAGCAGGCTTCCTGTTGCCTATGCCTTTATCACAATAGATGGAGTAGGCGATGTTGTTGCTTCAGAGGATGGAACCTGGCAAATGAAAACAGATCAGGCCGGACAGCTTATTATCTATGCAGAAGCCAGGGGATATACCCGTAAAACACTGATTCTGCCTGCTGATGAGAATTTTTTACTGATTGAGTTAACCAAAGATGAGTTTGCTGATATTTCCAAAGTGGATCTGTCGCAGGTTGTGGTAACCGATGATGAAGATGAACTTGATAACCAGCAGTCAGCAAGTGGCATCCTTACATCTTCAAAGGATGTTTTTGACAAAGTCAGTTCGTATGAATTTGGAGTGATGCGTTTTAATGAACGTGGTCTGGACTCAAGGTATTATAACCTATGGTTTAATGGCGCACCCATTAATGATATGGAAAGCGGGCGGGCTACCTATGGAATATTTGGCGGCTTGAATGATGCTGTACGTAACCAGGAAGTCGTAGGAGGAATGGCGAATTCCGATTTTGATTTCGGCCAGCTGGGTGGTTCAGGTTATATTTATACATCACCGTTTTTATATCGGACGGGACTAAAGACTACGCTTTCATCAGCCAACAGAAATTACCGTAACAGGGTAATGATGACCTATTCAACCGGTATGCTGAAAGGTAACTGGGCTCTGACCGCTTCTTTATCTAAACGTTGGGCTGAAGAAGGATATGTCCCCGGAACATTTTACGATGCCTATGCAGGATTCCTGAGTGTTGGAAAAAGGTTCGGAACCAAGCATGATATTACATTTACTGCATTTGCAGCTCCCTCCAGGAGTGGAAGAAATTCAGCCATTACAAAGGAAGCAGCTGAACTGACAGGCACTAACTATTATAATCCATATTGGGGCTACCAGAACGGTGAAAAAAGAAATACAAGGGTTTCTTCCTATTTTGAGCCAACCGGAATACTGAACTATAAATGGCAGATCAGTGATAAAACAAAACTGACTACCGTACTTTCTTATGCATGGGCCAAAAATGGTTACAGTGCTTTGAACTGGTTGAGAGGAAAAGATCCCAGACCTGATTATTACAGGTATTTTCCGAGTTATTATAAGGATAACGAGATCAATTATAACATTGTTCGCTCTTACTGGTTAACACAGCCGGATGTGACGGGACAGGTTAACTTTCAGAATTTGTACGACATTAACAGACGTGCAACAACTATTTCCGGAGTAAACGGGAATCCTGATGAAACGTTCACTGGTCTGGTTTCAAGTTATATCATAGAGAACAGAGTAACCGAAAAGAATACGGCCTCTGCCAATATGGTTTTAAATCATGAGCTTTCAGAACGTTTAAAACTAAATGCCGGAGCCACTTACAGGTATTACGATGGTCGCCATTACAACGTTGTGGAAGACTTATTGGGTGGAGAATATTTTTACGATATAGACAAGTTTGCGGAACGCGATTTTCCTGATCCGCAAATTGCGTACAACGACCTGAATAATCCTGGCCGTTTACTTAAGGTAGGCGACAAATACTCTCACGATTATTCAGCTAATGTAAGAAGCTGGGAAACCTGGGGAGAGCTGGCTTATAATTCAATTAGCATTGACGCGTTCCTTTCGGCAAAGTTATCAGGAACTGAATTCTGGCGGACCGGTTATACGCGTAAAGGTTTATTCCCGAATGACTCCTACGGAGACAGCAAACATTCCAGTTTCCTGAATTATGGTATCCATGGTGGAGTGGATTACAAGATTAACGGACGGCATATTTTACGTGCGAATGCTATGTATATGACGCAGGCACCATATGTAAGAAATGCATTTGTTTCTCCAAGAACCCGGAATCAGATTGTGGACGGGCTGAAAAGTGAGGTCATTTATGGTGGAGAAGCTTCATATATTTTCCGTCTGCCTTCACTCACAGGTAGGATTACAGGATATTACAACAAGTTCGAGGATAATACAGAAGTTGTGTCTTTCTATCACGATGCTTATCAGAACCTGCTGAATTATATTTTAACAGGTATTGATTCCCGTCATCGTGGCATGGAGTTGGGATTTGAATATACCATTACAGACGGCTTGAAAACCAGTGCAGTGGTTTCTTTAGGTGAATATATCTATACCTCAAGACCTACAATCCAGGCGTATGTAGACAATCAGGCAGCACTTGTGGAAGAAGAATCAGGTGTAGTTTATGCCAAGGGATTTTATGTGCCGGGAACACCGCAGACTGCTGCATCCTGGGGTATGGATTATCGTGGATCCAAAAACTGGTGGGCAGGATTTAATGTCAATTACCTGGCGGACCGCTACCTTGATTTCAATCCGGCCAGAAGAACAACAAACGCGGTTCAGGGCTTGAATTTGAATGATCCGGCCGATTATGCACTCTATCATCAGATAATTGATCAAGAAAGGATCAGTGATGCATATTATACCAATGTCTTTGTTGGAAAATCATGGTATTTGGGTAAATATTACCTGATTGCTTCCCTTAATGTCTCAAATGTATTTAATAATCAGAATATCGTAACGGGAGGTTATGAACAGTACAGATTTGATTATACAGGAAAAGATCCGAATAAATATCCAAATAAATATTACTATGCTTACGGGCGCAACTATTTTTTAAATGTTAGCCTAAGCTTTTAATTAAGATATAAGACGTAAGATTTAAGACAAAAGACAAAAGACAAAAGATTTAAGACGCTGAAAATATTAGAACAATGAAAAACTATAAAACACAAATGAAACAGGTTATCTTCATGACATTACTGGCTTTACTGTCATGGTCGTGTATTCACGAGAATTTTGATGAGCCGCCGGTTGCAAAAAATTATGATTTTGAAGCGAATACCACCATTGCTGAACTGAAAGCGATGTATGATGCTGATAAGGATACCAACCAGATTGAAACAGATGTAGTAATTAAAGCAACCGTCATTTCAAGTGACGAGACGGGAAATTTCTATAAAAAACTGGTTTTGCAGGATTCTACCGGAGGAATTGAATTTCAGATTGATCAATATGATTTGTATCTGGAATATCCTGTCGGAGCTGAAGTTCTTGTGAAATGTAAAGGACTTTATATCGGAGATTATGCCGGTGTAATTCAGATGGGGAGCTCAGTTTTAACTTCAGGTGGCTTTACAAATATTGTGAGGATGCCTCCGGTGATGTTGCCTGATGTATTTTTCCTGACAGGTAATTATGTAACGCCAGTACCCGATACTTTAGCAATCAGCCAGTTATCTGATGATAATATCAACACGTTGATAGCCATCAAAAATGTACAGTTTGCAGACGGTCAGGCAGGTAATGCTACCTATGCCGATGCTGTAGGACAGACAACGCAAAACCGTACAGTGGTTGAATATAAAACCAATAACACCATTTTATTACGTAACAGTGGCTTTGCCTCGTTCGTAGCGGATACTTTGCCTGAAGGAAGTGGGGTGCTGGTTGCCGTTTATGGTGTGTTTAATGCGGATCAGCAGTTATTTATCAGAGATACTAAGGATGTACAGTTTGATCAGCCAAGATATACCGGAACTTCAGGTGGTGGAGGTGAAGAACAGGGAACCGGAACAAAGGACGATCCTTACAATGTGTTGAAAGCTATCAATAATCAGGGCAGTACGGTTTGGGTTGAAGGTTATATCGTAGGTTGTATTAATGATATTAGTTTAAGTACAGCAACCTTTACTTCACCATTTTCAGCAACAACCAACATCTTGCTTGCAGATGATCCTGAAGAGACAGATATAAATAATTGTGTGCCAGTACAGCTACCTTTTGGTGATATTCGTACAGCATTGAATCTTGCTGATAATGCAGGAAATCATAAAAAACAGGTAATTGTTAAAGGGGAATTGACCGCTTATTTTGGTGTTCCGGGTATTAAAAATGTAAACGGTTATTGGATGGATGGTGACGGTATTGATCCGGATTATGTACCTGAAGGACAAATCTACAGTCAGACATTCTCAGGAAATATAGACGCTTTTACGGCATTTAATGTAGCTGGTTCCGCAGTATGGGAATACCAAACTTATGATGGAGGTTGTGCTGTAGCCAATGCATACAATCAGGGAGCTAATGAAGACTGGTTGGTTTCTCCTGCTATAAATACAGCAGGTTATGCTACCGTGACGATACAGGTTCGTCAGGCCATGAATTATATTAAGACTAACGGATGGGGTGATTGTCAGGTTTTAGTGTCGAATGATTATGATGGTACATCAAGTCCGGATCAGCAGGGAACATGGAATCTGATAGAATTTAATACAAAACCTGCAGGTAGTGACTGGAATTTTGTGGATTCAGAGAATGTTGATATTACTTCGTATTCAGGCGGAAATATCTATGTAGCACTAAAATATTTATCTACTGCAACCGAGGCTGTGACCTGGGAAGTAAGTACTGTATCGGTTAACGGATCGAATTAAAATGCGAAGAATTGTTTTATTGGCGGTATTGCTGATAGGATTAAGTTGGGTTCAGGCACAAATACCCGCCGGTTATTATGACGGAACTGATGGATTATACCGTGAAGCTCTGCATAGTAAACTGCATCAGATTATCAAGGGGAATAAGGTTTTTACTTATGGTGATGCCCGGTATATTCTGGATGAAACGGACAGGGATCCGAATAAAAGTAGTAATATCATATTAGTATATGGTGGATACAGTGTGAGCAGTACCTGGGATTACGGGAATACCTGGAACAGAGAACATGTATGGGCTAAGTCGCATGGCGATTTTGGTACCGATGACGGACCGGGATCGGATTTGCATAACCTGAAGCCGGCTGATGCTACGATAAACGAGGATCGCTCCAATAAGGATTTTGATGAAGGAGGCTGGCAGGAAAGCGATTATTCGCCCCCGGCAGGTTATTCAAAACCGTATAAAACGGATTGCTATACGAATGATCAGACCTGGGAGCCCCGTGATGAAGTGAAAGGAGATATTGCGCGGATTATTTTTTATATGGATGTGCGTTACGATGGCGATGATGGGTTCCCTGATTTACAGGTTGTGGACAAAGTGCCTTCGATCACTGCTATTACGCCAAATCAGCCGTATCACGGTAAGTTGAGTACCTTATTGAGGTGGAATGAAGAGGATCCGCCGGACGATTTTGAACGTAACCGGAATGATGTGATCTACAGTTATCAAAATAACCGGAATCCATTCATTGATCATCCTGAATTTGTGAATGCAATCTGGGGCGAAAATGCCGCTGTTGATCAGTTGGAAAAATCGACCGACAGGGTTTATTATTCAAGAGGTAACGTGGTATGTGAAAATAACAGCATTGAATCCAAATCGTTACAGGTCTTTAATCTGGCAGGAAAACAGATTTATAATTCCAGTGTAGCCGCTGGGAAGACCGCTGATATTCCAACCTCCGGATTTCCTGTACTGGTTATTGTAAAATTGGGTGCTAAAGCAACGAAAGTAGTTATTGACTGAATTTATTTTAAAGAAATAAATCGCTACAATATAGGCTGTCCGAAAAAGGACAGCCTATATTGTACATTAACAATTTTGATTTTATCAACTTTGAGAAGCTATAACATTCAGATTATGTTGAACTAATGTCCTGTTCCAGTTTACCTCTGGATGATAATTTTTTGAGTATTTATTTTCCCATCCGGCCATTCAAGTTTTAAAAAATATATTCCATTGGAAAATCCGGAGATATCCAAAGAAGAAGTTGACTGATTTACAATATGTTGGATAAGCGTTTCCCCGTAGCAGTTGAAAAATGCCATATTAACCCCGGATTTTTTATTTGCCGTTATAAAAAGTTTCTGCGTTGCCGGATTTGGATAAATCATTATTCGATCATCGTTATCTGTTTTAGGTTCAGAGAATCCCGTATCAATTGTATTTGCTTCAGAAATGGCGAAATTATCAAACAATACGGTCGACTGATGTGTACGTAAGCCTGCTTTTCCGCAAATAAAAGGATCATTATCCGTGTAATCTATTACAGGATTTGTAAGATCATCCACATAAATTTTAATGTTGTTTTTATACACATTGACCGCAAGTTTGTACCACTGATTTGTCGTATAGTTTCCCTGGCTGGTTGTAAGCGTCTTATAATCGTAATTCTGTTTCCCCAGGGTAACTCCGTTACTTCCCAATGTAACAAAATAGCCCTGATAGAAGTCCGTACCCAGCGAAGCATCATTTCCGGCGCCTCCCAGTGCAGGATTACTGACCCTGAATATGATACCGCCGTTCATACCGGAAACATATTTTATATCGGTTGAAACCATATAATCGGTCCAGCCCGTTTTTCCCAATGTTCTTTTAGATGATCCTGAAGCTTTTGCTGCACCATCTTCTGTAGACCATGTTCCATCGGCATAGTTCCATGAATACCCCAGATTACGATCAAAGCTTAGCGTTGTCGGAGTCAATTCATCATATAGTCTGAATGCGTATGAGTATAAGGCAATATTACCTTTGATGATTTCAAATTTCAGATTCTGTTCACCCTGTTCCAGTGGTATATCGCTTAAACTTATGTTTGAAAAGTTATTCAATCCTCCGGTTGCCGGGACATCAATTATATCTGTGATGGCATAATTATTACGCCAGATTCGCAACTGGCTTTCTTCATCGGCAGCATATTTAATACCAATATTATAGGTGCCGGTTGTGCTAACCATTGTTTTGTATGTAAGCCATTCAGACTCTGACTCAAGAGCCAGAAAACCTCCGTCTCCTGATTTGATGGTTTCCACATCATCATTCCTATAGCTGATACCGCTTGTATTTCCATCCGTAAGATCGTGATAAGCTACATCCTGACCTTCGGTTTGGTAATGAACAGCCGCTATATTTCCCGGAATGGGCTTGTGAAAATCAAATATGCTGTTCCCGTTTATCTGATTCGTAAATGCACAGTAACCAAATTTTGCATTATCGTTCTGCGAGTAATATCCAATTTCTCCATTTGAAATATCATTTTCAGTACTGATCTTTAGCATGTTATTGACGAAGAATCTGAATTGCTTTGTCTCCTTTTCTATCCGTATGGAATGCCAGACCAGATAATTGGCAACGCCGGTTAATTTAGTTGATATGGTATCAGACCAGGTTCCTCCGTTTTTAAAACTAACTTTTAACTGATTATCTGCTTCCTCCAGTAATGCAATGCCGTAGTTTTCATCATCAGTATAATTAAATATTATGCCTGCCTGTAATGTCGAACCGGACTGAACTTTAGAAAAGTTGAATTCAGCAGTGTAGTCGTCAGAAGGAACAGTATTAATTAAAGCTTTATAATTATCATCAGTGTAACTTTCTACTGATTGTAATTGCAGACTGTTTTCCGAGATTTGCCAGTTTGCATTGGCAGATAGATTCCAATTTGCACTGATGCCTTCCTGGTCAAAGTAATCAAAGAAATCAGGCATTAGAGGTACTTCCTGTGGTGTGTCGGTAGGACCAAGGACTAATATTTCCTCACCGTTAAAGGCAACACGGTCAAAATTAAGATTGCGATAAGGGCCTACGCCATAGTCACCTGCCAGATTGTGATAGGTGATGTAATGTGAATCAAGGTCGGGTCCGATAAAAAGACTTCCATGGCCAAGACCAACATGGTCTCCTTCCGCAGATAAAATAACCGGATTATAATCGATGGGATTAAACCATGATGTTGGTCTGGTACTTTTGGCTGCATTGATCCGGTATCCTTTGCTGATGACATGATTGCCGGTGTAAATCATGTAATATTTCCCGTTTCTTTTTATGACACAGGGGCCTTCTGTCCAGCCATTCATTCGTGTGGAAGACAATACGATGTCTGAACCGATGATCGTAGGAGAGCTCATATTATGGGCATGAATGCCGTCACCACCGGCGTGGTAAAAATACAATGATCCATCATCATCAATAAATACAGATCCATCAATGGAATGGCCAAGGTTATTGGTGACAACTTCAAACATTCCCGTTGGTGAATCACTTTTCAGAATATAATGACCATTACCGCCGGGTGATGTGTACATGTAAAAGCTTCCCTCATAAAATATGACCTCCGGGGCATAGGCTGTTTTGGTAACAGCATCTGTTGCACACAGTCCGTGATAGCTCCAATCCACAAGGTTTTTTGACTTCCAGACTTTAACGCCAATGGAATTATCGCGGGTGGAACTATACAAATAATAATACCCGTTATATTTCAGCAGATAGGGATCTCCTATGCCATATAATGACCATTGATTATCAAGGATGAAAGGATTACTCCATGTTTGAGATGAAGCAGAAAGGCTAAGGCATATTATGATATAGATAAAAATTGATCTCATTTTTAGTATTATAAATTACAGAACTGTTATCAGGGAAAAGAAAGTTTCGTTTTGGTGGAATATGGTTTGCCAAACTTTGGTTCCCCTTTGAACCATGTAAATTTCTGCGCCCTCGTACTTCTGCCTGCACACTGATCAGATGATGCAGCTTTCGCATGGTATACGATCCAGTCATCTTTTCCGTCAGGCGACTTAGTAAAGCAATTATGTCCCGGACCAAAAACACTGCTATCCTGACATTGCTCAAAAACCTGATGATCGGAGCGGCTCCAGGATGACGAGTCAAGCAGGTTTGCATCTTTATCTGCGCTAAGCAGTCCAAGTCCGTAGTTGTCGTCCCAACATGCCCCGGCAGAGTAGATAATGAATATTTTATCTTCAGGCCCTTCAAGGAACTGAGGACCTTCCATAATTTCTCTGTCTCCCGTTTTTTCCCAGTCATGCAAAGGAAGTCCCAGTAAGGTTGCCGGTGTTTCTATTTCAACAGGAGATTTCATTTTTGCAATCATAATTCCACTCTGATTACCAATGTAGGGAGAATACATAAAGTAAAGATCATTTTTATAATGGAATACATTGCCATCAATACCGGGAAATTCTGTATCTATTTTGCCCAGATCTTCCCAACTGTCCACCATTGGATCAGTGCTTTTATTATGTAGCACAAAAACATAGCGTGAATGATCGCCGGCATTATTAGCATCACAGGCGGAATAATAGACGTACCATTCATCATTTATGTAATGTATTTCAGGCGCCCATATACAACAGGAGTTCGGCCCGGCTTCAGGAGGGAACCAAATGTCCTTTGATTCTGCGGTACGAAGTTGCGTGAAGTTGTTTGTTTTCCACAGCGTTAAGCGGTCACCTCGGGTCACCATACAATAGTAGAATCCATCAGAATGCAGGTACACAAACGGATCGGGGCCTTCATCAAATATGGGATTTGTAAAATATACCTGATCCCGTTCTGATGTTTTATCTTTTTTGCTGGCACAGGATACAGCCAGAATGACTATAGTTATCCATACAGCATATGTCTTAAGTAAATGTTTAAAATTGCAACCCGCTATCTTCATTATCTTTTATTCCTTTTCTTCTGCAATCCCAAATTTAGTGACTATTTTAGTGTATTCCTCGCTTGTAATTGTAAGCATGCATCCATGCCTGACTTTTTGTGGTAAAGAATATTTGTCCCAATCCATAAAAAACGTATATCCCGAAACCTGAAACCACGGGCCGTTGATATTCCTACTGACAGACAATCCATATGATACACCGGGATATTGTTCATAGTAAAGATACCATGCATTTGCATCGGGGGACGGGATCAACATAGGAGCTTCCCTGAAGTTTGGACTGATTGGACCGGTAGGATAGGAGTAGGGACCAAGAAGATTATCTGAACTTGATATTCTGATGGTTTTACCTGTTACCCATTCAAGGGTTGGATATCTTTCATCTTTTAAAATGGCATAATACGTATCTTCAATTTTTCTGATTATGACATCAATAGTTCCCATATTCCACTCAAAAAGTTTATGTGGAACATCTGAAAACGTTTTAAGATCTTTAGAGGTAACATATAATGTTCGCTGACTTGCCCAGTAACGTTCAGGGTCTCCATCGGTTCCCCATAAATGAGGTGTATGCCACGTGATGACATAGGTTTCGGAATCTTTATCATAAAATATTTTCGGTGCGCCTATTCTGGGAAGTGCTTCTTCATATCCGGGTGTTTTTTGAAGATCCGGCGTGAAAATTGAAAATGGTTCCCAGGTACAAAGATCATCAGAGACCCAAATATTGATGTCAGGAGATGAATCATTTTTATTACCCATTAAATAATACCTGCCGTCATGCCCTTTGCATATGTCAGGATGCCCTCTGTAGGCATCATATACCCTGTCACCATCATTCAGCATTTGCCAATGCAAGCCATCAAGACTTACAGAATAGTAGAGATGTCCGTAATCCTTATGTGTCATATGTGCAAATAGATAGGCTGTATTAACCGCTTCTCCTTCCGTAACCTGTCCCGGTGGATCCGGTTGTTGCGCATACAGCGTTAGACTGAATGTCAAAGCAATGCACAGTTGTAATGAAAATATTTTAATAATCCGTATCATCTTATTTCCCTGTCATTTTTTTTATCAGATCGATTTCTTCCTGATCATAGGGTGTACCATCGATTCTGAAAATATCATGAAACCATATTTTGGGTTCCGAGCCATCCGGCATAGGAGTATCCCAGGCATAAATCGTATTTGTTTTCCCTGCAACAAGTCCCCAGTTAATGGCCCCCACATTATTTTGTTTTAACAGCGGCAATATATTTTGAAATTTGCTGCCGTTTGTTCGTGCCATATATTCTGTACATACCATTGGACGGTTGTATTTTTTTAATGAATCAATGGCTGCAGCATGGTTCATTTCATCCCTGTAATTATGATATGTAATGATATCAGAGTTCTCTAGTTGGAACTTGTTTAATATTTTCAGACTGTTATTCCATACGCCTGCAGAAAGTGGTTGCGATGGCCTGACTTCCCAGCCCCATCTGAATACGTTCCTTAAAAGCGGCATCGAGCTCAAATTCAATCTGTTATTACCAGGTTCATTATATAGGTCCCAAATCGCTATTCTTGGATCATTTTTAAACGTTGATAATACATCTACAACATAGGTTTTTAGTTCACTCATAAGGTTCTCATCGAGAAAGATAAGGTTCCCCGGATCACGCACCCATCCTGAGTTATGGATTCCTAACTTCGGTTCAGGTTGTTTACCTGCTTTATATACAGGATTCCAGCAGTCATCGAAAAAAACAAATATGGTTTTTATACCATGGCTGTCTGCAATTGCAAGGTATTTCTTCATTCGGTCCTTAAACCCGTCTTTATCTGTTTCCCAGGCCAGATGGTGCAGGTAAACCCGCATACAGTTCATACCAATTGACTCTGCATAACCAAGTTCCCTGTCAATTGTTTCAGGATCAAAAGATTCTGCCTGCCACATTTCAAGCTGGTTAATAGCGCTGCTTGGAGTGAAATTTGCTCCGCACAGCCACTGATGTTCTTCACTCCATTTTTGAGCCTGTTCAACGCTCCATCTCTTATTTAAAGCAGCCACGTCGGAATCGTTATTTTCAGAATTACCGGGTTTGCATGCAGAAAATATTATCAGAAAGGCTAAATTCAGTAGCCAGAATCGGTTTTGCATAATGATAAAGTTTTAGAAGTAAACGCCGGTTCCTTTTACTATTGAAAAGGAAACCGGCGTTCGTTAAATCTTTATTTAATTAATAATTTTTCGGTGAATTTTTGCTTATCGGCTGTTTCTACCTGAACCAGGTAAACACCGCTTCTGAACGTCATCTTCTGGATTTCTTCAGCCGGCTTTTGGGCAATTAATGCACCTGCAATATTGTAAACCGCAACATTAGCGCCTGGATTTGTATCAATGCGAATTTGTTTGTTCACACTGTAAATGTTAATGTTGTTAGACTGAGTATGTTTTACGGCAGTAGAAGTGCCGTTATAAATATCCATAACTTCGCTTTTACTTAATCCTCTTTTCCACACCTGTAAATCACTGAGAGCTCCTTTCCATAAAAGATCAGGCCAGAAACTTTTTCCTAAGGCATTTTCTGTATCTTCAATTGTTCCGAAAGCTCTTGGAAATCCTGATTCAGCAAATATCTGTTCGTCGTTATGATAAATAATGATTGAATCCGGTTTTAAAACAACCGTAGAAAGATACCATGTGTCTAATTCTATAGCAACTTCATCGTGGAAGAAGTCCAGGTCATACCAGGTATCATCCGGTACAGAAAGTGTGAAACGGTACATGTTATCCTGTGTATCCGGATCCAATGCACCTGATGTTGGGATAACCATCAAAACATCTTTCGGTTCGGTTTGATCTCCGTGACCAAATGAATAAATACGTGACCATACTCTTAACTCATCCATACGGAACCACATGGATATTGTAATTTCGGTTAATCCGTTTACGAATCCCGGTAAGTTAGCATAAGAGTCTCCGTCAAAATAGGCAACAGGACCTTTTACAGCATCATCCACAAAGGTTACACCGTGGTTAGTACCATCTAAACCTCCGGCTACATCGCTAAGATCTGTTTTTAAAGGCCAGTGATAATCCTGAGCTGTTGCCAATTGTCCCATCAGCAAAATAAATGCGAAAAGAAGTACATTTTTTTTCATGATAATAAATTTTAGTTAATAAATACAGTTTTGTAAAAATCAATAGTTATCGTTTTGAGAAAGTTTATCATTGTTGTCAACCTCGTATTGTGGTAATGGTAACACATTGTGTTTGCCTATTACAAAGTTTTCAAAATCAGGATCCCTGGATGCCAGTTCATCAATACCTTCCTGTGTGTCCAGTAATCCCCAGCGTTTAATGTCAATCCACCTGACCGACTCCAGCGAGAGTTCGAGGGCACGTTCCATTTGTAATCGTTTTAAGAACAGCTCTTTGGATGTTACACTCGCTGCAATTTCTGTTACAGGACTGTCTGCCAGTTTTGAAAGATTGGTACTGGGGCGTTCTCTTACCATATCCACATAAGGAATTGCCAGTGATAACTGGTTCAGATTGGCAAGGCATTCTGCATAGCAAAGCAATACGTCGGCGTATCTGATGACCCGGTAGTTTATGGGTGAATAATAATCTGTTGCTGCTTTAAAATAATCATCTCCATACTTTCTGAAGAATATGTTTCTTCGCCAGGCACGCGGATATTTGTCTATTGTTCCGGCAAACAGTGTTTCGTTGGGAAAATCATCAAATATCTCTTCATAAATGATGCTGACACGTAATCTGTCGTCAATGGTTGTTCCGTTTACGGTATTGTCTTTGGTTGGTTCTTTTTTGTATTCATCAACCAGCCACGAACGTGGTTGTCCGTCGCGCCATCCTACGGGTGCAAAAAATTGTGAGCGGGTATTTCCAAGTGACATATTCGGTAGATCATCATCAATCATGGAACCGTTATTCCGGTCCATTTCACGTTGGCTGGCATCCGAAAACTGAATCTCAAACACAGACTCTTTGTTATTTTCTTTATAATGGGTGAAATTGTCAAAGTAGTTATCCATTAAACCGTAGTAACCTTTACCATCGCCTTCAACCAGCCAATCAAATGCATCTTTGGCGTTTTGCCATTCATGCATCTGCATGTAGGTTTTACCCAGCAACGCATAAGCGGCTCCTTTTGTAACACGTCCCTTATCTGCTTCGCCCCATTCTGCTGGTAGATCAGCAATGGCATCATTCAGGTCCCGGATAATAATTGCGTATAGCGTATCTGTGTTAGCTTCATCGTAAGTATCACCGGCACTGGAGGGCTGAAGTACGATTTCCGCTTTTCCAAACATGATGGCAAGGTTGAAGTAGTCAAACGCGCGGATAAATTTTGCCTGTGCTACAATTTGTTTCAGTCGCTGTTCTTCTTCGGCATCATTCGCCTCAATATCAGGCACATTTGCAATCACCTGATTGGCTTCGAAAATCTGCTTATAATGGGATTTATACATCAGTGATCCACCCTGTATAAAATTATAATCGGTGTATATAAACCTTGTCCAGTCAGCCAGGGTCACCCAGGGACTGTTACTGTAACCCTCGTCAGAAGTCAGGTCGTAACGGAAGTAGATCCACCTTCCCCAGTTTCCCGGACGGGTAAACTGACTATAAGTCGCGGTTAATCCTTTATCTGCATCATCAACATTTTCCCAGAAGGAAGCGGCTGTAGGAAAGTTTGGATCATCGATGCTCAGATAATCTTCATTACAGGAAATGAGTAATGCGGCTAAAAAAATGAGTATTGAGATTTTATTTTTCATCGTTGTACTGTTTTAGAATGTAATATTTATGGAAAGCAGATAAGATGTTGGATTAGGATAGGCTATGCCATCCACTCCAAATTCAAGTTTATTTCCGTTATTAAACTCTGCATCAAGTCCATTGTATTTTGTGAATGTATAAAGGTTTTGAGCCGATATACCTATTCTTGCAGAGCGGATATATTTCTCCAAAACTTTTCCGTTCAGGCTATAACCAAGGCTTAATTGCTGAATTTTAAAATATGAGCCATCTTCCAGCCAGTAGTCTGTGTAGCCCAATGTATTTCTGTCGTCACCGTAAATAATCCTGGGCATGGTGGTGTTTGTATTATCCGGGGTCCATGGATTCACACCTGTTGCATAATTGGAGTTGTCTGCAAAACTTTCAATCAGGGCCTTTGTGCCGTTCCATACGGTTTGACCAAAAGCGCCAAATCCGAGAGCGGTAAAGTCAAAACCTTTGTAACTGGCATTAATGTTGATACCTGCCTCAAGTTTTGGCCACGGACTTCCGGCATATTGCCTGTCACCTGCCTGTGAAATAATTCCATCCTGATTGTAATCGATATATCTGAGATCGCCGGGTTGAGCATCCGGTTGAATCACAACAGTCTCAATAAATTCACCGGTTACCTCATCGTAAATATCTGTCGTATGAGCGAGAACTTCTTCTTCGGTCTGGAAAATCCCGTCTGTTTTAATCAGATGAAACATGGCTAAAGGATCACCAATAGTGGTTTTGGTTAGCCCTGTTGTAATGGATTGGTCAAAATAGGGGAGATCCAGAACTTCGTTCTTAAGTTTCGTGGCATTTATGGATACAGAGTATTTAAAGGCTCTTATCTGATCGCTCCAATTGGCTTCTATTTCAACACCTCTGTTTTGCAGTGTTCCTGCATTAACCCATGGATTTCCACCATCGTTTCCTGTAGCAAGAAGGATAGGGTATTCCAGCAAAAGATCCTTTGTCGTTGATATAAAGTAATCGGCAGAGATCTGTAGCTTGTTCTTAATGAATCCCATATCGGTTCCAAAATTGGCTATCTGTTTGGTTTCCCATCGTAAATCCCTGTTTACAAGTTCCCGTTCGGTGGCTCCTTCATGAATAACATCATTCCCAAATACATACAGTGGGTATGTTGTAAGTGTAGGAATATAATCATACAGACCAGATACAGCTCCCCAGTTTACAATAGCTGAGTTTCCAAGTTCGCCATAATTGGCTTTCAGTTTCAGATTACTTATAAATGGTACGTTAAAGAAGTCTTCACTGCTGATGATCCAGCCTAATGCAATGGAAGGGAAATATCCGGCACGGTATTCCTTTGCAAATTGTGATGATGCATCGCGGCGTAAAGAGGCACTTAAAAGATATTTGCCCTTATAGTCATAGTTTAATCTTGTGAAGTACGACAGTAAAAACCATTCTGCGCGCAGCTTTACATTTATTGTATCACTGCCTGTTGGATCTGCAATGGCGGTAATATCCTGATTCCACTCCGCAAAGTTTTTAACGGTGTTTTGTTCCAGCTTATAGGATTGATCCTGACGGCTTGACCCGAGAACCACATTAATCTTATGACCATTAATCTCTTTGTCAAATGTGAGGAAGTTTTCATACAGGTAGGACTGGTATCTTCCTGTAAAGTCATACAAACTGTTTGGTTCAAAAGGCAGGTTTAATGTCCAGTTACCTTCCTGACGTCTGTGCTGACTTCCATCCAGACTGGTCTCGTAGGCAAAATTGGCTCTGTATTTAAGCCAGTCAAATAGTTTTACCTGTCCGTAAACGATTCCTCTAATTCGGGTATTCCAGTTTTTAATCCGGTTCAAATCCTGCACAGCAAGGCTATTGGTTCCAAATGTTCTGGCCCTGTCTTCATCGCCATATCCCCAACCACCCGGATGTGTACTGTCTTTTACAGCTATATCCGGTGTCATGCGCATAACATCGGTTATAGGATTACCGCTGGATGAAGGAATGACTTCTGTCTTTGTAACGGCTATTTTTTCACCAACCGTAAACCGACCTTTATTATATTCTGTATTGGCACGGATATTATAACGATCCAGGTTCGTTCCCATGCTGGTTCCTTTAATATTGTAATAGTTTGCTGAAACCAGGTAATTCAGATAATCATTTGCACCTGAAACCGTTAGGTTAATATCTTTTGAAAATCCGGTTCTTAACACTTCTTTTTCCCAGTCGGTACTATTGTCATAATGGTTCTGAGGTTCAAGACCGGCATTTTCGTAGGCCATGTCGTTATATTTAAAGAATTCCGCAGTATCCATCAGATGGAGTGCAGGAAGTTTATCCATACTGAATGTGGTGCTTACATTTATGCGTGGTTTACCTTTTACCCCTTTTTTAGTGGTAATGATAACTACACCGTTGGCAGCACGATTACCATAGATGGCGGCAGTGGAGGCATCCTTTAAAATCTGAACTGATTCTATGTCGTTTACATTCAGGTCGCGTAATCCGCCTGTTGAAATGATACCATCAATAACATACAGAGGTTGGCTGTTACCAAAGTTTCCAATTCCCCTGATCTGGATGTTTGGTTCAGCCCCAAGGTTACCGTTGGAACTTACTTTAACGCCGGATGCCATACCCTGGATTACATTGCCGACAGAAAGGGCCTCCGGAGTTTGGGCATCGTCAAGTTTGATTACAGACATTGATCCGGTGAGGTCCCTCTTTTTGATCGATCCATAACCAATAATGACCAGTTCATCAAGGTTACTTACACGCGGTTTTAAAACAACGTCTAATTCTGACCCTGCCTGAACCGGAATTTCCTGCTTTTCATATCCCAAATAGGAGAATACCAGAACAGCTTCGGGCGAAGTTAAGGATATGGAAAAGGTGCCATCGAAAGCTGATACGGTTCCGTTATCAGTTCCTTCTTCCATTATATTAACACCAATAAGGAGCTCACCGGCAGGATCGCTCACTTTGCCTTTAACCATTTTTGTTTGTGCAAAAAAGGAGGTAAAAGCAAATGTTAAAATTGTGAATAGTAGAATACGCTTCATAGAGTATTAATTAAATGTGTGGTTAAACCTGTTAACTATAATGTGTGATAAGGCAAATGTATTTAGTCCTGTCCGGAGCAACCGGTGTCAGAAGTTCAAAAGTTATGTGCTGGCGTTCATAACTTAAAAAAATGTTAATTTTTGAAGTGCATGCCCCGTGTAATTATGTTCAATATTCATGTAACTGTGTTCAATATTTGCCTGTTGTAATAAAATTATCGGTTGTAAATAGTTAATATTGTGAATCTTTAGAACGTTACGTCATTTTTTATGAATTTGTACGCATTTCACAAGCATTTGACTTCCCTTTCTGTCCTCAGGCGGATGGTTTATTCGATCGTGATATTTACGGCTGTGAATGCCCTTATGCCGTTAAATGCAGTCAATAGAAAATATATCAGTAATTACCTGCAATTCAGACAGCTTACGTCTATTGATGGCCTCTCAAATAATACGGTATTCAACATTACCCAGGATGCGGAAGGATTAATGTGGATTGCGACCAGGGAAGGTTTGAATAAATTTGATGGTAAAACGGTGAAATCCTATTACAGCAATGGTGGACCAGATAATATACCTGGCAATACAGTACGGCAGGTTCTGGTAACTTCAAACAAGAAACTAGTTGTTGGTACAGATAAGGGAGCCTGCTGTTATCAGAAGGAAAAGGACCGGTTTATACCGATAATTACAAATGGTTTTACCATAGGAGACGTTATCAAAATAATAGAACTTTCTTCAGGGCAACTGATGGCGGCAACATCGAGTGGTCTTTACTTAATAGATTCTTCCTTTTATGTCAAACGCGTCAGCACTGAAAATTACCGTGATATCTGTGAATATAAAAAAGATATCATCTGGGGAGCTGCCCACGACGAAATACATATGATGAATCTGAATGGAGAGATTATAAAACACTATAATAATAATACTCCGGGATGTGAAAGCTTTGATTTTACTTCAGTTAATGTAGAGTACTTTTATAAACATTCCAGTGGTGATATCTGGATCGGAACCAAAAGAAACGGACTGGGGTTATACAACGAAAATAAAGATGCCTTTACATCATTAAAAATGAAGGAAGGTGTTAATCCAATGGAAGACAACTTTGTAAGGGTCATAAATGAGGATAACAAGGGTCGCTTATGGATTGGTACAGAATCTGGTTTGTATATATATGATGTTGAACAGCAAAAGTTCCTGTTTTACGGCCAGACCTTTAATTCAGCCTATAAAGGATTAAATGACAAAGCCATTTACTCCATCTATAAAAGCACGGATAATACCATGTGGGTAGGAACCTATTTTGGTGGGGTGAATTATACCATCCCATCCGAATCCGGGTTTGTGAACATTTTTGCAGATGGAGGGATGAGTACTTTGAGTGGTAATGCCGTTAGTGAAATGCTTGAGACAAACAACGGTGAAATATGGATTGGAAGTGAAGACGCGGGTATATCGATTTATAATCCGGTAACTGAAAAATTCAGATATCTGAAACATGAAAAGAATAATCCGTATTCACTGGCCTCAAATAATGTGCATGCCCTGACACAGGATGATGAGGGTAACGTCTGGATAGGAACGTTTATAGGTGGTCTGAATAAACTTAATGCCGGCACAAAAAAAATTGAGAAAGTTAAGCTGTTGAATCCAAATCCGCTACAGTACGTATTTTCCATTAAAATTGATTCGAAGAAACGAATGTGGGTTGGTGCCATTAGTGGATTGTACCTTAAAGAGCCTGATGAAGTGGATTTTAAGATGTTTAAGCCTGAATATTTTCAGGATAATTTTATTTACCATGTGAATGAGGATCAAAATGGGAATATTTGGGCTTGTTCCTATTATACAGGAATATATAAAATTGATAAACAGCAGAATGTAACCCGTTATAATACACAAACTGAACCCGCAATAAAAAGTAATGTTATCGTATATTCTTTTACTGCTTCTAAAGGTGATTTATGGTTTGGAACAGTTGAGGGAGGTTTGATAAAATACAACTCCCAAGGCAATACATTCAGAAGTTATACGATGAAAGACGGATTACCAAACAATACCGTTTATGCTATAACGGAAGATAAAGATGGGAATATCTGGTTCAGTACAAATAAGGGATTAGTGATGTATAACTTAAAATTGAATACCTTCACTAAATACTCTGAACAACACGGTTTGCCAGGAAACCAGTATAATTATAAATCATGCTTTAATAATTCAGAGGGACTAATTTATTTTGGGGCAGTTAACGGACTTACTATTTTTGATCCGGGCAAACTGCAAATAAAAAATCCAGAGACTAAAATCCTGTTTACCGACTTTAAACTCTTTAACAGTCCACTTAAAATAGGGGACAGAGGTATATTAAGTTCACATATTAACTATCAGGACAAAGTTGTTCTGAATTATAAATACAATGTATTTGCCATAGATTTTATTGGAATTAACTACCGTTTTCCTAAAAACAATTATTATGCATATTATTTAGATGGTTTTGAAACGGACTGGAATGAGGTCGGTAATAAAACCAGTGCAACCTATACTAATTTATCTCCCGGGAATTATACATTTAATGTGAAGGTATTCGATAGTGAAGGACATGAAAGTGGTGTAATGAAGAGTTTGAAAATTACGATTTTGCCGCCATTCTGGCTTTCAATCTGGGGAATCATGTTATATCTCCTTATTCTTTTGTCACTGATCTATGGATATTGGAGATACAGCATGCAAAGGCAAAGCGAAAAGCTGAAGATTAAAATGACGCAACTGGAAAAGGAAAAGAACGATGCCATTAATCAGCACCGGATGAACTTCTTTACCTATATCAGTCATGAATTTAAAACTCCGCTTACCATTGTAATTGCAACAATTGACCAACTTTTGGAATATAAGGATGTATTACCCCAACTTAAGGATTACGGAATCATGATCAGAAAGAATGCACACAGATTATTGTTCCTTATCAATCAGTTGATGGAATTCAGAAAAACGGAAAGTGATCATTCCACGCTTAAACTTAATAATGGCGATATTATTGGTTTTCTAAGAAGTACCTTTGACCTGTTCGTTCCATTGATGGAAAAAAAGAATATCTCCGGGCGGTTTACAACGAATAAGGATAGCCATATCGTTTATTTCGATGCGGATAAAATAGAAAAAATTCTTACCAACCTGTTAAGTAATTCCTGTAATTCATTTCAGAAAAAGGGGAATATACTAATTGACGTAAAAATTATAGACAGCTTTGACCATACCAATCCAAATCCAAACGAGAAATTGGCAAGCGAAATGGTTCTTACCATAAAGGATACCGGTCCGGGCATTCCGCAATCTAAAATTGATCAGGTTTTTAATCCGTTTTTTACAAACAGTGAAAGTAATATTTATAAAAGCGGTATCGGATTATCACTCGTAAAAAGCCTGACAGAGTTTTTAAACGGGACTATAAATATTACAAGTGATGGGAAAACGGGAACAACCGTGATCATCCATATGCCATTGATTCATTATCCCAAACCACAATTGATCCAGAATGAAGATTTCATTTCCAGAAATACAAAACTCAATGATGACCTCATAGAAAATGCCGTTGAATATAATGAAGAGATGCAACCTGAAACATTTAAAAACAATGAGAATGCCAGTTTTGAATTAATGATTGTTGAGGATAACAAGGATCTTTCGCAGTTTCTGAGTCATCATTTCTCACGTTTCTTTAAGGTAACTGTGGCTTATGATGGCAAAGCTGCCCTTCAAAGAATTGAACATTCTCAACCTGATATAATAGTCAGTGATATTATGATGCCGGAGATGGATGGATATGAACTCTGTTCTAGTATAAAAGATAATTTTGAAACCTGTCACATTCCTGTCATTCTGCTGACGGCTAAATCAGGGCATGATTCAAAACTGGAGGGCTTGAATCTGGGGGCTGATGCTTATATTGATAAGCCATTTAACCTCAGGGAGCTGGAATTAACCATCAGAAACATATTGAGAACCAAACAGAATATTCGGAATGATTTTGCCAAAACAGAAGTCGATGACGAGAAAGTGCCGGCTTTCAGGTTAAATATCAAGGATGAAATGTTTCTGGAAAAACTGGACAAAATAATACTGGATCAACTTTCAAATGCTGAATATTCCGTTGAGCAATTGTGTAATGATTTGCTTATAAGCAGAACACTTCTGCATTTAAAACTTAAGAAAATTACCGGTTTGTCAACAACAGAGTACATTCGTAAGATAAAAATGCAGGAAGCCCGTAAGTTTCTTAAAACAGGTATGTACACTGTTTCAGAAACTGCCTATAAAGTAGGTTACAGCGATCCGGCATATTTCAGTAAATCATTCAAACAATACTATAATGTTTCGCCGTCCTCAATAATCGCGGATAATTAAGTATTTTATGTGTTCATCGATGGCAAAAGACAGTCTTTTAAAAATCTGTAATATTTATTTCACTGTCATCAGTCTGGATTCTGATCTGTCTCCGGATCGGATACGGTAAAAATAAATGCCGGATTTCAACCCATCATTTTTAAATATGACTTTATGGTCACCAGCCGGATAATATGCCTCCGTTAATGTTTTTATATTTTTGCCGGACAAGTCAAGCACCTCAATTTTAACATCATTTCCGTTTTCCAGCTGAAATGGTATTGTAGTGCTTTCCCTGAACGGATTTGGATAGTTCTGTTTCAGTGCTTCTGATGTTACCTCTTTTACTGGAGTTGCCAGATTATTCAATGCTTCCTGTATGGCACTTTTCGTTTGTGTGATAGTGCTGCTGGCACCTGAAGTTCCAATATATTTGAATTTACCGTCGGCACCAATAACAATAAGCCTGTCATACGTTGTTTCCCAGCTGCTTGCAACCGGACCACCCTTTAGAAACATGGTCATATCCAGTGAAGTTGAATTTTTAAAATTCTGAACCTGTGCTGCACTTCCGTTCCAGGTATCTATTCCGATGGCTACAAAGTCCGGATTATCCTTAAAAGCTTCAAGGATTTGTGATTTCACCTGAGGTGCAGCACCAATACAGTAGGGACAGGCATAACCGAACATAAATACAAAAACAACCTTCCCGTTGTAATCCGTTAACATGCCGTTACCACCGGTAAGTTTATCCAATGTAAAATTAGGTGCGGTTGATCCGATATCTTTAGCCGGCAGCGATACGCTCACCAGAAAGATAATTGTAAAAAGTAAAGCTAAACGTTTCATAATGTATCAATTTTAAATGTTATAATTTTAATATCCATCGTAATTCAATGCCTTTAAAATCCAGCACTTCGTAACAGATTCCTGCGGTGCAGGCGGGACCGCCACGTCGTTCTCCCGCAAAAAGCTGAAGGGTGTTTCTGCGGTCAGGCCGGTACGACAGGCTCAATCCCGGGAAAAAGTGACTGGTTTCTATTTCTGCTGTATTGGAACGGTCCGCAGCAACCGGATCATCCGTAAATTCCAGGACAAACGTGGCAGAAAATGTGGTTGACATATTTACCGCCAGACTGCCAAACAGGTTATGGTACATACTGGCAGCGCTGTTTGTAAATTGCCGCTTCAACCACTGTGCTTCCGATTCGAAGGACAGGCTCCATTCTGAACCCATATAATGTGTATAGTATATTCCTGTGGTATAGCGTTCCGGTTCAAACCTGATTTCATCTCCGGAATAATCTGCAAATAGCTTTAGTTGGTTCGATGTGCATAGTGTAGCATACCATTCCACAAAATATTCAAAGGAGTTAAAGTTATCGTAGAGTTTATTGATAGTTCTGGAATGGTTCACCGTAATTAACTGCTGGTCAGCTGGTGCAAAAAACAGTTCAACCTGGTAGCCGCTTTCATTATTCAGATCCGGTACATGGGTGCTTCGGTTAAGTAAACGATAGGAGTGTTCCTTGACTAATGTTGGCGGATCCGAAAAACCGGAACCGATGAAAAAGTTGTGGTAATCCTTTAACTCTGCACTGATCCCGAATCCCGGAATGGAATACGTCACATTAAAATAAGCGCCGTATTGACTGTCCATGGATGTGTTAAAATACGATTGATCCGAACCAACGGCAGATGCATATTCGCCGTAATAACTGATGTTTTCCGCAACAGAACCACCGGTATACAGGCTCAGAAAATTTTGGGTCATATCATTGAACACGGAATTCATGACAACAGATCCGAAATAAAACGATTTGTAAAATCCCTGTGCCTCTCCTGCATTTATATAATTTTCCCTACGCTTATCGCTGGTTATGGGCAACTGGTTATTCAGCATTTTCCCTGTCAGGGCTTTTACTGAAAACCACTGATCGGTATAGCCTGCATAAGCACCCAGAAAATCTTTATAAAACCCTTGTTTAACCCGGTAAACCTGATCCTCATAAACGGCATTGCTTATTTCATATCCTCTGAAGAGGAGTCCTTTGCCCAACGTTTCGTAATAGTTTCCCAGTTTTATGTCAAGACCACGTCTTCTGTAATTCAGCATAAACTGCGATATCTTTTGGTAATCACCACTAAGTGAGTCAGGTGAGTAAAACTGTTCAATGCGTAGGCTGGCTTTCAATGGTTTCCAGCGATACTGAAGGTTAAACTGATCATAGAGGGTATTGAGGTTTTCAGGTTCTGTTCCCGGAATATTGCCATGCTGGTATTCTGCTAAATGATACAGAGACAGCTGCCCGAGCGTTTTCAACGGAAAAGATAACAGCAATATGGGAATAACGAACCTGGCCATCTTACAAATGTTTTTCAATTTCTTCCTTTATTTTTTCCTCGTCACCCGGCGTGAATCCTTCGTGCATGTAAATCAGTTTTCCTTCAGAATTCAGGATGCAAAGCGTAGGCATCACACTTACGTTCAGTTCATTTTTCAAATCCTCGTCCATATCAAATAGAACAGGATATGTAATTTTAAGAGAACTGAGCAACGGTTTTACTTTTGAATGGTTTCTGGGACTGTCCACACTTATTCCAATTACATTTACACCTTTATTTTTATAGCTTTCATAAATGCTGTTGATCTTTGGCATCGCATTCAGACAAGGCTTACACCAGGTTGCCCAGAAATCGATGATGGTCAGTTTTTCTCCCAGTTGATCCTGAAGATTTACCCACTTATTGTCCGTTGATTTCATTTCTATATCAACGTTTTGAGCCCGTATTTGTGCCGTAAAAAGAAACAGAAACAGGACGATTAACAGTTTGCCCATAAAATATAATTTAGACTGTGTTTAAATAATAGACGTAAGCTGATTGAATTTCTTACAACCAATGGCAATTTTTTTTGAGAGGAAGAGAATATAGTCCTGAAGACGTTTAAACAATAAACCCTTTGGATGTTTTGTACGTTATGAAACCGATCTTAGTTATATTTGTGGTTTATTTCAGGACGATGTCAGAAAACGAAAATCAATACATTCATATAAAGGGAGCAAGGGTTCATAACCTTAAAAACGTTGAAGTTAAAATTCCAAGAAGAAAGCTTATAGTTATTACCGGTTTGTCGGGTTCCGGGAAATCTTCTTTAGCTTTTGATACGTTATATGCAGAAGGGCAGAGGCGTTATGTAGAAAGTCTGTCGTCGTATGCCAGGCAGTTTTTGGGGCGTATGAATAAACCGGAGGTGGATTTCATAAAAGGTATTCCACCGGCTATTGCGATCGAACAAAAGGTGAATACCCGAAATCCAAGATCCACAGTTGGAACCTCAACCGAAATTTACGATTTTATGAAATTATTGTTTGCCCGGATTGGAAAAACATATTCTCCGGTGTCCGGTTCTGAGGTGAAAAAAGATAATGTGGAGGACGTTGTGGATTACCTTATGGCCTTTGATGAAGGCACACGCTTTGCCATCTATTCTCCCCTGATTATACCAAAAGGACGTTCTTATGCCGAACAGCTGGATATCCTGAATAAGCAGGGATACAGCAGAATAGAACGCGGTGGAGAACTTTACAATATCGCGGAGGAACTGGAAACTGAAAGCCACAGAACTATTAAATGTTCGGAATGTTTGATCCTGATTGACCGGATGGCTGTGAGCAATGATCAGGATTCTCTGAGCCGTATTCGCGACTCTGTTGAAACCGCATTTTTTGAAGGGCGGAAGAATTGCATTGTAAAGGTATATCAGGGAGATGACATCATTGAAAAACCTTTTTCGCACAGATTTGAAGCCGATGGCATGGAATTTATTGAGCCCACAGAAGAGATGTTTAGCTTTAACAATCCATTGGGTGCCTGTCCCGAATGCGAAGGCTTTGGTAAGGTTATCGGGATTGACGAGGATTTAGTGATCCCCAATAAAAATCTGTCTGTGTATGACGATGCCGTGGTGTGTTGGAAAGGGGAGAAAATGAGCGAGTGGAAAGATGAGTTGGTCTATAATGCTTCAAAGTTCGATTTTCCGGTTCATACACCTGTGTTTAAGTTAACACCAGAACAACGGAAACTGCTATGGACAGGTAATAAATATTTTCACGGACTGCATAAATTCTTTAAATACCTGGAATCCAAACAGTATAAAATTCAGTATCGCGTAATGCTGGCACGCTACCGGGGAAAGACTACCTGCCCGTCTTGTAATGGCACCAGGCTGCGAAAAGAAGCATCTTATGTTAAGGTTGGCGGTTATGCCATGAACGACCTGGTTAATTTATCCATTCGTGATCTGCATGAGGTGTTTAACAGCATCGAGATTGATGAAAAGGATCGTAAGGTTGCCAAACGCCTGTTACCTGAAATTCAGAACCGTCTGCAGTTTTTGCTGGATGTCGGTTTAGGTTATCTGACCCTGAATCGCTTATCCAATACCTTATCAGGTGGAGAATCTCAGCGCATTAACCTGGCAACATCGCTTGGAAGCAGCCTTGTCGGGTCTATGTATATTCTGGATGAACCATCTATCGGTTTGCATTCACGTGATACCAAACTGTTAATCGGCGTGCTTGAGAAGCTTAAGGAGCTGGGAAATACGGTTATTGTGGTAGAGCACGATGAAGAGATTATTGAGGCAGCAGATTACATTATCGATATTGGTCCGGATGCCGGACGTTTGGGTGGTGAAATCACCTTTCAGGGTGAACCGGATAAATTGACCGGAGTAGATTCCTACACGGCAAAATATATGACGGGAGCCGAGGTTATTCCTGTTCCGGTACATCGCCGGAGGTGGAATAATTTTATCGAAATAAAAGGAGCACTTGAGAATAACCTGAAGGGCATAGATGTAAGATTTCCATTAGGTGTAATGACTGTGGTGACAGGTGTGAGTGGTTCTGGTAAATCATCGTTGGTCAAAAATATTTTATATCCTGCACTCAAAAAATTGTATGGCGGATCGGCTGATAAAACAGGTGAGCATGCATCCATCGAAGGTGATATTCATATGTTGAAGGATATTGAGTTTGTGGATCAGAATCCCATTGGAAAATCGTCCCGTTCCAACCCGGTAACGTATCTGAAAGCTTACGATGAGATCAGGGCTTTATATGCGTCTCAGAAAGCATCGAAGATTAATGGCTTTAAACCGTCTCATTTTTCATTTAATGTGGATGGCGGACGATGTGATGAATGCCAGGGCGAGGGCGAAATAACAATCGAAATGCAGTTTATGGCTGACATTAACCTGCCTTGTGAAACCTGTGGGGGTAAACGTTTCAAGGAGGAAATTCTTGACGTGAAGTACAACGATTTGTCCATATACGATGTGCTGGAGTTAACCGTTGATGAAGCTATAGATTTTTTCAAATCAGGAAAAGGATCAACCGAAAAGAAAATTGTAAAAAAACTGTTGCCGCTTCAGGAAGTGGGGCTTGGATATATTAAACTGGGACAGTCGTCCAGTACCTTGTCAGGCGGTGAAAGTCAAAGGGTGAAGCTGGCTTTCTTCTTATCCAAAGAGAAACCTGATCCAACAATGTTTGTCTTTGATGAACCAACTACAGGCCTGCATTTTCATGATATCAGTAAGCTGCTGGAAGCATTTAATGCGCTGATTCGGAGAGGTCATTCTGTTCTGATTATTGAACACAATATGGAGGTTATAAAATGTGCCGATCACATTATCGATCTTGGTCCCGAAGGCGGTGATATGGGCGGCAGTCTGGTTATAACAGGAACACCTGAAAAAGTAAGTAGGAATGAAATTTCGTATACCGCAAAATTTCTTGCAAAAAAATTGAATTAACAAGATGCTGAAAAGCAGGAATTTAGTTTTGAGTAAGTAAATATTTTCAGAAAAATTGAGAGGATTTATTTGTGAGTAATATGAATTAATATATCTTTGCACCGCCTAACACAAAAAGGGCATTCCGCTTAAAAGCCGTTGTGGCTAAGGAAAGCAAAAAGTGAAGGGTGAAAAAAATGTGTAGACTCAGTAGCTCAGCTGGTAGAGCACATCCCTTTTAAGGATGGGGTCCTGGGTTCGAACCCCAGCTGAGTCACAACACAAAAGAGACATTCAAATTTTGGATGTCTCTTTTTTTATATAACCTTTTCCAAAGTTTAAAACTTTGGAAAAGGTATCAATTTACCTAAAATAAAAACTCCCACCGAAGCGGGAGTATAGGAATATTTTCCTTCGGCATATAGCCTTATTGTGATAAGATGTAATTTATTTTATCCTGATTCAAATTTACAGTATTCCGATAAAAACAACAAGTACTAATATGCAGTTTTGAAACATGTTTTGTTTTAGTGCGCTATTAATCAACTTTTTGTATCTTGTCTATTCTTTTAATAACCTTATGTATAAAATGCCCCTGTGATGTTTACCCTGAAACTTCACACCGGTTTAAAAACTAAATAATATGAAAATTCTTGGATTAGACCTTGGAACCAACAGTATTGGCTGGGCTGTTGTGGAAAATGAAGACGAAAAATTTACATTATTGAATAAAGGTGTTAGAATTTTTCAGGAAGGTGTTAAAATTGAAAAAGGTATTGAAGGTTCAAAAGCTGCGGAGAGAACAGGTTTTCGTAGTGCAAGAAGATTAAAATATCGCCGTAAAATAAGGAAAATTAATACATTAAGAGTTTTGTCCTTATATGGGTTTTGTCCAGAATTAACTGGTAAAGAGTTGAGTGAGTGGAAAAACAAAAAAATATATCCAACAAACCAGAAATTTTTGGAATGGCAGAGAACTGATGAGGTAACTAAGAAAAATCCTTATCACTTTAGAGCTTTAGCTGTTGAACAAAAATTGAATTTAAATCGTGAAGAAGATAGGTATAAAATTGGACGTGCTTTTTATCATATAGCTCAACGCCGTGGGTTTTTGAGTAATAGATTAGAGGGCACAAAGGAAAGCGATGGAGCGGTTAAAAAGACTATTACTGAAATCAGTGAATCAAAAGGAAATAAAACCTTAGGTCAATACTTTTTTGAGAAATATAAGAGAAATGAAAAAATTAGAAACACATATACCCACAGAGAAGACCATTATCTGGAAGAATTTAACAAAATATGTGAATTCCAGAATCTGGATAGGGAATTTACAGAACAAATTAAAAAAGCAATATTTTATCAACGCCTTTTAAAATCTCAAAAAGGAACCATTGGCAAATGTGTTTTTGAACTCAATAAACACCGTTGCGCAGTTTCGCGACCTGAGTTTGAAGAATACAGAATGTTATGTTTTGTGAATAATATCAAAATCAAAACTCCCGAAGATGAACAGCTTCGATTTCTTACAGATGTGGAAAAGGATAAAATTGCTCTCCAGTTTTATAGGAAAAGTAAAGATCATTTCGACTTTGAAGACCTGGCAAAACAATTGTCTCCTAAAAAGCAATACAAATATTTTAAAGAACGTGATATTAATCCTGAAGACTGGTTATTTAATTACAGTATGAAAACAACTGTGAGTGGTTGTCCAGTATCATCAAGGTTTAAAGATTTGTTTGGTGACGATTTTATGAATATTCAAATTGAATATAACCGTGAAAGCGATGGTAGAAAATCTGTTATCGACATTAACGATATTTGGCATGTACTTTATTCCTATGATTCGGATGAAAAGCTGGCTGAATTTGCAAGAAATCGTTTAATATTTAACGATTACCAGATTAAAGAGTTTCTTAAGATCAGGTTGAAACAGGATTATGCTTCGTTAAGTTTGAAGGCAATAAGAAAGATTTTGCCGTATTTGCGAAAAGGACTTATTTATTCACATGCTATTTTCCTGGCAAATATGGAAGAAGTTATCCCGAATGGTATTTGGAGAGATGAAAAGAATCAAGATTATATACGGGATGAAATAAAATTGATTATTGATACACAAAATGAAGAAAAAGATATCATTAATATAGTAAACGGTATTATTACAACGGCACGAAATCCTGAGAATAACTATATATGGAGCGAAGAAGCAAAAGAGCTTTTTGAAAAGGACTTAAAGACAAAAATCGCCTCATATTTTGGTACTAAGCGATATGCTGCTTTTTCTGATGATAAGAAAATTAGAATTGAATCAGATGCTTTGAAGTTGCTGGAAAAGCAAATGAAAAAGAATTTAGGAAAGGGAGAACATGCAAAAATTCAACGAATTGACGAAAGAATCCTTGAATTCATTACTGATAATTTTGATGTGGAGGAAAAACAATTAACTAAACTTTATCATCCGTCTGCAATTGATGTTTATAAGCCACCTGTAAGAAGAAAAGATGGCAACTATTATTTGGGTAGCCCAATGGTTTCATCAATAAGGAACCCAATGGCCATGCGAGCTATGCACCAACTGCGAATCGTTATAAATGAGCTGATTAAAAGTGGAATTATTGACAGTTCAACAAAAATACATATCGAGATGTCACGCGGTTTGCTAAATGCCAATGAACGCAAAGCTACTCAAACCTGGCAGCGTGAGAATGAAAATAGAAGAAAGGAATATTATTCAAAAATTAAGGAGTTTTTGAACGAAGGCGAACCCACAAAAGATGAAATATTAAAATACCAGCTTTGGGAAGAACAAAATCACAAATGTTTATACACAGGTAAAGAAATTGCAATACATGAGTTTTTAGGACCAAACCCATCTTTCGATATTGAACATACTATTCCAAGAAGTTTGTCATTTGATAATTCAAAGGCAAATAAAACACTATGCGATAATGTTTTTAACCGTTCCGTTAAAAAGAATAAAATCCCATCTGAATTAAACAATCATTCTGAAATAATTAAACGTATTGAAAGCTGGAAAGAAAAATATGAAGAATTGGATAAACAAATTCAGATAGCTATACGTCAAACGCGGGGAGCAACAGATAAGGAATCAAAAGATAGATTCATTCAGAAAAGACATAAATTGACTTACGACCGTGATTATTGGCGCGACAAATATCAACGATTTACCATGCAAGATGTTCCTGAAGGTTTTAAAAACAGCCAACTTGTTGATACGGGAATCATTACTAAATATTCACGATTGTATCTGAAAACATTATTCGGCAAGGTTTACACAGTAAAAGGAAATACCGTTTCCGATTTCAGAAAACATTGGGGCTTGCAAGAAGAATACGAAAAGAAAGCTCGTATTAACCATATTCACCACTGTATTGATGCCATAACTATTGCCTGTATAACGAAAGAACAGTACGAAAAGCTGGCAAAGTTTTATCATGAATTTGAAGATCTGCATGTTCAAGGTGTAGATCAACAACCTCAGGTTGACAAACCTTGGTCAACTTTTACAGAAGATGTAAAGGAAATAGAAAAAGAAGTTCTGATTTCACATTATACCCCTGCTATTCTGCCTAAACAAAGTAAAAAGAAATTAAGGAAAAGTGGCAGGATTCAATACAATAAAGATGGGAAACCTATATATTTGAAAGGAGATACGGTGCGTGGAAGTCTTCACAAAGACACATTTTACGGTGCCATAAAACAACAAGAGGTAAATAAAAAAGGTGAAATTGAAGAAAAAATAAAATATGTGGTTCGTAAACCGCTTGGCACTTTGGAAGACAGTAATATAAAAAATATTGTTGATGAACGTGTACGAGAAATTGTTTCTGACGCCAGAAAAAAAGAAAAGGAGTTGCGAAAAGATATTGATTCACTAAAAAAGAAACTTCAGAAGGCTGAAGAATTAGCAGAATCACAAATTAAATCGGACATTATCGCTATTGAAGAACAGATAAAACTATTGTATTCACTACCTAATAAGAATGGAGAGCCTATACCTATTAAAAAGGTGAGGTTATACCAGCCTTCTGTTACTAATCCATTACATATTAAAAAACAACGTGATAGGACAGTAAAGAATGTAAAACCATGGAAGGAGGAATTTTATGCTGCCAATGATGGTAATTATATGATGGCCATTTATGAAAACAAGGATGAGAGAGGGAAAATTAAGCGTGATTTTGAGATAGTAAATAATTTGCAGGCTGGGGAATTTTTTAAATTTTCTGTTCAAAATGCATTAAAAGTTCAGGAATTGGGGGCGGTTGACAGTTTGTTTTCGCAAAATAAAATTTCAGGAAAAACTGAGTTGCCATTAAAGGCAATTATTAAAGTGGGCACAATGGTAATTCTTTGGGAAAATTCGCCTGAAGAAATCTATGATTTATCTAAAGCTGATTTAAATAAACGATTATACAAAATAGTAGGTTTATCAACTAATAGAGTAAAGTCTGGTCAAAAATATTATGAATTTGGAAATATTCTTATGAGGCATCACATGGAGGCATCTCCCGCATCTGATTTGAAAACATATGATGGATTGTTTGAAAGCAAAGAACAATATATACCCCAAAGAAAAATGAGTCAGAATCAGTTTAATGCATTGACAGAAAGAGTAGATTTTTTAATCAATCCATTAGGCGATATTGAATTTATAAATAATTTACAACGGTCAGACTGATTTTTCATTTAACCTTTTCCAAAGGTTTAAAACTTTGGAAAAGGTATATATTTCTTAAAACCAATTAATATCGGATGATACCTCTAGAACCAGGGAAATATTATCATATTTACAATCATGCAAACGGGCATGAAAATATTTTTGCCGAAGATCGGAATTATCCGTTCTTCCTTGAAAAATACAGAATCCATATTGCCCCGATAGCTTCAACCCTGGCGTATTGCTTATTACCAAATCATTTTCATTTTTTTGTTCAAATACGGGAAGAAAATGAACTTACGAAGCTGGTAACTTTTCCAAAGTTTGAAACTTTGGAAAAGTTAAGTAAATCAGAAAAACGGGAAAATATTGAAGATCGAACCTGTAAATATATCAGCAAACAATATGCTAACTTATTTAGTAGTTACACACAGGCTTTTAATCTGACCCAAAACAGAAAAGGCAGTCTGTTCTACAAAAACTTTCGCCGTAAAGAAGTCACCTCTGATGAATATTTCATCAAATTAGTTAATTACATTCATTTTAATCCTGTCATTCATGGATTTTGCACATCTCCATCAGATTGGAAATATTCATCATTTGAAGCCATTACGGGTAATAAGAACACGTTGATTGAACGGGGAGAAGTAATTGAAAGGTTTGGAGGACTTGATAATTTCTTTTATTGTCATCGTCATCCTTACGATTTTGATATGTAGACCTTTTCCAAAGTTTAAAACTTTGGAAAAGTTAAACCGGAAACGTTAAACCGGAAACGTTAAACAAACCAACCATGCTTAAACGAACGCTTTTCTTTTCAAATCCTTACAACCTGTCGCTAAAAGACCGGCAACTGGTAGTAAAATCACCGGAAAATGATCCGGTTACCAATGTTCCGATTGAGGATCTTGGGTTTATCGTATTTGATCATCCGCATTTAAAATTCAGTATGAAACTGATTGAACAGCTAAATGCATTTAACGTAGCTGTAGTTTTTTGCGACAGTAAACATATGCCTTCATCTATGCTGCTTCCGCTGGATGCCAATCATATTCAGACCGAATTATTCCGATATCAGATCAATGCGTCTGAACCATTAAAAAAGAATTTGTGGAAACAGACGGTTGAGGCCAAAATATTAAACCAAGCGGCGTTACTCAAACATAACGGATTTGATCCAACCGGATTAAAAAACATTGCCAAAACGGTTAAAAGCGGGGATAGTGATAACCGGGAAGGATTTGCTGCCAGAGTTTACTGGAATACCCTGTTTGGAAAGACCTTTATCCGTGACAGGTTTGGAGATCCTCCTAATCACTTTCTGAACTATGGTTATATTTTATTGCGTTCAGCCGTTGCAAGGGCGCTGGCCGGTTCAGGTTTGCTGACTACGCTGGGAATTTTTCACAGAAACAGGTACAATTCCTTTTGTTTGGCCGATGATATTATGGAACCATACCGGCCATTTGTGGATCAGCTTGTTGTAGAAATGTACAAAAAATGGCCCGATGCTTTTACCATTGAAACCGAGCATAAAGCCGAACTATTAAAACTTATGGCCATGGATGTATATATTGGCGATAATAAGCGGCCATTAATGGTAGCGTTGTCCCAGACAACAGCATCACTAGCCAGGTGCTTCGCGGGAGAAAGCCGTAAAATAAGTTATCCGGAATTCAGTTAGTTAAGGAAACTTTTCCAAAGTTTTAAACTTTGGAAAAGGTAATTTAAAACATCATGGAACAAACCCGGTTAAATGCATATCATATCATGTGGTTATTCGTATTTTTCGACCTTCCGGTCACGACCAAAAAGGAACGAAAAGTTGCAACCCGTTTCAGAAAAGAATTGATGCAGGACGGGTTTACAATGATGCAATTTTCGGTCTATACACGCCATTGTGCCAGTAAGGAAAGTGCAGATGTGCACGTTACCAGGGTAAAAGCCTCTGTGCCTGAAAAGGGACAGATCAGTATCCTGTCCATAACCGATAAGCAATATGGAAATATTCAGAATTTTTGGGGAACTAAATCGAAACCTTTACCGGAAGGGCCGAAACAGCTCGAATTATTTTAAATTTAATAAACGATTTCACTAAATTTGTTTGTTCTTTGACGTGCTGGAATGTGATTCATCAGAATTGAAAAAATGAATGCATTTAACCACTTCCATGCTGTTTTACCCCGGTTTTTTAGCTCTATTATCTGCTCCAACACGCATTATATAAGCTATCCGGGCACGTTGGTTGTGGTTTGATGTAATTTAAAAAGATAAAACAACGCTTCGGGTTTAAGCTCGTTGTACAAACCCGTTGTGGTTTGATGTAATTTAAAAAGATAAAACAACCCTTGTACTTTTCCAATGATTAAGACTTTAGTTGTGGTTTGATGTAATTTAAAAAGATAAAACAACATTTAATCAATGTTAGTGATAACTTTGCCGGTTGTGGTTTGATGTAATTTAAAAAGATAAAACAACGTGCATCATTTTTGCTACTGTCTATTTCTAGTTGTGGTTTGATGTAATTTAAAAAGATAAAACAACTAAAACGCCTTTAAGTCTTTCAGGTTTTTAGTTGTGGTTTGATGTAATTTAAAAAGATAAAACAACTGCTAAAACAGAGCTGAAGAAGGTCAAATGGTTGTGGTTTGATGTAATTTAAAAAGATAAAACAACATCTTCCCAATCATCCCAGATGATTCGATAGTTGTGGTTTGATGTAATTTAAAAAGATAAAACAACTCTTCCCAATCATCCCAGATGATTCGATAGTTGTGGTTTGATGTAATTTAAAAAGATAAAACAACATCTTCCCAATCATCCCAGATGATTCGATAGTTGTGGTTTGATGTAATTTAAAAAGATAAAACAACCTGTTGCATGCGAAATACCATTACCAGCCGGTTGTGGTTTGATGTAATTTAAAAAGATAAAACAACCCCGGATCCAGCCGCGCGCTCTTGGCGGCCGTTGTGGTTTGATGTAATTTAAAAAGATAAAACAACAAAGGCAGGAAGATACTGCTCCAAATGATAGTTGTGGTTTGATGTAATTTAAAAAGATAAAACAACGACGAGGCCGGACTTCCTTTTGTGGCTCAGGTTGTGGTTTGATGTAATTTAAAAAGATAAAACAACCCAAGCTGATTCAGAAGCGAAGTCCGCTAAGTTGTGGTTTGATGTAATTTAAAAAGATAAAACAACGTGCCGTTGGAATTTACAACCAAAACAATGGTTGTGGTTTGATGTAATTTAAAAAGATAAAACAACTCATTTGCAGTTGTCACCTTCACCCCGTTCGTTGTGGTTTGATGTAATTTAAAAAGATAAAACAACCAAGAATCAAGACATGAGTAAAATGGTTATGTTGTGGTTTGATGTAATTTAAAAAGATAAAACAACTGAATCCGCTGTTAATATTAACTCTGTCTAGTTGTGGTTTG